>NZ_PJJS01000001.1 GCF_002929845.1 Cryobacterium sp. M96
TGTTGTTCCCACTGACGTTGTGAGCACGGTTGATGGGTGATTTGCCGCCGATGCCGGTATGGGGTCTGTGGTGATTGTAGCTATGGATCCAGTCTTGGTAGGTGGCTGCTCGGGCGGCGTCTGAGTTGTAGTGGTGGGCGTAAGCCCATTCCGCGGCGAGGGTGCGGTGGAATCGTTCGATCTTTCCGTTGGTTTGGGGTCGGTAGGGCCGGGTGAACTTGTGCGTAATGTCGCCCAGAGCGTCGTTGAAGAACTTCGACCGGTAGCAGGAGCCGTTGTCGGTCATGACGCGCAGCACAGTGATGTCGTGGGTCGCGTAGAACGCGTTCGCGCGGCCCCAGAAGCCGGCCGCGGTTTCCTTCTTCTCATCGGTCAAGATCTCTGAATAGACCAGCCGGGAATAATCGTCGATCGCGGAGTGCAGAAATGAGTGGCCTACGCCTGCCTGACGGTTGCGTTTGCCGGCTTGGCGGCCGAGAGTGCGGTGGCCGCCGCCGTCGGGGATGCGACCAAGTTTCTTCACGTCAACGTGCACCAGCTCGCCTGGGGTTTTCTTCTCGTACCGAATCGGTTTGGGTTTGCGCACCGGCAGGCCCGTGTTCTGGTCTAGATGGCCCAGCAACGGCATCCGGTACCGGTTGAGGACCTTCGAGACCGTCGATTGCGGCAGCCTCAGGTGGTAGCCGATGCGGTGCGGCCCCCACCGCCTCGTGAAGCGCAGCGCGATGATTCGCCGTTCGGTGCGCCGGGCACATTGGTTCGGGGAGAAGTGCGGGCGCGACGACCGGTCGACGAGCCCGGAACCACCCTGAGCCCGGTACCGGGTAACCCATTTGGCCACGGTCGCGCGAGAGACCTGGAGCCGTTCGGCGACCCGGGCTTGAGCCCAGCCGTCGTTCACGACGAGCTGAACCAGCTTCAGCCGGCCTCCCGGGGTCAGCGGGGCGTTGGCATGAGTAACGTAAGAGATGAGGGCCTCCGTTGCATCGTGTTGAGTGTGGTAACCCAATCGATACCGGAGGTCCTCACCTTTTTAGCTCACGCCACGCTCACAACCTGTGTGGGAACAACA
>NZ_PJJS01000002.1 GCF_002929845.1 Cryobacterium sp. M96
GAAGAGCAAGAGGCTCTCGGGGAGCATTTCGAGGCGATCGCGGAGGCCGAACTGGCCATCGCCGTGGCGTTCGCCCGGCGGGCGGAGTTGGTCGAGGCGGGCCGCCGCTTCGGGCAGGCCCGGGCGAACGCGGCGGCGCGGCTGCCGGGGTCCCGGTGGGACGCGGCCGAGGTCGCCGAGCGGGAGTTCGTCAGCGAACTGGCCTGCACGATCCGGGTGCCGCGCCGCACGGCTGAGAACCTGATCGCGGAGAGCCGCGCCTTGGCCGGCGAGCTCCCGGCCACCCGGGCCGCGCTCGAGGCCGGCGAGATCAGTTACCAGCACGCGAAGGTGGTGATCAATCAGGCCTGGTCGGTTCCCGACGAGGCCAAGGCGGCGTTCGAGGCGGAGGTTCTGCGGTCGGCGGGCACGGTGACGGCGTCGAAGCTGAAGTACCGGGCCCGGCTGCTCCGGGAGCGCCTGCATCCGGAGACGATCCGGGCCCGGCACCAGAAGTCCGTGCGCGACCGGGCCGTGTTCTTCGAGCCCGAGCCCGATGGTATGGCGTCGCTGACCCTGTACGACAGTGCGGAGAAGGTGGCCGGTGCCTACGAGCGGGTGATGCTCGCAGCGTTGAGTCTGCAGGGGCCGGAGGAGGTGCGCACCCTGACGCAGCTCGAGGCGGACGTGTTCGCCGACATCATCCTCGATGGGGTCACCCCGTCCGGCCTCGGCAAGGGCATCCGGGGTGCGGTCAATGTGACCGTGCCGGTGCTGACTCTGATGGGTCTCGGTGAGGAGCCGGGGTTCTTGGAGGGGTATGGTCCGATCGACCCGGACACGGCCCGGCAGATCGCGGCCGGGGCGCCGAGTTTCACCCGGATCCTGGTGCACCCGGAGACGGGGGCGGTGCTGTCGGTAGGCCGGGACCGGTACGCGGTCCCGGAAGACCTGAAACGGTTCCTCCGGGTGCGAGACAAAACCTGCCGGTTTCCGGGCTGCAACCGGTCGGCGGCGCATTGCGACCTGGACCATTCCCTGGATTGGCAGTTCGAGGGCCTGACCGCGCACGACAACCTCGCGCATCTGTGTCCGGCGTGTCATGCGTTGAAGAGCGAGACCGGGTGGCGGGTGTTGCACCTCGGTGACGGCACGCTTGAGTGGACGTCGCCGACCGGGCGCACGTTCGTGAGTGAGCCGGCCACGGTCATCCGCTCGGCGTCGCCTG
>NZ_PJJS01000003.1 GCF_002929845.1 Cryobacterium sp. M96
GTACCGCGGAAGAGATTCCTTTGGAAAACATTTAAACAACAAAGCAAGTCAGTAATGATTTGTTCTGTCAGTTTCAAACTTGCAGATTGTTCGCCTATTCCGGTGGCTTTCTGCACTAGATGTGCCGGTCACTTCGGTGGTCGTGCAGTCAAACATTTACGGAGAGTTTGATCCTGGCTCAGGACGAACGCTGGCGGCGTGCTTAACACATGCAAGTCGAACGGTGATGAGGAGCTTGCTTCTCTGATCAGTGGCGAACGGGTGAGTAACACGTGAGCAATCTGCCCTTGACTCTGGGATAAGCGTTGGAAACGACGTCTAATACCGGATACGACCTTGGAAGGCATCTTCTGGGGTGGAAAGAATTTTGGTCAAGGATGAGCTCGCGGCCTATCAGCTAGTTGGTGAGGTAATGGCTCACCAAGGCGACGACGGGTAGCCGGCCTGAGAGGGTGACCGGCCACACTGGGACTGAGACACGGCCCAGACTCCTACGGGAGGCAGCAGTGGGGAATATTGCACAATGGGCGAAAGCCTGATGCAGCAACGCCGCGTGAGGGACGACGGCCTTCGGGTTGTAAACCTCTTTTAGTAGGGAAGAAGCGTAAAAGTGACGGTACCTGCAGAAAAAGCACCGGCTAACTACGTGCCAGCAGCCGCGGTAATACGTAGGGTGCAAGCGTTGTCCGGAATTATTGGGCGTAAAGAGCTCGTAGGCGGTTTGTCGCGTCTGCTGTGAAAACCCGAGGCTCAACCTCGGGCCTGCAGTGGGTACGGGCAGACTAGAGTGCGGTAGGGGAGATTGGAATTCCTGGTGTAGCGGTGGAATGCGCAGATATCAGGAGGAACACCAATGGCGAAGGCAGATCTCTGGGCCGTAACTGACGCTGAGGAGCGAAAGCATGGGGAGCGAACAGGATTAGATACCCTGGTAGTCCATGCCGTAAACGTTGGGAACTAGATGTGGGGACCATTCCACGGTCTCCGTGTCGCAGCTAACGCATTAAGTTCCCCGCCTGGGGAGTACGGCCGCAAGGCTAAAACTCAAAGGAATTGACGGGGGCCCGCACAAGCGGCGGAGCATGCGGATTAATTCGATGCAACGCGAAGAACCTTACCAAGGCTTGACATATAGAGGAAACGGTTGGAAACAGTCGCCCCGCAAGGTCTCTATACAGGTGGTGCATGGTTGTCGTCAGCTCGTGTCGTGAGATGTTGGGTTAAGTCCCGCAACGAGCGCAACCCTCGTCCTATGTTGCCAGCACGTAATGGTGGGAACTCATGGGATACTGCCGGGGTCAACTCGGAGGAAGGTGGGGATGACGTCAAATCATCATGCCCCTTATGTCTTGGGCTTCACGCATGCTACAATGGCCGGTACAAAGGGCTGCAATACCGCAAGGTGGAGCGAATCCCAAAAAGCCGGTCTCAGTTCGGATTGAGGTCTGCAACTCGACCTCATGAAGTCGGAGTCGCTAGTAATCGCAGATCAGCAACGCTGCGGTGAATACGTTCCCGGGCCTTGTACACACCGCCCGTCAAGTCATGAAAGTCGGTAACACCCGAAGCCAGTGGCCTAACCCGCAAGGGGAGGAGCTGTCGAAGGTGGGATCGGTGATTAGGACTAAGTCGTAACAAGGTAGCCGTACCGGAAGGTGCGGCTGGATCACCTCCTTTCTAAGGAGCACAGCAGTGCCGTCTGTCTACAGCGGAACACCACTGCCAAGCCATT
>NZ_PJJS01000004.1 GCF_002929845.1 Cryobacterium sp. M96
TGTTAACGCCGACTGAAAACAGGGCCACTTCTGCCAACTGAAAACAGGGCCACTCTCGTGTGGTTCTAGTGTGCCGTAGTCACGGCGGGTTGGTGTTGATTGAGCCGGTAGCTGTTGCCTTTGAGGCTGATTACGTCGGCGTGGTGAACGATGCGGTCGATCATCGCGGAGGCGATGGTGAGGTCGCCGAACACGTCGCCCCAGCGGGCGAAGGGCAGGTTGCTCGTCATGATCAGCGAGGCGTGTTCGTAGCGGGATGACACGAGCTGGAAGAACAGGTTCGCGGCGTCCTGGTCGAATGGGATGTAGCCGACCTCATCGACGATCAGCAGGCTGTAGCGGCGCAGCCTGATGAGTTCGGCGGCGAGTTTGCCCCGCGAGTGGGCCTCTTGGAGTCGAGTCACCCAGCCCGTCGCGGTGTCGAAGAGGACCCGGTGGCCGGCCTTGGCGGCCTTGATCCCGATGCCGACGGCGAGGTGTGTTTTCCCGGTTCCGGGTGGCCCGAGGAGGACGACGTTCTTCGCTTCGGTGAGGAACACGCTCGTGCCGAGGTGCGCGATCAGGTTTCGGTTGGCGGAGGGTTGGTGGTCGAAGTTGAAGTCCTCGAGGGTCTTGTGACCGGGAAACCGGGCGGCCTTGATCCGCAGCGCGGCCCCGGAGGCTTCGCGTTCGGAGACCTCTTTGGAGAGCACTGCGGAGAGGTATTCCTCGTGGGACCAGCCCGCGTCGCGGGCCTGATCGCCCAGGCGCCGGAACGCTTCACTGATCCGTGGTGCCCGCAGCGCGCGGGCGTAGTACTCGATCTGCGAGGCCGCTTCTGAGCCGGTCATGACGCGACCGCCAACACGGTCGGTGCGGCGTCGATGTCAACGCTGAAGAGCTCGTCGTAGCGGTCCAGTGAGGCCATTTCGACGACGGCCGTGACCGTGGGCCGGCGGGCGCGTTGGGCTTGGAAATGGGCGCGCAGCTCGGCCGCGCGGAGGACATGTGCCGGGTCGGTGACGGTCAGTTGCCGAGCCCATTTCCGGCGATGCTCGGCGATGAGGACCCCGTCGTGGTGGACGGTCACGCGCTCCAGGCTCGCTGCCACGTCAACGACCCGGCCGATCATGGCTGGGTCGACGGAGTAGTCGTTGCTGAACGCGCGAACGTAGTAATCCCTTGGGAGCCGGACGCTGTTGCGGAACATCACCTCCGGCGCCATCGGCGGCAGGCCGCGCATCGCCGCCCGGTCGAGGCGGACCAGGTCACCGGGTCGCCCTCGTCGCGACCTCGAGAGACGGTTGTTCGCGATGGGCAGCCAGCCAGCCAACTGCTGGTTGAAGTCGTCGGGAGAGATGAAGGCGCGACCCGACATGAATCGGCTGCGGAAGAAGCGATTCATCCGCTCCACCATGCCCTTGGACTCAGGATCGCGGGCCTTGAGCAGCTTGATTTGCGTGCCGAGGGTGCCGGCGAACGCGGCGGCCGGCTCGGTGAGTTTCCCGCGCCCGATGCCGGTCTCGTTGTCCCAGGTCAAACGGGCGGGAACGGCCTCGGCCTCCTGCAGCAACGACCACATCCCACCGAGCAAATCCGGCGTCGTCCTCGAGGGCAACATGCGGGCCTGGATGAATCCGGAGAACGTTGACGTCATCACCAAAACCGGCGGCGCAGCAGCCTGGTCATGGCCCAGCGGCAGGTCTTCGTGCGGGAACCAGAGATCACATTGGACCTGGAACCCGGGCGGGTGCACCAGCCGATCCGCGGGATCCGGCACCGCATACTCCGGCCGCAGCTCGGCGATCTTGGCCCGGAACAGCGACGGAGACCCCGACCAGCCCACCCGCTCAGCAGCGGTCGCGGCCGGCATCGTTGGCGTCGCTGCGAGCAACACCCGCACCTGGCCGGCGAACGCGTCGAAACTCGACCCGGTCGGCTCCCGCTGATACGTCGGCGACCGATCCACGGCCAACGCCCGGTCCACCGTTCCTCGGGACACTCCAACCAGCCGAGCTATCTCCCGCTTCGAATGCTTCCCCGTCGAATGCAGGTGGCGAATCTCTGCCCAATCATCCAATTTGATCACCTTCCATGATGGTTGGTGGCCCTATTTTCAGTTGGCGTTTCTGGCCCTGTTTTCAGTTGGCGTTAACA
>NZ_PJJS01000005.1 GCF_002929845.1 Cryobacterium sp. M96
GACCGGACTAATATCCGGGTTGCCGGGGTGGCAGAAGAGGTAAATATGTCTGACGTCCTTCTTGACCGCCCCGAACTTGCGGGGCTCGGTGTCTACGAGTTCGGGTGGTCCGACTCCGATGCTGCTGGTGCCTCCGCTCGCCGCGGGATTTCGCCGGAGGTGGTGACCGATATCTCCAATCTCAAGGGCGAGCCTGAGTGGATGCTGCAGCGTCGCCTCAAGGCCCTCGAGTTGTTTGAGCGCAAGCCGATGCCGACTTGGGGTGCTGACCTGTCGGGCATCGATTTCGACAACATCAAGTACTTCGTGCGTTCCACGGAGAAGCAGGCCCAGACTTGGGACGACCTGCCCGAGGACATCAAGAGCACCTATGAGAAGCTCGGCATTCCCGAGGCCGAGCGTCAGCGTCTTGTCTCCGGCGTCGCGGCCCAGTATGAGTCCGAGGTGGTCTATCACCAGATCAACGAAGAATTGGCTGCGCAGGGTGTCATCTTCATGGATACCGACACGGCGTTGAGGGAGCATCCGGAGTTCTTCGAGGAGTATTTCGGCACGATCATTCCCTCCGGCGACAACAAGTTCGCGGCGCTGAACACCTCGGTGTGGTCGGGCGGCTCTTTCGTTTATGTGCCGCCGGGTGTGCACGTGGAGATCCCGCTGCAGGCCTACTTCCGCATCAATACGGAGAATATGGGGCAGTTTGAGCGCACCCTGATCATCGCCGACGAGGGCAGCTACGTGCACTACATCGAGGGGTGCACGGCCCCGATCTACTCGTCCGATTCTCTGCACTCTGCGGTGGTCGAGATTGTTGTGAAGAAGAATGCCCGCGTTCGCTACACGACTATCCAGAACTGGTCCACGAACGTCTACAACCTGGTCACGAAGCGTGCGACGGCTGCGGAGGGTGCCACGATGGAGTGGATCGATGGCAATATCGGTTCCAAGGTCACGATGAAGTACCCGTCGATTTATCTGATGGGTGAGCACGCTAAGGGGGAGACCCTGTCGGTGGCGTTCGCGGGTCCCGGTCAGCATCAGGATGCGGGCGCGAAGATGATCCACATGGCGCCGTATACGCAGTCTTCGATCGTGTCGAAGTCCATTGCCCGGGGTGGTGGCCGGTCTGGTTACCGCGGTGAGGTGCGGGTGGATGCCACGGCGCACCACTCCGCGAACACGGTGCGCTGTGACGCGTTGCTGGTGGACACGAAATCGCGTTCGGACACGTATCCATCGATCGATATCCGGGTCGATGATGTGCAGTTGGGCCATGAGGCCACGGTGTCGCGGGTCAGCGAGGAGCAGCTGTTCTACTTGATGAGCCGGGGGATGCCCGAAGATGAGGCGATGGCCATGATCGTGCGCGGCTTCATCGAGCCGATTGCCCGGGAGCTGCCGATGGAGTACGCCCTTGAACTCAACAAGCTCATTGAAATGGGCATGGAAGGATCCGTCGGCTAAATGTCCGCCGTCTCTGCACAACTCAATTCCCCACCAACCACCCCGGCATCCACAACGGATGCCATGCCTACTGCGGAGCAGCACGGCATCAAGGAGCACTCGGACGGCCGTTTCGGTTATGTGCCGGTGCAGACCCGGTCGGACCGGTTCGCGAGCGTGAACGTGGCCGACTTCGGTCCCGTCACGGGTCGTGAAGCAGTCTGGAAGCTATCGCCGGTGAAGAAGTTCACCGACCTGACCGCGGGTGTGCTCGACGGGTCGGAGTACCCGGTCGAGTCTTCACGCGTCGCCGGGGTCAGCGTTGCCTGGGTCGATCGCACCGACCCGCGGATCGGTTCGGCCGGGGCACCCGAGGAACGTGCGTCGGCGAACGCGTGGTCGAGTTTCGAGAAGGCTCTCGCGATCACGATCAGCGGCGAGGAGGCCAAGGAGGTCACGGTCACCCGTGCCGGCCTGGGTTCCGGCGCGCGCGGCGCGCACACCATCATCGAGGCCAAGCCGTTCAGCCAAGCCATCCTGATCCTGGAGAACACGGGTGCGGCCCGGCTGAGCGAGAACGTCGAGATCATCCTGGGCGAGTCCGCGAACCTGACCGTGGTCAGTCTGCAGGAATGGGGCGACACGGCCGTGCACCTGACGAACCACTTCGCCACCATCGGCCGCGACGCACGGTTGAAGCACATCGTGGTGAGCCTGGGCGGCAGCATCGTGCGGGTGAACCCGTCGGTGCGTCTAGCCGGGATCGGTTCGGACACGGAGCTGCTCGGCCTGTACTTCGCCGACGCCGGCCAGCACCTCGAGCAGCAGGTATTCGTGAACCATGTCGCGCCGAACAGTCGCAGCCGCGTCACCTACAAGGGTGCGTTGCAGGGTCAAGGTGCCCGCACCGTGTGGATCGGCGACGTCCTGATCGGGCGGGATGCGGCCGGGACCGACAGCTACGAACAGAACCGTAACCTCGTGCTCACCGAAGGCACCCGGGCGGACTCGATCCCGAACCTCGAGATCGAGACCGGCGACATCAAGGGGGCCGGGCACGCGAGCGCGACCGGCCGCTTCGACGACGAGCAGCTGTTCTACCTGCAGTCCCGCGGCATCAGCGAAGACGAGGCCCGGCGCCTCGTCGTACGCGGCTTCCTCAGCGAGATCGTGCAACAAATCGGCTCCCCCCTGCTCGAAGAACGCCTCCAGGCGGCCATCGAAGCAGAACTCACC
>NZ_PJJS01000006.1 GCF_002929845.1 Cryobacterium sp. M96
CATGCTCAGCCTCGGCGGCCACAAACCAGTGCTCCCCGGCCGGGATTAACCCACAGAAGCAGCAGGAGAGCCGAGATTTTGAGCATTTCGGGCTGAAACGGATGTTTGGGGCCGGTTTTGAGCAAAATCTCCGTCGAATTGGTTCGAGACCGCCTGGCTGGTCCGCCTGGCTGGCGCCTAGCGGGTCCGGGCTCCGGCAGACGCCGGCCGCACCCGCTGCGCCTGCAGCGTGCGTTCCCGCATTGCGAGGAAAAGCGGGAAGGTGAAGGCGAAGGCTGTCAGACCCGAGAGCACCACGTAGAGCCAACCCCGCTTCATCCCGATCCGCCTGGCCTCGACGATGATCAGGATGCTGCCGGCCACCGCCACCACCAGCAGGTCAACGGTCAGTGACGACACCGCCGGACCGCTGTTCACCCAGTCACCGACGAAGTCGCGTAGCTGCACGATCGCCAGCAGGTTGAAGGTCCAGGTGCCCACGAGGCCGCCGAGGCTGAGCGCCAGGTAGACGGCGGCGAGCGGGGTCCAGTTTTTGGTCATACGTCATTATTGCCGCCCGGTAGGGTCGAAAGCCGACCCTGGGAGCACCATGCCACACGCATCTCGCAAGCCTGCGTCAACCCGCAGCCGGCGTTCCAGGCGACGGCCCGTCACCGCCCTGATGGTGGTCCTGCCGCTCCTGGCTTTGGTCTGGGCGATCGTGGTCGGCGTGCCCGGCGTCACACCGGGCGAGACATCCGTTCCCTTCCCGGTCGGATCCACGGCCGCGGCCCCGGTGACCGGCGACGCGGCCGACCTGCTCGCCACCCTGCCGGTCAAGGGCAAGGCCGCGAAGACCGGCTACGACCGCACCGGCGAGTTCGGCTCCGCCTGGCGCGACGTGGACGACAACGGCTGCGACACCCGCAACGATATCCTGGCCCGCGACCTGGCCGCGATCGTGACCGACGCGTCCTGCCGGGTCTTGAGCGGCCAGCTGCTGGCGCCGTACACGGGCGAATCGGTGTCGTTCGAGCGCGGCGAGACCACCTCGATGCTCGTGCAGATCGACCATCTGGTCGCTTTGTCGAACGCCTGGCAAACCGGCGCCGCACAACTGACCCGGGAAGAGCGGATCGCCCTGGCCAACGACCCGCTGAACCTGCTGGCCTCCGACGGTGTCTCCAACTCGCAGAAGGGCGACGGGGACGCCGCCACCTGGCTACCCGCGGAGAAGTCGTTCCGCTGCGAATATGTGGCCCGCCAGATCTCCGTGAAGGCCACCTACGGCCTATGGGTGGCCCCGGCCGAGCACGACGCCATGGTGCGCGTGCTCGCGACCTGCCCCGGCCAGCCTGCCTACTCGGCCACGCCCGGTCTGGACTAGTCCCGCGCCGGCACAGCACGAACCGGCACAGCCCGGCTACACCGACACGAGGACCTCGTCGATCTCGCTGAAGCCCTGGTCGGTGACGGTGATGACCAGCTTGGCCGGGATCTGCTCCTTCATGGAGTCGACATGGCTAATCAGACCGATGGTGCGGCCGCCGGCGCGGAGACCGTCCAGGGTGCTCATCGCGGTTTCCAGGGTGGCGCCGTCGAGGGACCCGAAGCCCTCGTCGACGAACAGGGTGTCGAGGGCGATGCCGCCGGCCTGGTTCGACACGATTTCCGCCAGCCCGAGGGCGAGGGCCAATGACGCCAGGAACGTCTCGCCGCCGGAGAGCGACTGGGTGGGGCGGGCCCGCCCGGTGTGCGCGTCCCGGATCATCAGCCCGAGCCCGGACTGGCCACCACGGAACTGCACCGAGTCGTCGTGTTCGAGGGTGTAGCGGCCCCCGGTCATGGTGCGTAGCCGGTTGTTGGCCGCTGCAATGATCTGCTCGAGCTGCGCGGCGAGAACGTAGGTCTCCAGGCGCATCCGTTTCGTGTTGGGTTCGTCGCCGTGCACGGCCGCCGCCAACTCCCTAACCTGCGTCTGCGTGGACAGAAGCTCCGCGCCGGCGTCGAAGTGCACGCGGGCATCCGTGACCAGGCCGGTCATGACGGCCACCCGCTCCCCCAGGGAGCCGCGTTCGGCCAGCGCCGCATCCCGTTCCGCCGCCGCCGTCACCAGGGTTTCCCGGGCCGGACCGACGTCGGTCAGGCCGGCGGGAAGACCCGTGAGTGCCGGTTCAGCCAGCACCGAGCGCGCCGCCGCGCGCGAATCGTCGTGGCCGCGGATCAGCTCTTCCAGCTGCCGCACGTCGGCGTCGTTCTGGTGGGCGGCGGCCACGTCCTGCTCGTCGACGAAACCTTCGCGGTCCAGCTGAGCCTGAACGGATGCGCCGGCGGCGTTCCGCAGGCTTCGGCGCTCACGGCTGTGGTCGAGGGCCTCGCCGAGGGCCCGCGCGGAGGCCAGCTCTGCCCGCAGCCGATCGACCCGGTGGCCCACCGAGGCGAAGTCGCCGCGCTGGGCGGACACTCGGTCGTCGATGGCCTGTCGGGCGCTGCGGCGCTCGGCAAGCTGCACGGCCGCCACATCGCGGGCGGAGCAGAGGCCTGCCAGGGCACGGCCGGCCTCGTCGAGTTCGGCCCGCAGCCGGCTCTTGTCGAGGCCGAGCGCTGCCGCCCGCACGCCCGCGTTCACGGCCGCGGCGAGGGCCACCTCGGACGCGGCCATTTCGGCGACGATTTCGTCGATGGTGCGCTCCCCGGCCCGGGCCCGGGCCTCGGCCAGATCGGTGGCCACGGTGCCTGCGGCGACGTGCGTCTGATCGAGTCGGGTCTGCGCCTGCTTCAGGCATGCCCGTGCCGCCACGATGTCGGCTTCGGTGACCGGTTCTTCATCGCCGGTGGCGGGAGCCGGATGCGCGGTCGAGCCGCACACCTCGCACGGCTCCCCCGGCACGAGGTGCGAGGCCAACTCGACGGCGTGGCCGGCCAGCCGCCGGTCCACAAGGGTCTGGTAGCGCACCGCCGCCGCCGCGTTCTCGCCGGCGGCGACCGCGTCGGCCCGGTGCGCCACCTCCAGCTCCGCGTCGAGACGCCGCACCTGGCCGGCCGCGCCCTCGGCCGCCCGCAGCCGCTCCGCCTGGG
>NZ_PJJS01000007.1 GCF_002929845.1 Cryobacterium sp. M96
ACGATTCTTAATCGATTCAAACTCATGTGATTTCAAATTTCTAAGAGCAAACGGTGAATGCCTTGGCATGTAGAGCCGAAGAAGGACGTAGTAATCTGCGATAAGCCTCGGGGAGTTGATAAACGAACTGTGATCCGAGGATTTCCGAATGGGGAAACCCCGCCAGGCCCTTTGGGTGACCTGGTGACTCCCGCCTGAATATATAGGGCGGGTAGAGGGAACGTGGGGAAGTGAAACATCTCAGTACCCACAGGAAGAGAAAACAATAGTGATTCCGTTAGTAGTGGCGAGCGAAACCGGATGAGGCTAAACCGATCATGTGTGATAGCCGGCAGGCGTTGCATGGTCGGGGTTGCGGGACTTTTCTGCTGATTCTGCCGAACAGTGAGGGTTAGAGCGTTGTATAGACGAACAGGATTGAAAGCCTGGTCATAGAGGGTGCGAACCCCGTAGTCGAAATGCAGCAATCGCCCGAAGAGTATCCCAAGTAGCACGGGGCCCGAGAAATCCCGTGTGAATCCGTCAGGACCACCTGATAAGCCTAAATACTCCTACATGACCGATAGTGAACAAGTACCGTGAGGGAAAGGTGAAAAGTACCCCGGGAGGGGAGTGAAATAGTACCTGAAACCGTTTGCTTACAAACCGTTGGAGCCAGGCTGTGCCATTCGTGGTGCGGATTTCTGGTGACAGCGTGCCTTTTGAAGAATGAGCCTGCGAGTTAGTGATATGTGGCGAGCTTAACCCGAGAGGGGAATGCGTAGCGAAAGCGAGTCTGAATAGGGCGATTCAGTCGCATGTCCTAGACCCGAAGCGAAGTGATCTATCCATGGCCAGGTTGAAGCGACGGTAAGACGTCGTGGAGGACCGAACCCACTTCAGTTGAAAATGGAGGGGATGAGCTGTGGATAGGGGTGAAAGGCCAATCAAACTTCGTGATAGCTGGTTCTCTCCGAAATGCATTTAGGTGCAGCGTTGCGTGTTTCTTGCCGGAGGTAGAGCTACTGGATGGCCGATGGGGCCTAAAAGCTTACTGACGTCAGCCAAACTCCGAATGCCGGTAAGTGAGAGCGCAGCAGTGAGACGGTGGGGGATAAGCTTCATCGTCGAGAGGGAAACAACCCAGACCACCAACTAAGGTCCCAAAGCGCGTGCTAAGTGGGAAAGGATGTGGAGTTGCACAGACAACCAGGAGGTTGGCTTAGAAGCAGCCACCCTTGAAAGAGTGCGTAATAGCTCACTGGTCAAGTGATTCCGCGCCGACAATGTAACGGGGCTCAAGCACGCCACCGAAGTTGTGGCATTGATATTTTTGGTAAGCCGCACCCTTGTGGTGTTGGTTCAGCCGTGTTGATGGGTAGGAGAGCGTCGTGTGGCCAGCGAAGCGGCGGTGTAAACCAGCCGTGGAGGCTACACGAGTGAGAATGCAGGCATGAGTAGCGAAAGACGGGTGAGAAACCCGTCCTCCGAAAGATCAAGGTTTCCAGGGCCAGGCTAATCCGCCCTGGGTAAGTCGGGACCTAAGGCGAGGCCGACAGGCGTAGTCGATGGACAACGGGTTTATATTCCCGTACTGGCGAAAAACCGCCCAAACTAATCCAGTAATGCTAAGCATCTGAATCCTCTAGATGGATCCCTTCGGGGTGAAGCGTGGGGCCTAGCGTGCGACCCTATGCTGGTGCGGTTAGCGTATTAACAGGTGTGACGCAGGAAGGTAGCTGAGCCGGGCGATGGTTGTCCCGGTCTAAGGATGTAGGCCGAGAGATAGGCAAATCCGTCTCTCATGAAGGTTGAGACCCGATGGGTAGTCCTCACGGACGAAATCAGTGATCCTATGCTGCCAAGAAAAGCATCGACGCGAGGTTTTAGTCACCCGTACCCCAAACCGACTCAGGTGATCAGGTAGAGAATACTAAGGAGATCGAGAGAATCGTGGTTAAGGAACTCGGCAAAATGCCCCCGTAACTTCGGGAGAAGGGGGGCCTGAGGCGTGAAGGGATTTACTCCTGGAGCGTTCGAAGGCCGCAGAGACCAGTGGGAAGCGACTGTTTACTAAAAACACAGGTCCGTGCCAAGTCGCAAGACGATGTATACGGACTGACGCCTGCCCGGTGCTGGAAGGTTAAGAGGAACGGTTAGCCGCAAGGCGAAGCTGAGAATTTAAGCCCCAGTAAACGGCGGTGGTAACTATAACCATCCTAAGGTAGCGAAATTCCTTGTCGGGTAAGTTCCGACCTGCACGAATGGCGTAACGACTTCCCAGCTGTCTCAACCGCGAACTCGGCGAAATTGCATTACGAGTAAAGATGCTCGTTACGCGCAGCAGGACGGAAAGACCCCGTGACCTTTACTACAGCTTGGTATTGGTGTTCGGTGTGGCTTGTGTAGGATAGGTGGGAGACTGTGAAGCTTGGACGCTAGTTCAGGTGGAGTCAACGTTGAAATACCACTCTGGTCATATTGGATATCTAACTTCGAACCGTGATCCGGTTCAGGGACAGTGCCTGGTGGGTAGTTTAACTGGGGCGGTTGCCTCCTAAAAAGTAACGGAGGCGCCCAAAGGTTCCCTCAACCTGGTTGGCAATCAGGTGTCGAGTGTAAGTGCACAAGGGAGCTTGACTGTGAGACTGACAAGTCGAGCAGGGACGAAAGTCGGGACTAGTGATCCGGCAGTGGCTTGTGGAAGCGCTGTCGCTCAACGGATAAAAGGTACCTCGGGGATAACAGGCTGATCTTGCCCAAGAGTCCATATCGACGGCATGGTTTGGCACCTCGATGTCGGCTCGTCGCATCCTGGGGCTGGAGTAGGTCCCAAGGGTTGGGCTGTTCGCCCATTAAAGCGGTACGCGAGCTGGGTTTAGAACGTCGTGAGACAGTTCGGTCCCTATCCGCTGCGCGCGCAGGAAATTTGAGAAGATCTATCCCTAGTACGAGAGGACCGGGATGGACGAACCTCTGGTGTGTCAGTTGTTCCGCCAGGAGCACCGCTGATTAGCTACGTTCGGAACGGATAACCGCTGAAAGCATCTAAGCGGGAAGCCGGCTTCGAGATGAGATTTCCATCCCTTCGGGGGAGAGGCTCGCAGCTAGACTACTGCGTTGATAGGCCGGATGTGGAAGAGGGGACTAAAGACCCTCGGAGCTGACCGGTACTAATAAGCCAATAATTTGATAACACACCAGTTTGAATAAGCTGCAAGCGTCCACTATGTGGTTCTCGATG
>NZ_PJJS01000008.1 GCF_002929845.1 Cryobacterium sp. M96
GCTGGGCGGGCGGCGCGGCCGGGCGGGCGGCGCGGGCGGGCGGTGCGGGCCGTCTCCTCGGGCCGCGTTCCGATCACTCGGCGGTCCGTCTCGTCCGCGAACCGCCCAGCGTCGCCGTTTCTGCCCAATGACGCCGCTCTACCGGCGACGCTGGGCAGCAACGGCGACTCTCAGCGCAGCAGCGGGTCTCCGGTGCCGAAACCGACACGTGCGGTCGAGTGTCACGAGGGAGTGGCCCCGCCGACGCCAACACGCACCCCGCAGGCCCCGCCCGCCGCTCCCATTTGCCGCAGACACCTGCCGCGCTAGGCTGCCAGCGGAAAAAAGGAGACACGATGAGCAACACGGAAAGCGGCGACGGGGCCGAGCGGTACAACACCAACCAGAACGGGTCCGAGCAGAGCATGGTTCCCGTCGAACGGACCCCCGCGGAGGCCACCGACCGCCTCTCGCGGAAATTCGCGCAGGAATCGAGGCTGCGCATCCTTCGGAGCACGGCCGCCGTCGCCCGGTCCGAAGTCGACGCGCTGGCTGCCGTGCACCTCGACCCCGACACCCTCGAGGACCTGCTCGACACGGCCAGCCCGCGGGCGGCCGCACGATTGCGCACATCCGAGCACGAGATCAGCGTGCGCGTCGCCGACGCCCGTGAGAAGGCGGAAGCCGCCGAGGCCGCATACGAGCAGGCCGTGCTCGACGACTTCGACGAGGCCGAGCGCTAACCACACCGAACACGTCACACGAAGACGGATGCCGCGCACCGGCATCCGTCTTCTGCTGCCGCCTCTCCTGCGCGACAAAGCGCCCTCTGCCGCCGCGCCCCTCCGACGGCGTGTCCCTAGTCCGGCGCATCCCTCCTACGCCGTGTCGTGGTCCCGCTCCGCCTGCGCGATTCGGCCCACCGTTTTGAGGAAGCTGTCCGGGTTGAGCGAGATGGAGTCGATGCCCTCCTCCACCAGAAAGGCCGCGAAGTCGGGGTAGTTGCTCGGCGCCTGCCCGCAAATGCCGATCTTGATCCCGGCGGCGTGGGCCTTCTGAATGGCCTCGCGGATCATCTGCTTCACGGCGTCATCGCGTTCGTCGAAGAGGGCGGCGAGGTCCTCGGCGTCGCGGTCGACGCCCAGCACCAGCTGGGTAAGGTCGTTGGAGCCGATCGAGAAGCCGTCGAACCGGGTGGCGAAACGCTCCGCCAGGATCACATTGGCCGGAATCTCACACATCATGTAGATCTGTAGCCCGGACTCGCCGCGCACCAGCCCGTTCTCCGCCATCACCGCGAGCACACGGTCGGCCTCGGTCACGGTGCGGCAGAACGGCACCATCACGATCACGTTGTCGAAGCCGATCTTCTCCCGCACCTGCTTGATCGCCCGGCACTCGAGGGCGAAGCCCTCCCGGTAGCGCTCGTCATAGTAGCGGGAGGCGCCACGGAAGCCGAGCATCGGGTTCTCCTCCGAGTGCTCGAAGACCGACCCGCCGATCAGGTGCGCATATTCGTTGGTCTTGAAATCGCTCATCCGCACGATCACGGGGTCAGGATGATACGGCGCGGTCAGCTTCGCGATACCGAGTGCGAGCGTTTGCACGAAGTATTCCTTCGGGTCCATATATCCCCGGGTGAGCTCCTCGATCTGACGGATGGCGGCCCGGTCGGTGACCCGCTCCGGGTGAACGAGCGCCATCGGGTGGATCTTGATCAGGTTGTTGATGATGAATTCCATCCGGGCCAGCCCCACGCCGTCGGCAGGCAACCGCCACCACTCGAAGGCGGCGGCCGGGCTGGCGATATTGACCATGACCTTGGTGCGGGTTTTCGGCACGGTGCCAAGGTCGATCTCCTCGGTTTCGAAAGCCAGCTTGCCCTCGAAAACGTAGCCCTCGTCGCCTTCGGCGCAGGAGATCGTGATCATCTGGCCATCCGTGAGCGTGTCGGTTGCGATCCCGGTGCCGACGACGGCCGGCACGCCCAGCTCGCGGCTGACGATCGCGGCGTGGCTGGTGGGACCGCCGTGGTCGGTGACGATGCCGGCCGCGCGGGTCATGATCGGCACCCAGTCCGGATCGGTCATCTCGGTGACCAGGATGGCGCCGTCGACGAACTTCTCGATGTCGGCGGGGTCCTTGATCACGCAGGCCACGCCGCTCGCGATGCTGTCGCCGATCGCGACCCCGGTCACCAGCAGCGGCCCCGTCTCGGTCCGGGTGCTCACCGTGAACCGGGTGCCGCTCGCCTGCGAGTGCACGGTCTCCGGGCGCGCCTGCACCAAGAACAGTTCGCGGGTCAGGCCGTCTTTGGCCCATTCCATGTCCATCGGCCGGCCGTAGTGGTTCTCCACGATCACGGCCCAACGGCCCAGTTTCACGATCTCCGCGTCGGTCAGCACGAACGCCTGTCGCTCCCGATCGGGGGTGTCGATGGTGCGGGTGCGGGCGCTGCCGCCCTTGGCGTAGACCATCTTGCGGGCCTTCTCGCCGAGAGTTTTCTCAATGATGGGCGTGCAGTCGGGCTGGTCGAGCAGTGCCTTGAACACCAGGTATTTGTCGGGATTGACCGTGCCCTGCACCACCGTTTCGCCGAGCCCCCAGGCGGCGCTGATCACGGCCACGCCCGGAAAGCCGGTGTCGGTGTCGATGGAGAACATCACCCCGGAGCCGCCGACGTCGGCTCGGATCATCTGTTGCACGCCGATCGAGAGCGCCACCTCGAGGTGGTCGAATTTCTTGACCTCGCGGTAACTGATCGCCCGGTCGGTGAAGAGCGAGGCGTAGCAGCGGCGGCAGGCGTCGAGCAGATCGCGCTCGCCCGTCACGTTGAGGAACGTCTCCTGCTGACCGGCGAAGCTGGCGTCGGGCAGGTCTTCGGCGGTGGCGCTGCTGCGCACGGCCACGGGCAGGTTCGGATGCCCGGCCTTCTCCGACAGTTCCCGATACGAGGCACGGATGCCGTCGGCAATGTCCGCGGGAAACTCACCCCCCAGGAACAGTTCGCGCAGGGCCTCGCCCGTGACGCGCAGCGAGGCGCGGCCGTCGTGGAACAGGTCGAGCTGGCGCCGCAGTGCCGGCTCGATCCCGTTCGCCGCGATGAACGCGCGATAGGCGTTCGCGGTCGTCGCGAATCCGTCGGGCACCTTCACGCCATCGTCGCTGAGGGCACGGACCATCTCGCCCAGCGACGCATTCTTGCCGCCGACCTGCGGAATGTCACCCAGTCCGATCTCGTTGAACCACACCACACTGCTCTCGAGCATTGTTCTTCCACCCCTCTGTGAGTTCTGCGACCCGGTGATCTACGGCCCTACGGCTCTGCGGCCCTACGGCCGCGTGGCCGCGTGGCCGCGTGGCCGCGTGGCCGCGTGGCCGCGTGTCACGCGGATTGCGCCACGTGATGGCAACCTACTCCCCCCGAAAGTGTCTCCGGCTCGTTGAACCGCGCCCCGAACGAATTCGACGGAGATTTTGCCAAAATCCATCCCAAACACACCGGAAAGCCGCATTTTCGCCAGAATCTCCGTCGAATTGGTTCGACGTCGAGCATCCGTGCTTGCCAGGCTGGGCAGGCCTGCGGGCTCGCGGGAACGACAGTTCCGGTCGAGTTCGGCCCGCAGACCTGTCGCACTCGACCGAAGGTGTCGAGCTCGGCAGCGGATGGCCAGAGCCGCACCGCACCACCGCCGCACCACACCACTGCCGCACCGCACCACTGCCACACCGCCGCCGGCACCACC
>NZ_PJJS01000010.1 GCF_002929845.1 Cryobacterium sp. M96
CGAGATGAGCCGAGCCGAGATGAGCCGAGCCGAGATGAGCCGAGCCGAGCCGAGATGAGCCGAGCGTCAGGCGCGCTTCTGCTCGTCTTCGGTGGCGTAATGGTCGACGTATTGGTCGTCGGCGTCGGCGTCGGCGTCGTCGTCGGTGTCTGCGTCTTTGCCGGGCTTGCCGGCCTCGTACTCCGGCCACTTCGCCAGGTCCTCATCGAGGCGCGGGTCGTTGGCCGGATGCCCGGTGAGCTCGCGCTCAAGCGCGTTGTAGTTGGTGTCCGGGCTGAAGTACTTCAGCTCGCGGGCAACCTTGGTGTGCTTTGCTTTTTGACGGCCGCGCCCCATGCGAGACCCCCTAACGATGCCAGGCCGGGTGAGAGGAACGTCTCCCGGGAGTTGCCGAATATGGTGAAAACTAGCCGTCAGTTTAGCATGGCGGGCCGAACGGGCCGAGGATGCAAATCCTGAGCAGCGGTTCGCCGAGCACGTTCACAATCAGCGTTCCTTCACTGTACCTCAGCGGGAGAGGAGGTAGCCCGCACCACAGACCAGGAACCCGAGCAGGAGAGTGCCGATCAGGTTGACAATGCCAGCTCGCCGACGCCCGGTGAGCGTCAGTTCGACGGTCTCGACGCTCCAGGTGCTGAACGTGGTCAGGCCGCCGCAGACCCCGGTCAACAGGATCAGCTGCACGTCGGCGGACACCGCGGCACGCTCGGAGAGACCGAGCACCACGCCGCCGATCAACGATCCGGCCACGTTCACGATCAACACGCCGAGCGGCAGCCGCTCGGGGCCGACGGGGAAGGCACGCGAGACGAAGTAACGGATGACCGCCGCCGCGCCACCGGTGACGAGTACGCCGAGGACCAGCCAGGTGCTCACAGAGTGCTCCCGGCATCCGGAATGTCCGGCAACACGCGGTGTCGAAGCTGCGCCCCCAGCTGCAGGCCGAGGGCCGCGGCCCCGAACCCCAGCAGCAGAGTGGCCGCCAGGTAGATCCAGCCGAGAGTCGGGAATCCGGCCGCGCCGAGCGCGACCAGGGACACCATGACGGCGGAGTAGGTCGTGAACGACCCGAGCACCCCCGTGCCGAGGGCGGCCTTGACCCAGGCCGGCAGGCCCGGGCGGGTCCACAGGCCGGCCACCAGCCAGCCGAGGATGAACGCCCCGATCGTGTTGGCGATCAGCGTGCTCGCCGGGAAGTCGGTGTCGGCGTGCGGGAGAGCCTGATCGATGCCGAGTCGAAGGCCCGTGCCGACCATGCCGCCGAGAAAGACGCCGGGAGCAAGGCGCATCCGTTACTTCCTCTTGCGGCGCCGCGCGGCGGACGGCCGGGAATTCGGCGGAACCGTGCCGACGACCGGCGTGGGTCGGATCGGGATGTCCTTGGTCGCCGGAGCGAGCGGGCGGCGCGGGATTGGGCGGGGGCGCACGGGCTCGCCGCGGCGGTCCTGGCCGGGCACGGGCCGGGAGCGCCGGCCGTAGATGAGCTCGGAGGAGTCGAGCAGCCACGGCACCAGGGCAATGGTGACGCCGTGCACGAGCATGAGTTTCTGGCGCAGCCGCCGGGCCTTGTGGTTGTGCAGCAGACCCTCCCACCAGTGGCCCACGATGTAGATCGGGGTGTACACGGTGACGACCTCGGAGCCGTGGTCCTCGCGCCGATCCTTGATGTAGCTGATCAGAGGCCAGCTGATATCCCGGTAGGGCGACTGTACGATGCGCAACGGCACCTGGATATTCTGCTGCACCCAGGCGCGCTTGAGCGCCTTGGTCTCGTCGACGTCGACGGAGATGTGTACGGCCTCGATGCTCTCGTGGCGGGCCGCGATCGCGTAGTCCAACGCCTTGAGCACGGGCTTCTGCATCTTGCCGACCAGCACGATCGCGTGGTCGCCCGACGAGCCGAAGATGGTGTCGGCATCCACTTCGATTTCCTTGGCGACGTCGCGGTAGTACCGGTTGACGCCGAGCATGAGGGTGAACAGCACAGGCATCAAAACGAAGACGAGCCAGGCGCCGTGGGTGAACTTGGTGATGGTGACCACTATCAGCACCACGCCGGTGAGCAGCGCGCCGAAGCCGTTGATCGAGAGGCTGGCGATGATGGATGCCCGGTTCGGCGGGTTCGTCTTCAGCAGGGTCAGCCAGTGCCGCACCATGCCCGTCTGCCCGAGTGTGAAGGAGACGAAGACGCCGATGATGTAGAGCTGGATCAGCACGGTCAGGTTGGCCTGGTAGATGACCAGGATGATGCAGGCGAAGAGGGCCAGCAGCAGCACACCGTTGGAGTAGATCAGGCGGTCGCCGCGGGTGCTGAGCGATTTCGGGGCGTAGGAGTCTTTGGCGAGCACGGAGCCGAGCAGCGGGAAGCCGTTGAACGCCGTGTTGGCGGCCAGCAGCAGCACCGCCGCGGTCGCGGCCTGCAGCACGAAGAACATGATCGAGTTGTTGCCGAAGGTGGCCGCCGCGATCTGGGCGATCAGGCTGCGCTGCGGGGAGGTCGCGCACTCCTCCCAGCCGATCAGGTCGCAGGGATTCTCCGCGTAGTGCACCTTCGAGAACAGGGCGAGCGCGGTCAGGCCGATGAAGAGCGTGATGGCGATGCCGCCCATGAGCACCAGCGTGCGCTGGGCGTTCTTGACCTTCGGATGCTTGAACGCGGGCACCCCGTTGGCGATCGCCTCGACGCCGGTGAGCGCGCTGCACCCACTCGCGAAGGAGCGCAGCAGCAGCAGGATGAACGCCGACTGGGCCAGGCTCTGGGCCTCTACGTCGTAGTTCGCCGACTCGGCCATCGGGGTATCGCCGAGGGCGACCCGAGCGAGGCCCACGACGACCATCAACAGCACGCTGGCGATGAACAGGTAGGTGGGGATGGCGAAAGCCTTGCTCGACTCGTGCACGCCGCGCAGGTTGACCGCCGCGAGAAGGATCACGAAGAAGACCGCGAACTCCACCCGGAACGGCGCCAGGCCCGGCAGTGCGGAGATGATGTTGTCCACGCCGCTGGCCACCGACACGACCACGGTCATCACGTAGTCGACGAGCAGGGCGGACGCGACGACGAGGCCGGCCTTCTCTCCGAGGTTCTTGTGCGCGACCTCGTAGTCGCCGCCGCCGGACGGGTAGGCCTTGATCAGCTGGCGGTACGACGCGACGACCACGACGAGCAGTAGCACGACGCACGCCGCGACCCAGGGCGCGAAGCTGAGAAAGGCCAGCCCGCCGAGCGTCAGGATCATCAGGAGCTCTTGCGGCGCATACGCGACGCTCGACAGCGGGTCGCTCGCGAAGATGGGGAGGGCGAGGTGCTTGGGCAGCAACTGGCCGTCGAGCTTTTCGGTCGAGAGCGGGTCGCCGATGATCCACCTTTTCGGTGAACGTGTTTCTGGTGCCTGGGGGGTTCCCTCTGGTGTCACGAGGGACGACACTACTCCCTTGGATTCCTCTGTCAAATCCAGGGGAGTCGGCCGCCGTGCGGGCGTGTCGGGTGCGCCCGGTCTGCCCGATCTGCGGCGCCCTGATGTCCCTGCACGCGATCGACCGTTCGGCGGGATGCACCGACCGCGCCACCCCACCGCCGAGGAGATCGCGGCCCGTCCCGTCTGACCCGGTTGCGACGGTGACACACAGAACACCCGCGCAGCTGGCGAGGGTGTTCTGTGTGGGGGGTGCTGTTGCACCGCTCCGGGCTAGTGGCCGCGCTGCCGGTGCAGGGCGGCGAGGATGTCCGCGCGCACCTCGACCAGGCGAGCTCGAAGTTCCGGCACGAGCGTGGTCGGCACGCCGGACCGTGTGGCAGCCTGGCGCAGGTCCGCGCGCAGCTGCTGACGGAACTCGTTCAGCACCAGGTCGGCCTCATGCAGCGCCCGGTTGGACTCGAGACGCGGGTCGGGCGTCGAGGCGGCCGTGGATCCCGAATCGCCTTCGACGGTTCCGGCGCGGGCACCTGTTCCGTCGAATGTGGTTCCCGATGTGCTGCCGCTCGCTGCCGATTCCGCTGGGCCGGTCTGCCATCCCGCCCCGGCCGAGGCCGAGGCTGAAGCTGCGGCTGATGCGGCTGCCGCACCGGCTCGGGCCCCGGCCGCGGCGCCGGCTGCCGC
>NZ_PJJS01000011.1 GCF_002929845.1 Cryobacterium sp. M96
CGCCATGCTCAGCCTCGGCGGCCACAAACCAGTGCTCCCCGGCCGGGATTAACCCACAGAAGCAGCAGGAGAGCCGAGATTCTGCCCAAAACGCACTCAAAGACGAGAAAACCGCGCTCTGTCGCGAAAAACTCCGTCGAATTGGTTACGCCGCGCGCACCAGGATCTCGCCGGGCGCGGCCGCATCGCTGCCGAAGATCAGGTGTCGGGTGGCGATCTTGTCGGTGAAGAACCGGTCGTGGCTGACCACCACCACGGCCCCCGGAAAGTGGATGAGGGCGCGCTCCATCACCTGGGTGCTGGCCAGGTCGAGGTGGTTCGTCGGTTCGTCGAGCAGGAGCACAGCGGCCCCCGACAGCAAGCACTGTGCCATGGCGACGCGGGCCCGCTGCCCACCGGAGAGGTTGCCGATCTTCTGCTTGAGGTCGGCCTCGGAGAATTGAAACATCGCGAGGAACCGGTTGACCGACTTGCGGGTCGCTGTGAAGGCGAGACTGCCCGGCATCGCGTTCACGGAGTGGCTGACGGTGTCATCGTCGTCAAGGCCGTCGAGCACCTGGTTGTAGGAGACCACGGCGGCGCCGGAGGCCCAGGCCACCTCGCCGAAATCGGCCTTCTCCTCCCCCGCCAGAACCCGTAGCAGGGTGGTCTTGCCGCTGCCGTTGGAGCCCAGGACCACGATGCGGTTGCCGCGCCGGATCTCGAAGGTGAGGTCGGTGAACAGCGCCTTCTCGCCGTAGGACTTGCTGAGCGACTCGATGCGGCAGAGCGAGTCCTTCACGTGCAGCCCGCCGTAGATCTCGGTGATGATCGTGTCGACGGGCCGCGGGCTGCGGGTCTTCTTGATGTGCGCGAGTTGGCTGTCGAGGGTGCGGCTGGCAGCCTTTGCGGCCTCGCGGCGGTCGCTGATCCCCTCCGCCTCGAAAGCGAGCAGTTCCGACTCGTGCAGGAACTGCAGCTCGAGGGTTTTCAGGCGAAACTGCTTCTGCACCACGTAGTCGCCGAAGTTGCCGGGGTACTCGTGCAGGTGGTAGTTCTCGACCTCAATGATGCGGGTGACGACCCCGTCAAGGAACCGGCGATCGTGCGAGACGATGATGGCCGCACCGCGGAATGAGCGGAACCAGGCCTCGAGCCACTCGACGCCGGCGACGTCCAGGTAGTTGGTTGGTTCGTCCAGGAGCAGCACGTCGGGCCGCTCGAGCAGGATCTTCGCCAGCGCCGCCCGGTTGCGCCAACCGCCGGAAAGCAAATCGATGGCGCAGACGCGGTGGGCCTCGTCGAACCCGAGGGTGGTCAGCGCGGCGTCGATACGCCGCGGGTAGTCCCAACCATCGAGGCGGTCCATGTCTTCGAACAGCTCGGCCTGGCGGTGGATCAGCCGGTCGAGTTCGGCGCTCTGCGCAGAATCCGCCGCGATCCGGGCGTCGATCGACGCGAGCTCGGCCTCGAGGGCCTTGATCGGGGCGAACAGGCCGTCGAGCACCTCGGTGATCGTGGATTCGCCGTTCAGTTCGGAGAACTGGGAGAAGTAGCCCACCCGGGTGCCGGCCTCGAGGGTGACGGTGCCGGCATCCGCGCTCACCTGGCCGAGGACCAGCTTGAGAATCGTCGACTTACCTGACCCGTTGCGGCCGATCAGTCCAACCCGGTCGCCTGGTTCCAGTCGGAAGAAGGCCTCACGCAGAATCTGGGTGTTCTCGAAACGGATGCTGACGTCGTTCAGCCTGATCAGGCTCACTGTGGCCGTCCTCTCGGGTTCGGTTCAGCCCCCGGGCGAGGCGGACGGCCAACTTTACCGTGTCAGGCAGGCGGTTCAGGGCGTGTGGTCGTCACCCATGGCGGATGCGCCCTTGTGGTCGTCCATGCGACCGAACGTGGTCTCGAGCACGCTGGCCAGCTTGTGCAGCGCACCGCTGACGGCCCCGGTCATCGTGGAGGAATGGTCGGTTGCCGCGAGGGGGTTGCCCCCGGCGGGACGCACCTCGAGCAGGCAACGGATGTCCTCGGTCGTCGCCCTGCCTGCGCTCTCGTCGCTGAGGTGGACCTCGACCCGCGTCAACCGGGAGCTGAACCGGGCCAGAACAGTTTCGACCGAGGACTCCACCTCCGCCACGACTGCGTCCGTGCCCGCGATGTTGTTGTCGGTGTTGACCAGGATTTGCATCTTTGCTCCTCAGTTGAAACGTCGGTCATTCCAGTATGGCGCGCAAAAATGTGCGGCCTGACGACCCGCCGACGCCGGTTATCGGCGTAGGCGCTACCGCTTCAGGTTGGTGAGCTCCTGAAGCACCTCGTCGGAGGTGGTGATGATGCGCGCATTCGCCTGGAAGCCGCGCTGGGCGACGATCAGGTTGGTGAACTCCTGCGAGAGGTCGACGTTGGACATTTCGAGGGTGCCGCCGCTGAGCGAGCCGAGGCCGCCGTCACCGGGGGCGCCGAGAGCCGCCTGGCCCGAGTTGAAGGTGGCGCGGTAGGCCGAGGAACCGGACTTCTCGAGGCCGCTCGGGTTGGTGAAGGTGGCCAGGGCGATGCGGGCGATGGCTGTCTGGCTGCCGTTGCTGAACAGGCCCACCAGGGTTCCGTCCTTGCCGAGGGTGAAGGACTGGAGGGAACCCGCCGTGGAACCGTCCTGGCTGCTGATCGTGGCCGTGCTCAGGCCAGCCTGCCCGGTCAGGGCGGTCAGATTCACCTTGACGTCGTTCACGATGAACGGACCGGTTGCCGTGAGCACACCTTCTGCGTCGAGGGTCAAGGCCGTGGAGCCGGTACCCACTGCGTCGGTGCCGCTCGCGGTCCAGCCGGTGGTCGTACGCGCGAAGGTGACCGACAGGGTACGGGCGGCACCCAGCGCGTCGTAGACCTTGACGTCGCGCACGATGGCGGAGCCTGCCGCCGCATCCGCCGGCAGGTTTCCGACCATGGTGACGCCGCCGGTTGCCTTCGCCGGGATCATGGCCTGCAGCGGCAGGGTGATGTTGCCCACCGGGCCACCCTCGTTGATCTGCCCGTTGGCGCCGTTCCAGCCTTGCACGATCGCACCGTCCGGGGAGACCAGGCGACCCTCGGCGTCAAAGTCGAAGGCACCCGCACGGCTATAGAGCGTCTCGCCGGCCAGTTGGGTGACGAAGAACCCGTCGCCGGAGATCGCCATGTCGGTGGCCCGCCCGGTGGACTGCGCGGAGCCCTGGGAGAAGTTCGTGGCGATCCCGGCCACCTGCACGCCGAGCCCGACCTGGGCCGGGTTCGTGCCGCCCACCTGCTCCTGGGGGCCACCCGCACCCTGCTTCAGCTGCGAAAGGGTGTCCTGGAACTGTACGGCCGACGCCTTGAACGCGGTGGTGTTGACGTTGGCGATGTTGTTGCCGGTGACGTCGAGCATGGTCTGGTGCGAGCGAAGGCCGGAGATGCCGGAGTACAGGGAGCGAAGCATGGGGTGCTGCCTTTCGGTGGGAAACGAGAACGAGAACGGATGTGAGGTGTGGGTCAGGCGGAGAGGCCGGGAGTGGTGCCGGCGGCGGCGCTCGCGCCCGAGGTGACGCCGGTCACCAGGTCGAGGGCGACGAGGGTCCCGTCGACGGTGACCTGGGGAACGGCCCCGGCGTAGGAGACGCTCGAGGCGGTACCGGTGCCCACGGTGCCATCGGCCCGCGTGAAGGTGACGTCCTGTCCGACCAGGGCCGCTGCGGCGACGCGCATCTGCAGGGAGAAGTTCTCGTCGGCGGTCGTTGAGAGCGCCGCGAGCTTCTCCATCATGGCCAGCTGCGTGGTCTGAGAGATCATCTGGTTGGTGTCCATGGGCGAACTGGGATCCTGGTTGCGCAGCTGAGTGACCAGCAACGACATGAACGCCTCGGAATCCAGGGTCTGTTTCGGGGCGCGCACGGGGGCGGTCGAGTACATCCCGGCCGGGGCGGCTGCTGCCACTGCGTCGATGGTCAAAGGGTCTCTTTTCTGGGATGGTGGGGTCTGTGTCGGTAGGGTCTGAGGTGGCAGCAGGTCAGGCGAGAACGTCGATGGTGGTGTGTGAGCCGGCGGCGCGCAGGGAAGACAGTCTGAGGTCGGCGGCACGGTCAGCGGCACGGTCGGCGGCAGGGCCGGCCGCACGGTCGCCTCGGGTCGCCCTGTCGTCTTCGGCCGGCCACTCCTGGCGGGCGTCGGGTCCGCCCTGTCGGGAGGCCGAGGGGTCCGAGGCGCGGGCGTCGGCCGACAGGGTGAGCTGCGCGTTCAGCCCGCCGCCCGACAGGTCCCGGCGCAGGTCGGGCAGGATGGCCCGAAGCGCCTCTCGGGCCAGGTCCGTGGGCGCGAACAGCTCGACCCGAATGTGCTCCCCGCGCACGTGAGCCCGCACGGTGACCGGGCCCAGATTGTCGGGACTCACGCTGATGGTCAGCACGTGGTCGCCGTTGGCGGCGCCCACCAGGGTGAACAGAGGTCGGGACACCTGGCCGGCCAGTGGCGCGGGCGGTGCTGCCGGGGCCGAGGCCGGGGCGCCGGACGGCACAAGGGGGGCGGTGGCCGGGGTGGCCGCCGTGGCCGGCGTGCCGAGCGGCACGAGCAGGGCGGCGGGCGCCGAGGCTTCGGCCTGGTTCAGGTTCACGGTGGCCGCGCGGTCACC
>NZ_PJJS01000012.1 GCF_002929845.1 Cryobacterium sp. M96
AGTCAGAAACCTAGACAGGAAGCGGCGTGCGGCCGTTAAGGCGCTCCGAAACACCCACGGATACAGCAGGGGAGCCAAAATTCTCCGTCGAATTCGTTCGGGGTTCGGGTCGCGGTGCGGAACTCCAAACGGGAGAAACTCCGGCTCCGCACCGAGCTCGCCACGGCTCCGGTCGATGGGCCTTGCCGCCCTGCGTCCTGCCTCCGCGGGTCAGGGCGGCCCAGCGCGCGCGTGTGGCCAACTCAGGACATCCGTCACCCTCAGTTACCAACCGGTGCGAAGCAGTGCAGGATCAGCACGGATGTCCGGAGGGCCCGGACGGATCTCCTGAGTTGGCCACACGACGAGCCGGACGTGCCGCGGCACCTGTAGATTCGGGCGCCCACCCTGAGCTCCCTTATGGCCGAACCGGTGCAGCTCGGGGCCGGTGAAAGTGGACCGGGTGAATGGGGACGACAGCCGGAGCACGTGCGCAACCTTGACCGCGAATGGCCGGCAGCTCGCGCGGGGGCGGCTGGCGCCGGGCGCATCCGTCGAGGTGAGCATGTCCCACGTATGAAATGCCTGACCTAACGAGAATCCACCCGTTCACGGTGGCAGATCGGGCCGGTGGCGCGCATGATGGTCTGGGGGCGTCGCGGTCCCCAGTGAATGTCACCGAGTGAATGAACCGAGTGAATGTCACCCAAGTGGAGGAACAGCATGAGCTACGCACACACCGTCACGGTCAATGTCTCGTTCGACGAAGCGGTCCGGATGGCCCGGGAAGCACTGGCCGACCAGGGATTCGGCATACTGACCGAAATCGACATACAGTCCACCTTCGCCGCCAAGCTCGGCCAGGAGGCCGCCGACGCCGTCGGCGACTACCTGATTCTCGGTGCCTGCAATCCCGCCCTGGCCCAGCGGGCCGTAACCGCCGACCCGGGCATCGGCGCCCTGCTCCCCTGCAACGTGGTCGTGCGCCGCCACGCGGGGGCCGGTGAAACCACCGTGGAAGCCCTCGACCCGGCCATCATGGCGCAGCTCAGCACGAAACCGGAGATCGAGCAGGTCTCCATCGAAGCGGATGCCCGGCTGCGCGCAGCCCTCGCGGCCGTGCTCGCCGGCGCAACGCAGTAGCCAACGCGCAGCGCTGGATGCGCAGGTCCACCGGGCGCCGCGCTCCGCGCTCCGCTTGCCGCTGACTCAGCTCGCGAGCGCATCGACACGACAACGCCCGACCTCGAAAAGGCCGGGCGTTGTCGTGAACGGATTCTGCGGGTGCAGCGCTGCTGCTACGGGGCGGCGTACCCGGCTGCGGCCTCGGCCAGCAGGTCGGCCTCGGCCCAGGTCGCGAGGTTCGCGCGCAGCTTCACGCCGAGGTCGGCGTCGACGCTGGTCCAGTACGCGATAGCTCGCTCGGTCACTTCGGGACGTTCCACCCCGCTGATGGCACCGGTGATGGTGTCGAGGAAGCGCGCCTTGGCGTCATCGTCGTAGACCTCGCGGTACAGCGTCCCGGCCTGGCCGAAGTCGCTGTCCTCGCTGCGCAGCTGCGCGGCGGCGCGCACGAGTTCGCCGTCGTTCTCCCAGCTTCCGTCGGTTGCCGCCTGCGGGTCGGCCACCGGGCCGCCCAGCGAGTTCGGAGCGTAGTTCGGGACATCCGTCGCGTTGAAGTGATAGCGAGCGGCGCCATCCTGCGAGTAGTTGTTCACGGGAGCCTTCGCGGCGTTCACCGGCAGCTGGTTGAAGTTCGTGCCGACACGGTATCGCTGGGCGTCCGGGTAGGAGAAGATGCGCGCCATCAGCATCTTGTCAGGACTCGCCGCGATGCCGGGCACGAAGTTCGCCGGGGAGAACGCGGCCTGCTCGATCTCAGCGAAGAAGTTCTCCGGGTTGCGGTTCAGGGTGTGCGTGCCGACCTTGACCAGCGGGTAGTCTGCGTGCGGCCACACCTTGGTGATGTCGAACGGGTTGAACCGGTAGGCCTTGGCGTCGTCGTACGGCATGATCTGCACCGAGACGTCCCAAGACGGGAAGTTTCCGGCATCGATGGCGTCGAAGAGGTCGCGACGGTAGTAGTCGGCGTCGGCCCCCGCGATGAGCTCAGCCTCCGAGCCCTCCATCTCGATGTTGCCCTGGTTGGAGGTGAAGTGGTACTTGACCCAGAAGCGCTCACCGGCGGCGTTGATCCACTGGTAGGTGTGCGAGCCGAAGCCGGGCATCTCGCGCCAGGAGCGCGGCAGGCCGCGGTCGCCCATCAGGTAGGTCACCTGGTGCGCGGACTCCGGGGAGAGGGTCCAGAAGTCCCACTGCATGGTCGCGTCGCGCAGGCCGGAGCCCGGCAGGCGCTTCTGCGAGTGGATGAAGTCGGGGAACTTGATGCCGTCGCGGATGAAGAACACCGGTGTGTTGTTGCCGACGATGTCGTAGTTGCCCTCGGAGGTGTAGAACTTCACCGAGAAGCCGCGCACGTCGCGCCAGGTGTCGGGGCTGCCCTGCTCACCGGCAACGCTGGAGAAGCGCTGCAGCGTCTCGGTGGTCGTTCCGGGCGCGAAGACGGCGGCGCGGGTGTACGCGGAGACGTCTCCGGTCACCTCGAAGACGCCGTGCGCTCCGCCGCCCTTGGCGTGCACGATGCGCTCCGGGATGCGCTCGCGGTTGAACTGGGCGAGCTTCTCGACCAGGTAGACGTCGTGCAGGGCAGTGGCTCCCTCGGTTCCAACGGTCAGGGAGTGCTCGTCGCTGGCGACGGGCGTTCCCGTCTGCGTGGTGGTGGACTTGATTGTCATTGTGCTCCTTCGTTCGACAGCGGTGCAGGTGTGGAAAGTGCGGTGAGTGTGGAGGTCTGGCAATCGGGGCAGAGGCCCCAATAGGTGACCTCGGCGGTTTGCACGGTAAATCCGGAGGTGTTCGAGGGCGTTAGGCAGGGGGACTCACCCACGGCGCAGTCGACGTCGTGCACCGCGCTGCACCGGGTGCAGACGATGTGGTGGTGGTTGTCGCCGACCCGGCGTTCGAAGAGAGCCGGGGAGCCGGCCGGCTCGATCTTGCGGGCGATCCCCGCGCCGGTGAAGGCCGCGAGCACACCATATACCGCCTGCAGTGAGGTGCCCGGCAGCTCGGCTCGAACCGTGGCGTAGAGCCGCTCCGCGGTCGAGTGCGGGGCCTGGTCGAGAACACGCAGCACCGCCAAGCGGGGCCCAGTGACCTTAAGCCCAGACGCACGGATGCTGTCGGCGAGCAAGCCGGACGCCTCAACCGCCCGCACCCGCCCTGTTTCCGTCATGCGCCCCACGCTAACAGTTGTTTTGAATTACTCAAAACAATTGGCGACCACCGGGCGTGGCGCACGCGGGCTGCTGGGCGCGGATCACCGGCTCAGGACGGCGAGCCGAGTGCCGATTGGTAAACGTCGACGACCCGGGCCAGGAAGGCCTCGATGACCTCTCGTTCCTCATCAGAGAGATCCTGGGTGAGCGCCGCCACTCCCCCGATCACCGGAAGCAGTTGCTGGAACGCCCGCGAAACCGACTCCTGAGCCGGCACCACGACCACCTTGCGCCGATCCGACGAGTGCGGATGGCGCTGGGCGTGACCGAGGGCCACGAGCCGGTCGACCACGAGAGTGGTTGCCGCCGTGGAGATGTCCAGGCAGCGGGACAGCTCGCCCGGGGTCAGCGACCCCTCCCGGATCAGGTGCTCCATCGCGGACAGGTCGGTGGCGTTCACCTCGAGCGCCTGCCCGACCTGGCGCTCGAAGGCGCGGGACAGGTGCACGATGTCGTGCAGCTGGAAGCCGATCCGGTCCGAAACCGGAAGACTGGGATCCCGACTTTCGCCGCCCCCCGGCGCGCCGACTACCCCGGCCGCGGAGCCGGGAGCGAACTTGCGGCGCTCTTCCATAGGAGCCATACTATTACGAAGATTGCTAGGACGCCTAGCAATCAGGCTTCTTGGAGGAATTTTGCTCGCGATTCAGCGGATCATCACCGGTCGACGCACGGCCTGGATCGTACTGATCGCGGCGATTGTCGCCGTCGGTCTGCTCTTCTCCCTCCTCCCCTCCGACGATTCCGAGGAGTTCCCCACCTCCGGGCTGCCCACATCCAGCCAGGCCGCACAGGTCGACGCTCTCCTCGCCGAGTTCCCCTCCGCCGAGCAGACCTCCGCGATCGTGGTCTGGACCCGGGAGGGTGCCGACCTGACCCGGGCCGACATCGCAGCCATCGCCGAACGCGGCACCGCCCTCGCCGAGCAGTCGATCGTGCCGCAGGCGACCATGCCGCGGTTCAGCGATGACGGGCAGGCCGCGATCAGCATCGTTCCGCTGGACGCGGACGAGGCCAACGCCGACATCGGCGGGGCGGCCACCGGCATCCGTGACGCCGCGTCCGACGCACTGCCGAGCGGTCTGAACGCCTTTGTCACCGGCGCCGTCGGCTTTCAGTCCGACATCACCAACGCCTTCGCCGGTGCCGACTTCCGGCTGCTGCTCGTCACCGTGATCGTCGTCGCCGTGCTTCTGATCGTCACCTACCGCAGTCCCGTGCTCTGGATCGTTCCGCTCATCGTCGTCGGCATCGCGGACGGCCTGTCCGGGGTCGTCGTCGTCGCCCTGGCCGAGCCGTTCGGCATCACCCTCGACCCCTCCGTCGCCGGCATCCAGTCCGTGCTGGTCTTCGGCGCTGGCACCAATTACGCCCTGCTGCTCGTGGCCCGCTATCGCGAGGAGTTACTCCGCACCGAGAACCGCAACGACGCCATGCTGGCCGCGGTGCGCGGTGCCGGCCCGGCCATCGCCGCCAGTGGCGGCACGGTCGCGCTCAGCCTGCTCACCCTGCTGTTCGCCGAGTTGTCCGGCAACCGCGCGCTCGGTTTCGCCTGCGCTATCGGTGTCGTCATCGCCATCATCTTCGCGCTGGTCGTGCTGCCGGCTGCCCTTGTGGTCTGCGGCCGCGGCCTGTTCTGGCCGTTCATCCCCCTCTTCGTGCCGGGCGCCGGTGCCGAGCTGCGTCCCGGCTTCTGGACCCGCCTCGGTCGGGGCGTGCAGCGCCGTCCGATCGTGGTCACCGCGGCATCCGTCGCCGCGATCGGCGCCCTCAGCCTGGGCCTGATCGGCGCCTCCGTGGGGCTGTCGCAGGCCGACCAACTCCTCGGCAAGCCCGAATCGGTGCAGGCGCAGGCCATCGTGAAGGAATCCTTCTCGGCCGGCTTGACCAGCCAGACCATCGTGCTGGTACCGGATGCCGCGGCCGCCGAGGCCACGACGCTTGCCACCGACACGCCCGGCGTCGAGTCCGTGCTGCCCGGCGAGAGCGCGAACGGCCTGACCCGGCTGAACCTCTCCCTGTCCAGCGAGCCGGGCAGCGACGAAACCTTCTCCGTCATCGACACACTGCGCGGCACCTATGCCGACACCTCGGGCGACGTGTCCGAGGCGCTGGTCGGCGGCAGCGACGCCACGGCGTTCGACAACAAGACGAGCGCCCAGGCCGACCAGGCCCTGATCATCCCGATGATCCTGGCGATCGTGTTCTCCATCCTCGCCCTGCTCCTGCGCTCCCTGGTGGCACCCGTTCTGCTGATCCTCAGCGTGCTGGCGACGTACTTCGCCAGCCTCGGTGCCTCCAACTGGATCTTCCAGAACCTGATGGGCTTCCCCGCCTTCAACACCAACGTGGTGCTGTTCGCGTTCCTCTTCCTGGTGGCCCTCGGGGTGGACTACAACATCTTCCTCACCACCCGAGCCCGGGAAGAGAGCATCCGGTTCGGCACGAAGGAGGGCATGGTGCGCGCCCTGTCGTCGACGGGCGCGGTCATCACGAGCGCCGGCATCCTGATCGCGGCGGTCTTCGCCGTGCTGGGCGTGCTGCCAGTCGTGGCTCTCACCCAGATCGGCGTCATCGTCTGCATCGGCGTGCTGCTCGACACGCTCGTGGTGCGCACCCTCGTGGTGCCGGCGCTGGTGTTCCTCACCGGCGACAGGTTCTGGTGGCCCTCCCGTCCGGCCGCAAAGGCCCCGCTGGTCTAGCGCACCGCGGGCGAGGATCCGTGTCGAACCCCGAACGAATTCGACGGAGATTTTGCTCTAGATGTTGTTCCCACTGACGTTGTGAGCACGGTTGATGGGTGATTTGCCGCCGATGCCGGTATGGGGTCTGTGGTGATTGTAGC
>NZ_PJJS01000013.1 GCF_002929845.1 Cryobacterium sp. M96
CGAGGTCGAGATCAACGTCCTCGACCACTGTCTTGTCGACACCGAGCAAAGTCCGCCATAAAGTTAGAGACCGCACGCCGTATTCCTGCCCCTTGAGTTTCTGTTCCTAGACAGTCAGAAACCTAGACAGGAAGCGGTGTGCGGCCGTTAAGGCGCTCCGAAACACCCACGGATACAGCAGGGGAGCCGAGATTCTGCCCAAATCGTCCCCGCAATACTCCGAAAAGCAGTTTCAGACCAGAATCTCCGTCGAATTGGTCCAACACCGGGCACGGCGCTCCGCCCGGGATGAACAACATTCACAAATTGCGGTCGGTTCTCGCCTTCCGGGAGCGACGCTGCAAAACAATTCGACGGCGATGGCGTGACAGAGGGCCGGTCGTAGTAGCTACGACCGGCCCTCTTCCCTTGCACCAAGAGTGTCCTGCAATCACATTTCGCGTCTTCCGCCACAGCAAACGGTTGACGCACTTCGAATATATAACGAACGCGTAACGAAGCGCCACTTGTTCGTCATTCTTTTTTTGTTCAAATCCCCACGAGTGGGGGAGGCGTCCCGATGCCGAGTCCCTATTCTTGGAGATCAAGGATATGTGGAGGCAGCGTGACCGATCGAGCCGTGGCCGTGGCCGCCTGGGAATCACTGTTTCGTGCCCAGGTTGCCATTATGCGCAGCCTGGCCGCCGATTTTCCGGCTCATGACATCTCGTTCAACGAGTACGACGTAATGTTCAACCTGTCCCGGGCCGCCGAGCGGCGCCTGCGGCTCCGCGATTTGAATCGGCAGGTGCTGTTGACCCAGCCGAGCGTGAGCCGTCTGGTCGACCGACTGGCCGCACGGGGCTATGTGCGGAAGCACACCGACCCTACTGACGGCCGCGGCGCCCTGATCGAACTGACGGATGCCGGCTTCGACCTGTTCCGCCGGGTCGCTGTCCAGCACATGGGCACCATCACCGACCGCATCGGCGACACGCTCGGCACCGACGAGCTCCTGCAACTCACCGCCCTCTGCGATCGCCTGCATGGCGCGGACTGACCTGCACCGCCCAGGTCGCGCCGCCTTGACGGAACCCGGCGCGCCGCCTCTCGCTGCCCTGTGCAGGGGGCGCGAGCGGGCGTACGGTGATCCGCGAGGAGGTAATTCCCATGCATGCAGCACAGGGAGACCGGGTCGTCATCCGAGGAAAGACGGTAGAAGCACCGGACCGGCACGATGAGATCGTGGAGGTTCGCGGGCTTGACGGCGAACCTCCCTACCTCGTGCGGTTCAGCGAAGGGCATGAGAGCATCCTGTTCCCCGTCACGGACTTCACGGTCGAGCACATCGAACCTCGCTAGCACAGGATGCCGGAGGGTACGGCACACGCATCCGGCCAGGTCAAGGGGGTACTGCGCCCACATCACCCGAGTCAACTTCGAAACACGCGTTGCAGATCGTGGCGGGTACAAGATCAGAAGCTTCAGCCATGAGAATCACGTGTCCTTTTTGCCACTCGACAGCTCGCCTGACGCCGGACCCGGTGCACGCCGCACACCGCGCCCTCCCCGTCTACGTGCTGACCTGCTTCGGCTGTGATCGCGCCAATGTGCGCCCCGAGTCGGCGCATCTGCCTCGGCCGGACCTGGCCGTTCGCTGATCCGGCGGCCGTCACTCCTCGGTCAGCGGGCGTCGAGGCGGCCGATCAGCTTGTGGGTCGCTGTCATGGCGCCGCCGAGCACGGCCGGTATACCGCCGCCGGGGTGCACCGATGCCCCCACCCGCCACAGCCACGGGCGTGCCCGGCTGGTGTACCCGGGGCGGTGGAACGGCCCGCTCTGCCAGAGCGGGTTGGTGGCGCCGTAGAGCGCACCACCGGTGGAGCCCCAGCCAGCGAAGTACCGCGGATCAAGCACGACGTGATCACGGAACAGCTCGCTGATCGGCCGGTCCAGGCCCACGGCGGCGCTGACCCGCGCGACCTCACGCGCCACCCACGGGCTGTCGAGGTCATAGCGGCGGCCGTCAGCGGGCGCGGTGAGAAGCACCGCCACGGTGGCCCGGTCGTTGGCATAGACCTCGTGCGGCCGGTAATAGTTCAGGAAGGCCATCGTCTGCTCGGGCACAGCCCCGGCATCGAGACTGCGGTGCAGGGCGGCCGGGTCGTCGGGCAACACGACGGAATGCGTGGCGGTGCCCTCCGGCAACGAGGTCTCAAGCACGGCATAGATGGCCACGCCGGAGCAGGACAGCTTCCGTGGCCGGACCGGCGGCACGCCGAGCAGCCCGTCGAGCACCCCACGGTCGAGCCCGCTCACGATCACGTCGGCCGGATGCGTCGTCGTCGCCGTGGTCACGAGCCCTTTCGACACGGCTGTGACGGGCTCGCTAATGCGCACGACCGCGCCGGCGTTCAACGCGAGCCGGTGCAATGCGAGCGGCAGCTCGTTCACACCGCCCTCGGGAACCCACACGCCGTCCCTGGCCATGATCGCCGGCATGCTCGCATACAGTGCGAGGGTCCGCCGGGGAGAGACACCGGCATTGAGGGTGTGGATGGCGATGACCTCACGCAGGCCTTCGGGCATCCAGCTCAGGCCGTCGAGAAAGCTGCGCGTGGTCAGGCGGGTGCCGTAGAGCCGAAACACGTTGCGGACGGCCGGCAGCGATGCCGAATCGGCCGGGTCGGCGGTCAGCATGCTCGTGAGTTGAGGCCCGAGGCCACCGTGTTCTTTTTCGAACCGGGTCCAGGCCGCGTGCCACGGGTGACCGGCGGGCACCGGCAGGACGGCGTCCGCTCCCCGGTAGAAGTACCGGCCCACCTCAGGCAGTCTCCGCAACGTCACCGCGGCCACCGCGGCGGCTTCGGCGGGAACAGAGCGGCGGGCGCCGAGCGCGTCGTAGCGGGCCAGCAGCTCCTCCCAGACCAGAGGGAAGGTGACCAGCGCCGGTCCGGTGTCCACGTGCTGCCCGTCGATTTCGAGTCGTCGGCTCTTTCCGCCGATCCAGTCGGAGCCCTCCAGCACCGTCACCGAATGGCCGGCGCGGGCCAGCAGCGCGGCGGCCGTGAGCCCGCCGACTCCCGCGCCGAGCACGACGATGCGCTGCGGGGTCAGGTTCGTCTTCCTGCGGGATCGTGTCATAGGAGCTCCTTGAGCAAAAAAACTGCCACGAGCTGGGCCCCGGCGACGGAACCTGCGACGTAGGGGAACGCGATCGAGTAGCGGTACATTCGGCGGGCCGTCATCGGCGTGGGGCTGCGCCCCAGCGACCCCACCAACCAGCCGGCGATGAGCGCATTCACCACGGCGACCGGCCAGTTGATCAGCGCGAAACCCGCGGTGGACAGGGCCCACCACGCGCCGCTCCACACCACGGAGCCGCGCGCGCCGAGATGAACGGCAGTGGTTTGAATTCCGGCTGCACGATCCTCGTCGATGTCCTGCACCGCGTCGTAGGTGTGCTTGGCCACACTCCACGCCATGAGTCCGATCGCCGCCGCCCAGACCGGTGACTCGCCGAGGGCGAGAGGCACGAAGACCAGCGGGAAAGCGTAGGCGGCATTACTGAGCGAGTCGAGGTAGCGCCGGGCTTTGAAACGCAGCGGGGGTGCCGAGTAGAAGATGAAGATCACCATGTACGCGGCGATCCAGGCGAGCGCCGCCGCCGGCAACGTAGCGAGGAAATACGCCACGAAAGGCGCGTTGGTCAGCACGACTCCGAGCACGATGGCGCGGGTTTCCGAGCCGAGGATGCGGGCCCCCTCGAGGCCACCCTTGCGGGCGTTCCGGGCATCCGTTTCCTGGTCGAAAATGTCGTTCACACCGTAGATCAGCAGGTTGAACGGCAGCGTCACCCAGAGGAGCAGCGGAACAATCTCCCACCGCCACAAATCCCCGACCAGCCACATGGCGATGACGGTGGTTCCGATGGTGTTGACCCAGAGCACCGGTCGGGAGATCTGAACCAGGCGGGTGAGCACTTTCTCACTCTATCGTTGCGAGAGACCGCGTTTTTTCGGGTGCCGACGCCCGTGCATTTCGGACAAACAGGAAACCCCCGCAATCTGCTGATTGCGGGGGTCCAGATGTGCGCCCGAAGGGATTCGAACCCCCAACCTTCTGATCCGTAGTCAGATGCTCTATCCGTTGAGCTACGAGCGCAGGCTGCCCAGAGCTAAGTACTCTCTGACAACTTGAAAACTATAGCAGTTATTCGGGGTGCTCCGGCGCGAGAACCGGACCCGAGGTGCGGATTCCGAGCCAGGAGGCGAGCCCGCCGGCGAACATCAAGCCCGCGACGACGACCATCACGCGCTGGAATCCCGGAACGTCGAGCGTAGGTCCGATGATCGTGCCGGCCAGAGCCACCGCGACTAGACCGGCCACCCGGGCGACGGCGTTGTTGATGGCCGAGCCGATGCCGGCCTGCTCGGGCCGGATGGAGCCGAGGACCGCGGAAGTGAGCGGCGCCACGGTGATGGCCAGGCCGAGGCCGATCACGACGACGGCCGGCACGACCTGCGACCAGAGCGCGATCGGCGGCACCGCCCCGAGTAGCAGCAGGAATCCGGCTCCTGCCACCATCGGGCCCACGGTCATAAACGCGCGCGGTCCGTAGCGGCCGGCCAGGGTGCCGAACAGGGTCGCGAAGAGCAGGAGCATGGCGGTCGCCGGGATGCCGGCGAAACCGGTTACGGTCGCCGAGAAGCCGCCGACCTGCTGCAGATAGAGCGTGAACACGAAGAAACCGAGGCCGAGGGCGGCGTAGAAACCGACCGTAGCGATGTTACCGACGCCGAAATTGCGGATCTTGAACAGGCTCAGGGGCATCATCGGATGCGGCGCGCGCGCCTCCCACCAGAGGAACCCCGCGAAGGCCAGCAGCCCGACGACAAGCGGCACGAACACGACCGGGCTGGCCCAGCCCAGCCGCCCCTGCTCGATCAGGGCGAAGACCGGACCGCCCAGCCCGAGCGCGGCCAGGCCGGCGCCCCACGCGTCGATGGGGGCCGCCGGACGGGTGCGCACCGGCTCGTCCAGGCCGGCCAGCAGCACCAGGGTAACCATGATGGGGATCACGTTGAGCCCGAAGATCAGGCGCCAGCTGAGCGTGTCCACCAGGATGCCGCCGAGCACCGGACCCATGATGCCCGCGATGCCCGTCCAGCCGGTCCAGGCCCCGATCGCTCGAGCCTGCGCCGCCCCCGAGAACGTCGAGGTGATGAGCGCCAGGGAGCTCGGCACGAGCAGAGCCGCCGCCACGCCCTGCAGCACTCGGGCCAGCACGAGCGCACTCCCCCAGGGTGCGACCGCGCACGCCAGCGAGGTGATCCCGAACCAGACCAGTCCGATTCGGAGCACCCGCACCCGGCCGAACGTGTCCGAGAGTGACCCGGCCACGAGGATCAGGGCGCCCAATGACAGCAGGTAGCCGTCGACCGCCCATTGTTGCAGCACCAGACCGCCGCCGAATTCCCGAGAAATCGCCGGCAGCGCGACCGTGACGATGGAGCCGTCCAGGAACGCCACGAACGACGCCAGAATGGCCACGATCAACACCCGATGCTCTCTGGAAATCACTCTCCCAGTTAACCCGATTCGCGGCCCGATCGAAGGCCCGATCCGGAGGGCGCGGGCCCCGGTCTGGCCCTAGACGAGGTCTGGGGCAGGTGCAAAACTGACGCCATGACCGCGATCCGCAACACCCAGGCATCCTTCGAATACGCCGGCCTTCGGGCCCTGTTCATCAATTGCACCCTCAAACGAAGCCCCGAAATCAGCCACACACAGGGCCTGATGAACCTCAGCATCAACCTGATGCACGAGCAGGGCGTCCACGTCGAAAATATCCGGGCCATCGACCACGACATCGCCTCGGGCGTCTACCCCGACATGACCGAACACGGCTGGGCGACGGATGCCTGGCCCGCCCTGTTCGACAAGGTGCGCGCCTCCGACATCGTCGTGATCGGCGGGCCGATCTGGCTCGGCGACAACGGCTCGGTCACCAAGCGCGTGATCGAACGGCTCTATGCCATGTCGGGGGAGCTGAACGACAAGGGTCAGTACGTCTACTACGGCAAGGTGGGCGGGGCCGTCATCACCGGCAACGAGGACGGCGTGAAGCACTGCGCGTCGAACGTGCTCTATAGCTTGCAGCACATCGGCTTCACGATTCCGCCGGCGGCCGACGTCGGCTGGATCGGCGCGATCGGTCCGGGCCCGAGCTACCTGGACCCGGGTTCCGGGGGGCCGGACAGTGACTTCACGAACCGCAACGTGACCTTTATGACCTGGAACCTGATGCACCTGGCCGCAATGCTGAAGGCAAACGGCGGCATCCCCGCCTACGGGAACCTCCGCGCGGAGTGGGACGAGGGCGAGCGGTTCGGATTCCAGCCGAACCCGGAGTACCGATAGCGGCGTCGACGCGCCCGAAGTGAGGACACCATGACCGCGACCCCGCGGAGCCGCTTGCAGGTGCGGGTCACCGGCGGGATCGTGCGCGGCGTGGACGACAATGGCATTCGGCCTGGCGCGGCATCCCCTACGCTGCGCCACCCGTGGGCGAGCTGCGGTTCCGGGCCCCGCGGCCGGTGAGGAGTGCCTGAGTGTCAACGTGCTTCGGCCGGCGTCGGCGTCGCGTAGACGGCTGGGCCGCCCGGTGATGGTCTTTATCCACGCTGACCACCGCCGCGGTAGCCGACCTGACCCAGGCGGCCGTGGCGCTGCAGGCGCGCACGCCGGATGCCAGCCCGGGCACCTTCTGCCTGATCCCGGTGATCGACGTGGATTTCCTGCCCGAGCGGCCGCTCGACGCCTTCCGTCACGGGACCGCGCACCGGGTGCCGCTGATCATCGGCACCAAAGAGCGGGAGGGGTCGCTGTTCCGGGGCCGGGTGGACATCCTGCCGAAGTCGCCGACGCGTATCGCGGCCATCTTCGACCACGCCCCGGAGAGCCCGCACGACGCGATGCGCTCCGTCTACGCGAGCCTGCCGGCGAAACAGTCGTCGTCGGACTGCGGCGGGGATTTCGTGTTCTGGTATCCGAGCCTGCAGATCGGCGACTTCCACTCCCGGGTCGCGCCGGTCTATACGTACCGGTTCGACCTGGTCCCGCGGCTTAAGCACACGCTGGGCATCAGCGCCACACACGGAATCGAGCTGTTCGCCCTGTTCGACCACGTCGACGGCCCCACGACCCCACGGCCCCACGGCTCGGGCCATGATCCTGCTCGGCGGGCGGGAACTCTTCATCAACGCGGGCGAACGGATGCGCCTGCACTGGCTTCGCTTCGCCTGCACAAGGCGGCCCGACGACACCTGGCCGACCTACTCGGAAACCGACCGGCTGACTCTGAGACGAGGTCGATCGCATCGAATCGGATCCGCGAGGAGAGCGGCGGGCGGTCTGGCAGGAGTTCCTGCCGAACTTCTAGCGGGTAGCGGCGGTTGAGCCCGTCGGCGTGAGCTCCCCAGTTGAGCTCCCCGGTTGAGCTCCCCGGCACTCCTGCGCCGGCCCCCTGGCCGAACGAATTCGACGGAGATTTTGCTCAGAACCGGCCCAGAACATCCGTTTGGGCTCAAAATCGGTAAAATCTCCGTCGAATTCGTTAGGAAGCCCGCGGTGCCTGAGGGGCGCACCGACGGATGCGCGTGGTCGGCCAACCACGGCACCGCGCCGACCGAATTACTTTCTATACTCGTTCAGAACCTCTTGACTTACTATTAGTACACATATACTATTAGGGTATGGCTGGAGCCCCCACTCCGCACCACCCCACCGCCTCACCGCAGGCGGTGCCTTCCCTCGCGCAGGCACCCCTCGCGCAGGCACCCCGTGCACAGTCATCCCTCGTGCAGCAGCTGCAGCAGGCCCGTGACCTGGCCGCGGCCGTGCTCGACTCGGTGTCCTTCTCCCTCCTGGGCGAGGCGGACGCGATGATGGTGCTGGGCACGGTCGAAGACCTCGGCCGCCGGGTCGATGCGGCCAGGGTCGCCTCCGCCGCCGACATTTCGGTGCGGTCCCGCCGCATCCTGGGCCATGAGTCCCTGGCGTATAAGAACGGGGCCAGCAGCGGCATCGACCTGATCACCCGTCTGACCCGCGTCTCTTCCCGGGAGGCGAACCGGCGGGTGCGCCTGGGCGAGAACGTGACCCCGCGCCGGGCGGGCACCAGCATGTTGCCGCCCTACTACCCG
>NZ_PJJS01000014.1 GCF_002929845.1 Cryobacterium sp. M96
CTGGCCGGGCACGACGTCGGCGAACGCCGGCTCCTGGCCCGGTGCCGAGCCGCGGCGCGACTTCCAGTCGGTGGGGTTCACACCAGCTACGACTATCCGCACCCGCACTTCCCCGGCTCCGGGTTCGGTCACCGGCCGATCGACGAGCTGGAGCACGGACGGATCACCGGTCAGGCTGTACACAATTGACTTCATGTCAGGGGTAACGCGGGTGGGAGTGGAAAGGTTCTCGCCTTGCTCTCTTCTCGGGCTTCGGCCCCACGACGCGCACCAGTGCGGCATCACCGATCGCGCAGGCATACCGAAAATCGCACGAAACCGCCTTCCTCACCGCGACTCCGCAGCCGCCCCGCGCCCAAGCTCGGAGCATGTCCACCCCCTTAGACGACCCCAATTTCCGAAGCGCATTCGGCGCAGCCGGCATGGTCCACCGGCCAAGCATGGCCAATGACCTTCTTCAGGAGATGGCACCGCTCTTAGCGGAAGATGGCATAGATATCAATGATCCGTCGAGTTTCGACATCGCTGCCTTGAACGCGGCACTCGCACGCGCGGTTGAGCGAGCACACCTGGAACGATTCACGCCGATCGGCGTGACCAGGTCGAATACGTTGACCGTGCTCCCAGCCGGTACAGGTGTCAGAACCCAGCCCCGAAGCACTCCGAACAGGAACAGAGGGCGACCCCGCACCGCGGGGCCGCCCTCTGGCGAAACGTCGAGCCGGTGAACCTAAACGGCCTCGGCCGCCGCTTCCTTTTCCGCCTTGCGACGAGCCTTCTCGGCGTCGAGAACGGCCTTCTCGGCCGCCTTCTCTTCGGCGATCCAGACGTCACGCTTGGCCCCGGGCACCCAGCCCTTGTCCACAACGTGGATCTGGTAGACGATCGCGACGCTGACGAGCACCACGGCGATGAGGATCGCAAGGACGACCCCGAGTCCGCCGCCCACACCGACGCTGACACCCACGAGGGTGCCGAACCAACCGAAGTCGGCGTCGCCGAAGGTGCTGTTGGCGAAGCCGAAGTCGCCGAGGACCAGCAGCAGGATGGCGGGCAGGATGGTGATGATCACGCCGTTGACGAAGCCACCGAGCATGGCACCGAGGCGTCCGCCGGTCGCGTTGCCGTAGACACCGGCTCCACCACCGGTGAAGAAGTGCGGCACCATGCCGGGGAGGATCAGTGCGAGCCCGAACATCGGGTTCAGCCAGATTGCCAGCACACCCAGCGCAAGGAGGCCACCGGCGAACGAGCTCAGGAAGCCGATGAGCACGGCGTTGGCGCCGAACGGGAACACGATCGGGATGTCGAGCGCGGGACGCGCACCGGGCACAACCTTTTCGGCGATCCCCTGGAACGCGGGGACCAGCTCGCCGAGCACGGTGCGCACACCGTAGAGGATGACCGCGACACCCACACCGAACTGCAGGGCCTGGGCAAAGGCCGCCATGATGAACGCGCCGGCGTCGGCGGAGCCGAAGATGTCGAGCGCCTCCTGCAGCGGCAGGGCGATGAGGCCCCAGATGGCGAAGACCATGTAGATGAGAACCATCGACAGTGAGGTGGCGACCATCGAGTCGCGCAGGAATTTGAGGCCCTGCGGGAACTTGATCTCTTCGGTCGACTTGCTGCGGTGACCGACGGCCTGGCCGGCGGCACCGGCAGCGATGTAGCCGAGGGTGCCGAAGTGGCCGATCGCGATGGTGTCGTTGCCGGTGATCTTCTTGGTCCAGGGGTGCGCGAACGCGGGCATGACCACCATGATCACGCCGAGCAGCAGAGCGCCGATGACGACCACGAGCCAGCCGGCGCCGTCTCCGAATCCGACGGAGAGCACCACGGTGAGCATCGTGGCCATGAAGACCATGTGGTGCCCGGTGAGGAAGACGTACTTCAGCGGGGTGAAGCGGGCCAGGGCCAGCATCACCAGGAACCCGAGGGTGAGCACGTAGGCGCTCTGGGCGCCGAACTCGTCCTGCGCGATGGCGGTGATGACCTCGTTGGTGGGAATAACACCCTGGGCACCGGTGACCGCGAGGATCAGTTTGCCCAGCGGGTCGAGGGAGCCCACCACGACGCCGGCGCCGGCACCGAGGATCAGGAAGCCGAGGGCCGCTTTGAGGGCGCCGCCGATCACCTGTCCGGCGTTGCGCTTGAGTGCCATAAGTCCGATGGCGGTGATTATGCCGATCAGGTAAGCCGGAACGTTGAGGATCTGTTGACCGATGAAGTTCAGTACGACGACGAGCCACTCCATTGTGGGAGCTCCTTATTTTGTGAGAGGGGGATGGTGAAGGGGTTACTCGACTGCGGCGGTGAGCTTCTCGGTAATCTCTTCGAGATCGAAGAAGTTCTTGATGACGATGACCTGGGCGGGCACATCGCCGAGTTCCTCGGCCAGCTCCTCCGAGGTGAGCACGATCTCGGCCGTCTGAGCGGCACCGCGAGCCACGCCCATGTCGGCGGCCTCGACATCCGCATCGATGCCGAGCTTGGCGAGTACCTTCTCGGCGTTCATTTTCAGGAGCACTGAGGTACCAATGCCCATTCCACAGACGGCGACGATCTTCATGGGGTGCCTTTCGATTAGGTGAGACAGGTGAAATAAGTCAGAAGTGGATGTCGGTGGCGCGATTCACGCGGCAGCGGCGAGTTCGCCCAGCACGGCGCGCACCTCGTCGGCAGTGCCGGCAACGGCCAGGCGCTTCATGGCGACACTGTTCGAGAGCACCCCGGCGAGCGCCTGCATCACCGCGAGGTGGGCAGCGTGGTCTTTGGCGGCCAAACCGATCACGAGGGTGACCGGGTCGTTGGCGGCGTTGCCGAACTCGACGGGGGTGGCCAGGCTGACCCAGCTCAGGCCGCCGGTGAGTACTGCGGGCGAGGGGCGGGAGTGCGCCAGGGCGATCCCGGGGGCGATGACCATGTACGGGCCGTGTTTCTCGACCGCGGCGATCATCTCGTCGGTGTAGGCATCCGTGGTGGCCCCGCCGGCCACCAAGCCGGCGCCCGCAAGACGGATAGCGGTCCGCCAGTCGGCGGCCTCCGCTTGGGTCTCGATCGACGCGAGGGCTTCGGCCAGGTTCAGTGCCACGAATGAACTCCTTTGTTGTTTTCGACGCAGCCGGCCCGCGAGGGCCGCTGAGATGACTGTATTAGCCTAAGCGATCTTTTGTCTACAAATGAACTAAAGTTTTTCGACTGGCCGACATGGGCGTGCCACCCGGCGAACGGCACGCCGACCGACGCCCGCGGGCAGAGAACCTCTCCAGATGCCGGATCAGGCGCGCGAGGTCAGCTCGCAGCGGTGCGGAGCGTGACGCCGGACACGCCGCCGCGGGTGAGACGGCTGATGCGATCGGCGTCGAACAGGGCATCCTGCGCAATGAGCGAGGCGCCCGTGACGCCGGCGATGGCGCCGAGCCGGGACTTCTCTACCACCAGCCCCTGCCGGGCGAAGTCGCGGGCGCCCGCGAAGATCGCCTCCCGGATCGCACCGAGGAAGGGCTCACCGGCCTGGGCCAGGTTGCCGCCGACGACGACGGCCTGCGGGTTGAGCAGGCCCACCACATGGGCGAGGCTCCGTCCGATCTCGGTGCCGGTCTCGGCGAGCAGGCTCAGTACCGCGAGGTCACCGTCGTTGGCGAGCCCCACGATGTCGCTGCTGGTGCGCACCTGGCGGCCCTGCCTGAGCAGCTCGCGGCGGATGACCGCGCCGCTGGCGATGGTCTCGAGCCGCACGGTGCGCTCCCCATCGGCACGCACGGCACTGAGGTCGCCGGCGCCGCCGCGGGAGCCGTGGTAGATCGAGCCGTCGAGCACGAAGGCGAGTCCCACGCCGATGCCGGCCTTGAGCACGGCGACATCGCGGTACTCACTCCCGACGCGCCGGGCCTCGGCGAGCGCCATGATGTTGACGTCCCGGTCCACGGCGAAGACGGCGTGGTCGTAGCGGCCGGCGAAGTAGTCCTGCACCAGCACGCCCTCCCATTGCGTGTCCACCTGCGGCCGGGCGAGACGCCCGGTGACGTAGTTGACCGGCCCGGGCACGCCGACACCGATGCCCACAACGTCAGCGCGGGTCTTGCCGAGCCGGTCGAGCATGTGGTCGAAGACCTGGCCGGCCCAATCGAAGATCTCGACCGGCCCTTCGCTCAGTCCGATGTCAGCCTCGTCTTCGCTGAGGATGGTGGACACCAGGTCGGTGATGGCCAGCCGGGTGTGCGATCCACCGATGTCCACGGCCAGCAGCAGGCCGGCATTCGGGTTCACGGCGAACTCCTCGGGCGGCCGGCCGCCACGGGAATCGAGTTGCCCCACGCTCATCACGATGGACGCCTGGAGAAGCTCGTCGAGGCGCCGGGCGAGGGTAACGCGCGACCAGCCGAGCTGCTCGATCAGGTCAGTGCGGGTGGTGGCACGGCCGGAACGGATGAGGTCAAGCACCACACCCGACCCGGTGGACAAAGCGTGTGCCATGGAATTCCCCTCCATCTGACGCATCCGCAAGGTTGTGAGGACGTCGCCGAACCAACTGTTTGACTTAAGTACATTTCTATACCAAAGTATCTCGCATGGCTACCGAATCAAGGAATCCCTCGTCAACGATGACGCACACCGACCTCGACGCTCGCGCCGTCGCGAGCGCCCAGGCTCTGGCCGCCCACGTGGTGCAGGCGAAAGGACACGGACACGGCGGCACCGCGATGGCATTGGCGCCATTGTCCCATGTGTTGTTCTCCCGAGTCCTGCGCCACTCCCCCGCCCATCCCGACTGGCCCGCCCGAGACCGATTCATTCTTTCGGCCGGTCACGCCAGCCTTCTGCTGTACACCCAGCTGTTCTTCACCGGCTACGGCCTCGCCCTGGACGACCTCGCCAAGAGCCGCACTCTCGGCTCGAAGACACCGGGGCACCCCGAGGTGCATCACACCGTGGGCGTGGAGATGAGCACCGGCCCGCTCGGCCAGGGTGTCGCATCCGCGGTGGGCATGGCCATGGCAGCCCAGCACGAGAGCGCCGTGTTCACCCCCGGCTCCACCCTGCTCGACCACACCACCTGGGTGCTGGCGGGCGACGGATGTCTGCAGGAGGGTGTCTCCGGCGAGGCGTCGAGCCTGGCCGGCACCCTCGGCCTCGACAACCTGGTGCTGATCTGGGACGACAACGGCATCACCATCGACTCGGGCACCGACGCGACCTTCTCCGAAGACGTTCGGGCGCGGTACCGGGCCTACGGATGGCGGGTGCTCGAGATCGACACCCCGAACGACCTCGACGCCCTGGAGGCCACCCTCCGCGCGGCGGCGGAACGCACCGGCCGCCCCACCCTCGTGGCCCTTCGCACCGTCATCGGTTCCCCCTCCCTGAAGTTCGCCGGCGCCTCTGCCGCGCACGCCGGTGGCTTCGGCGCCGACGAACTCGCCGCGGTGAAGGCAACACTGGGCTTCGCCCCTAACGCCCCGCTGCATGAGCTCGTCGCCCCCGATACCCTGGAGCACACTCGTGCTGCGCTCGCCCGCGGCGAGCACCTGCACAGCGACTGGGTGGCCGACCTCACCTCCTGGAGCACCGGCGACCCCGCAGCGGCGGCACGCTGGGCCGCCTTTCGCGGCGGGGAGTTCGACATCTCCGCCCTCGACACCGTGAACGTCGGCAGCGCCGGCGACACGATCGCGACCCGCAAGACGAACGGTGCCGTGCTCCGCACGCTGCAGGGTTCAGTCCCGCTGTGGGGCGGATCCGCCGACCTCGCCGGCTCCACCACGGTGGAGGTCGACGGCAACCGCTTCTCCGCCGCGAATCCGGCGGGTGAGTTCATCCGGTTCGGCATCCGGGAGCACGCCATGGCCGCCATTCTCAACGGCATCGCACTGCAGGGGCCGTGGCGCCCGTTCGCCTCCACCTACCTGGTGTTCAGCGATTACATGCGGCCCAGCATCCGTCTCGGCGCACTGATGGGTCTCGGCGCGGTCTACATCTACACCCACGACTCCGTCGCCGTCGGTGAAGACGGGCCCACCCATCAGCCGGTCGAGCAGATCGCATCGCTGCGCACCGTTCCGGGGCTCGACGTGGTGCGCCCCGCCGACTCCGTCGAGGTCGTCGCCGCCTGGCGCCGCATTCTCGCCTCGCCCGACCGGCCGGTCGCCCTCATCCTGAGCCGGCAGGACCTGCCCGTGCTCGAGAGCAGCGACACCACCCCCGCGGGCGTCACGGTCGGCGGATACGTGCGCTGGCAGGACGGCGACGGCGACGACGTGGCCATCCTCGCCACCGGCAGCGAGGTTCACCTCGCGATCGATGCCGCCGCCCGCTTGGCAGAGGACGGCATCTCCGCCCGGGTCGTATCCATGCCCTGTGTCGAGTGGTTCGCCGAGCAGAGCGCCGACTACCGTGAGTCCGTGCTGCCGGCGGCACTGCGCGCCCGGGTCGCCGTGGAGGCCGGCCGCGGGGATGCCTGGTATCGCTGGGTGGGCCTCGATGGGCGCGTGGTGTCGATCGAGGAGTTCGGCGAGTCGGGCAGCGGACCCGAGGTTCTCCGCCTCCACGGCATCCACCTCGACGCGGTCATCGAAGCAGCGCACGCCACCCTCGCCGCACCCGCACTCGCCACCACCTAACAAAAGCACCACTAGTTCGGGTTATGTTGCCTTACCGACAGTGACCCGTGGCCGGGCGCGACGACACATTTTGCGGCGTAGATCGGAACTCCGCCGTGCTCCGCTGTCTGGGTGAGGATGAGGACCGCCGCTGACGGCCCTATGTTCAGCAGTTTCGCTCGCGTGGGGCCAGCGTCGGTTGCGACGATCTGGCACACGCTGTTTGTGAAGACGTGGCCGTTTGCCTGCATGGATGCGAGGAGTGTCCGTGGTTCGGCGGCGATCTCCGAGAGTTCGGATGCGATTCGCGCGCTCACATCACTGAGGTAGCGCCCAGCGGGGAGATGCTCTTGAACAGTGGCCACGGGAACGCCATCCTGCAGCAAGACGCTCTCGCGGATCCAGGCGTTGGCAGCCGGGTCGAGCGAGAGCCGGTGGGACACGAAGTCTGTAACCCCTTCCAACTCGAAGCGCACCGGCTGGACAGTCAACGTCATGTTCGGGTCGGCTAAGGCGACCTCAAATGGCCGCAGCTGCTCCAGTCCGCCGTGCGGGATGAAGTCCGTTACGAATCGTCCAACTCCGCGACGGGTGACCAGTAACCCGTCTTCTTCGAGGAGCATCAGCGCCTCGCGTACGGGTGTGCGGCTGACGCCGAGCATTGCCGAGAGCTCTGTTTCCCTCGGCAGCATTTCGCCGAGCCGGAACACACCAGAGCGAATTCCATCTGCGAGCCGCGTGTAGACGGCGACTCGAATCGGCTGGCCGACGGTGAGGTAGAGCTGCTGGTGAAAGAACGGGTGCGGTTCCAAACGGGTCGTCACGAGACCTCCTTGTCACCCCGAACGTATCACATTTGATATGCTACCTGAGAGGTATAACTTCATACTATTCAGACGAAGGGGTCAACATGAGTTCAACCACCACGAGGGTCGGATCACCGTCAACGACGAAGGGCCTGTATCCCCCCACCAGCAGCACGCCGCACATCGATCCGAAGGGGGTGGACATCGCCGAGACGATCCTCCTTCCGGGGGACCCGCTGAGAGCGAAGTTCATCGCCGAGACATACTTCGACGACATCCGCTGCTTCAACGAGGTTCGCAACATGTTGGGTTTTACGGGCACTTACCGGGGGCGTCCCGTGTCCGTGATGGGCACGGGTATGGGCATCCCCTCCATCTCGCTCTATAGCTATGAGCTGATCCACTTTTTCGGGGTCAAGAACCTGATCCGGGTGGGCAGCTGCGGCGCCATGCAGAAGAACATGGAGCTCTACGACGTAGTTATCGCCCAGGGCGCGTCGACCGACTCCAACTACCTGCACCAGTTCAACCTGCCCGGTTTATGGGCGCCGCTGTCGTCGTACAGGCTGCTCGAGCACGCCAAACGGATCGCCGACGAGCGCGGTCAACGCACCCACGTGGGCAATGTGCTCTCGTCCGACCTGTTCTACGGCGCCGATCCAGACGCCATGGGGAAGTGGATGAAGATGGGCATCTTGGCCGCCGAGATGGAGTCGGCAGGTCTGTTCGCCAACGCCGCGGCCGGGGGCGTCGATGCGCTTGGCATCTTCACTGTTAGCGACCAGCTCGTCACCAACGCCAAGACCACCCCCGAGGAACGGCAGACCGCCTTCACAGGAATGATCGAGATCGCGCTGGAACTGATCTGATGAGCAACGCGACTCACGCCAAGCGTCCAACTCCGGTCTTCAACCCGACCCGGGCCGTCCCCATCCTGCTGTTCCTCTTCGTGTTTTCGCTGGTGCTGGACAATGGCTTCAAGTTCATGTCGCCGGCGCTGGCGCTGGATCTCAACCTGCCCGTCAACACTGTCAGCCTGCAAGCCACGCTGACCGGCATCCTGATCGGTATCGGTGCCGTGGTGTACGCCGCGCTGGCCGACTCGATCAGTATCCGGAAACTCATCATTTTCGCGATCCTCGTGATGACGATCGGGTCGATCGTCGGCTTCATCTTCCAGGCCAACTTCTGGCTGGTCCTGGTCGGCCGGCTGATCCAGACCGCCGGCTTGGCGGCCGCCGAGACCCTCTACGTGATCTACGTCACCAAGCATTTCAGGGGCGACGAGCAGAAGAAGTACCTGGGCTTCAGCACCGCAGCCTTCCAACTGTCGCTACTGATCGGCACCGTCGGCAGCGGCTTCATCGCCACCTACATCGGCTGGGCGGCCTTCTTCCTGGTCACGTTGCTTTCCCTGCTGACCATCCCGCTCGTGCTCCGCACGGTTGCTGCGGAGGAAACGAACGACAGCCACGTGGACGTGCTCGGGCTTTTCCTGATCGCGGTGTTCGCCACCGGCATCATCCTGTTCATGCAGAACTTCAACCCCTGGTACCTGGTGCCAGTCGTCGCGGGGCTGATCCTGTTCATCTGGCACATCCGAACCAACGACAACGCCGTGATCACCATCGCGTTCTTCGCCAACGCACAATACTCGCTGATGATCAGCGTGGTATTCGTCATCTACTCGGTCCAGCTCGGCTACACGTTCCTCTTCCCATTCCTGGTATCCGACATCTACGGCTACAACCTGGGTGAGGTCTCCCTGCTGCTGATCCCCGGCTACATCGCCGCCGTGATCGTCGGCTCGGCCACCGGCAAAATCGCCCGGTTCCTCACCTCCAAGCAGGCCATCACCACGGCGTTGATCGTGATCACCGCCTCGATGCTGATCCCGGCTCTGGTGGTGGACAAGTGGATCGGGATCTTCGTGATCTCGATGGTCTTGTTCGGCATGGGCTTCGCGTTGATGTACGGCCCACTCGTATCGACCGCCATTGGGCGGGTGCCGGTCGAGAAATCCGGTATCGCCATCGGCTTCTACAACCTCACCATCAACATGGCAGTGCCGATCGGCATCGCCTACACCGCAACCCTGATGGACCTGAAGCCCAACCTGCTCGGGGGCATCACCGGCACCGACCAGGCAGCCTCTTACGGAACGGTGTTGCTGATTCTCGCGGCGGTCGCCGCCCTCGGACTGGTGCTCTACCGCGCCTTCATCGTGGTCCTGGAGCGCCAAGGCGAACCCGCACCCGAACCCGTAACCAACTAAGGACACACCATGATTTCGACCTCCACCCTCTCCCTCAGCTCCGCGATCGTCGCCCAGCACATCGACCACACCCTCCTCAAGCCCGAGGCCACCGCAGCAGACGTGACCGCACTCATCGCCGAGGCCATCAGGCTCGGCACCTACTCGATCTGTGTCTCCCCGTCGATGCTGCCGCTCTGCATCCCCGCCGGCTCCGACCTCAAGGTCGCGGTCGTCTGCGGCTTCCCCAGCGGCAAGCACCACAGCGCTATCAAGGCCGCCGAGGCCGCCCTCGCCATCGAGCAGGGCGCGGACGAGGTCGACATGGTCATCGACATCGGTGCCGTCAAGGCCGGCCGTTTTGAAGACGTGCAGGCTGACATCGCGGCCGTGCGCGCGAGCGTTCCGGCACCGAAGGTACTCAAGGTGATCATCGAATCCGCTGCGCTGACCGATGCCGAGATCGTCGGCGCGTGCCAGGCATCCGTCGCCGCGGGAGCCGACTTCGTCAAGACCTCCACTGGTTTCCACCCCGCCGGCGGAGCGACCGTGCACGCGGTGCGCCTGATGAAGCAGACCGTGGGCGACCGAGCCGAAGTCAAGGCCTCGGGCGGGGTACGCAGCTTCGACGATGCCCTGGCCATGATCGAAGCCGGCGCGACCCGGCTTGGTGTCTCGGGCAGCGCGGCACTGCTCTCCGGTGCGTCTTCGGCCGAAGGCGCTGGCAGCTACTGACAACCGGCCGGGCTCGCACATTCCATCTTGTGTAAGCCCGGCGCGCATGTTCTTACCGGCCCACCGACACGTCGATCAACACCTTCCCGACAACGCCGCTCTCGACCAGGGCATGGGCATCCGCCGTGTGCGCGAGGTCGGTGCGGTGCAGGGGCAGCCCCGCCGCCTCCCCCACAGCCAGGGCGCCATCGACGAGGGCCGCGTTGATGTCCTCGGCCGCCGCCCGAATCACGTCGGCACCCACCGTGTAGAGCAGCACGAACTGGTAACGCACGTTGAGGCTGAAATGCTGGCGCACGTCGAGCGTCACCTGGTCGCCGCCGTTGTTGGCATAGACCGCAATCGACCCGCGATTGCGGATGACGGCCAGGTCCAGCCGCGCATTCTGGGCCGGCGCGACCTCCACGATCAGGTCCACCCCCTCCGGTGCGATCGCCCGGATCTGGGCCACGACGTCCGGGTCGGTGTAGGTGAGCACGTGCTGCGCGCCGGCGGCCGTGGCGAGCGCCGCTTTCGCCGGCCCGCTCACAGTTGTGATGACGGATGCCCCCGCCCACCGCGCCAGCTGGATCGCCGCGTGCCCGACCGCACCTGCTCCGCCGGCCACGAGCACCACCTTGCCGGTCAGGGCGCCCGGGTGCAGCCGCCGCGGTCCATCCTCGGCGACCGTCAGCGCGCGGTACGCCGTGATCGCCGGCACTCCGAGGCTCGCGCCCTGGTCGAAGCTCGCGTTCGCGGGCAGCAAGAAGACGCGCTCCGCTGGAAGCATGGCGTACTCCTGAGCCGAGCCGCTGTTCGCGCGCTGATACGCGGCGAGCGCCAGCCACACCCGGTCGCCCACGCCG
>NZ_PJJS01000015.1 GCF_002929845.1 Cryobacterium sp. M96
TGACAGTCAGAAACCTAGACAGGAAGCGGCGTGCGGCCGTTAAGGCGCTCCGAAACACCCACGGATACAGCAGGGGAGCCAGAATCTTTCGAAAAACGACTGTTTTGTCGTGTTTGGGAGTGGTTCGGGCAAAATCTCCGTCGAATTCGTTCGGGCCGGAGTTGCTGCACCGGGTCAGGCCGACCGAAAGGCAGGCTCACTCAGCCGCGGGGGATCAGGCGAAGAGGGCGGCACCCGCGTAGGAGCCGCGGGCGGCCCCAAGCGGCCCCGGGCGGGACGGCGCAGAGGGCTGACCCGACGTGGCGGATGTACTCGTTCGGAGCGTCGTGCCGGGCCAGGCGCACGTGCGCTGTCGCGCCGATCAGCGGCAGGTCTGCCCGGCCGGTAAGGGCGAAGTCCGGAGCGGTGAACTCCGTGCCGCCCGACAGCGGGGCACCCTCGCCCTTCTTGCGGCCGAACACGGCCTCCTGCTCGCGCAGGATGGTGCGGTCCCAGGACTCGATGGTCATCCGGATGCGCCGGGCCACCAGATAGGAGCCGCCGGCCAGCCAGGCGGGCCCGTCTCCGCCGCCGACCCAGACATGGTCGGCGGCGGCATCCGGCTCCTCTGCCGTGATAATGGATGTGCCGTCCTTGAAACCGAAGTGGTTGCGCGGCGTGGCCGGCGCCGTACTCGTCGAGGAAGTGGGTCCGAACCCCAATTGAGACCAGCGGAACGCCGCGCGCCCGAAGGCGATGCGAGAGAGGTTGCGGCTGGCGTGCACGGCCACCTGCGGGTCGTCCACGCAGGCCTGGATGCCGAGGTCGCCGCCACTCCGTCCCGGCTCGAGCCTGTCCCCGGGGAAGTGCGGCATTCGACCAGCTCGACCGGGCTCCGACTCCCGATGCCGAAACGGTCGGCGCCGTCGATGCTCTCGAACAGGCTCGGGCCGAACCCGAACGTGATCGTCAGCCCGGAGGCCGGCAGGCCGAGCGCCTCGCCGGTGTCCTCCGGGGTGCGTCGTAAGGGCCGCTGACGGCCCGAAATCGCCGATGTCACACCCCATAGCCATGGCGGCGGCGGCATCGGTCCGGTCGCGGAGCAGTCGACCAACCCGGACCTGATGGTGCCCGCGGAAACGTCGAACGCCGAAGCCGAGCAGCCCGCGACGTGACAGGCCGCGCGACTGCTGTTGCCCGGTCACCTAGAGCACCAGGGTTGCGGTCCGCTGGTTGAGCGGTTCGCCGAGGGCGTCCACCTGGTCGGCGAGGGCCTCGATCTCGGCCTCGCTCAGCTCGGTGTACGGGGTGAAGCTGTCGCCGACGCGCTGGGCGTCCAGCAGTGTCTGCAGCGCGGCGAACTCGGTGTCGAGGCTATCGGCGCGGGCGGCATCCTTGTCGCCCAGGATGTCCCGCACGCCGGCGTAGAGCACCGCGGCACCGTCGACGTTGGCCTGGAAGTCCCGGAGGTCGGTGTGCGACCAGAACTCCTCCTCGTCGGTGACCTTGCCGGTGGCGACCTTGCCGGTGGCGACCTCGTCGAAAAGGCCGATCGCGCCGTTGGTCTGCTGCGACAGCGTGAAGGAGAGGGTCTGCACTTCCTCGTTCAGGGTCGCGGTGTCCTGCATCAGGCGGTCGGCGAGGCGTAGGCGCTCCGCGGCCGGATAGGCGAGAAAACCGGCCTCGGCGTCGGCCGGCCAGGGGTCCTTCTCGATTGCGTGCCAGTCGGTGCCGGTGACCAGCTGGGCCACCTGATCGCGCACAGAGGAGGCGTCGTTGACGTTGGCGGTCTCGATCTGCGCCTCGAGGTCGTCGTCGACCGCGACGATCTGGTCGGAGGCGGTGACGATGAAGCCGGCCTTGCCGATCCCGTCACCGGTCATGCCGGGCTTGCAGGCGGTGACGTATTCGCCCGCGGCCAGCTGCATGACCAGGTCGCGGGTGAGTCCCTGACCGATGTTCTCGGCCTCGCCGTCGATGCGCAGGCCGTCATCGGCGAGCAGGTAGAACTCCGTGACCTGGTCGCCCGAGTTGGTGATGCTGAAGCTGAGGTTTCCGACGGGGGCTTCCTTGGCCGAGACGGTGCCGGCATCCGCGCTGCTGTCGACCGTGAGGGACGCCCCGGCGGAACCGGCCGGGGCGTTGGCGACGCAGCCGGTGAGGACGAGCAGGCCGAACGCGGAAACTGCGGTGAGGGGAACGAGGCGGGCGTTCATAGGAGTCCCTAGCACAAGGTTCGGGAAGGGGCTGGGTCAGCGGGGAGCGCCGCGGTCTCGGCGGCGTGCTCGTACGCGGGGCTGGTGCTGGGACCACGAGGCCGAGCCCCGATCCCACAAGGGACCGGTCGATGCTGCGCCGGAGTTGGCCGGACAGGTTGCGGGCTCGCGCCAGCATCCAGAACGCCATCCAGGTCACGAGGCCCGTCGCCACGATCGACAGCACGCCGCCGATGGCCTCCTGGGACGCGAACGACAGGCCGTAGGTGCCGTTGGTGAGCTGCCCGCCGATGCCGAGCGCCAGCAGCACGGCGAGGCTGCATCCGGTCCGGATGCGCCGGAGCACGTCCCGGCGGCCGACCTTCACGACGTAGGCCACGAGGATGGTCACGATGAGGGCGACTTCGAGGCCTTCACGGAGGCCGATCAGGTAATTGCGCGAGCACAAGGCTTCCTGGGTTTGAGGGAGAAGTTTGGTAAGGCTAACCTTAGTATCCTGACTCCAGCTTCGGTTCTGCGATCGTGTCCAGCTATCATTCATGCGCGGGTGTCCGCCCGTCCCAACTCCGTGGAGCTCAGCAATGGTCATGTCCGGCAGCGCAGAACGAGTCGTGTTCGTGCACGACCGGCCCGGTCAGGAATCCCTTTTGACCGGCGGAACCATCGCCCGGCTGCGATCAGACGACGCCGAGGTCGTCGTTCTGTTCGGCTCCACGGACTCCCACTCCGCGGACGACTCCGACGTGCGCGCAGCCATGGCGGCGCTCGACGTAAGCGACTGGCGGATGCTGCCCGCGGCATCCGGGGCGCAGTCACTGGCCGAGGCCGTCGCCGACGTGCTCGCGGACGTGCACGCCACCGCGGTCGTGATCGGCGCCGACGACGACACCCTCCGCCGGGCGGCCGCCGGGGCCGCCGACAGCCTGAATGTGCCGGTCTTCGAGCACCGCCAGGTGACGGATGCCGTCGGCCAGCGGCTGGTCGCGATCGATGTGAGCGGCCAGGTCGACCAGAAGCTGCGCGCCCTCGCCGCGTATGCGCGCCGCTGGAGCGTCACCGACCACACCGTCGTGCCGGTCGAGTCGGTGGCCGCGGCCGACCCGGCCGACCCGGCCGACCCGGCGGACCGCCCGGTCACGATCGGTGGCACCGAGACCTTCCTGCGGCTGCCCCTGGCGCACGCTCCCGACCCGGACGCGACCCCCGGGCTGCTCAGCCGCGGCCTGGCCGCGGTCGTCGCCCTCCTGACCGGGGCCGCCTTCGGCGTGCTCGGCACGATCGCGCACCAGGCCACCCTCCCAATCGGGCCCGTGACGATCCCGATCGGGCTGATCCTGGCCCTGGCCGGAATCATGACGCTCCTGGCAGGTCTCCGTCTGATGCTGGGGGACCGCCTGGTCGTCTTTTCCTGCGCGATCGGCCTCCTCGGCACGATCTTCATCCTGTCTCTGCGCAGCACCGGCGGCTCTGTCCTGGTCCCCGAGGGGATTCCGGGTTTGCTCTGGACCGTCGTGCCGACCCTGGTGGCCACGATCGTGCTGGCCTGGCCACGAATCCCGGCCCGTCCGCGTTCGGCATAGACTGGATATTCGCTTGTGAAGGGAGCCCTCCAACGTGACATACGTCATTGCTCTGCCGTGCGTCGACGTGAAGGACCGCGCCTGCGTCGACGAGTGCCCGGTCGACTGCATCTACGAGGGTGACCGCTCGCTCTACATCCACCCCGACGAGTGCGTCGACTGCGGTGCCTGCGAACCGGTCTGCCCGGTCGAGGCCATCTACTACGAGGACGATGTGCCCGAGCAGTGGGCCGAGTACTACAAAGCCAACGTCGAGTTCTTCGACGACATCGGCTCGCCCGGCGGGGCGGCCAAGGTCGGCGTGATCCATAAGGACCACCCCATCATCGCCGTGCTGCCTCCCCAGGTCTGATTCAGCCATGCTGAAGCCGCTCCCCGACTACCCGTGGGACCAGATGGTCCCCTTCGCCGCCCGGGCCCGGGCCCATGCGGGCGGCATCGTCGATCTGTCGATCGGTTCGCCGGTGGACCCGACGCCCGAGGTCATCCGCCGAGCGCTGGCCCAGGCCACCGACGCCCACTCTTACCCGCAGACCGCCGGCACGCCGGAGCTGCGGCGGGCGATCATCGACTGGTACGAGCGCCGGCGCGGCGTCACCGGCCTCACCGAGAAGAACGTGCTGCCGACCATCGGGTCGAAGGAGATAGTGGCCCTGCTGCCCTTCATGCTCGGGTTCGGCGAGGGTGACACCATTGTGCATCCGCTTGCCGCGTACCCGACGTACAGCATCGGCGCGGCCATGGCCGGAGCGGACGCCCTCGCCGCCGACGACCCCGCCGACTGGCCCGAGACGACGAAGCTGGTGTGGCTGAACAGCCCGGGCAACCCGGATGGCCGGGTTCTCTCGGTCGACGCGCTGCGCACGGCCGTCGCGCGCGCCCGGGAACTCGGCGCGGTGATCGTCTCCGACGAGTGCTACGCCGAGCTCGGCTGGACCGACGGGTGGGATGCCCGGCCGACCCCGAGCATCCTGGACCCCCGCGTCATCGGGCAGGACCGGCACGATGTGCTCGCGCTCTACTCCTTGAGCAAGCAGTCGAACATGGCCGGCTACCGCGGCGCGTTCGCGGCCGGCTGCGCGGACCTGCTCGCCCGGGTGCTGACCGTGCGCAAGCATGCCGGCCTCATGCTTCCCGCGCCGCTGCAAGCCGCCATGGTGGCCGCGCTCGGCGACGACGAACACGTCATCGTGCAGCGTCGGCGCTACCAGGCGCGACGCGAGGTGCTGCTGCCCGCACTGGTGGCGGCGGGCTTCCGCATCACCCGCAGTGAGGCCGGGCTTTACCTCTGGGCGACCGAGGGGCGCCCCGCCTGGGAATCGATCGGGCGGCTCGCCGAGCGGGGTATCCTCGCCGGACCCGGTCCGTTCTACGGCGACGGCTACCCGAGACACGTGCGCTTCTCCCTCACCGCCACGGACGAACGCATCGCGGCGGCTGCGACTCGGTTGCACGCTGGCTAATGCCCCACTGTCGGGAAATGTCAACTCTCTCCAATGAAGAGTGGACATTCTTGGTGGATGCAACAGTAGGCGGTTGCGGCCATTAGGCTGTATCCGCGTTGACGTCTCCAGACACACCGGTGTGCTGTGGCCCATCGCCACAGACGGTCAGCCACCAGACGGTTAGGTAGTGATATCCAGTGACACTCAGTCAGACCCAGGGAGCCGCCGTGAGCGACATCGCCGAGCGAACGCCATCCATCGAACCCAAGCAGGCGACACTGTCGTTCCCCGGCGGATCCGCCGAGTTCCCGATCGTGCGCGGCACGGCCGGCGCCTCCGGCATCGATATCTCGACGCTGACCCGCAAATCGGGTCTGATCACCCTCGACTCCGGGTTTGTGAATACCGCGGCCACGCGGTCGGCGATCACGTTCATCGACGGCGAGAAGGGCATCCTGCGCTACCGGGGCTATCCGATCGAGCAGATCGCCCAGAACTCCAACTTCCTCGAGACCGCCTGGCTGTTGATTTACGGTTCCCTTCCTAGCGCGAGCGAACTCGAGGCCTTCGACACGCGCATCCGTCGGCACACCCTGCTGCACGAAGACCTGCGCCGCCTCTTCGACGTGCTGCCGTACAACGCGCACCCGATGGCTGTGCTCTCCGCCGGCACCTCGGCGCTGGCCGCGTACTACCAGGATGCGCTCGAGCCCAACGACCCGGAGCAGGTCGAGCTGGCCACCGTGCACCTGCTCGCCAAGCTGCCCGTGATGGCGGCGTACGCCTACAAGAAGAGCATCGGCCAGGCATTCCTGTATCCCGACAACTCGCTCGGCTACGTGGACAACTTCCTGCGGCTGATCTTCGGCACACTCGCCGAGCCCTACGAGGTGAACCCGGTCGTCAGTAAGGCCCTCGAGCGCCTGCTGATGCTGCACGAGGACCACGAGCAGAACGCGTCGACCTCGACCGTTCGCCTGGTCGGCTCCACTGAGGCGAACCTGTTCGCGTCGGTCTCCGCGGGCATCAACGCGCTTTCCGGGCCTCTGCACGGCGGCGCCAACGAGGCCGTGCTCAAGATGCTGGGCGAGATCAAAGCATCCGGCGAAGGCGTCGAGAAGTTCGTTGAACGGGTCAAGAACAAAGAACAGGGCGTTCGCCTGATGGGCTTCGGCCACCGGGTGTACAAGAACTACGACCCGCGGGCGACCCTGGTCAAGGAGAGCGCCGACGAGGTGCTGGCCGCACTGGGCGTCAAGGACGACCTGCTGGACATCGCCAAGGAACTCGAACACATCGCGCTCAACGACGACTACTTCCGGGAGCGCAAGCTCTACCCGAACGTGGACTTCTACACCGGCGTCATTTACAAGGCGATGGGCTTCCCGACCAGCATGTTCACGGTGCTCTTCGCGATCGGCCGGTTGCCCGGCTGGGTGGCGCACTGGCGCGAGATGAACGAGGACCCCACGACCAAGATCGGTCGCCCGCAACAGCTCTACATCGGGTCGCCGGCCCGCGATTTCCCGCGCCGCTAGCCGCCGCGAGGCACCGCGCGCCCCCGCTGCCGGGATCGAACCAATTCGACGGAGATTCTGCCGAAAATGCCGGTTTCCGGCCTGTCTAGGGCGATTTCGAGCGGAATCTCCGTCGAATTCGTCAGGGACCTGGGGCTGTAGTCGGGCGGCGCCTCGGCGATGATGGTCGGGTGTGTCGTTCCCACGCCACTCCCTTGCGACTGGCAGCGTACTCAGCGGAGGCGCCGCCGTGCGGGTTGTTTCGGTCGCGCTCGAGCGTCGGACCGGCCGCCCGGCGTCAGGCGTGCAGCTGGGCGTTCAGCACGATGCCGGTGCCGGTGCGCGCCAGCACCTCGACCGCGCCCGAGACCGAGTTGCGGCGGAAAAGCAGGTTCGCGACCCCGGAGAGTTCGACGGCCTTCACCGACGGCGTCGTGCCGTCGGCAGTGCGCGGCTGGCCCGGCAGCAGCACCTTGGTGCCGGCGGTCACATAGAGCCCCGCCTCGACGACGCTGTCGGCGCCGATCGAGATGCCCACCCCGGAATTGGCCCCGAGCAGGGCCCGTTCGCCGATGGACACCCGTTCGGTACCGCCGCCGGAGAGCGTGCCCATGATGGAGGCACCGCCGCCGATGTCGGCGCCGTCACCCACGACGACACCCTGAGAGATCCTGCCCTCGACCATCGAGGTGCCGAGGGTACCGGCGTTGAAGTTGACGAAACCTTCGTGCATCACCGTGGTGCCGGGGGAGAGGTACGCCCCGAGACGCACCCGGGACGCGTCCGCGATCCGCACCCGGTCGGGCGTGACGTAGTTCAGTAGCGGCGGGAACTTGTCGATTCCGGTCGTCTGGATGCCGTGGCGCTGCAGGGCCGGCCGCAGTCGGGTGAAGTCGGCGGGCAGCATCGGGCCGGCATTCGTCCAGACCACGGCGGGCAGGTGGCCGAAGATGCCGTCGAGGTTGAGGGTGTTCGGGCGCACCAGCAGGTGCGACAGCAGGTGCAGGCGCAGGTAGGCATCCGACGTTCCGGTAGGCGCAGCGGTGAGGTCGATCTCGATCGTCACGGCCTCGATTCGCACCATTCGCCTCGGGTCCACCCCGGCGAATTCCTCGAGTTCAGACGGCACGATCCAGCGGTCGCGGCCGGCCGGCAGGGTTCCGAGCCGAGGTTCGGGGAACCAGGTGTCCAGCACCGTGCCGTCGCCGGCGACGGTGGCGAGGCCGTAGCCCCACGCGTTCGAGGGGGAAACGGATGTCGGGGGCACGGCGGAGGTCATGGCTCTAGGTTAGTAGAGTGCCCCAAAACACCGTGAACCTGGACCTGTCCGCGACCTCGATCGAGCTCACCCGGGCGCTCTGCGACCTCGAGTCGGTGTCCGGTAACGAGGCCGCCATCGCAGACGCGGTGGAACGCGCGCTGGCCGGGTACCCGCACCTCGACATCATCCGCGACGGCGACACCGTCGTCGCCCGCACCAACCTGGGTCGGGCCCAGCGCGTGATCATTGCCGGCCATCTCGACACGGTCCCGCTGAACGACAACCTGCCGACCCGGTTCGAGACCATCGATGGCGTCGACTATCTCTGGGGCCGCGGCACCGTCGACATGAAGGCCGGCGTGGCCGTGCAGCTGAAGCTGGCCGCCGAACTGACCGCGTCCAGCGTCGACGTAACGTGGATGTGGTACGACCACGAGGAGGTTTCCGACGACCTCAACGGTCTCGGCCGCCTCGCCCTCAACCGGCCCGACCTCTTCGCGGGGGACTTCGCCATCCTCGGCGAGCCCACAAACAGCCAGATCGAGGGTGGCTGCAACGGAAACGTGCGCGTGGAGATCCGCACCTTCGGGCTGCGCGCCCACTCCGCCCGCAGCTGGGTCGGCGACAATGCCATCCACAAGATCGGGCCCGTCATCGACATCCTGGCGGCCTACGAGCCGCGGCAGGTCGAGGTCGAAGGCCTCGTCTACCGCGAAGGCCTCAACGCCGTCGGCATCGGCGGCGGCATCGCCGGCAACGTCATCCCCGATGAGTGCATGGTGCACATCAATTATCGGTTCGCCCCCAGCCGCACCTCGGCGGAGGCCATCGTGCACCTGGAGGAGCTCTTCGCGGGCTACGAGATCACCGTCGTCGACCGGGCCGAGGGTGCCCGGCCGGGCCTGGATGCCCCGCTGGCCCTGCAGTTCCTGACCGCGGTCGGCGGCGAGGCCAAGCCCAAGTACGGCTGGACGGATGTCGCCCGCTTCTCCGCCCTGGGCATTCCCGCCGTCAACTACGGCCCCGGCGACCCACTGAAGGCCCACGCCGACGACGAACGCGTCGCCCTGGCGCAGATCACGGACTGCGAGGACGGCCTTCGCGCGTGGCTGACCACAAGCGTCGGGTAGCCGTGGCGTCGTCCGGCTGGAAGGCCGGCTACCGGCTCACGCCGTGGTGGGCCCTGGTCGCCCTGATCTGGGCCGCGTCCCGGCTCGTCACGACCACCCTGGTGCTACTGCTTGCGAATGTGCAGGGCGCCAACCCGTGGACGGGCGTGTCACCCGGCTACGCGGAGTTCGCGAACATGTGGGACGCCCGCTGGTACAACATCGTCGCCGTCGCGGGCTACCCGTCGACACTGCCGCTCACCGCCGGCGGGGAGATCGCGGAGAACGCCTGGGCCTTTATGCCCGGCTACCCGGTGGTCGTGCGCCTGCTGATGGTGCTCCTCGGGCAGCCGTGGGCACCCGTGGCCGTATTCGTGTCCCTGGCCGCCAGCCTCGGCGCCGCCCTGCTGTTCTACCGGCTGATGCGCACTGTACAGGCCTCCGGGACGGCGTTGTTCGCGGTGGTGCTGTTCTGTGTGGCCCCGCTGTCGCCCGTGCTGCAGTTCGGTTATGCCGAGTCGCTGTACCTCTTCCTGCTCACGTTGGCACTTCTCCTGCTGCTCGAGCGGCGGTATGTGCTGCTGTTCCCGGTGATCGCCGTGATGGCGCTGACCCGGCCCAGCGGCCTGGCCTTCGCGCTCGCCCTGGGGCTGCACGTCCTGCACCGCTGGCTTGCCCGGACACAAGACCCGTTTTCGGTGCGCGAACGGTTGCTGGCGTCATCCGTTGCCGTGTTCAGCGGCATTTCCGGCCTGGCCTGGCCGGCCATCGCCTGGATCGCCACGGGGTCGATCACCGCCTACACCGACACCGAGCTGGCCTGGCGGTCGGCCTACATCGGCTACCAGGAACTCGTTCCGTTCACCGCCTGGTTCCAGGGCGGTGTCTGGTGGCTCGGGATGCCGCTGGGCATCATCGTTGTATCGGGGCTCATCCTGGCGTTCGGCCTGACCCTGTTGCTGCCGGCGGTGCGCCGACTGGGCACTGACCTGCGGTTCTGGCTCGCCAGCTACGGCCTCTACCTGCTAGCGGTGTTTTTCCCGCAGTCGAGCACCTTCCGCCTGCTGATGCCGATGTTTCCGTTGTTGGGTGCCGTGGCGCAGCCGCGGAGCGCCGTCTACCGGGTGGGCATCGTGCTGCTGTTCATCGCCGGACAGTGGGGCTGGCTCCTGCTGTGCTGGGGGGTCGACGGAGCGGACTGGACACCTCCCTAATTACAGTCTCAGCCCGTAATGGCAGATAATAGAAGTTCAGACGAATGAATGGAAGGGGAGTTCATGGCGGCCATGAAGCCAAGGACCGGAGACGGGCCAATGGAGGCTGTAAAAGAGGGGCGCCTTATCATCGTGCGTGTTCCGCTCGAAGGTGGAGGTCGACTTGTCGTCTCTGTGAACGACGCTGAAGCCAAAGAGCTTCACGATGCCCTCGCCGGTGTAGTCCAGCCGACCGTATAGTTCCAGGATCGGCCGCGCAGCTCAGGTTGTGCGGCCGATCTTTTTTGCCGACCTGGAGCGGATGGGTTTCCCGCGGACAGCCGTCGCACCGCCCGTAGGAGGTACCCGTCACCGGGCCCGCCACCCGCATCCGTCGGCACGTAGACGCGGAGAATCTTAGGAAACGCCGGTTTGGGCGCCATCAGTTCCGGCGTGTCGCGTATTTCTCCGAGTTGACGTCACGACGGATGCCCCGGGCTGGCTGCGCTCGCCGCCGGTGGTTAAGCGTGCCAAACCCGGCAGTCCAGCCTGCAAACCCGCGCCGCACCATCCGTGCCCCGCGCCGCCACCTCCTTCTGTCACCGAATCAATTAGAACAGGAAAACGAAACTCGACAGTCATCCTACCTCATCTATCGACTTCAACTTAGAACGTGTATACGATGTAGGCATGGCTGGAGCCCCCACTCCGCACCACCCCACCGCCTCACCGCAGGCGGTGCCGCCCCTCGCGCAGGCACCCCGTGCACAGTCACCCCTCGTGCAGCAGCTGCAGCAGGCCCGTGATCTGGCCGCGGCCGTGCTCGACTCGGTCTCCTTCTCGCTCCTGGGTGAGGCGGACGCGATGATGGTGCTGGGTACGGTTGAAGACCTCGGCCGTCGGGTCGATGCGGCCAGGGTCGCCTCTGCCGCCGACATTTCGGTGCGGTCCCGCCGCATCCTGGGCCATGAGTCCCTGGCGTATAAGAACGGGGCCAGCAGCGGCATCGATCTGATCACCCGTCTGACCCGCGTCTCTTCCCGGGAGGCGAACCGGCGGGTGCGCCTGGGCGAGAACGTGACGCCGCGCCGGGCGGGCACCAGCATGTTGCCGCCCTACTACCCGGCCGTGGCGGACGCCCTCACCGCCGGGGACCTCGGCGTG
>NZ_PJJS01000016.1 GCF_002929845.1 Cryobacterium sp. M96
CGTTTGAATACATTACGGCCGACACACCGGACCGTCAAAACCAGCAACCGCCCGGGCGTGTCACGCCCCAACGGGGCGGAAACACGGCTTCCGTGCAGCCGGGACGGCACCCTATTTCAGCACAGCGGCAGTGCCGCTCGGGGCAAGAGTCTCGGCCTCGTCGTTCTTCACTTCGGCGGAAACCGAGGCATCCGCAACGGGGTGGGCGGCGCCCCTGTCCCCGCGGTACTTCCACAGGCCGATGCCGACCACGACGCCCGCGAGCAGGAGGGACATCAGGAGTTCCATGCGGGTGCGTTCGAGAATGGCCATGCCCGCGAGCAGTGCAACGATGGCGCCGATGGCCAGCCAGGTCAGGTAGGGGAAGGCCCACATCTTCAGGCTCAGGCGACTGGCGGCATCCGTGCCCATGCGCCGTCGCAGGATCAGCTGCGACACGGCGATGACGAGCCAGACGAGAAGCGCGATCGCGCCAGAGGTGTTGACGAGGAGAAGGAAGACCGTGTCGGGCGCGATGTAGTTCAGACCCACCGTGATGAACCCGACGACGGTGGAAGACAAGACGGCGGCGCGCGGCACGCCGCGGACGGAGATTTTCGACCACGCCGGGGGTGCGTCCCCGCGTTCCGACAGGGAGAAAAGCATGCGGCTCGCGGTGTAGAGACCTGAGTTCAGGCAGGAGAGCACGCTGGTAAGCACGATGATGTCCATGATCGTGCCGGCCCCGGGGATTCCGTAGAGCTCGATCACAGCGACATAGGGACTCTTGGCCACGGAAGCGCTGTTCCACGGAAGCAGCGTGACGACGACGGCGATGGATCCGATGTAGAAGACGAGGATGCGCCAGACGGTGGATTTGACAGCCTTCTTGACCGCGTCGACCGGGTTCTCGGACTCGCCGGCAGCGATCGTGGCGATTTCGGCGCCGAAGAACGAGAAGACGACCACGAGCACGCCGCCGAGGACGGCGCCGCTGCCGCTGGGGAAGAACCCACCGTTGCCGGTGAGGTTGCTCAGGCCGGGGGCCGCGACCCCGGGCATCAACCCGAGGATGGCCACGACGCCGAGCAGCAGGAAGACGGCGATGGCCGCCACCTTGATCGACGCGAACCAGAACTCGAATTCACCGAACATTTTCACGGAGGCGACATTGGTGCCCGTGAGGAGCACCATCAGTAGGAGTGCCCAGACCCACTGGTCGACCTCCGGCACCCAGCGGTGCACGATGGCGGCGCCGGCCGTGGCCTCGATGCCGAGGACGATGATCCAGAACCAGGCGTACAACCAGCCGATGCTCAGCCCCGCCCAGCGACCGAGGGCTTTGTCGGCGTAGGTAGAGAACGAACCGGTTTCTGGATGCGCTGCCGCCATTTCGCCCAGCATCCGCATGACCAGGATAACGAGCAGTCCCGCGGCCGAGTAGGCCACAAGGATGCCCGGCCCGGCCTGCTGGATGGCAGCTCCGGACCCGACGAAAAGGCCGGCTCCGATCACGCCGGCGATTGCGATCATCGAGAGGTGTCGCGGTTTCAGGGACTTGGACAGCTGCTGGCCTCCCCCGCCCTTTTTTGCGGCAGTGCGGTCTGTGTCTGTCTCGTTGGCCATGTCACTCCAGTTTCAGTGGGATGCTGCCACCCCGACGGTGGGGCCGACTGCTATTCATTGGTGCTTCGTGAGTTAGCGTATGACCGGCGATTACCGGCGCCGAAATCAACCCGCGGGTGGAAACGTGCTTCTAACGTGCGATTAATCGGCGGGCATGAGTGCGAGGACTTCGTCGCGGATGCGCACCATCACCTCAGGGGTCCCGGCCTCCACGGTGAGTCGCAGCTCGGGCCGCACCTGCTTCTGTTGCTGCTGCGGCGCTCGCTCCGGCTCGGTGCGCGATGGGCGCACGTTAAACCACCAGAACGGTTCGTCGACGCTCGTGAGGCCGATGACCGTAAGGCCGTCGATCTCCTCGAAGTCGGCGGAACCCGTGTAGGCGTCGACGACGCGCGCGTAGACCCCGGGTAGGTCGTCGACGGCCATGCTGATCTCGCCGGAATGGGCGTAGGGCATGGCATCCGCCGCCAGCGCCGACAACGGGCGGGGCTGGAATCCGAGCTCCGCCAGAACGTGCAGGGCCGCGAGCAGACCGCTGTCGGCGCACCAGAACTGCGGGAAGTAGTAGTCGCCGGAGTACCCGAACCCGAACACTGCCCCGGTGGCCCGCAACTCGGCCCGCATCAGGGATCCGCCGACCGAGGTGGGGACCGCGGCCGCACCGGCCGCCTCGATCGTCTCCGCCACGAAGCGGGAGACGTTGAGGTCGTGCAGAACCACCACATCCCGGCCAGGGTCCTCAATCCGCGCGCTCGCGATGGCGCGCCGGGCGAGCACGGCGCCGATCGCGGACGAGGGCACGACGCACCCGGTCTCGTCGACCACCACGCAGCGGCCGCCGTCGGCGTCGAAGCCGAGCCCGAGGTCGGCCTCGTGCTGGATCACGGCATTCCGCAGATCGGTGAGGGTGGCCGGGTCGGCAGGGTCGATGGTGTGCGGCGGGAGGTCCGACCCCTGATCGAAGAAGAGCGGGACGATGGTGAGGGCTGCTGGGCGCGGTGTTTCGGCGGGGTCCGCCGCCGCGGAGGCGCCGCCGGCCGGGTCTCCGGCAGCTTTGCGGACATCGTCGCCGAAAACGTAGGGCACCGTGACGGCGGCGGCGCCGCGGCCGGCGTCGACCACGACGGTGAGCGGGCGGATTCCGGTGAGCCCGACGAGCGCGCGCAGCCCGGCCGCGTAGTCGGGCAGCAGGTCGAACTCGCGGCGGCGGCCGGGTGTCGCCACCGGGGCCGGCCCGGCGGCCAGATAGTTGACGGCGCGGTCACGGATGGCGCCGAGACCGTAGTCGTGCCCGATCTCTTGGGCACCCGCCCGAAGCATGGTGAGCGAGGAGGCGGTGATCCGGGCGGCCGGGGCGTTTTGGGCTCCCGAGCCGAATCGAATTTCGTCGGTGGAACACACGCCGAGGTCGACGACGGTGGCCCCTCGGGCTTCCGCACCCCGGGTGAAGGCGGCCACGAGCTCGCCCGCCTCGCCCCGGTCGTGACCGAGGAGTACCTCGCGGCTCTGCGCACCGACTTCGTCGACGAAGGCAGCGGCAAGGGCAGCCACCAACTGCGCGGTCAACGGTGCGGCAGTCGTGCCGCACACCTCGCCCGAGCCGACGACGGCGCCCAGGCAGGCGGCGGCATCCGTCTGGTCCGTCATTCCGCGGATCCCGACTCGGCGTCCGGCCCGGCGGCCGGCTGTGCGTCCGGCCCGTCGGCCGGCTCGGTCGCCGGCCCGTCGGTGCGGAGGCGCACCAGCTGCCAGCCCTGCGGGGCTGCGGTCAGCCGGGCGTGCCGGGCGCAGAGGTCGAAGGTGTGCGGCTCGCGCTGCACGGCAAGCGGACCGAGGACGGCCATCGCGTCGGCATAGTCGAAAGTGAGAGTCGCGGCGGATTCCTCCGAGCAGGCGACACGGGAGCAGGGCCGGAATGACATTGGCTACAGGATACCCGTCAACGGGTCGAACTAGGATGAGGGCATGTCTCGAGTTCGCCGTTCCGCCGTGTCGACGCCGGCCCCCGTTCAGCGCGGGCGAGGTCGGGACCGGCACGGCCGGGGCATCCGCAGCTCGGCGACCGGGCCTTATTTGCCGCCTCTGCAGACGCGCATCGACAACTTCGATATGACCGTGGCGTCAACCGTTGACTACCTCCGCTCGGTCTGGCCGGAGCAGCTGGGTGATGTGAGGTTCGTGGTTGCGGCCGGTCCTTCCTCGGTGCTGCCGGCCATCGGAGTGGAGCGCTGGGCCGTGAACGCCGCGGAGCGTCGCGTGGTCTTCTACCGTTTGCCGATCCAGCGCCTGACGCGGCTGCATCGGAACGACGACCTGCACCGGCGGATGGTGATCGAGAGCTGCGTGTTCCGCGCGATCGCCGAGCTGCTCGGCAAGGACCCGTGGGACCTGGCGCCGGATCGGTTCCGGCACTTCTAGGGTTCCGCTCGCGTCTTTTGCTGGCGGCGGCCGGGGTGCGCTCGGTCGCTTTTTTGTGCCCGGATCCCCGTAATTACGGAGCTTGTGGCCGAAGTTTGCCCCAATTTGAACTAATTCCAAACCGTTTGACGGAGGGGACCGAACCTCATTCAGCACCAAGAACCGCTGAATCCCAACCACAGACCCTAAGGATTTTCTCATGCGCTCATTCACCAAGACCACGCTCAGCCTCGCCACCGCGGGCCTCCTCATCGCCGGCCTCTCCGCCTGCTCGACCACAGCCGATGCGACCGCCCCGGCCGAGAATTCCTCCTCCTCTTCCTCCCCTTCCTCCGAGGGAGCAACCCCCAAGGCCCTCGCTTCGATCCCCGCATTGTCGGGCGTCGACACGTCCGTTCTCCTCGACGCCGACTTCGCTGCGGCGCTGACCAGCCTCGGCCTCACCCCCGGCACCGTGGGCACCGCCACCCTGACCGACGGCAGCCTGCACTTCCCGATCACCGGTGGAAACGTGGACTACTACGACCCCGAAGAGGACTACCGGCCCTTCGTCCAGGGCTCCATCGAGCACGAGGGCTCCGGCTTCTCACTGACCGCCGGCGAGACCACGGTCGAATTGACCAACTTCACGATCGACCCGGGCACCAGCAAGCTGTTCGGTGACGTGAGCGTCAACGGAGAGTCAGCCGCCACCCAGGTCCTCCTCTTCAACCTCTACGGCGGGACCCTGAAGCCGCTCCAGATGGACGGCGATAACGCCATCCTCGAGGGCACCACCGTGCACATCTCGGCTGAGGCCGCCGGCCTGCTCAACGACACGTTCATGACGGATGCTGTCGCTGACCAGCTCCTGGTCGGCATCGCGAAGATCACGGTCGCCACCAAGTAACACCGCTTATCAGGAAGGGCCCGCTGCGCAGATGCGCAGCGGGCCCTTCCTTGTGTTGCTCGCGGTGGTCGAGACGCTGACCCGGCGGCCCGGCGGCCCGGCGGCCCGGCGGCCCGATTCTGCCGCCCGGTTCTGCCGCCCGCCCGGGGCATCCGGGGCGGCCGCGGTCGCTAACTTTGGGGATTTTCGCAACACGCCGCACACCCAGGCGCCACAACCGGCATTTCGCGAAAATCTCCGCGTTTACGTCACACGGCGGATGGGAGGTGAGGGCCGTGTGACCGATGCCAGCGGCGGTCAGTTCAACGGATTGCGCCGTGGCCCCTCTTCTCCTTCACAATATGGGCGTCATCGGGTTTTCCACAGAGCGATGACTGGTGCCGATCTGGGGCATGGAATGTCAGTGGATACCCGTAGCGTCTCCCTCATGAAGCCCACTTATAGCGAGAAGTTCGAGGCCCGGGGCGACACTTCGAGGCGATTCAGGCGACGCAGGCGGAGTCCGCCCGAGTCGACGCCCGATTCGCCGCGCAGGTCAATGGAGCCCGCCGGTATTCCGAGATCACGGCCCGGAACGCGACTCGGGGGAGCTCCGTGCACCTGCCCGACGGGACGCTGAAGAAGACGTCACCGACCGGGCGCGCCCTCCTCAGCGAACCAGCCACGATCATCCGCCCGGCGGGGCATCCGGCGGAGAAGGAGGAGAAGGCGGAAGAGTAGAAGGTGAAGAAGGCGCGGGAGCCGGATTCGGACGTGCCGGCGCCGTTCTGATCGGGCGGAACAGGCGTCGTGCCACCTCGGGGCGGGCGCGGTGGATCGACATGACGACGATGACGACGATAGCCGTGGCGATGGCCACCCGGGTAAGCGGAATCGACGGGACCAGCAAGCGGAGGGTGAGGGCCATCGGCACCAGAAGCCATTCCCAGCGGCCGCTGAGGGCGATGAACGGCAGCAGCAGCAGGGCATACCAGGAGTACCGCGGGCTCAGAATGAGCAGCGCACTGCCGATCATGACAAGTTGGCCCAGCCAGGGCTGGTCGGGGTCCGTCTTCCAGATCACGAGCACGGCGATGACGAAAAGCAGCACACCGGCAACGATGACGGCCGAGCCGCCCGGGGCGACCAGCGAGAGCAGGGCGAAGCGGGTGCCGTCCTCGTACCCTTCCTCGGAGAGGTAGCCGGGCAGATAGCCGAGCACCCCGATACCGGTGGTCAGCACATACGGCACGTACAGCAGCAGGAAGGTGGCCACGGCGGCCACGGCGACCTTCCACCCCTGGCGCCGCAGCATGGCAGGGGCCGCGAGCACGGGAATCAGCTTGGTCGCGATCGCCGCGCCGAGCGCGATCCCACCGCTCCAATAGCGCCGGCCGGTGACCAGGAACACCGCGCTCAACGTGAAGACGACGCCGAGCATGTCGATGTGGGAATTCGTGACCGCTTCCGTGGCCACGAGCGGACACCAGGCCCAAAGCGCGGCGAACCGCTGGTCGATGCCGCGGCGGCGCATCCCGACCAGCAGCATCACCGTGGTGCCGACGCTGAGCAGGAGGCCCGTCAGTTGCAGGGGCCAGTACTCCGCATTCGGCCCGGTGACCGCCCGGACGCCGGCGAAGAAGATCTCGGCGGCCGGCGGATAGATCGTGGGCACTCCGGTGCGGTTCAGTGCCGAACAGAGAATCTCGTCGGACTCGCTTTTCAGCGCCGTCTGGATGCGTTCGCCGACGCACACGAGATCGCCGGCCGCGGTCAGCTCCGGAGCCGGAAACAACCAGTCGGGGCGCAGGGCGTCGAGCCGATCGTCGGCCGGCGTGTAGGCATACGGCGAAATGCCCGCGGTGGCGACGATGCCGTCCCAGGCGTAGCGCGCGGAGTCCGTGCTCGTGTTCGGCGGACCGACCATGGCCGCGGCCCCGATCCCGACCGAACCCGCCAGGATCAGCACGACCACGGCCCGGCCCCGCACCCCGCGCAGCAGGACCACGGCGAGCGCGAAAAGCAGCCACAGCCCGCTGGTGCAGATGACCAGAGGCACCGTGTCGCGTCCCGGCTTGAACAGGTCATACGCGAGCACGCTGAAGGCCGTCAGGGCCGCACTGGCGGCAAGGAGGAGGGAGACAACGGCGATACGCACCCTGCCATCCTGACGGAACCCGGGCATTCGGGCCCAACCGTCCCGGTGCGCGTCACCGGACCGTAAGGATTGCGCCGCCTCTCCGGGCACCCCGGATGATGCAATGGAACCATGAGACGAATGATGTACGAGGCCCAGCGCGCGCTGGCCTCCCCGGTGCGCAATCCCCGGCTGGCGGTCGTGACCGGCCGGCTGCTCGGCGCCGCGTTCATCGTCTGCTTCGGCACCGGCCTGTACAGCCATTTCCTGCAGGAGCCGCTGCCGTGGATGCGGTTCCCGACCCGGCCCGCGTCGCTCTACCAGATCACCCAGGGCACGCACATCGTGGCCGGCATCGCATGCTTCCCGCTGCTGCTGGCCAAGCTCTACATCGTCTTCCCCGACCTGTTCCAGTGGCCGCCGGTGAAATCGTTCCTACACCTGCTCGAACGCGCGTCGATCGCCCTCTTCGTGGGCGCATCCCTGGTGCAGATCACCATCGGCCTGATCAACACCTACCAGTGGTACCCGTGGCCCTTTCCCTTCCGCGAGGTGCACTACGCCCTCGGCTGGGTGTTGGTGGGACTGCTGGTACTGCACATCGGCATCAAGCTGCCGATCATCACACGGTTCTGGAACGGGCGCGCCGCTGCCGAGCACGAGGCAACGGATGCCGCGAGCGACGTTGAGTCACCGGCCGACGTCGAGGCGGTGCGGCTCTGGGGCAGCGGACGTCCGTCCGGTGTGACGGGCCGGTTGATCGCCTGGATCGACGCCACGCCCTCGTTCGTGAGCGAGACGAAGACCGTGAGCGAGACGACGACCGTGAGTCGCCGGGGCTTCCTCACCACCGTCGGAATCGCCTGCGCCGCCGTGGTGGGGCTGACCGCCGGCCAGACCTTTGCGCCTCTGGACGCGGTGAACGTGTTCGGTCCGCGCAAGAAGGGCGTCGGCCCGCAGGGCCTCCCGGTGAACCGCACGGCCGAGGAGGCAAAGGTCACCGCGTCGGCCGTCGCCGCCGGCTGGGTGCTCACCCTCGCTGCCGGTGGCGTGGAGCGCAGCTTCAGCCGCGCCGAGCTCGAGGCCCTGCCGCAGACCGAGGTGGAACTGCCGATCGCCTGCGTCGAGGGCTGGAGCCAACTGGCGCTCTGGCGCGGGGTTCGCCTGTCGGAACTGGCCGACCTGGTCGGCGCCGACACCGGCGCATCCTTTCGCCTGATCAGTCTCGAAGAGCGCGGCAGCTTCAAGAAGACCGAGATGGGACCGGAATACGTGCGGGACCCGCTGACCCTGGTGGCGCTCGAGCTGAACGGCGAGACGCTCGACCTGCAGCACGGTTACCCGGCACGCATGATCGCCCCGGGACGGCCCGGAGTGCTGCAAACCAAATGGCTGAGCCGGATCGAGGCGATCACCGCATGAACACCGCAGGTATGACAACAGCACGCGCGACCACCGCGCTCCCCCACGCCGGCGACCGACGGATGCGCGCAGCCCGCACCACGCTGATCCTGCTCGGCACGTCCGGGCTCCTCTTCGGCCTCTACGTTCTTTTCGACACAGTGCGGATCACCCGACTGCCCGGGGTGGCGCTCTGGATCGGCGCGGCGATCGTGCTGCACGACGCCGTGCTGGCCCCCCTGGTCTTCTTCTGCGGCCTTCTGCTGCGCCGCGCGGGGCGCCGCGTCACGGGCACGATCGTGCTGGTCGTGCAGGCCGCCATCGTGGTCGGCTCGATCATGACGCTGATCGTGGTGCCCGCGATCGTCGCCCGGTCGCTCACCTCGAACAATCCGAGCATCCTTCCGCTCGACTACGGTCGGAACCTCGCTCTGTTCTGGGTGGCCGTCGCCCTGGTCGCGACGGTCTGGTCGGTCGTGCTCTACGCTCGCAGCAGGCGCGCGAACCAGCGGCCGTCCAGCCGCCAGTCCTGAGCCACGACCAGACCGGTCGCTCCGGCACGGTCGCGGAGGCCGTTAATGCCGATTTCCGCCCAGGGGAACACGGCGCTGCGGCTCCCGGTTGAATCCTCGATGGTGCCGAGGTAGCTGTCGTCCCGGGCCGGGTCGTGGCTGAGTTCGACCAGGAGAACGCCGTCCGGCGCCAGCAGGTCGGCGCAGCGCGTGAGCAGAACGGATGCGTCGCCGCCGATTCCGATGTTGCCGTCGACGAGCAGCGCGGCCGCCCAGCCACCCTCCAGCGGCAGAGGGTCGAAGACGCTGCCCTGCAACACGTCGAGGCCGGCGTCTGCGGCCATGCGCACGGCGGTCGCCGACACGTCGAGGCCGAGCGCGGTCAGCCCCAGCCCCATGGCGGCCCGCACCATGCGGCCGGGGCCGCAGCCGATGTCGAGCACCGGGCCGGTGATCCCGTCGAGCAGGCAGAGGTCGGTGTCGTCGGCGTCGGCGCTCCACCGACCGGCGTCGATGGTGGCGTGCTCGCCGGAGGATATCCGGCGCAGGTAGAGCACGTTGTCGGCGTTCCGCAGCGCGGCGGCATAGGGCTCCGCGCCGCCGGCACCGAAGGTGGTCGGTTCGGCCCACTCCCCCTCGAGTTGTGCGGCCAGCAGCGTCATCGGAAATTGTCCGTCGGGCTCGGCGGCATCATGGCGGCCAGAGCCGTGGCGAATCTGCCGGTGGGCGCGATCCCCGCCACCCGGTGGGCGTCTTCGATGGTGTCCACATCGGTGAGGGTAGGCAGCAGGTTCACGCGCAACCCGGCATCCGTCAGCCGTTTCAGCTGCACAGCGCCAGTATCGTCCCGGGACATCGGCACGCCGCGGATCAGGTCGCCGGTCGGGTCGTTCAGGGCGAGCGCCCAGAAGCCGCCGTCGTTCGCGAAGCCGAACCAGGCATCCACGTCATCGGTCCAGTCGGTGAAGACGGGTTCGAGCAGGGCGGGGGTGACCTGCGGGGTGTCCATGCCGACCAGCAGCATGGGACCCTCGCAGGCGTCGAACACGGCCGCGAGCCGCAGGTCGAGGGTGCCCTCCACCTGTGGCAGGATCTCGTAGCCGGCGGCTGCGTTCGGCGCAATCACACCGTCGAAGGCCAGGATGCGGCGGGTCGCGGGCAGGGCGGCGACCGCGGCGAGAGTGTCGTCGAGGCTGGCCGCCGCCAGATCGGCGGCCTGTTCGAGGCTCAGCGGCGGGTGCAGCCGGGTCTTCACCCGACCGGGAAGGCATTCCTTGGCGATCACGACGATGGTCGTCATCGGCGCGTCTCCCGGAGGAGGGCGGACATGTCATTGACCGCGGTCAGGGTGCCGCGCACGGTTCCGGTCACCTTGCTGCGGCCGACCCTGGGCGAATACGTCGTGTCAACCTCGAGGATGCGCCAGTTCGCCGACGCCGCCTTCAAGAACATCTCCAGCGGATACCCGCTGCGGCGGTCCTGGAGATTGAGGTCCAGCACGGATTCGCGGAGCGCGGCGCGCATGGGGCCGAGGTCATGGATGTTCACCCCTGTTATTCGGCGCAGACGCCAGGACAGACTGGAATTGGCGAGGCGCGCGTGCAGCGGCCAGGATTTGGCGGTCGCGGGCCGGCGGCGGCCGAGCACCAGGTCGGCGGATCCGGCCCGCACGGGATCAACCAGGAGCGGCAGTTCGGCCGGGTCCATCGACGCGTCGGCGTCGCAGAAGGCGACAATCGGCGCGGTGGCCGCCAGGAGGCCCGCGTGAGCGGCGGCGCCGAAGCCGCGGCGCGCCTCGTGCACGACCTGGGCGCCGGCCATGGCGGCGATCTCAGCCGATCCGTCGGTCGAGCCGTTGTCGACGACGATGGCCCGATACCCCTCCGGGAGTCGCGACAGCACCCAGGGCAGAGCGTCGGCCTCGTTCAGGCATGGCAGCACGAGGTCCACCTGGAACACAGTCATGGGACGACACTATGGGGGCCGGCTCCGCCGAAACGGCCAAAGAGATTACGGAGTGAGGAAGAAACGGTGTCGCCTGCTCCGGCCCGGCACACCCGGTGCCTGCCGCTCTATCCTGATTTCGTGCCTCCTTCCCTGCCCCCGGGCGATTTGCGCCCGCTACCGCCTCTCGAGCGCCGCATCCTCGTCGTCGACGACGACCCGACGGTGTCCGAGATCGTCTGCCGGTATCTGCGGGCGTCCGGGTTCGTGGTCGACGAGGCGGCAGACGGCTTGGACGGGCTCGCGAAAGCCGAACAGCTGCGGCCAGACCTGGTCGTGCTCGACCGGATGCTGCCACTCCTGGACGGAATCGAGGTGTGCCGGCGCATCCGCGGGGACTGGGAGATCCCGGTGATCATGTTGACCGCCCTCAACCAGGAGGAGGACCGCATCGACGGCCTCGAGGCCGGCGCCGACGACTACCTGACCAAACCGTTCTCCCCGCGCGAACTCGTGCTGCGGGTGCAGTCGGTGCTGCGCCGGAGCACCGCGCCCGCCGTGCCGGCCGGTCTGGTCTCGGCCGGCGACTTCGCCCTGGACGCGCAGGCGCACGAGGTGCGGCTGCGCGGCGAGCCGCTGGTGCTCACCGCGCGGGAATTCGACCTGCTGGCCCACCTGATCAGGCGTCCGCACACCGTGCTCAGCCGGGAGGACCTGCTTCGTTCCGTCTGGGGCTGGGAGTTCGGCGACCTGTCCACGGTGACGGTGCACGTGCGGCGGCTGCGGGAGAAGATCGAGGCTGACCCGGCGCAGCCCCGGCTGCTGAACACGGTCTGGGGGGTCGGCTACCGGTTCGACCCGGTTCCGCTGGCTCCCACGGGGCGGCAGTCATGACACCGGATGTGCTCCTCACGGTCTCGCTGTTCACGCTGGCCTGCGCGGTGGTCGTCGGCGGCGCCGGCCTGCTCACCCTGCGCCTGCTTTCCCGCACCTCCCTCGTACTGCAGCTGATGGTGATCGCCCTTGCCACGGTGGTGTCGGTCGTCGGCGGGATGGCGGCGGTCGCCTCGCAGACATACGTCTCCCGGCACGACCTCACGGTCTTCTACTCCGTGGCCAGTGTCGCCGGACTGGTGTCACTGGCCATGGCCGCGGTGCTCAGCCGTCAGCTCGCCCGGGACAGCCGCTCCCTGCGCTCGGCCGCGGCCAGCATCGAGCGCGGCGAACGGATCGCGGCGACCGACCGGCACAGCAACAACGAGTTCACGGCGCTGGCCGGGGAACTGGCCGCGACCGGGGAACACCTCGCCGAATCCCGTGTCCGCGAGAATCAGATCGAGGAGTCACGGCACGAGCTGATCGCCTGGATCTCTCATGACCTGCGCACGCCGCTCGCGGGCATCCGTGCCATGGCCGAAGCCCTCGAGGACGGCATGGTCGAGGACCCGGAACGGTACTACACGCAGATGCGCGGGCAGGTGGACCGGCTCACGGGCATGGTCGACGACCTGTTCGAGCTGTCGAAAATCCACTCCGGCACCCTGCGCCTGAGGCTGCAGCCGGTCTCGCTCTACGACCTGATCAGCGACACCGTCGCCGGACTCTGGCCGATCGCCCAGGCCAAGTCGCTCGACCTGCGATTCGCCGGAGAGAAGGGGCTGACCATCCTCGCGGACCCGCGCGAACTGTCCCGGGTGGTCGGCAACCTCGTCATGAACGCCATCCAGCATTCGCCGGCCGGCAGCTCGATCGTGGTCTCGGTCACGGCCAGCACCGGATCGGGTGCCGGTGCCACCGACCACGCCGTGATCTCGGTAACGGATGCCGCTGGCGGCATCCCCGAGCAGGACCTCAGCCGGGTCTTCGAAGCCGGCTGGCGGGCGAGCGGTCCGCGCACCCCGGTGGCCGAACCGTTGGGCACCGGCGGCGCTGGCCTCGGCCTGGCCATCGTGCAGGGGATCGTGCGGGCGCACCACGGCGAAGTGCGGGTGCGGAACGTGCCCGGCGGGTGCCGGTTCGAGGTGCTGTTGCCGCGGCATCCGATCGCTACGCGCTGATCCGCGCCGGACGCCCCGAACGAATTCGACGGAGATTTTGGCTCCCCTGCTGTATCCGTGGGTGTTTCGGAGCGCCTTAACGGCCGCACGCCGCTTCCTGTCTAGGTTTC
>NZ_PJJS01000018.1 GCF_002929845.1 Cryobacterium sp. M96
TGTGGTAACCCAATCGATACCGGAGGTCCTCACCTTTTTAGCTCACGCCACGCTCACAACCTGTGTGGGAACAACAGCTAGCGGCGTTCGGCGTTTGTTAGGACACCCACCGGGTCTCGCCGTCTTTCTAGGTGGAGGTCGGGCGTAGTGCTTGATTTCGAGCGACGCCCATCGAGGCCTGGTGCTCCGGATGGATATGTGCGGTGAAACGGTTAACCTCGTGTGCTCGCAACCATCCGATCATCATCTGGGTAGCTTCGGAGGCTATGCCTTGGTCTTGGCGCCTCGGCGAAATGACCCAGGCGATCTCAGACACGAGCGTTGAACCGTCGCACTCGACGGTTGCCTGCACGAAACCGACCGGCTCACCGGTGTCTCGGTAGGTGACTATCCAGTTCAGCCACCATTGGGAACCGTCATCAGACTGCCCCACGGTCTGTGCGGCATATCTGCTGTGGAGCAGGTCTAATGACGGGGCTTCGCCGCCGGTGTACTCGTATAGCGACGGGTCGGCCAGAACGTCGACCATCCCAGCTGCATGGTCCACCGCGAGTGGTTCAAGCAGGAGCCGCTCAGAGCAAACGGGTTCAGGTTGAGGCCAATCCATCTCCTGAGAATGGCACAGGCGCGGTTGGACGAATCACCTGGGCCATTGGTGGAGCGGATCTCGCCCCAACGAGGACGCGCTAAGCGCGAGAGATCGGGGGCCTGTGCCTCACCCAAGAGTTCATGCCCTCGTGCCTGTCCGCGCCCCGCCCTCGGAATCCGTCGGTGCAACTCGACGGTCGGCCTGGAAGAATTGAGAGATGACCGTAACCCTTCAGCGAATCCTCGCCAGCGACTTCCCGACGTGGATTGAGCAAAGCAGCGCGGAGTACGTCGGTGACTTACTTGCCCAGGGTCGATCACACGAGGAAGCTCGGCGAATAGCGGTCGAGAGCATGGCTCGTTCGTTCCCGGAGGGCACTCAGAGCCCCGGCAATGAGGTCTTTCACGTCACGAACGAGGTTGGTACGGCAGTGGGATACCTGTGGATCGGGCAGGATGTCACCACCGACCCGGGGGCGTGGTGGGTCTGGGACGTTTTCATCAACGCCGACCAGCGTGGCCAGGGTCATGGGAGAACAACGATGCTGCTCGGCGAAGAATATGCACGCTCCCACGGTGCGCGCTCTCTCGGCCTCAGCGTCTTCGGATTCAACACCGGCGCCAGGCGACTTTACGATTCCCTCGGCTACGAGACAACCTCGGTGAAGATGCTCAAGAAGCTCGACTGAGCATTCTCTTCGCTAACGCTGGTTGGCGTCACTGCAGGGCAGCGTCGAGATGGACACCCGTAGGTGGAACCCGCAACGCGACTGGTCAACGGCCGATCACCGAATGACTAAACGGATCGATGCTTTTCCAAGACGTCTCCTCTGGCGAGGATTCTGACGTCTCGGTTCGCTATTCACCGACCGTGCCGTCGATCGCTTCGCGCAGAAAATCGGCGTGGCCGGCGTGGCGGGCGGTCTCCTCGACAAGGTGCAGCAGCACCCATCGGAGCGAGAAGTTGCGGCCATCGCCCAGCGCCTTGACCGACAGCTGATCCAAGCCTGTCGATTTGGACACGACTGCCCGGCTCCGATCACAGGCTTCGCGGTAGCGACTCCGCAACTGCACAGGATCGAGAAGAGCGGCAGTGCGGAACTCCCAATTCGGGGCGTCGTCCCAGTCGACGCTGGCCCATGGCTCTCGATCAGGGAGGCCAGCAAAGCGGACCTCCATCCAGTCCTCTTCCACCAGCGCCAGATGGTAAAGCAGGCCCGCGAGGGTGAGTTCGGACGGGGAGTGCTTTTGTGCCAGGTGCTCCCGGGTCAGGCCGTCGGTCTTCGAAAGCAACGTCTCACGCTGATAATCGAGGTACTGCGTGAGCATGCCGAATTCCGCGCAGGTGGGATCAGGATCGATTCGCATTCGCTCATCCTGCCAGGGAGCGGAGACGCGTCGCTAGGCGAACCTCTACCGGTCACGCGCATTCCTCAGCGGACATGACCCCGGAAGGCTCAGGCCTTACGAGCCGCCACAGAGAACATCAGCGGCACCCTCTCGCGATTCGAGGCCAAAGCAAATCCGGCCGGCGTCTCTACGAGTGGGGGCAACGGCTTCCAAGGCATAGCGGCCCGTCCACCCTCGCAGGCCGTCGAGGTGCGAGTGTGGTCGACCACGTGCTGCCCGCGGAGGTTCCTTGGCCGTCCCCAGCCTGATCAATCCGTGCAACGTTCGGCTCGCGGCCTCAAGCGTCGTTCGGTCGAGGCCTCGACGGCTTGGAGGCTCAGCGCGTGACCGCGCCGTGCCTCCACGCCGTCAGCTCGCCGGGACGCGACCTCCGGGGTCAGGCGGCCATCGCCCCGTAACGCTTGTGGCCCTTGACGTCGTAGCGGTCGAGCATCATGACCTTCGACCAGACGCGGATGAATTCGCGGACGAACCGCTCTTGCCCGTCGCTGCCCGCGTAGGCGTCGGCGATCGACCGCAGTTGCGCGTTCGAGCCGAATACCAGGTCATTCCGGGATGCCCTCCAGCGAGCCTCGCCGGTCGCCTGAACCCGACCAGTGAAGGTCATCGCGGTCTCGTCGTCCTTCGTCCAGATGAGGTCGGTGTCGGTCAGATTCACGAGGAAGTCGGTCGTCAGGGCTCCGACGTGATCCGTGAGCACACCCACGTCGGACCCGTCCCAGTTGCTGCCGAGCACGCGGAGCCCGGCGTGCAGGACGGTCCACTCCGGTGCGGTGAGAGTGAACAGGTTCGCCTTGTCGAGGAATGCCGCCTCGGGCGCGACGCCCGGAGCAAACTCTTCGAAGCGCTCCGACACGAAGTTGCGGAACCCGTCCGCAATGGGTCGCAGCCACTCGAACATCTCGATGTCGGTCAACTCCTGCGTCGTGTCGACACGGCCTGGCGTAAACGGCACGCTGGCGTCAGATCCTGCTGCCCGTGCCGCCTGCTCCACGGCGGCGCTGCCGGCGAGGACGATGAGGTCGGCGAGAGATACCTTCCGTCCGTCCGACGTCGCCGTGAAAGCCGCCTGCACGTTCCGCAGCGCGTCGATGACTGGGACGGTGCGTCGGTTGACCGCCCAGTCTTTCTGCGGCGACAAGGCCAGGCGGGCACCGTTCGCCCCTCCGCGCTTGTCGCTGTCGCGGTAGGTCGAGGCGGCGGAGAACGCCGTGTAGACGAGGTCGGACACGGACAGCCCGGTCGCGAGGACGGCTTCCTTGAGTGCTGCCACGTCGGCCTCGTCGAGTGAGGATCCTGCTGCGTCCGGGAGCGGGTCCTGCCAGAGCAGGTCGTCGGCGATGGTGACCTCCGGGCCGAGGTACCGGTGCTTCGGCCCCATGTCGCGGTGCGTGAGCTTGTACCAGGCCTTCGAGAACGCGAGGGTGAACAGATCGAAGTCGGCCAGGAAACGCTCGCATATGGCCCGATACTCCGGGTCGACCTTGAGTGCGATGTCCGAGGTCATCATCATGAGCGGGTTCATCTGACCGGGTACGTGGGCGTCCGGAGTCTTCGGCGCCTCCGGGTCAGTCGGTGTCCACTGCAGCGCGCCGGCAGGGCTTTTCGTCTGCTCGTAGTCGTACGCGAACAGGTTCTCGAGGTAGGTGTTGTCCCACTGTGTCGGGTTCGGAGTCCAGCTGCCCTCGATGCCGTTGGTCGAAGTGTGCTCGGCACTGCCGGTACCCACCGGGTTGTGCCAACCGAGCCCCATCGACTCGATCGGGGCTTTCTCGGGTGACGGTCCGATGTCGGATGCGGGTACCTGGCCGTGGCTCTTACCGAACGCGTGGCCACCGGCGATCAATGCCACCGTTTCCTCGTCGTTCATCGCCATCCGCGTGAACGTGATGCGAATGTCGCGTGCTGAGCCCAGCGGGTCGCCGTTCGAATAGGGCCCCTCAGGGTTGACGTAAATGAGCGCCTGGTGCGACGCGGCCAGGGGGCTCTGCAGGTCGTAGTCCGCGTCGCCGTTCTGACCATGCCAGCGTTCGTCGCGGCTCACCATCTCGTCAGGGCTCGCGACCGCGTGCGGGTTCCAGACCTCCAGGCCCCACCAGGTGCCGTCGTCCGGTTCCCACGCATCGAGTCGTCCACCACCGAAGCCGTACGTCGGCAGGCCCATCAACTCGAGGGAGCAGTTGCCGGTCAAGACCATCAGGTCGGCCCACGACAGAGCGTTGCCGTACTGGTGCTTGATCGGCTGTAGGAGTCGTCGTGATTTGTCGGTGTTGCCGTTGTCCCACCAGCTTCCGATTGGTGCGAACCGCTGCATCGCGGTGCCCGCTCCGCCACGGCCGTCGGCAATTCGGTACGTGCCGGCGGCATGCCACGCCATTCGGATCATCTGTGGACCGTAGTTGCCGTAGTCCGCCGGCCACCAGTCGACCGATGTGGTGAGCAGTCGCTTGATGTCCGACTTGAGCGTCGTGAGGTCGATCGTGGCGAAAGCCGCCGCGTAGTCGAAGTCCGCGCCGAGCGGGTCGGCGTCTACGCCATTCCGGTGGAGAAGCTCAACCCGGAGACGCTGCGGGTACCAACTGTCCAGGGTCGGCGACTGACCGAAGGTGCCACCGAGGTGGTCGCCACCTGCTGGCAGCGCACCGCTCATGTGGAAACTGCATGTGTTGGTCTGGTCGTCAGTGCCCATTGATGCTCCCTGTGTGCTTTAGCTGGATGAGAAACGGTGTCGTCGGGGTCACAATTTAACGATCAGCCGCCGCATCGCAGCAGCGTCAATCTGTGGTGCAGCGATGCTTCGACGCTGCTGTGAGGCGGTGCGTCGCGGGCTGCCGACGTGACGGGAAGCCCGATAGAAAGATCGTATTCCCGCAAGGTGTGCGTGGCATGCCAAGAAAGTGACTGACTTCTAGACGGCGGTGGTGCGGTGGCCGAGCGCACGACGGCCAAACATAATAAAGCCCTGCGCCGATTGCTGCGGTGCGGGCGATGCGAAGCCCGGTGAAACCGACGCCGGAGGATGGGGGCTGTCGAGAGCTTGATTTCCGCGAATCGTGTTCCGCTCGCGGTGACCTGGGAGCACCCCCGCCAGAGGCTCCTAGTGGGGAACGGTCAGCGGGTAGCCAAGTCGAGGTGTTTTAGGACGCGGCGCAAGTAGGTGCCCCCTATGCTTGCGGCAGAACAGGACAAGTCGCTCCATGGCGAGCGGGCTTTATATTGGGGAGACGTGCCATGGCTGCCAGTAGGTGCTCTGGTCTCCGCTCTCTCGTTCTAGTCGCACTGGCCTTCGGCCTGACTGTTCCTGTGACAGGTTGCGTGCCGGCCGTGCCAGGCAAACCTCCGCCTTCGGGAAATCCCGCGGTGCGCGAATACGTGGAGTCTGCCCTCGACTTCATGGATGAAAACGGCCTCTACGCCACTCGCAGGAAGTGGAAAGAAGCTCGAGCTCTCGCATCGGTGAGCGCGTCCTCCGCAGAGACCATCGCGGAAACCCACAGTCCACTGATGCGGGCAGTGTCGGCCGCCGGAGGAAGAGCGCATAGTCGCTTCGTCCTGCCCCCAGGCCAGTTGGGCTCGGTCCAGTTGCCGCCGACGGGCGAGAACCGGCCAGTCGTCAGCTTTGCCACGGGTAGCATCGCTGCCATCGATGTTTCCTGGTTCAGTAGCAGCGACACGAGAGAAGGCCAGTCCTACATCGACGCTGGTGCGCGGGGGATTTCAGACGCAGAAACGCGGGCACGGTGCGGGTGGATCGTGGACCTGCGCGGCAATGGGGGCGGCAATTCCTTCCCCATGCTCGGGGCTGTGACGCCATTGCTCTCCCAGGGCACCGTGTTGTCGTTCATCCGCCGGAATGGCAAGTCGGAAGTCGTGCGCATAGATGGCTCCGCCGTAACATACGAATCGGACGGATCAACCGAAACGCTTGCCACGTCACCCGTGACCGGCTCATCGCAAGCCGGTCGGAACATCGCCGTCCTGCAGGGTCCTGAAACCGCCAGCGCAGGCGAGTCGACACTCCTGGCATTCCGGGGTCAATCGGGCGTGCGCACTTTCGGAGAAACGACGACCGCGGGTTTCGCGACCGGGAACACGTTAAAGACGATGTCCGACGGCGCAGTTATCGTGCTGACGGTAGCCCGCATGGCGGACCGCACTGGGCTCACCTATCCAGACGGTATCGACCCCGACCAGCAAACAGGCGCCGCGGCCCTTGGCGAGGATCCGACCTGGGCCGGCGCGATCGACTGGCTCAACGCGAACTGCGAGCATCCGTAAGGCGGACGTCCATGGACGCAGAATCGGCGCCAACCCGCCGAATTTTCGACATCTCGGGGGAGTGGCGTTTGGGAACGGCTATCGGGAATCCCTCTCGGTCATGGGACGAAACCCTGAGTCGTGTGCATCATCGGTCCTGGCCAGTCTCTCGGAAGGTGTTCGGGTAGTTGTCGAGCCAGGACCAGTGACCGACGGGCCAGGTGATCACGAACGCCCGGCCGACGACATTGGTAATGGGCACGAAACCCTTGCTGGGCGTGGTGGTGTGGAGCCTGCTATCCGCCGAGTTGTCGCGGTTGTCGCCCTCGACCCATAGAGAAACTGCGGGGACTGTCACGGTGAAGTACTTCTCAGGAGAACGCGTCGTCCCGGAAGATGCTTTGAGGTAAGGCTCGCTGAGAGGCGCATCGTTGACGGTGATGTGGCCGGTGGCGTCGCAGCAGGCGACTTTGTCGCCGGGCAGGCCGATGACGCGTTTGATGAGATGGTCGTTCGTTTCTTGCGCGCCCAGGCCCACCTCGGAAAAAAACCATCGGATGCCATCGGCTACAGGATTGCCCGGCTGGACAGTGCCGTGTTCGGTTGCGCTTAGCCATCCACCGGGGTCTGTGAACACAACAACATCGCCACGGGCGATGGGGATGAGGTCGGGGACGAGTTCGTTGACCATGATTCGGTCTTTGACTTGCAGGGTGTTTTCCATCGATCCCGAAGGGATATAGAAAGAGCGAATGAGGAATGTTTTGATCAGGAACGATATGAGCAGGGCAACAAAGAATATGACGAAAAGGTCTCGGAAGAAGCGCACGATTCCGTGCTTACGGTTGGAATCACCCTGGGTTCTCTTGTCCCGCCTCAGGCGCATAAGTACGTCGTGATTCGTCAACTTTCCCCCTGCGCTGATGCTGCTGGGTTCAGTGTCACCCCTCTGCACTCCCGAACTCTTTTGCGGAACCCTCACCGGGACACCTCCACGGCGTCGACGGTTACGCCTTCACGCGTTGCGGTTAAGCCGCAGGGTGCCGTGGCTTCCATTCAGCGCAGGCGGGATGTATCGTTTGTCGATAGCAGAGCACCGATTATCGATAGGACTCACATGCACAAGGCAACCATTGTCTCGTTGAAGGCCCTCATCGTCGCGATGATCGTCCTTCTCCTGGCCTGCCAGCTATTCATGGTCCCCGGTGTGGCACGGCAGTCCGCCGAGACCTACGCAGACCTCGGCTATCTCCAGACGCCGGGCATCATCGTTGCCGTGCTCTTCCTGCTCTGCGTGCAGGTCGTGCTCGTGTGCGTGTGGCGGCTCCTGTCAATGGTGCGCACGTCCGTCATCTTCAGCGACAACGCGTTCTTATGGGTCGACGTCATCCTCTGCGCCATGGTCCTAGCGACCCTCCTCATCGGGGTGTCGATGGCCACCCTCGCATCGGCGAATGTCGCCTCCCCATCGGTGATGCTGCTGTGCGCACTCGGCGTCGTCGTCGGCGCAGGACTCGCTCTGCTGATCCTGGTGCTCCGGGGACTCCTGCGAAACGCGCGACAACTGCAGCAGGACCTGTCGGAGGTGGTCTGATGCCCATCGTCATCAACCTCGACGTCGAACTCGCCAAGAAGAAGATGTCCGTCGCTGACTTCGCGGCCGCGATTGACATCACGCCGGTGAACGTATCTGTGCTCAAGAACGGCCGGGCCAAAGCGGTGCGCTTCTCGACCCTCGACGCGATCTGCCGCGTACTCGAGTGCCAGCCCGGCGACATCCTCATCTGGGTGCCGGACGACTCGGGGCCAGATGCCTCGGATCCGCACAACCCGGCGCGAACGAGCGATGCGGCGGAAGCCTCGTGAGCACGCCTGCCCCGATGAGCCAGTGGAGCGACATCGCCGTCGCGCGTCTTCTGGACGATGCGTCCTGCCCGTCCTGCGGGGTCGATGCCCTGCAGAACAGGCGCTGCCGCAACTGCGGCGCCGACCTCAACGGGAGAATCGGCCTCGAACTCTGGAGCGCCTCCCGGGACGCGGCCACCGCCCTGCGAGCGCGGCAGGCGGTGCTCGAGCGTGTGCCGCGCTTGCTCGCCGAGCCATCTGGAGCCAGTGCAACCGAACCGTCGCCGGCGGCGACTCCGCCAGCATCTGCCGCCCTCGCTGCGCCCGCCGCAGCCAGCCCAGCTGCCGCTGATCCGCGCTCGAGCGCCACAGTTCAGTCGGTGCTGGCGGTAGCGGGTGCCGGGCTGTTCGTGCTCTCGGCGATCGTCTTCACCTTCTTCAACCCCGACCTCAGCGATCGTGCGCTGCGCAGCGTGATCGTCGGCCTCATCACACTCTTGTTCCTGGGCGGCGCCTGGCTGCTCGCGCGGCGCAGGCTGCAGTTCTCAGCCGAGGCCGTCGGTGCGCTTGGAATGCTGTTCGTCGCCCTCGACGTGTACGCGCTTTCCGAACTGACCGTGAGCGGCCTCAGCCCGTGGGTGTTCACTGCGGTCGGCACACTCGCCAGCGGCTCGGTCATGGTGGCACTGTCGCGGGTGGCGCGCATCCGGACCTGGCTCTGGATCTCCCTGCTCGGCCTTTCCGTGGTGCCTTCGATGCTCGGGTACGCGGGCGGCACCGTGTTGTCGGCGGTCATCGGACACCTCGGCACCGCATTCGTCGCTCTCGCACTCGTCGCACTCGTCCGCGCCACGGCACGCAGATTCGACGGGCGCCTCCGGGCGGAACAGGTGACGTTGACGGTGGTGCAGGTGGTCGCCGTCGCAATCGTGCTCGCTCAGGCGAGACTGATCGAGGCCGACAGCACCACGGGATACTGGCTCGGGATCTGCGCCATCCTTGCCGCGATTGCGGTGCTCGCCGGCCTCGCCAGCCGCTATCTCGCATGCGGTCTCTGGAGCTTCGTCGCCGGGGCTGCCGGCGTCGCCGCATGCACCGGGCTGCTATTCGCCCTCGACCTCGGGGCCCATGGCGCCGAGCAGTGGTACTTCGCCTTCATCGCTGTCGCGGGCGCCGCAGGACTCATCGTCCTCGGCGCCCTGGCCCCGACCCCGGCGACGATCGAGCGGCGACGGTTCACCGGCGGCGCGTTCGGGATGGCCGTGGTCAGTGTCCTGGCGACGGTGCTCGTGGCGCTGCTGATCGGCGCCGCGAAGGTGCTTGGTTCCTTCAACGGCTCCGATCTCGTCGCCTCAGTGATTGACACAGGCGGCGTGCTCGCGGTCGTGCTCGGCCTCGCCGCCGGTGCCATTGGCTTCGGGGTCTTCGCCGCAATCACCCTGCACCGGGACATCGCCCAGGCGCCCCTCGCGAACGGGGGCGCAGCGCTCGCTATCTGGCTGGCGGCGCTCTCAGGGCTCGTGGTCGTCTGTGCCCCCGGCCTCTTGCCCTGGGCTCAAATCGCGATCGCCCTTGGGCTCGCGGTGGCCACGAGCGCCGCGCTCGTTCTCGTCCCGGGCATCCGGGCGGCTTCGCTCCGCTTTCGCCTTCCCCTGATCCTCGCGGCTCATGTGGCGGTCCTTCTCGCCGGCATCATCTCGTGGACCGACGTTCGCCTCGCGGCGTGGGCGGGCATCGCAGTCGTCACGGCCATCATCGCGCTCGCGCGACCCGTGCCCGCCGGGACTCGTTTTCTCCACGTCGCTGTCGGCTACGCCTACGCCCTCGTGGTCGTGGCGACAGCGCTCGGACAGCTCGGCATCGGCACGATCGCGCTCCTGTGCCTCACCACGTCGATCGGGCTGATCGGCGCAATCGTCGCGACCGCCCTTCCGCAAGTAAAACCCGCAGCCTGGTACTCGATCCTGGTCGTGACATCCGTGCCCTTTGTGATCGGCGTGATCCAGGTGGTCTTCGAGCGCAGTGGCTGGACCGCTCTCTCAACCGGCATCATGTTCCTGCTTGCGATGACCCTCCTCGTTTCCCGCCGGCCCGGACTCGGCATCGTGCTGCGCGCGATTGCCGCGGGCCTGCTCATCCCGTCCCTGGCCGTCGTCGTCGTATGCCTCGGCGCCCAGGTGCTTGTGGGCAGCGCCTCACCCGTGACGCTGCCGGTCATCGCAGCGATCGTCGCTCTCGCGCTCCCGAGCACTGGGGTGATTCGCTCGGCCCTCAAGCGACGCGGCATCGGCGAACCGGACGCCACGGTCGCGCGGATCGCCCTCGAGGTGTCTGCCATGCTCACCGGCGTAATCGCCGTCGGGCTCGCGCTCATCCGGGTGGCGGCTGGCTTGCCGACGACATTCCTCGTGCTCGTCATCCTCGCCCTCGGCGCAGCGGCGACATCGTTCTGGGCGAAGCGCCGCTACGGATGGTGGACCGCGGCTGCCTGCCTCACGGGAGCCTTGTGGTGTGTGTGGGCTCTGATCGGTATCGGCCTGCTCGAGCCATACCTGCTCCCGCCGAGCCTCGCAGCCACGACCATCGGCCTGCTCCTCACCGCGCGCGGCGCACAAGGCGTGCCGCTGTACACCGGCGGGCTCCTCGTCGCCGTCGTGCCGACCTTGGTGGTACTGGCGGTGTCGGAGGCAGGTGAAACCGTCGGTGCAGCATGGCGCGGCTTCGGGCTGGTCGCCGCGTCGTGGGTGCTGCTCGGGCTCGGCCTGCTGCTCGACCGGTGCGTGTCGCCTCGCGCCGAACGGCTGCGCACACTCTGCACGCCGACCCACGCGGTCGCGATCATCGCCGGGGCTGCCGGGGCTATCCAGGGCGTGCGCTTCGGCGTCGGTGCCGACGTGGTCCAGATCGCAGGAATACCGTTGGTCGTGGTGTGTCTCGGGATTGGCCTGGCCGGCGCCGTGCCAGCTGCCGCAGCGGCGCGGGCCATCTTGTCCCATGCCGAGATATCTCAACCGGCGCGCATCCGAGGGTGGTCTTTCGGTCGCCTGTCTGCTCGCTGGCTTTATGCCCCCGCCGCCCTGTACGTCGGGCTCGCTACCTGGACGGCCATCGAACGAGACTGGTTCACGATCTGGCTGATGTGGTCGCTCATGGTCGCCTACCTCGCCGCCATGGTCATTGTCGCGGTGCGGCTGCGAAACGGGCGGACAAGCCTGCCTCCCGTTTGGTTCATCTTCACGCTCGCGTTCGTCACTGCGATCGTGGCTTGGAGTCCGCGTGACTTGCGAGTCGAGTGGTTCTCGCTGCCCCTGGGCCTTTTCCTACTCTTCGCCGGCGTTGCCGCCATGCGCGGCAGGCAACGGGATACAGCTGACACCCAGCGCGGCACGCTCAGTAGCTGGCCCGCCCGCTGGCACGGCTCGTGGCCGCTGCTCGCCCCCGGGCTCGGCGTGATGTTCCTGGCCTCGATCCTCGCGACTTTCACCGACCCCCAGACCTGGCGGGCCATCCTCGTGATCGCGATTGCGCTCGTCGCCATTCTCGTCGGCTCGAGCCGGAAACTCGCGGCACCCTTCCTGCTGGGCATTATCGTGCTGCCCATCGAGAACATCTTCGTGTTCGTGGTGCAGATCGGCCGCGGCATCGAATCGGTGCCGTGGTGGATCACGCTGGCCGTCGTCGGCGCCGTGCTGCTCATCATCGCCGTCACCTATGAGCGTCGAGCCGGGGACGACAACAGCATCGCGGCGCGATTGGGCGACCTGGCATGAATTCCGCACGCCGAGGCGCCGCTGAGACGTAAAGGACGGCGACAACGGATACGGGAACGACTGCAGTGTCGCCGGATAGATAGTGCGCTACCCGAGTGGGGCCGAGCCAAAATGTAGATAGTCGGGACCTGTGTAGTCGAAAATTGTGACGCTGTGAATCTCGTCCATGTGTTGGCTTCCCCGAATCTCGATCTCTTGCGTACTGGCTGATGCCCTGACGGTGGAGATGTCATAACTGAGGCCGCCATCGGTGGTCCAGGCGCTATCAGTGTTCTTGACCAGCTCCCCTTCATTGAGGTAGAGCCTCAAGTTCGGAGAGGCTCCCGTGCTGAAGTCGATGAGGGTCGCCCAGACAGTGCCATCGCTGCGACGTTCGATCTCAACGGAGCCGACGGTCTCGGTCCATTGAGTCACGAATTGCCCTGCAAGCGGGAGTTGCCGCTCGAATCCGCTCATTCCGGCGGAATTGTTTTGGCTCGTCTCCGTCGTCGGAGACGTTGAAGGCGTTGAGGTTGGCGTTGGCGTTGGCGTTGGCGTTGAAGCTTGCGATTCAATGCTCGGATTCGGGGCGCTGCCACAGCCGCTGGAGCAGAGCACGATCACCCCAGCCAGCACTAGTGCCGATGTCTGACGCAGAGCGAATCGCATGCGCTCGAACCTACCGGTCAGGCGGCCGTTGCCGGCGCATTCGGATACAAGGAGTTTCACAGAGGTTGTTCGCGCTACAACGCCCTTCCTGCCCCATGGGCAGTCACCCAACCCCCTCCGCGAAGAGAAATGAAGGTCGAGGTCTACCGAACCTTGTGTGTGAGTCGAAGGCCGAATGGGTGTGGCCCGGCGAGGTACCAAACGAGCGCGCCGAGCAGAGGCGCGAATACGACGGCGATCATCCAGAGGGCCTTCTCCACCTCGGACAGGTCGCGGGTTCGCGCAATCTGGACGATGGCGTACGCGATCGCAGCGAGGTAGAGGACGGCGACGACGGATGCGAGAGCGACTGCAAGTGCGGCTGGACTGTCCACCACGGTTCCGTTCGTTTGGATACTTCAAGATAGGGCCCCAGTGAAGATGCGTCTCCGGAACCTCCTGTGGGGGACTTGCACTCGCTACTTACCGGCAGCGGGCCCGTGACCTTCCGTGGGTTGGCTCGCCTCAAGAATGGCGCTCTTGCGCCGCCCCCAGCGGATGAAAAGCCCCAGAGCCACGACGACCCCAACCACAACGAGAACCTGGACTACCACCCAGAAGTTCCACCAAAAAAGAGCACTGAATTCCATTTCGCCCCCCTCGATTCGCGGACACCTGAGTGCCCTACTAAGAGCGAGCCTACGACCGCGAGGTCGTTCGGGTAAATACGCCGTCGATTGCTTGGCCAGGAGGGGACATCCGGAGCAGCTCGTAAGACGAACCCCTTCCTCGCGGCAACCAGTGGCTTCGCCTTGCCGTCGTCGCGGGCGGCGTCGTCGTCGGGTTCCCCTTCCTCACCTCATTCGCCCTCACTACGGCGTCGGCCAGCCACGGTGCCGTGGTCATTGCGTTCCTCCCGGCAGCGACGGCCGTCATGGCTGTAATCCGGGGAAGAGAGCGACCACTACTGCCGTTCTGGATCACGGCTGCACTAGGGGCGCTGGTGGCTGTGGCTTTGCATCACTGCAGGGCGGCGGAGGCATCCGCTTGCAATGGTCCGACCTGCTCCTGTTCGGTGCCGTCGCGGCCGCCGCCATCGGCTACGCCGAAGGAGGCCTGCTCGCGCGCGAGATCGGATCCTGGCAAACCGTATCGTGGGCTCTCATTCTGGCCGCACCCCTCATGGTCGCCCTGATGACAATGGCTATCGTCGACCAGCCTCCTACCGGCACGCTTAGCCAATGGGCGGCGTTTGCGTACCTTGGAGTGGTGAGCATGTTCCTGGGATTCTTCGCCTGGTATCGCGGACTCGCTACCGGGCCGATGGCCCAGGTCAGCCAGGTGCAACTCACCCAACCTGTCCTCAGCATCCTCTGGGCCGCACTCATCCTCCGCGAAGAGCTCACCTGGCAGACCATCATTGGCGGCATCGCGGTCATCCTCTGCGCCGGCATCGCCGTTCGAACCCGCCGGGGTCGCGTCAGACTCACACACTCCGCCGAGGACCGTGCGGTTCAATCATCACCAGTCGAGGCGATGCCCAGCACCAACCTCCCGTAAAGGGAACCCCTGCGCGACGGATCCGCGGCCAATCGGGCCGATTGCCGAGCACCCAGATTCTGGGTCAGTGGGGGGACCGTAGCTGGTCGCCCGGTTGGAGCGCCGTGCCGGCTGCGCACCCGAGCTCTCCGGGCTGAAGCAGAATCTTGGGCACCTGCAACACCTGCACGCCGTCGACGTCTCGTTTCACGAGCAGGCAGTCGTCCCCATCGCCCATCGCGAAGCCGATGTCGCCGTCGACTACCGTCGCCTCGGGATCGAACGCGACCTCACGCTCACCGGTCGGCTGCGGCATCCGCTTGACGATCTCGGCGACTATGTCGTCAGCGGATGCCGCGGACGGCGCGTTTGTCAGCACCTCGACGACGAGAGCCTCCGCTCCGTCGGGAACAACGTCAACCAAGCGGGTGTCGACCGGAGGGGGGATGCGCTTTGCGTCCGGCGGGCAAGCGATGTCGTGGGCGACCGCTGTGTCGTCGCTCCATTCGCCGGGCTCCTCGGTCGCGACGCCCCAGAAATCGAACTGCGACTCAAAGCAAGCGACGTGCGGCCCATCGTTCGGGGTGGGCTGTATCGTCGCACGAAACTGCAGCGCTCCAACTGGTTCGCCGTGGATCGCGCCGGGATATGGTTCGTAGCCGATCAACTCGACTACGGTCGATTTCTCGGTGTCGGTGTCAGCCCAGCGGGCATAGTCATCGATCACGTCCGTCGCCTCACGGTAGAGACCCCGAGAGACGTCAGCGACTGCCTTGCGCGCCGACACTTGTGACACCGCGTCCGACGCCGGGATTGCTCCCGCGCAACCAGTGAGCGTGCCGCACACCGCGAAGGACAACCATGCGACGGGGCTCGGACGGTGTCGGTTCGAAACGGAATGGCGCACGTTGTTGATCAAACCACAAGTCGGCCGGATGTTGTTGCGTGGGGGATGGCCCACATCAGCACGGCGTCAACGCCGAAGGCGAAATCAAGCGGTAGTAATCATGTCATCGACGGTACCGCGGCTCCCCGCCCGCAAGGGGGACCTCTACAGACGCAGATTCGGCGCCCAATCGCCGAGGTTCCGCATTCTCGGGGGAGTGGCATTTGGGAACTTGCTGCGGACGCTTTCGGCGGCTGATTCAGCCGCGCCAGGTCGGTGCGCTCGTCGTCGCAAGGGGATCGTCATAGAACAGAGCCTTGTTGGCACCATCGCGGAGTGGCGGTCAGGCGCGCTGACTGCGCAGCAAGCCATTGCGGAGGCTAGGCGTGCGGCCACGGCAATGAATCGACTTCCTGCGGAGGGCAAGGCGTAGGCGGCGCGTTTGTCAGCCGTTGAATGCCAACGGCACTGTTCCGACGTAACCAGTGTTTGACCGCACGGAAGCCGGTCCGCTTGCGGACGTCTGATGACGGCTCGCCTAATCAGCTGACCGTATTCCCGGGCGAACGCCTCCCGACGAAGTTCCCCCACCGTCTCGTTGCAGGTAGCGGGAGGCGTCGCGCCACTGCTAGTTTGCGTTCGTGCAAGCAACTGACTCGATCCCCGCAGTCGCCGAGCCCACGGTGATCTTCGTGATCAACCGGGAATGGTCCCCCCAAGTGTTAACGCCGACTGAAAACAGGGCCACTTCTGCCAACTGAAAACAGGGCCACTCTCGTGTGGTTCTAGTGTGCCGTAGTC
>NZ_PJJS01000019.1 GCF_002929845.1 Cryobacterium sp. M96
GCCGCACCCAGCCCAACCCAACCCAGCCCCGCCGCACCCAGCTCCTCGCCGACCGGGAAGGCCAACGGCATCAGCTACCTGAGGCGGCTGAAGGACTCCACCTTGCGCACGTCGCCGGCGATCAGAATGACGTCGTCGGCCTCCAACGTCGTGTCAAGGGTCGTGTAGCTCCAGCCCTTGCCGGGGCGGTTGAATGCCGTGACGGTGATCCCGTGGATGGTGCGCACGCTCGATTTTCCGAGCGGCACGCCGATGATCTCCTGCGGCGGGTTCGTCTTCACGAGGGCGAAGTTCTCGTCGATCTCGATGTAGTCCTGCATCACCCCGCGCACGAGGTGGGCCACCCTTTTGCCCATGTCCTTCTCGGGGTAGATGACGTGCTTGACGCCGATCTGGCGCAGGATCTCACCGTGTGGGTCGCTGACCGCCTTGGCCCAGATATTCGGGATGCCCAGCTTGAGCAACAGGCTCGCGGTGAGGATGTTCGCCTGGATATCGCCGCCGATCGCGACGACCGCGCTGCTGAAGTCCGGCACCGAGAGTTGGCGGAGCGTCTCCTCTTTGGTCGAGTCGGCGCGCACGACGTGGGTGAGCAGGCCGTTGTGCGCCTGCACGATCTCCTCGTCTCCGTCGATGCCGAGCACCTCGCTGCCGCTGGCCATCAGCTCGAGTGCAAGGGCGCTGCCGAACCGACCCAGGCCGATCACGACGATCGCATCCTCTTCGGCCATACGCGCAGGCTGCTGGTGCCCGAACAGGGAAAATTTAGCCAATGATGGGCCTCTCTTTCGGTAATTCATACCCGGTGGGGCGGTCCCGCAGGGCGAGCGCCGAGGCGAAGGCGATGGGACCCAGACGACCGATGAACATGAGCAGCATCAGGATGATATGACCGGCCGGGGGCAGACCCGCGGTGATCCCGGTGGAGAGCCCCACCGTGCCGAACGCGGAGATCGCTTCGAACAGAAGGGCATCGAGGCCGATATCGGTGATCAGCATCAGGGCGACCGTGGAGACCGTGATCACCGCAACCGCCAGGAGCACGATGGTGATCGCCTGACGGTGCACGGCCCGGGAGAGGCGCTTGCCGAAGACGTTCACGGCCACCTCGCCACGGATTTCGGTCAGCAGGATGAAGAACAGCACAGCGAAGGTGGTGATCTTGATGCCGCCGGCGGTGCCGGCCGGGCCACCGCCGATCAGCATGAGCACGTCCATGCCGAGCAGGCTCGCGGAATCCATCGCCCCGATGTCGAGGCTGTTGAACCCGGCTGTGCGCGTCTGCACCGATTGGAAGAATCCCACCAGGAGTTTGCTCGGCCAGTCCAGCGGTCCGAGCGTGCCCGGGTTGTTCCACTCCACGCCGGTGATGTAGACAGTGCCCGCGACCAGAAGTGTGATCGTTCCGGCCAGCACGATGCGGGTGTTCATCGACCACTTCAGCGGGTTCCGGAAGTGCTTGCGCAGCTGCATGATCACCGGGAAGCCCAGGCCGCCGAGGATCACGGCGGCGGCGATGGGCAGGCAGATGAACGGGTCCGTCGCATAGGAGATGAGGTTGTCGCTGAACAGGGCGAAGCCCGCGTTGTTGAACGAGGACACGGAGTGGAACACGCCGAGCCAGATGGCCCGGCCCGGCGCTTCGCCGTACCCGATCCAAAACCGCAGGCTCAGCAGCACCGCCACGATGGACTCCACGATCAGGGAGATGCGCACGACGCCGAGAACCAGCCCGCGGACATCCTCGAGCCCGAAGCTCTTGACCTCGGCGGCCGCCGTCATGCGGGACCGAAGGGACATCTTGCGGATCACGGCGAGCCCGATGACCGAGGCGAACGTCATGATCCCGAAGCCGCCGACCTGGATCAGGGCCAGGATGATGACCTGGCCGAACGGCGTCCAGAACGTCGCGGTATCGACGACGGTCAGCCCGGTCACGCAAACGGCCGACGTGGCCGTGAAAGCCGCGATCAGGAGCGGGGTGCCGCCGGGGCCGGGCGTCGCGATCGGGATCATCAGCAGCACCGTGCCGATCAGGATGGCGGCGGCGAATCCGGCGACCACGACTTGCGCCGGATGCAGGCGGGCGCGCGGCACGCGCGGACCGCTTCTTCGGAGAGACAAGGATGGCACCCGCTCACTATACGGTTCACGGGCATCCGTCGTCTGTTCCGGTTTCGACACGGCACCCCCCCTATCGGTGACTGCCGCACTCACGCAAAATCCGAGATAATCTGTGTACACCGGCGAGGGGGAACCAAGGGTGAGATTCAACGGGGGTGTGCGTATGCACACGCACGCATTGCGGCCCCACGGCCGGTTGCTGGTGCAGTCGGGGCTTTCCGTCCTGGCCCTTGTCGCACCCATCTCCGCCGTGCTCTTCTGGCTCAGCATCCCCAACGGCACCTGGCGTCCGGTTGCCATCGCCCAGGTTGTGCTCCTGAGCATCTGCGGCCTTGCCTATCTCGCCTACACTCGCACCATCATCCGTGTCGATGCCGAGGGCATCTCGGAGCGCGGCTTCATGGGCCTGGTCAAGGACTTCTCCTCGGACGAGATCGGCAGCGTCGTGCTGCTCGACCTCTACCGGAGCGGGGCGCTCGACACGCAGCCGCAGCTCTTCGTCACCGGCACCGACGGCCGACTGCTGGTGCGCATGCGCGGGCAGTACTACTCGCGCGGCGCCATGGACACGGTGGTCGATCAGCTCGGCGTACCCATGGTGCGGGTGCCCGAACCGATGACCCTGCAGGACCTGAACCGGGTGCGCCCCGAACTGCTCTACTGGTTCGAGCGACGCTTCACCCGGCGCGGGGAGTAGCGCGGCATCCGCTCTTCGCGCTCTGCAAATCACGGCTCAGCGAGTGCGCCGCTTCCGGGTCGCGCGCACGATTGCGTCAATGGAGTCCAGGGCGGAGAACAGCAGCACGACGACCACCACGATGGCCGTGACGACCCCGACGCCCTGCGGCCAGCCGACGGCATCGAAATAGTCCGGGTTGAGCAGCCGGCCGCTCGCCGTGAGCCAGACCGCTGGAACGACGAAGAGAACGTCCAGCACGATGGTCGCCATCGCATTCGACACCGACCATCCCGTGTAATACGCGAACAGGTGAAAACTGATGCTGACAGCGGCATAGAAAAGTGCGATATTGAACGCCCCGGATGTCCACAATTCCGTCGCAATCGGACCGATGAGTGCGCTGTCCCGCCCCTCGACCGCACCCACCGTCTGCAGCCAGATCAGCACGCTGGCGATGATCACGAGAAAGCTGATTCCGCCGACGAGCTCCGTGAAATAGCCGCGCTTGTCCAGGACCTCGGGCAGGGATGCCGGATCCCAGACCACTGTGCGCCTTGACCGCATCGCCGATGTGCGCTCGATGATCGCGAAGATCACCGTCGTGAAGAACGCGATCGACATGGCCGTCTCGATTGCGCCGGTGACGGCGACGCCCACCGTTTCACCAGCCGACGAGCCGGCGACAAAAGTGACGATGCCGCTGAACAGAAACCAGATCGGCACCACGGTCGAGAGCAGCACCGTGAGCACGCGCACGTAGTCGAAGTAGAGATCCGGTCCCACGAGGTAGGTGGGCTTCTCCGAGTACCGGGCGGCCAGCCGGCGCGGTGCGCCCAGCTCGGCGAGCACGGTGTGTTCGGCGGCCACGGCATCCGTTCCCGCCTCCAGGCGATCCTCGATTGCGTCGGCGATCAGGGTGCGCAGTTCGGCTTCAATGTCAGCACGCTGCCGCGCAGGCAGGCCGCGCAGCGCTTCGGTGACGAAGCGGTCGGTGAGGGTGGACGGGGTGAACGGGGTGGTCATGATGTCTCCGTGAGGGATCGGAATGCCATGTTCAATTCGTTCCAGTCGGTGGTGAGGGTGGCGGCGAGACCCACCCCCTCCTCACTCGTGACGTAGAACTTGCGCGGTCGGGACTCGTCGGTGTTCCACTCGCTCGTGAGGAGACCCTGCTTCTCCAGGCGCCGCAGCAGAGGGTACAGGGTGTTGGCATCCACCGCGAACCCCTGGGATTCGAGGGCCGTAAGCAGGGCGTAGCCGTAGTTGGGCTGCATGAGCAGCACCAGGCAGGCGAGCACGATGGTGCCGCGCCGCAACTCCTGCCGGTGGGTGGCGAGTTCTTCTTCGTTGAGCACTTGTACACATTAGTGTGCGTCACACACCCGCAAGGGCCCGGTCGTGCGCCGCCCGCTCCCTGGAGCGGGTCCAGGATGCCGCGAGGACGACAATGGCCAGCAGCAGCGTGATCTCGATCGCGGAGAAGAACAGGTAGACCGGCGTGGGCGGTGTGCCGAGGAACAGCGTGGAGACCTGAACCGCGGCCATAACAGATGCGGCGCCCACATTGATCCAGCGGTTCAGTCCGTGCCGCACCACGCGAGCGAGAAGAACCATCGCGATGGGGATCTGCATCAGCACCCCGGCCGCGACCAGCTTGCCGGGTGTGAAGGGCCCGCCGCCGAGGGTGCCGGTCTCGAGGTCGACGAGGTGTGCCGGGTCGTAGAGCCCGAGCACGTCGCAGTAGAGGTAGTTGAACAGCAGAACGATCCAGAGCGTGGAGAGCAGCACGGGCCGCGGGAGTGGAGTGAGCAGCATCATGGGATCGGATCCTTTCCAAGGGTTGGTGTGTGGGGATTTGGTGTTGTCGGGTTTCGGTTTTGTAAGTCGCACTGTACTGTGTATCACACACTATAGTGTTACACCAGAAAGGGTGCCATGAAAGCGATCATCCAGCGGGCCTACGGCGGGCCCGAGACCCTCGAGTACACCGATGTCCCCATGCCGGTGCCCCGTGCCGACGAAGTGCTGATCCGCGTCCACGCGGCATCCGTGAATGCGGCCGACTGGCTGCTGATGCACGGCGAGCCCTATCTCGTGCGGCTCGCGTTTGGTTTGCGGGCACCCCGCATCGCGGTCCGGGGACGAGATGCCGCGGGAGTGGTCGTGGCCGTCGGCAGCGCCGTGCGACGCGTCGCCGTGAATGATGAGGTCTACGCGGAGGTCAATGCGGGCAGCTTCGCGGAATTCACGGTGGCGACCGAGAAGGTGGTTGCCCGCAAGCCTGCCACGCTCACCTTCGAGCAGGCGGCGACGGTGCCGATCGCCGCGACCACGGCGCTGCAGGGACTCCGGGATGCCGCGAACCTGCAGCCGCGCGATCGGATTCTGGTCAACGGCGCATCCGGCGGGGTCGGATCGTTTGCCGTGCAGCTTGCGAAAGCCTTCGGGGCTGAGGTGACGGCCGTCTGCAGCACTCGGAACGCCGAGCTGGCCCGCGGCCTGGGCGCCGACCACGTGATCGACTACACCTCCGAGGATTTCACGGCCAAGGGTCGGCAGTACGAGGTGATTTTCGATCTCATCGGCAATCGCTCCCTGTCCGACTGCCGCCGCGCGCTCACCCCACGCGGAACGCTGGTGCTGTCCTCCGCTGCAGGCGGTCGTCTGCTCGGCCCGATCGGGCGCATCCTCGCCGCATCGGCCCTGGGAGTCTTTTCGCGCCAGAGCCTCCGCCCGCTCGTGGCGTCGGCCAGCGCCACCGATCTCGATGTGATTCGCGAGCTGATCGACTCGGACAAGGTCGCTCCCCGGATCGAGACGACCTACCCACTGAGCCGGACCGCCGACGCCCTGCACCACTTCGGCGAGGAACACACCCGAGGCAAGATCGCCATCTCGATCTGGGACGGAGTGACGGCTGGCCCGGGGTGACGGCTGGCGCGGAGTGCGCCGCCTCGTCTGGCCCGGAGTGACGGCTGGCGCGGAGTGCGCCGCCTCGTCTGGCCCGGAGTGACGGCTGGCGCGGAGTGCGCCGCCTTGTCTGGCGCGGGGGCTGCGCTCCCGAACCAATTCGACGGAGATTTTGGCCGAAACGGATGTTTTGGGTCGGAAAACCGGGTTTACGGGCAAAATCTCCGTCGAATTCGCACGGCGCGCAGGGCGGGCAGGGCGGGCAGGGCCGACGAGGCTCAGTCGGGGGCCGGCCGGCGATCGGGGACATCCGGTGTGAAGATGTAATCGTTGTTCTCAGTGAGCTCGGGGCGCATCCCGCGAGACAGGTTGTTCTGGAACAGTGTCCGGGACTCGTCCCGGCGCCGGACGGCCTCGGCCGGGTCGTCGGCGCGCAGCCGCTCGAAGTCCACGTCAAGAGACAGCGAGTCGCTGCCCGACCAGACTGGGGGGAGTTCGCCGGCCAGTGCCCGGAGGGTGCGCGGAGAATCGAGTCGCCACCGCACCTCGAACCGGTCACTCCGGTCGCTGCCGGTGATGACGTCGTCGAGCCGGCCGTAGAAATCCGGCAGGAAGCGCACCACCTCGGCGCCCAGCTTGACCAGGTTGAAGTGCGCGTTGCGGCGGATCAGCGGGTCGAAAGTCCAGCGCATGTCTGCGACGCCGTGCTGCAGACAGAGTGCCCGCTGGAACAGTTTGAGCGCGTAGCCGACCCCACTGCCGCGCTGCCACGGCACGACCGCTGCCATGTGCGAGTGCAGGTGGATGCCGTCGGTCCAGCCGAGGAAGCCGAGCGTCGCGCCGACCGGTTTGCCGGCCTTGGTCGCCACCATCACGGTGTTGCCGGCGAAGTCGAGCGCCAGGAGCATCGACCTGTCGGGGCTGTGGCCCACGCCCCAGGTGCGCTCGAACAGGCCGATCACCGCGGCCAGGTCGCGGGGTTCAGCCTGCCGCACGGTCACCCCGGCAGCCTCGGCGGCTGCATCCGCGGCGGCCTCCGCCTGCCGCACGGCTTGCTGCGAAACCCCCGGCTCAACGCTCATGCGTCGAGTAGACCACACCAGGCCCGGTCCCCGGCAGCCGGCCACCGTGCTGATTCGACGGAGATTTTGCCCGGAAGACAGGTTTTCGGCCCCAAACCAGCTGTTATCGGCAAAATCTCCGTCGAATTGGTTCACGCACCGGGCACGCACCGGGCCGCACCGGGCCGCACCGGGACAGCCGCGCGGCACGAGCGCCCGCGCTAGTGTCCTCGACCCGAGACCACGTCCGCGACCGACGCGATCGGCGATGTCGTCCGCCGCCGGGTCAGCTCGGCATGGTCGGCCAGCGAGTAGGCGCGGTAGAGCGCGTGCACGGCGAGCCAGCGCAGCGGCTCCGGCTCCCAGTTACGCACCCGGTGGTTCACCCACGGCAGCCGGGTGCGGCCTGTGTCGTTGCCGAGGATCAGGTCGGTCAGCGTGCGCCCGGCGAGGTTCGTCGTCGCCACCCCGGTGCCCACATAGCCACCGGCCCAGGCCAGCCCGGTCGCCGGGTCCAGCCCCACGGTCGCCGCCCAGTCGCGCGGCACGCCGAGCACCCCCGACCAGGCGTGGTCGATCCGCGCGCCAGCCGTCGCCGGGAAGAACCGGGTCAGGATGCCTCGCAGCGCCTCCACCGTGCTCGCCGGAGTCCGCCCGTCGGAATCCGTCTGCGACCCGAACCGGTACGGCACGCCCCTACCGCCGATCGCGATGCGGTCGTCAATGGTGCGCTGCGCGTACATATAGGCGTGCGCCATGTCACCGAGGGTCTCCCGGCCCGCCCAGCCGATGCTCTGCCAGACGTCCGAGCTGAGCGGCGCGGTCGCGATCAGCGACGAGTTCATCGGCAGCCACGCCCGGTGCAGTCCCTTCAGGCCCGCCGTGAACCCCTCCGTCGCGCGCACCACGAACTCCGCCTCCACGGCGCCGCGGTCGGTGATCGCCCGGTGCGGCGTGATCTCGCTGACCCGGGTATTCTCGAAGATCTCCACGCCGAGGCCCTCCACCACCCGGGCAAGCCCGGCCGCGAGTTTGGCGGGGTTGATGCGCGCGCAGTGCGGGTGCCACATCGCCCCGGTGGCACCGGCCACGTCGATACGGGCGCGCGCAGCCGCCGGGGAGAGGAGTTCGACATCCGTCATGTCCCAGGCCTGCTCCGACCGAGCGGATGCCTCCAGCCTTCGTTGCTGCGGCTGGTCGTAGGCCACGGTGAACTCGCCGCCCTTGACGATGTCGGCGTCGACGCCCTCGGCCTTGGCGACCCGAATCACCTCGTCCACGGTCTCGTTCATGCCGGTCTGGAACCGGGCCGCCGCGTCCCGGCCGTGCGACTTCACGTACTGCTCGCGGCCGCCGGTGACCGAGTTGGTCAGCCAGCCGCCGTTCCGCCCTGACGCTCCGTAGCCGGCGAAGCGCTGCTCCACAATCACGATCCGAAGCGCCGGGGCCGCCTTCTTCAGGTAATAGGCCGTCCACAGCCCGGTATAGCCGGCACCCACGATGCACACATCGGCCGTCGTCGGCCCGGGCAGCGGGTCGCGGTTGGCCGGCCGGCCGAGCTGGTTCCACCAGAAGGAGACATCACCATTGATCATTCCCGCACCGCTTTCGTTCCGACGGATGTTTCGCGCTCAGTCACAGCATCATCTCGCATCCGGCTCGATCGGGCGGCAATCCTGATCCCCCCTGCCGGGATTCGCGTCGCGAGGATGGTACGCCGTTGCGCGGATGGCACGCCACGCGCGTAGCGGCGCACCACCCGCGCCGCGGCCGCAGCTATGCGCTCGGGCATCCGCCTGGCACGTCGGAAGGTCGAGTGCGTCTCAGGACGCCAGCCGGTCCTCCATCCCCCAGGGCTGGCCGTAGCCGCCCTCGGTTTCGGGCGCGCTCATCAGGTCGAGGAACACCTTCGCATCGAAGGCCTCCGGGCCGAGCACGCCGATGCCGGTCCAGGTGCCAGCGGCCAGCAGTTCCAGGGCGATCACCGGGTTCAGGGCGGTCTGCCAAACCACGCACTGGGTGTCGTATTCGCGCATCGTCCACTCGTTTTCGGCGACGTGGTAGAGGTAGACCTCGCGCGGCAGGCCGCCCGGACCCGTGCCGGTGACCCACACTCCCGCGCAGGTTTTGCCGGTCATCCGCGGGCCGATCGTGGCCGGGTCAGGCAGGCAGGCGGCCACCACATCGCGTGGGGCGACCAGCGCCGGGCCGGACGCGCTGCGCACCCGCACCGGGTCGACCCGGTCGAGGCCGAGCAGGTGCAGGGTCTTCAACACGCCGATGAATTCCTCACCGAGGCCGTACTTGAAGGTGACCCGATTCGCATCGAGCCAGCGCGGCATCAGCACCACCTCCTCGTGCTCCACGTTCACGCATTCGACCCGGCCGATGCCCTCCGGAAAGTCGAACATCTCCGGTTCACTGAACGGCTCGGTGGTGAACCAGCCGCGGTCCTTCTCGAAGATCAACGGCGGGTTCAGGCACTCCTCGATCGTGGTCCAGATGCTGAATGATGGCGCGAAGATCTCGTTACCGGCGTCGTCGTGCACGACCAGGTTGGCACCGTCGCGCGTGCCGAGCTCCTCGATCTGCCGAAACAGGTGGTCCGAGGCGTAGCGGGCGAAGACATCCGAGAGCCCCGGCTCGACGCCCATGCCCACCAGGGCAAGGCGGCCGGCGGTCTCCCAGTCGGCGGCCTGCGCGAACTGGTCGTCGCCGAGCATGACCCCGGTCTGGCGGTAGGGGTCCGTGGGGTGCGGTTCGGACAGGCTCACGGCCATGTCGAGGTAGTCACAGCCGGCAGCGAGCGCCCCGGCGAACACCGTGGGCACGAACTTCGGCTCGACCGCGTTCATCACGTGGGTGGCGCCGTGCCTGAGCGCAACGGCGGCGACCATGTCCGGGTCGCCGGCGTCGATCTGCTCGGCGGAGAACCGGGCTGCCGCCGCGTGCCCGTGCTTCAGGCCGATTGCGACGATGGTGCGTTCCGCCCGGGCCAGGTCGTAGTCGCACACGATGACGTGCTCGAAGAACGTGCGCCTGGCGATGATCTTCGCGAACGCGTCTCCTACGCCGCCCGCCCCGACAAGGAGGATTCTCATGCGTCGACGCTACTCCGGGGCATCCGTTACCGATGCGGCTGCCGATGCGGCTGCCGACGCGCCCGTGCGCACGCGCGTCCGTGCGCCCGTGCGCTCCGCCCGAACCAATTCGACGGAGATTTTGCCCAAAACGCGCGATTTTGCCCCGATTAAGGGCTCTACGCGGAATTTCTCCGTCGAATTCGCAAGGGCGACGGATGCTGCGCCGCCAACTCGCGCTCTCCCTGGAGCTTCGCGGCGACCGGGGCCCAGAGCAGCACGGCGACGGACGCACCGAGCAGCAGCCCGCCGATCGTATCCGTGAGCCAGTGTGCGCCCAGATAGGTGCGGCTGACCATCATCAGAACCGTGTAGAGGGTGCCGGCCAGCCAAACCCAGACGCGCGGGAAGAGGATGCCGAGACAAACCGCCATGGTCGCCGCATTGGCGACATGGCCGGACGGAAAGGATCCGAAATCTGACATGACCAGCATGTCTTCCGGCCTATCCCGACCGAACAGTGATTTGAGTACCTGCACCAGTCCCGAGCTCACGATCGTGGCAACCACGAAGTAGCCGGCCGCCCACGGCCGTTTGAGCAGCAGCAGCGCCACCAGAATCAGCACCGGGATCACGATCACGCCGGCGATTCCGGCACCGAGGTAGTTCATCGTGAGCGAGAGATACTCCCAGACGGGCGCCCGGTGCTCGAGGATCTCATCCATCCACTCGGCGTCGATCTCCAGCGGGCGGCCGTTGCCGCGCAGCACGATCAGGGCGCCGAGCCCCACGGCCAGCAACAGCGCTGCGGACCCGCTGACCAGAGGCCACCGGCGGGCGATGCGTCGGGTGGCGGAGGTGGCTGCGGTCTCGGGGGCGCGCTCGCTCATCATCTGTCCATGCTAGATCGGTGCGGGCGTGCGGCTTCCCGCCCTGGCCATTTGCCGCGCATCTCCGGGGGCTTACTCAGGAGATCTGCGAAGCCGGTGGCGACGGATGCCGGAATCACGCGGCATCCGTCGTCACCTCGGCCACACCATCGGAAATCTCCTGAGTTAGCCACCGGCGGCAACTGACGACTGACGACTAACCACTGACCACTGACCGGAGGCTGAAGGATGCCGTTACCCGGCGCCCATCTGGCCTCAATGCTCCAGCGCGGGCACCGACCGGGGGCGCACGATGAGCCACAGGGCGAAGATCGACACGATGGCGGTGACGCCCATCACGGCGCCCATCGGAACCGCTGTCCCGACGCCGAGCACGCCGACGATCGGGGAGATCAGTCCGGCGACGCCGAAGTTCGCGGCGCCGAGCAGCGACGCGGCGGTTCCGGCCTCATGCGCGTGCGCGTTCAGGGCGATGACCTGCACGCTGGGGAGGGTGAAACCGCAAGCCGCGATGAAGAACCACAGCGGCACCAGGGTGCCCCAGAGTCCCGCGCCGGCGAGGTCGAGCAGCACGATGGCCGCGGCCGTGATCAGGAGCACCACGGTGGACACCGAGATGATCCACTGCGGGCCGATGTTGAAGCGGTGCATGAGTCGGGAGCTGAGCTGCACACCCATCACGATGCCGAGCGAGTTGACGGCGAAGAGCACGCCGTACTGCTGCGGGCTGAAATCGTAGACCTGCTGGAACAGGAACGACGACGCCGAGAGGTAGGAGAACAGACCCGTGAAGGTCATCGCCCCGATGATCGCGACGCCGACGAAGATCCGGTCGCTGAGCACCGCACGGTAGCGCTGACCGAGGGAACTGTGCCCCTTGGTGTGGCGCTCGGCATCCGGCAGCGTCTCGACGATCCAGAACGCGACGGCCAGGATCACGACCGCACCGTAGGCGGCGAGCACCCAGAAGATGCCGCGCCAGCTCATCACCAGCAGCAGCTGCGAGCCGATGACCGGGGCCAGCACGGGGGCCAGGCCGCTGATCAGCGCGAGGCGGGAAAGCATCTTCACGAGCGGCTTGCCGCCGAACAGGTCGCGCACCATCGCCAGGGCGACGACCGCGCCGGCCGCGGCGCCGAAGCCCTGCAGCAGACGGAAGACCCCGAGCCAGACGATGTCCTGCGAGAGGGCGGCGCCGACACTCGCCAGAATGTGGAAGCCGGTCGCGAGCATCAGCGGCAGTCGGCGCCCGACCTTGTCACTCCACGGGCCGACCACAAGCTGGCCGAACCCGAACCCGATCATGGTGCCGGTGAGGGTCAGCTGGATGGCGGCCGCCGAGACACCGAACTCACCCTCCAGGGTGGGGAACGCGGGCAGGTACAGGTCGATCGTGAACGGGCCGAGCGCCGTGAGGGCGCCGAGCACGATGATGTAGACGAGGCGCTGGCCGCGGGAGAGGGCGTCCCCGGGATGCTTCGCGGCCGACCTCAGGTCGGCAGCGGTAATGACGGTGATGGCGGCGGTGCTCACGAAAGTATTGATCCTCGGTATCGATGGGGCTCTGCGTGCTGGTCTGATTTCGTTAGCGGCACCGCATCACGGGCGTCAGCACCAGCAGCGGAACACGGAACCGCCCTCACTGTCAAGGCAACCACACCGGCGCCTATTCCCCCATTCACAGAACGCCGCGGAAGTTGCAGGAATCCGCCCGATCGTGCACCGGTCCACTGCCGGAAGCTGGGACCTACTCCGGGCCCTCGTCCTCGAGCGCCTGCGGCAGGTCCCGGTGGTACAGAGTCGCGATCGGGCGGATGCCCCGGGCCAGCAGCCCGTCGACGAGACGCCCAGAGAACGCCAGCCCCTTCTCGTTCGCCGGACCGCGGCCGGTCGGCTGGATGCGGGACCACGCAATCGAGAACCGGTAGGCGTGCAGACCGAGCGACACCATCAGATCGAGGTCTTCGTCGAGGCGGTGGCAGTGGCAGTGGCAGTGGCAGTGGCAGTGGCAGTGGTCGGAGGCTACGTCGCCGGTGTCGCCGTTCAGATCCTTGCCGGGGGTGCGGCTGAGGGCGTCCCAGATCGACGGGCCGCGGCCGTCCTCGTTGAGGGCACCCTCGATCTGGCTTCTCGCGGTGGCAAACCGAAAAGGAACCCCTCGGGGAAAACGAGTCCGGGGTCGCGGTAGTCAGCATTTCCACTGGTCATCAGGGTGAGTGTTGCCGTTCCGAAAACGGATGCCGCGGTGCCGGCGCCCGGCCGCCGAGCTCGGAACGGTGTCGGCGAACCGTTGTGCACCGTGAGGGGCTCCGCCCGGCCGCCGGACTCGACCGGTCGGGGACCGTGACGGTCTCGGCCGGACCGTCCAGCGGGTTCGCGACCTCGATCGTACGCACAGCCGGGCCGCCCGGGAAAACAGGGGTCAGCGTGTCAGCCAGGTCACCCGCGTACTCGGGGTGGCCGGCCACGGGAACCGGGCGCAGCGGTGTGGCTAACTCAGGAGAATCGACGGATGCCGCGATCCGGGCCCCCGATTCCCGCGGCGCCCAGCCGCCGGCATCCGTTTTCTCCTGAATTAGCCCCAACCACCGCGGATCGACCGCGCGGGCGACGACTCGGTTCTCCGCACGGCGCTCACAGCCCCCTCACAGCCCCGCTGCACCTCCCCCGGAGACGGACCCTCTAACCTTGGAGCTACCTGCCAGTCGCAACGAAACGGTGCATTAGTTCATGAGTAATGTCTACGGCAAACCTGTCCCCCCCAAGAAGGATCGCCGCGAGATGGCGCGTGAAAGCGCCCGCCAGCTCCGCGAGGAGCAGCAGAAAAAGGAGAAGCGCAACCGCTGGCTTCTGCGCGGCGGCATCGGCGCCGGCCTGCTCGCGGCTGCCGTGGTCGTGGCCCTCGTCGTGGTCGGCAGCCAGGGACCTGCGGCGCCGGGCCCGCTCAACATGGCCAGCGACGGCGTGCTGCTCGGCGGCGACGGCACCAACATCGTCCCGGTCGAGACCGTCTCCGTGGCCGCCGACGAGGACCCCATCGCAACCGACCCGACAACCCTCGGCGACACCGCCAACATCGTGGTCTACGCGGACTATCTCTGCCCCTTCTGCGGCCAGTTCGAAACCACGAACGGCGAGCAGATCGCCGGCTGGGTCGCCGCGGGCACTGCCACGCTCGAGCTGCACCCGATCTCAATCCTCGATCCGGTTTCGGCCGGTAGCAAGTACCCGACCCGGGCCGCGGCCGCCGTCGCGTGCGTCGCCAACCATGAGCCCGAGAACGTGCTCGCCCTGAACGCGGCCCTGTTCGCGAACCAGCCGGCGGAGAACACCGAGGGCCTGACCGACGAAGACCTGGTCAGCCTGGCCACGAGTGCGGGCGTCACCGACGAGAAGGTCGCCACCTGCATCACGGAGAACACCTTCGCCGCCTGGGTCGGCACCGCCACTAAACGCGCCCTCGACGGCCCTCTCCCCAACGCCGACATCGAGCAGGTCAAGGGCACGCCCACCGTGCTCGTCAACGGCGTCTCCTACCCCGGCGCCCTCGACGACCCGGCCGCCTTCGAGGCCTTCGTCACAGCGCAGGCCACCGCCGAGTAGCGCCTGGGGTTCGGGGCACCGCGAGGCGCCCCGGTTTCACCCCCGACGCCGCCCCGCCTCACCCCCGGCGCCGCGGCCTCACCCCCCGGCGCCGCCCCACCCCCACGTGCAGTCGCGATCGTCTCTCGCACGAAGGACCACCATGCAGATCCACGGACAGACCGTCGACGCCCAGACCCGCTGCGTGCACTACCGTTCCGCGCTCGACGTCGTGGCGATCAGATTCTTCTGCTGCGGGCGCTTCTACCCGTGCTACCAGTGCCACTCCGCCGGTGAAACCCATGTCGCCCGGCTCTGGCCGGCCGACCTCTGGGCCGAGCACGCCATCCTCTGCGGAGTCTGCCGCGGCACGCTCTCGATCGCCGACTACCGGGCAACCACCGCGTGCCCTGCGTGCGGCGCCACCTTCAACGACGGATGCCGCGCTCACGCCCATCTCTACTTCGACCTCCCGGCAACGCCGGCCTGAGCTGCTGCCGCACGGGCCCACAACCCACGGCAACCGCCACCCACTTCGGCACCCAGGATCCCGGGTGGGAACCAATTCGACGGAGATTTTGCTGCCCGGAGGCCGGTTTCGACGATTTCGGGGGTGAATCGGCAAAATCTCCGTCGAATTCGTTCGGGGCGGATGCTGCGGGCCAAGCAGGACAATGCCGCAGAACTGGGCCGGAGAGGCGGCTTGAGCCGGGCACTGGCCGGCCTGAGCCAGGCCTTCCACCCCCGCACGGGCTCCAGCCGGCACGCAGCGACCCCCGCGCAGACCGCGCGAACCGCGCAACCCGAGCATTCCGAGGAACTTGCGCGCCCCTCGCGACTACATCGGGCCGGCGCGCTCCGACAGCCAGGCGTACGGATCCGTCGGGGTGATCCCGTCGATCAGGATCTCGAAATGCAGGTGCGGGCCGGTGCTCTCGCCGGTGCTGCCCACGTTGCCCAGGTGCGTGCCCACGCCCACGGACTGTCCCGCGGAGACCTGCAGCGAGCCGGCCTGGAAGTGCGCATAGACGCTGCTGACGAGCTGTCCATCGACGGTGTGGTCGACGATCGCGTAGACGCCGAAGCCGCCGTTGTCCGTGGCGGAGACTTCACGCACGACGCCGTCCGCAACCGCCTGGGCAGGTGCACCCTCGCCGGGAAGCATATCGAGCCCCTTATGGAACGTCGAGCAGCCCCCGCAGGGTGCATCGCGCGCACCATAGGGATCGGAGAGGCGAACCGAGCCCGGAAAGGGCCACTGCACGGCTGCACCAGCGGCGGCCGGAGCGGCCGCATCGTCGGCACTCGGAACCGCAGCAGGGGCGGCAGGTATGGGTTCGGGCTTCGGCGCATCAGTGACCGTGAAACCGTCGCGCTGCACGGTGGCGGTGGCCGCCGCACTCGGCATCAGGCTCTGTAGCGACGCTTCGGCGGCGGAGGCATCAGGGGCGGCGGCGGCACGCGCGGCGGGATCGGACTCGGCGGCATGCGCTGAGCCATCCGCGAAGGCCCGCACCGAATCTTCCACGGCGGCCGGCGGCAGCCAGCCGTAGACATCGAGTTCCGAGGCCTGTGCGGGAATGCCGAGGACCACCGTGAGCAGTCCGGCAAAAAGCATCGCGAATCCGCCGGCGGCGGCCTGACGCGGGATCAAGGTGAATCTGGTGAGCCTGAGCAACCTGTTGAGCCTAGGCGTCTGCATAGGCACCTTCCGCCGAAACGCGGCGGGCAGGGAACAGGAGAAAAATGGGCATGGTGAGAGCTCTCGTCGGCGCGGTTACGCGGTTCGGGTGAGGGGGGCCGGAACCTCACTCAGACGGAGAATGCGCTCACAGCGCAGAGCAATCCCACGGGGAACGACGCTCCCTCAGAGGAAGTGTCCAAGTGCGCCGCACGACGTGGGGCTTCGCGCACAAGAGTCGAGGATATCTCGGTATCCTGATAAAGCAATGGGCTTGCGCAGTTCGGTCACGGATGTTCCGGCCGGCGGCCCAGGATCGACGCCACGCGCGATCGCCCGAAAGCTCAACATTTCAGCCTAGCCCGCACGCGCAGCACCGCAAACTCAGCACAGCAACCTCGGAGCCGCAAACTCTGCTCCGCAACCGCAGAGCAGCACCCGCAGAGCCACAAACGCAAAGCCACAAACGCACAGCCGCACCCGCAGAGCCGCAAATTCAGAGCCCGAGCACCCGATCCGCCAGCGTGCCGAGCGCGCCCGGCACGAGCCGGTAGTACGCCCAGGTGCCACGCTTGTCGCGGGTCAGGATACCGGCATCCACCAGCACTTTGAGGTGGTGTGACACGGTGGGCTGACTGAGCCCGAGGGGTTCGGTCAGGTCGCAGACGCAGGCCTCCATATCGTCGTGCGCGGCCACCAGCGAGACCAGACGCAACCGGGCCGGGTCGGCCACGGCCTTCAGTAGCCGGGCGAGCCGCTCCGCCTCATCGGCGCCGATCGCTTCGCGCGCGGCAGGGGCGCAGCAAGCAGCGGCCGCGCCAGCGGCATCCGTCGTGCCATCTGCGACATCCGAAGCAACCGCGCCATCCGTCACGAGATCCACGGCGACCGCAGCGGTCGACGCCTCAGGCACGGCACGGGTCTCGGTGAACGACATCTGAACAGTATCTCCCATAAATTGACATCCATCGATGCATTGGGGAAGACTCCCTATCGACACCTCTGATTTTATGTCCCACCCGCCGATTTTTGTCTTACCTGCTCACGGAGCCACATGCCCTTCCCCGAATCGACCACCTCCCGCCCCACCGCCCCGCCCACCCTGCAGCCGGCTGCCGCGCAAAACGCCATCGCCCCGGCGCGGCTCGGGGCCGTCGACCGTCTCCTGCCGGTCTGGATCCTCGCGGCAATGGCCCTGGGCCTGCTACTGGCGGTCGTCGCACCCGGCGTCGGCGACCTGCTCGCTGCGTTCACGATCGGCTCGGTCAGCGTGCCCATCGCGATCGGGCTGCTCGTGATGATGTACCCGGTGCTGGCCAAGGTTCGCTACACGGATGCCCGCGCAGTCGCCCGCGACCGCCGCCTCCTGGTCTCCTCGCTGGTGCTGAACTGGCTGCTGGGGCCCGCCCTGATGTTCGCCCTTGCCTGGATCTTCCTGCCGGACCTGCCCGAATACCGCACCGGCCTGATTATCGTGGGCCTTGCCCGCTGCATCGCCATGGTGCTGATCTGGAACGATCTGGCCTGCGGCGACCGCGAGGCCGCCGCCTTCCTGGTGGCCCTCAACTCCGTCTTCCAGGTCATCGCGTTCGCCGCGCTGGGCTGGTTCTACCTCCAGGTGCTCCCCGCCTGGCTCGGCCTGTCTACCACGAGCGCGGAGTTCTCGATCCGGGCGATCACCGTCAGCGTGCTCGTCTTCCTCGGCATTCCCCTGCTGGCCGGCTACCTGTCCCGCCGGGTCGGCGAGGCCACCCGCGGCCGCGACTGGTACGAGAGCCGGTTCCTGCCGAAAATCAGCCCGTTCGCCCTCTACGGGCTGCTGTTCACGATCGCGCTGCTCTTCGCCCTGCAGGGCCGCCAGGTGATCGACCGCCCGTTCGACGTGGCCCTGATCGCCCTGCCGCTGCTGGTCTACTTCGCTGTCATGTTCGCCGCCGGATTCGCGACCGGCAAGCTCGCCGGGCTCTCCTACGAGCGCACCACGACCTTGGCGTTCACCGCCGCCGGCAACAACTTCGAGCTGGCGATCGCGGTGGCCATCGGCACCTTCGGCGCCACCAGCGGCCAGGCCCTGGCGGGCATCGTGGGCCCTCTGATCGAGGTGCCGGCGCTCGTCGCCCTCGTCTATGTGGCGCTGTGGCTGCGGCCGCGGCTGTTCTCAGGGGCCGCGGCGCCGGCATCCGTCGCAGCCGACACCGCCGTAACCGACACCGACGACACCGACGTCACCGCCGTCACCGACGTCACCGCCGTCACCGCCGACCCGCTTCCCGACCGGGTCTGATCTCTGTACACC
>NZ_PJJS01000020.1 GCF_002929845.1 Cryobacterium sp. M96
CGAGCACGCCCCGCACGCCGAGCACGCCCCGCACGCCCCGCTGCCGGCCGCCGTGCACGCCACCCTGCGCCCATACCAGGCGCAGGGCTTCACCTGGCTGACCTTCCTCTGGCAGCACCAGCTGGGCGGAATCCTCGCCGACGACATGGGCCTCGGCAAGACGCTGCAGACGCTCGCACTCCTGGCGCACGCGACCGCGCAGCCGGCCGAGCAGGCCCACCCAGCCGGGCACGCCCAGCCGGCCGACCCGGCCCAGCGGCGGCCTTTCCTGGTCGTCGCCCCGACATCCGTCGTCGCCACCTGGCGCTCCGAGGCCGCCCGCTTCACGCCCGGCCTCGACGTTCGGGTGATCACAGCCACCGAGGCGGCCGGCGGCATCCCGCTGACGGATGCCGCGGCCGGCGCCGACGTCGTCGTCACCTCCTACACGCTGTTCCGTCTCGACTTCGAGGCCTACCAGGCGCACGGCTGGGCCGGGCTGATCCTGGACGAGGCACAATTCCTGAAGAATCGTGCCACCCGGCTGCACCTGTGCGCCCGCGACCTGACGACGCCGTTCAAGCTCGCGCTCACGGGCACGCCGATGGAGAACAGCCTGCTCGAGCTGCATGCCCTGTTCGCGATCGTGGCACCGGGCATGTTCCCCTCCCTTCGGCGGTTCACGGAGGAGTATGTGCGCCCGATCGACCGCGGCGACACCCCCGAGGTGCTCACGCGGCTGCGCCGGCGCATCCGCCCACTGTTGCTGCGTCGCACCAAGGCGGTCGTCGCGCCCGAGCTGCCGCCCAAACAGGAGCAGGTGCTTGAGATCGAGCTGAACCCCCGGCACCGCGCGCTCTACGACACGTTCCTGCAGCGGGAACGACAGAAGCTGTTCGGCCTGATCGACGACCTCGACAAAAACCGGTTCATCGTGTTCCGCTCGCTGACCCTGCTGCGGCTGCTCAGCCTGGACCCGTCCCTGGTCGACGAGAAGTACGCCGGAGTGTCGTCCAGCAAACTCGACGCCCTCTTCGAACAGCTGGACGACGTCGTCGCCGAAGGTCACCGCGCGCTCGTCTTCAGCCAGTTCACGTCGTTCCTGAAGAAGGCGGCCGCGCGGCTCGAGGCCCGGGGCATCCCCTACTGCTACCTCGACGGGTCCACCCTGCGCCGCTCCGAGGTGATCGACCGGTTCAAGACCGGCAGTGAGCCGGTGTTCCTGATCAGTCTGAAGGCCGGCGGGTTCGGCCTTACCCTGACCGAGGCGGACTACGTCTTCCTGCTCGACCCGTGGTGGAACCCGGCCACCGAGACGCAGGCCATCGACCGCACCCACCGCATCGGCCAGACGAAGAACGTGATGGTCTACCGAATGGTCGCCACCGGCACCATCGAGGAGAAGGTCATGGCCCTGCAGAAACAGAAGGCCGAGCTCTTCGACCAGGTGCTGGGCGACGCCCCAGCGGATGCGCCGGGGTTCAGTGGAAACCTCACGGCCGACGACATCCGCAGCCTGCTGGAGAGTTAGACGGACAGCTCCCGGGCGATCTCCGCCGCCCATTCGTCGATCGCGACCCAGTTGCGGAAGTCGCCCTCGGGCAGCAGCTCGCGCCCACTCGGGATGCGCCGCACAAGTTTGTCCCGGCGACCGAGCACGGTCGGGTCGAGCGCACCGAAGAACACCCGCATTCCGCGCGGCTGGAGCGACTGGCCGAACTCCTCGAACTGCTTCGGCTCACTCTCCTTGAGCAGATCTCGCCCCTGGGCGTCCTTCCCCGCGGTGCCGAGCGGCCCGCTGCTGAACAGCCACACCGGATGCGCCGTGATCAGTTCCTGGTGGCGCCGCACGAACTCCGTCGCGTCCTTGCGCCACGACCCCATGTAGGCGGAACTGCCGATCACGAAGGCGTCGTACTCGTCCACCTGGTCAACGGATGCGACCGGCCGGGCCACGGCATCCCGCCCGGCCTCCCGCAGTTTGCGGGCGATGCGCTCGGCGATTCCCTCGGTGGCTCCGTACTTGCTCGAAAACCCCACCAGTGTCGTCATGATTGCCTCCAGCTCGTCGGTCGTTCACTCAATCGTAGGGCGGTGCGCCGCCGCGCCCCGTCCACGATTCCCCACCCCCAATCGAGCGGGTCGGTTGGTTCTCCGTCTTCCGCCGCTGCTAATCTGAGATTAGATAACGTGGGGGTTCCGTGCAGTTGAATTCAGGGGCGCCCTACGGCCGCCTAGTTCGAGGTTTCTTTGCCAGGAGCGCCTCCTGGTCCGCCTGGCTGATGGCCGTTTTCCTGGGCAGCTACGTCATCGGCCTGCTGATGCCCGACGACGGATTCCACCTATTCGTCGACGGCTGGCTGGCGTCCCTCCTGAAGTTGTCCATGGTCGTCGTGTGCTGGGCCGCCGTGATGCGCAAGCGCTCGCGGAGCCGAGTGCGGATCGCGGCCAGCGGTCTGGAGCGATTCCGGCATCCCGAACTCCTGCTCACGGCCGCGGCGGTCACCATCATCGCGATCGTCGATTCCTATTCCCTGTGGATGCTGATCTGGGGTGCCGAGATATTCCCCCGCGTGAGCGAGGTCGGCTACCTCCTGTTCTTCGCCCTCATGCTATTCGTGCTGGTCATCATGGTGCGCCGCCAGCTGCGCGGCATGGTCTGGTCGGTGGTGCTGGACAGCGCCATCGGTGCACTCGGCGCGGCCTCGGTGCTGGCCGTGCTGCTCGGCCCGATGGCGAACTCAGTCGACGCGGCCGGGGCGAACAAGGCCATCGCCGCCGCCGTCGCCTACCCACTGTTCGACCTGCTGCTGGTTGCCGTCGTCGTCGCACTCACCACCTCGCAGGGCCCGGTTGCCGGCCGCCGCTGGATCCTCCTCGTCTTCGGCCTGCTGATGTTCACGTCCACCGGTCTCGTCTTCGCGTTACTCGAAACCAGGTACGTTCTCGGCACTCCTCTGGACGCCGGCTGGGCCGTGGGTCTGGCCCTGATCGCGGTGTGGGCGGATGCCTCGTCGCGACCCGATCTGGTTCGGAACAACTCCTCCAACGGCGTGGCGGCCCTGGCGCTGCCGGCGGTGTCGACCGCGGCCGGCCTGGGTGTGCTGCTCCTCGCCAGCCAGACGCCGGTTCCCCACATCGCGATCGGGCTGGCGGCGGCGACCCTGGCCCTCGCAGCCGTTCCCCTGGTCTCCCGGCAGGTGGCCCTGCGTCGCCAGTCCAAGACCGACGAGCTGACCGGTCTGCCGAACCGGCGTGCGCTGTACGCCGAGGTCTCGTCGAGACTGGCCGACGACAGGAGCCGGAACCGGGCGCTGCTACTGCTGGACCTGGACCGCTTCAAAGAGGTCAACGACAGCCTCGGGCATGACGCCGGCGACCGGTTGCTCGTGCAGGTCGGCCGTCGTCTGCTGGAAGGACTGCAGTCCGGTGACCTGCTCGCGCGGTTGGGCGGCGACGAGTTCGCCGTCCTACTCGAGCGCACCGACCAGGTGGAGGCCGAGGCGGTGGCCAACAAACTCCGGGCCACCCTGGCCCAGCCGTTCACCCTGGAAGGCATCTCCCTGCAGACCAGCGCGAGCATCGGAATCGCGCTCTACCCCGACCAGGGCGATGACCTGACCGCGCTGCTGCGCAAGGCCGACATGGCGATGTACAAGGCGAAGGCGACCCACAGCGGCCACCACGTCTACCGCAGCGCGGACAACCGCCACGGTGACGCCCGTCTGCGCACCCTGCAGGAGTTGCGCCTCGCCCTGACCGAGGACCAGCTGGTTCTGCACTACCAGCCGAAGATCTGCCTGAAGACCGGGTTCGTCTCAGGCGTCGAGGCCCTCGTGCGCTGGAACCACCCCGAGCGCGGTCTGCTGTTTCCCGACCAGTTCCTGACTCTGGTCGAAGAGGCCGGTCTCATGCACGCGCTGACCCAGGAGGTTCTGCGGAAGGCGTTGGACCAGTCCGTGCTCTGGGCGGCCCAGGCCCGTACCCTGACGGTTGCGGTGAACCTGTCCGCCAGTTCACTGATCGACGCCGATCTGCCCGAACGGGTGGGCACCATGCTGTCGGCCCGCGGTCTTCTGCCCACCGCGCTGATGCTCGAGATCACCGAGGACTTCCTGATGGCCGACCGCGACCGAGCCCGGGACATCCTGACCCGGTTGCGCGCCAGTGGTATCCGGATCTCCGTCGACGACTTCGGCACCGGTTACAGTTCGCTCGCCTATCTTCGTGACCTGCCCATCGACGAGCTCAAGCTGGACCAGTCCTTCATCTTCCCGATGGCCGACGACGCCCGGGCCGCCGCACTGGTGGCCTCCACGATCGACCTCGCGCACGGCCTCGGCCTGAAAATGGTCGCCGAGGGCGTGGAGAACAGCGTCGCCTACGACGAGCTGGTGCGCTACGGATGCGACTTCGCCCAGGGATACTTCATGTCACGCCCCCTCTCCGCCGCGGCACTCGACGAGTGGCTGACCGCGAGGCAGAGCGCGGCGGCCCTGCCATGACCGGCGGCACCCGTGAGCGGTTCCGCTTCGGCGCGCTGACGCTCATGCTGGTACTGGTCATCGCCTACACCCTCGGCCTGGCCCTGAAGGGCGATGACTTCAGCCCTCTGGTCGACGGCTGGCTCGCCATGCTCTCGGTGTGGGCACCCGTGCTCGTGGGCTGCGCCGCCGTCTACCGGGTCGGGCGCGGGCAGATCGAGGTGGGCCTCGCCACCGCCGCTCTGACCATGAACGCCCTGGCGGACACCTACTACCTCGTCAGCGCGGATGCCGACGGTGCGTCACCGTTTCCCTCGCCGGCCGACATCGGCTATCTGCTGTTCTACCTGCTCCTGCTCTGGGCGCTGGCGGTGCTCGTGAACCGGCAACTGCGCGGATCGGCCTGGTCCGTCTTCCTGGACACCGCCGTGGGTTCCCTGGGTGCCGCCGCAGTGCTGGCCGTCATCCTCAGCCCCGTCTTCGATTCCGCCGCCGCGGACCCGCTCAGCCTCGGTGCCGTCATCGCGGCCGCCTATCCGGTGCTCGACCTGCTGGTGGTGGCGGCGATCGCCGGGATCGTGGCGTCGCACGGCCCGGATGCCGGGAAGCGCTGGATGCTCCTCGTCGCCGGTCTGGTGGTCTTCGCCGGCGCCGACACCGTCTTCGCGCTGCAGGGTGACCTGTACACGGTGGGCACCCTGCTCGACGCGACCTGGAACATCGGGGTCGTACTGATTGCGCTCTGGGTGGACGGCACCTCCCTCCCGCGCCCGGTGCGGGATCGCAGGGCCACGGCCACAACCGTGTCCGCTCTGGCCGTGCCGATGGTGTCGACGATCGCCGGACTCGGGGTTCTGATCCTCGCCAGCCAGGTCACGGTGTCAAACCTCGCCGTGGCCTTGGCCGGGGCAACCATGGCGCTGGCGGTGGTGCCGCTGGTCGGCCGGCAACGGGTTCTGAACCTGCTGGCGCGAACGGACGACCTCACCGGTCTGCGCAACCGCCGCGCATTCAATGCGGACGTGCCCACCCGCCTGGCAGCAGTCGAGGGCCGGACGAGTGCCCTGCTGCTGCTGGACCTTGACCGGTTCAAGGAGGTCAACGACAGCCTCGGCCATGACGTGGGTGACCGGCTGCTGATCCAGGTCGGCATCCGTTTGAACCGGCAGCTGCGTGCCGGAGACCTCCTGGCCCGCCTCGGCGGCGACGAGTTCGCGATCCTGCTCACGGACTCCGCGCGGGAGGATGCCCTGACGGTGGCCGTCAAACTGCGCGCCGCGCTGGCCGAGCCGTTCATTCTGGAGGGCATCACGTTGCAGACCAGCGCCAGTGTCGGAATCTCCCTCTATCCCGACCAGGGCAAAGACCTGACGGCGCTGCTCCGCAAGGCCGACATGGCCATGTACAAGGCGAAAACGAGCCGCGGTGGCCACCACGTATACGACAGCGACGACGACAGCCACGGCGAGACCCGGCTGCGCACCCTGGCCGAACTGCGCCTCGCTCTCACCGATGAGCAGCTGGTGCTGCACTATCAGCCCAAGGTCGACCTCGGCAGCGGGGCGGTGCGGGACGTCGAGGCCCTTGTGCGCTGGAACCACCCCGAGCGCGGTCTGCTGCTGCCCGATCAGTTCGTGCCGATCATCGAGGAGGCCGGGCTGATGCACACCCTGACGCAGGTCGTGCTGCGGCAGGCGCTGGACCAGGCCGTGCTCTGGCAGGCGCAGGGGCATCCGCTGACCATCGCCGTGAACCTGTCGGCCAGCTCACTGGTCGACACGGAACTGCCGGACCGGATCGGTGCCATGATCGCCGCCCGCGGTCTGCCCTCGTCGATCCTGGCCCTGGAGATCACCGAGGAATTCCTGCTCAATGACCGGGGCCGGGCCCGAGGCATCCTCACCCGGCTACGCGAGCAAGACATCCGCATCTCCGTCGACGACTTCGGCACCGGCTACAGTTCGCTCGCCTACCTGCGCGATCTGCCCATCGACGAGCTCAAGCTCGACCGATCCTTCGTCTTCCCGATGGCCGGCGATGCCCGAGCCGCGACCCTGGTGTCCTCGACGATTGCGCTGGCCCACAGTCTGGGGCTGCGCATGGTGGCCGAGGGTGTGGACAGCGGCGCCGCCTACGACCAGCTGGTCGGCTTCGGCTGCGACTTCGCGCAGGGCTTCCACCTGTCGCAGCCGCTTTCCGCCGCCGAGCTGGACACCTGGCTCGCCGACCGACGAGTCGCAGATACCGCGTCGGCGCACGCGTGTGAGGTCGCACCCGCCGTGCCGCCCGGTGACCTTGTCGCGGAGCCGGCCGAGGTGTAGACCCCCCCTGCAAAGCGCGCCCTGTTCCCGTGGGGAGACCACCTGGACGCGGATTGGGGATCATCATGACGCGGCGACGTTCACCACTGCGACGGATGCTGGTGGTCCCTCTTCTCCTGATTGCGGGTTCGCCCGCTCGCCGGGGAGTGCGATCAGGGTCTGGTCCGGATTGACTTCGACTGGTGGTCGAAGCCAGTAGTCCGTTTCGGTTCGGATGATGCTCCATTGCTGGTTGTGCAGGAGCAGGTGGTGTGGGTGGCAGAGCAGCACTCCGTCGGCGAGGTCGGTGTAGCCGTTGTCGTTCAGCCAGTCGTTGATGTGGTGGGCTTCGCTCCAGGCGGGATCTGTCGCAGTCGACCCAGCGGCATCCGCCGTCGCGAACCCCCATTGGGGAAGGTACGCCGGGACGGACGGGATGCCGAAAGGCACCGACGCAGCACCGACGCAGCGCCGGCCGCGGCCCGGTTCTACACTGGATGGAGCCGCGGGCCAGACCGACCCGGCACTCCCGGAAACGAGGAACCCACCCGATGGACGCGTCTGCTCAATCGGAGAAATCAGCTCAATCGGAAATATCGGACCCGATCGACCGTCTCGCAGTCGATCCCGCCGTTACCGATGCCGCCGAGATCGCCGGCCGGCTCGAGACCGACGCCGCCCGGGGCCTCACCGGCTCCGAAGCCGCGCGTCGCCTCGCGGCCGAGGGCCCGAACGAGCTGCGCAGCGTGCGCCCGGTTCCGTTCTGGCGCCGGATCCTGGCCCAGTTCAACGACCCTCTGATCTACCTGCTGCTGGTCGCCACCGCGGTGTCGCTCGGCGCCTGGCTGATCGAGGGGGCACCCGGCCTGCCCGTGGACGCCATCGTGATCGCCGTGATCGTAGTGCTCAACGCCGTGCTCGGCCTGGTGCAGGAGGCGCGCGCCGACAACGCCGTGGCCGCCCTGTCCACCATGACAGCGGCATCCTCGACCGTCATGCGCGACGGCCTGCTCGCCACCGTGCCCAGCACCGAGCTGGTGCGCGGCGACCTGCTGGTTCTGGGTGAGGGCGACAGCGTGGGGGCGGATGCCCGCCTCACCGAGGCGAGTTCGCTGCGGATCGCGGAGGCCTCCCTCACCGGCGAAAGCGAGGCCGTCACCAAGAACCCGCGCACCCTTCCCGCCGCGGCCGCCCTCGGCGATCGCCTGAACATGGTCTTCAAGGGCACCGCCGTCAGCCAGGGCGTCGGCCGCTGCATCGTCACCGGAACCGGCATGAACACCGAGGTCGGCGCCATCGCCACGATGCTTGACCGCACCGAGGCGCACCCCACCCCGCTGCAAACCGAGATCGGCCACATCGGCAAGCTGCTCAGCGTCGTCGTGATCGCGATCGCCACGGTCGTGATGCTCACCATCGTGCTCGTGCAGGGCGTGTCCACGCCCGCCGACTTCGTGACCGTGTTCCTGCTCGGGGTATCCCTCGCGGTCGCAGCCGTTCCCGAGGGGCTGCCGGCAATCCTGTCGGTGATCCTCTCCATCGGGGTACAACGGATGGCGCGGCAGAACGCCGTTGTCAAGAACCTGAAATCCGTGGAGACCCTGGGCTCCGCATCCGTGATCTGCTGCGATAAGACCGGCACACTGACCCGCAACGAGATGACGATCCAGCAGTTGCTGACCGCCTCCGGCCGGGTAGATGTGACCGGGGTGGGCTACCGCCCCGAGGGCGAACTGCGCCAGGGCGCCGAACCGCTCACAGACCCGGCACTCCGCTTTGAGGCCCAGCTGGTGCTGGGCGTCGGTTCCCTCGCCGGCAACGCCCAGCTGACCGAGCAGGACGGCGAGTGGGAGATCCAGGGTGACCCCACGGAGGCCGCGTTCCTGGTGGCCGCGGCCAAACTCGAGGGCACCACCGGGCACATGGCCCGGTTCGAACGTCGGGGTGAGATGCCCTTCACCTCGGAACGCAAGATGATGTCCACCCTGCACCAGGAGACCGGCGACGACAGCCTGCGCATCTTCAGCAAGGGCGCGCCCGACGTGCTCCTCGAGCGCTGCGCCTACGTGCAAGTCGGCGAGACGGTCGTACCTCTGACCGCCGAGCAGCGGCCACGGATGCTTGCCGACATCCAGGCGCTCTCGGCCCAGGCCTTCCGCACCCTGGGTGTCGCCTACCGAGTCGCCGACGAGAACACGGCGCCGCTCGACGAGGCCGACGAGCAGGGCCTGATCTACGCCGGGGTGGTCGGCATCATCGACCCGCCCCGCGCCGAGGTGACGTCAGCCGTCCAGGAAGCCCACCGGGCGGGCGTGCGTGTGATCATGATCACGGGCGATCACCCCGCCACGGCCGCGCGGATCGCGAGTGACCTGGGGATCGTCGAACCGGGGGCGACGGCGCTGGCGGGAGCAGACCTCGACCACCTCGACGAGCCGGGGCTGCGGGAGGCGGTGCGCGACACATCCGTGTTCGCCCGCGTCTCCCCGCGGCACAAGCTGCGGATCGTCGACGCCCTGCAGGCCAACGGCGACATCGTGGCGATGACCGGCGACGGCGTCAACGACGCCCCGGCCCTGAAGTCCGCCGACATCGGCGTGGCCATGGGCATCACGGGCACCGAGGTGACCAAGGAGGCCGCGAAGATGATCCTGGTCGACGACAACTTCGCCACCATCGTCGCCGCGGTGCGGGCCGGCCGGGTCATCCTCGACAACATCAAGAAGTTCCTGCGGTACCTGCTGTCCTCGAACATGGGCGAGGTGCTCACCGTGTTCCTCGGCGTGCTCCTCGCCGGGGCGCTGGGCCTGACCGGCTCCAGCAGCGAGACCGTGGTGCTGCCCCTGCTGATCACCCAGATCCTCTGGATCAACCTGATCACCGACTCCGGCCCTGCCCTGGCGATGGGCGTCGACCCGGAGATCGACGACGTGATGGCCCGCCCCCCGCGCGGGATCAACGACCGTATGATCGACCTGCGCATGTGGGTGGGCATCATGTCGACCGGCCTGGTGATGGCGGTGGTCACCCTCGCCACGATCGACCTGTTCCTGCCCGGCGGGCTGCTGCCGGCGCTGGAACCCGGCACGGACGGCCTCACCGTGGCGCGCACCGCGGGGTTCACCACCCTGGTCTTCGCCCAGCTGTTCAACACACTCAACGCGCGCTCCGAGCTGACCACCGCGTTCCACCGGCTGTTCGTGAACCCGTGGCTGTGGGGGGCGATCCTGCTCGCGATCCTGTTGCAGGTGGCCGTGGTCGAACTCCCGCTCCTGCAGACCGCGTTCGGCACCACCTCGATGGACCCTCTGCACTGGGCCGTCTGCGTGGGCATGGCATCCGTCGTGCTGTGGGTCGAGGAACTGCGCAAGTGGATCCTGAGGGTGCGCGCCTGACCTCTCCCGTTCCGTGCTCGACGCGTGCGATCTCGTTTCCGCAAAGCGCATTACGATCGGGGCATGAGCCTGTCAGGAACACCGGAACCCACCGCGACGGAGCCGGTATCCGCGCCCCGCCGCAACGAAACGGATGTCCAGCGCCTCGACCGCAATTGGCTCTCGCTGTTGCAGGAGCTCAGAGTCACCCAGACGGGCACCCAGATCGTGGGTGGTTTTCTGCTCGCCCTCGCCTTCCAACCGCGGTTCACCGAACTCGACCTGTACCAACTGACCGTGTATCTGATTCTTGTCGCCACGGCCACCACCACCACCGTTCTGGCGCTAGGGCCGGTCAGCCTTCACCGGCTGCTCTTCGGGAAGCATGCGATGAAGCAGATCGTGCGGGTCGCCGACGTGCTCGTGCGGGCCACACTGGTTGGTGTCGCCGTGATCCTCGCCGGCACCACCCTGCTGGTCTTCGACGTGGTGCTGGGCCGAACGGCCGGTCAGGTGGCCGGGGCCGCGGTGCTGCTGGTCATCGCGGCGGTCTGGCTGGTCCTGCCGCGCCGGGCGAAGCGCTGAGGACGACGCGCGGGGGTCGACTGGCGGCGGACGCCTGGCGGCGGACGACGCGCGGGGATATCGGTGGGACGGCTTCGCCGCATCAGCAGGCGCCCCACTGGCCCGCGCCTGCCGTCGTTGCGGCGTCCTCGGCCGTACGCAGCAGCGGGTAGTGCGCGTCGTTCGGCGGGATCATCAGCGACTCGGCGGCGCCGCCGGCGACGAGCTCGTAGTTGACGAATCGCCCGTCCCCGGTCCAGAGATAGAACAGGCTACGGCCGTATCGGTCAGTCGGGTCCTGGTCGGCGGTGACCCAGGTGCGGCTGCCATCGGGGAGGAGCGCCCGCAACTGCTCCGCGGCCTGATCGCCGAAGCATTCGGCGCTGTCCCCCACCTCCGGCGTATCGATTCCGAGCAGTCGTACCTTGACGGCATCCGTCGTCGCCACCAGGGCGTTCGGCTGGTCCGTTCGCAGAAAGAGCGTGTCGCCATCATGCACATGCTCCACGGTCATCGGGACGGCTCCGCTCGGTCGTGCGGGGATGCCGCCGACCGCTGTCTCGACGGTGCCGTCCGCGGCGGTCGCCACCGGGCCGGTGCTCTCGCCGGAGCTCTTGCCGGAACTCTGGCCGGAGCCTTGGCTGGCCGAGCTCAGCATGCTCTCGAACTCGGTCACCAGAAATCCCGACTGCTGGACCCAGGCGAAGCCGAGTACTCCGAGAACGAGAACACCGATCGGCACGCGCGAGCGGCCCTGTCGTCTACCCATTCCCCGAGACTAGGGCAGAGCCAGGCAGGCACACGCCACCCGCCGTGTCTGACGAGTCCGAGGCCCGGGAGCACCTCCGTCCCGAACGAATTCGACGGAGATTTTGCCGGAACCGGCCCCGAAAACTCCGAAAAAGCTGCTTTTCACGAGAATCTCCGTCGAATTGGTTCGACGCCGGACAGGGCAGGCCGGGCACGTGGCGAGAGGGCGCTCCGGACGTCTGACCGGCTAGGGCGCTGCGGTTTCCTCCACGGCGTGGAACCACGGCGGGTACACGACGACCTTGGGCTTGTGCGCCTCGGCGGCGAAAATGCTGCGCACCGCGTCGCGCACCTTGTCGTTGGCGACGCCGACGAGCGTGACCAACTCGAACGGGAACGACTCGGTGACGAGCAGTTCCGCCTCCCGGATCTTCTGCGATTCCTGATCGGCGCGCAGCGAACGCAGCATGCGGTCGGCAGTCTCGGGAGCAGAGCCGAACCTGGTCAGGGCCCCCGCGGCATCCCCGTTGGCCACCGCGACGCTCGCTGCGACGGTTTCCTCGGCGCCGGCCTGGGCGTCGAGGAGCTTCTTGACCGTGCTGACCAGAATGACGAAGTCGTACGTCGGAGAGCGGTGCGCCTCCGGCGACAGGCGCGGGTCGTTGGATTCGGTGAGGAGGCTGTCCCATAGGCGCGCATTGGGCGAGAGGAAGAACGGCACGTAGCAGGCGACGCTCGCGCTGTCGTCTCCGGCGACGAGCGCGGCACGCCGGGCCGCGCGCTGCGGTGCCGACGACAGGTCGACGACCGGCCGGGCGGTCCAGGCGTCGCTCGCGTCGGCAAGCAGGCGCCCGCTGTTCAGGATGCCGGCGAGGTTGCGGATGTGGGTGACGTGGTAGATCCGCTGCTCACCGACGTTGTCGTGGGAGGATTTCGTGCTCCTGACGGGCTTCACGGTGCTGGCGGCCTTGGCGGTGGCCGGCTTCGCGGTAGCGGTCTTCGCGCTCAGGGTGGGGTTGGGTCCGCCCAGGGTGACGGTGCGCGGTGACGGCGAACTGCGAAGCGACGGTGCGCGGCCCGTCGACTTGCTCCGGCTGGCGCGGGTGGCCATGCCGGGCACGATTTCGGGAGCGGCCTTCGGGAAGCAGCTGGCGCAGAGGCCGCCCTCGAGTCCATGGATGCATTCGTCGCTCAAGCTAGAAAAACCTTTCGTGTGCGTGGCCCCCACACTCTTCAAGTCCGATGCTTGAAGACCACATATCAACGGTACGGTCATTTCTGACCTCGTGGTGACCGATGGCGGGATCCGTTCGGCGCATTTCGGCCTGAGGGTGAGTCGCACATGCCTTGTCGGCCCCGGCGAAGGGTGCTACTACCGACGTATGAGCAGCGTTGACGATATCGACGAGGACAAGATCGAGGTCGGCAAGCCCAGGGAATGGGCGGCGGGGGTGCCAGGCGTCACCCATGCACTGGGGCCGGCCTTCCGGCAGATGGGTGTGCCGCGCAGCCTGAAGGCACTGACTGCGATGAACCAGCGGGACGGTTTCGACTGCATGAGCTGCGCCTGGCCGGATCCCGATCGGCGCAAGACGTTCGAGTTCTGCGAGAACGGCGCCAAGGCGGTGACCTGGGAGGCAACGCCGATCAGGATCCCGGCCGAATTCTGGGCCGAGAACCCGATCAGCGAGCTGCTCACGAAGTCGGAGTACTGGCTCGGCATGCAAGGCCGCCTCGTGCAGCCGGTGCACAAGCCGGCCGGGTCCGAGCACTACCGGCCGATCACCTGGGACGACGCGTTCAAGCTGATCGGGGACACCCTCCGCGGACTGGACTCGCCCGACCAGGCGACGTTCTATACGAGCGGCCGCACCTCCAACGAGGCGGCCTTCCTCTACCAGCTGTTCGTGCGCGCGCTCGGCACGAACAACCTGCCGGACTGCTCGAACATGTGCCACGAGTCGACCAGCCACGCGATGGCGGAGACCGTCGGGATCGGCAAGAGCACCGTCACCTACGCCGACTTCGCCCGTGCGGACCTGATCATCATCATGGGGCAGAACCCGGGCAGCAACCATCCGCGGATGCTCACGGCGCTGGAAGAGGCGAAGGAGGCGGGCGCCGCCATCGTCGCCGTCAACCCGCTCTTGGAGGCCGGGCTGATGCGCTACAAGAACCCGCAGAAGGTGCGGGGCGTCGTCGGGGCCGGAACCGTGATGGCCGACCAGTACCTGCAGATCCGGCTCGGCGGCGACATGGCCCTCATGCAGGCCCTCTCCCGACGGGTGCTCGACGCCGAGGCCGCCCGGCCCGGAACCGTGCTCGACCATGCGTTCCTGCGCGAGAATTGTGTCGGGCTGGAGGAGTTGCGCGAGCACCTCGCCCACCAGGATGACGGTGCGGTCCTGGCGGCCACGGGGTTGCGCGCGGCCGAGATCGACGAGCTGGCCGACCGGTATCTGCGGGCGGACCGGGTCATCATCACCTGGGCGATGGGCATCACCCAGCACAAGAAGGCCGTTCCGACAATCCGAGAGATCATCAATCTGCTCCTATTGCGCGGCAACATCGGCAAGCCCGGCGCGGGGGCGTCCCCGATCCGCGGGCATAGCAATGTGCAGGGCGACCGCACCATGGGCATCTGGGAGAAGATGCCACCGGCGTTCCTGGACGCCCTGGAACGAGAATTCGGGTTCGACCCGCCCCGCGTGGACGGCCTGGACAGCGTCGACTCCATTCGCGCCATGCGCGACGGCCTGGTCACGGTCTGGATCGCCCTGGGCGGCAACCTGGTCGGCGCGATCTCCGACACCGTCGTCGCCGAGGCCGCAATCCAGAAGACGGTGCTGAGCGTGCAGATCTCCACCAAACTGAACCGGTCCCACGCTGTGGTCGGCGACCAGGCGCTCATCCTGCCGACCCTGGGCCGCACCGAGATCGACCTGCAGGCCACCGGCCCGCAGTTCGTGTCGGTTGAGGACACGGTCTCCGCGGTGCACTCGTCCACCGGCCTACTCCCACCGGTGTCGGATCAGCTGCTCTCCGAGGTGGCCATCGTGTCGCGCCTCGCCCGGGCCGCCCTCGACGGCACCGCCTCGATCGACTGGGCCGGTTTCGAGAGCGACTACGACATCATCCGTGACCACATCTCGCACGTCATTCCGGGCTTCGCCGACTTCAACCAGCGCATCCGCCAGCAGGAAGGTTTCTCCCTGCCCCATGCGCCGCGCGACCTGCGCACCTTCCCGACCCCCAGCGGCAAGGCCCTGCTTACGGTCAACGAACTCGAGCCCCTCGAACGGCCGCCGGGGCGCCTGCTCCTGCAGACGCTGCGCTCGCACGACCAGTTCAACACCACGATCTACAGCCCCAACGACCGCTACCGGGGCATCAAGAACGGCCGCCAGGTCATCTTCGTCAACCCGGAGGATGTCGCGGAGCTGGGTTTGATCAGCGGCATGCTCGTCGATGTGCACAGCGAGTTCAGCGACAACGTCGACCGGGTGCTGCGGCGGTTCCGGCTCGTCGCCTACCCGAGCGCCCGCGGCTGCGCCGCCGCCTACTTCCCCGAGGCCAACGTGCTGGTGCCCCTGGATTCCACCGCGGAGGGCAGCAACACCCCCGTCTCCAAGGCGGTGCTGGTGCGGCTGGAACCCTCGCGCTGACCAGATACACACCCCGACCAGAACGAAAGCAGGGCGCCCGATCCGCTGCGGCCCGGCGGCGGAGGGCCGCACGTCGAAATCGAAGATTGCCGTGGGATGTACACGATAGAGCAGGATTTTCGGGCTGGTCGTCGAGGCTCACCTCGAGTCCGGCCGCGAGGCGGATGGCGACGCGAGGCGGATGGCGCCGCCGCGGGGCGCCGACAGGTGCGTGACGCTCACGGTGCGCGCCATCATCACCGCGCGCAGCACGAGCGGCTGCCAGGTGAAGATCGTGCCACCGAAGTCGAGCACGCCGCTGACCTTGAGCAGCTCCGGCGGCAGGGAGGCGGCCGTGGCCTGCAGCAGAGCCGCGGACGACGACAGCCCGAGCGCCCCCCGATCAGAGGAGGCGTTCACCGGCATCGGGCCGTCCATTGCGGAGATTTTTCTGTGGGAGGTGTCGGAGCGCGTGCTGCCGCGCTGAGCGCATCCGTTGCCGCGCTAGAAAGTACGCAGAATAATCAATTTTCCTAGACATCCGAGTCGAGGTCTGCCTACACTCAAAACTCGCGAATGCCTTTCTCTGGGCTGGGGAACTCGTTTTCAGAATCGAAACTGAGCTCCGAATGAACGACGACAACTTGCTTCCCACGCCGGCCTGCGCTTCCTGCTACGACCCGATGGCGTCGGTCGGCGGCGGCTGGTGGTGCGATCACTGCCAGGAGTTCGCGTAACCGGTCGCGCCTCGGCCGGTCGCGTTCTCGGCCGGTCGCGTGGCTCCGCGCGCGGCATCCGCACCCTGAACCCCTAACGAATTCGACGGAGATTTTGCCTCTACGAGCCTGTTTCGGGCCAAAACGGGTTCTCTCTGGCAAAATCTCCGTCGAATTGGTTGGATAGGGCAGGGCAGGGAGGTTGGGTAGTGTGGTTGGGTTCCACCACCGCCTGTCCGGGCACCAACCCAGAGGAGTCCCATGTCGATCACCGTCAAAGGCGTCATCGCTCGATCGAAGGGCGCGCCGGTGGAGCTTGTCGACATCGTCATCCCCGACCCTGCACCCGGTGAGGTCGTCGTCGACATCGAGACCTGCGGCGTCTGCCACACCGACGTGCACTACCGTGAGGGCGGCATCAACGACGAGTTCCCATTCCTGCTCGGCCACGAGGCCGCCGGCCGGGTCAGCGTCGTCGGCGAGGGCGTCACCCACGTCGCCGTGGGCGACTTCGTCGTGCTGAACTGGCGCGCCGTCTGCGGCGACTGCCGCGCCTGCAAGCGCGCCGAGCCCTGGTACTGTTTCAACACTTTCAACGCCACCCAGAAAATGACCCTCACGGACGGCACCGAGCTCAGCCCCGCCCTCGGCATCGGCGCCTTCGCCGAAAAGACTCTTGTGCACGAGAAACAGTGCACCAAGGTCGACCCTGTCGCCGACCCCGCGGTCGTCGGACTGCTCGGCTGCGGCATCATGGCCGGCATCGGGGCCGCCATGAACACGGGCAACGTGACCAGGGGCGACTCGGTCGCCGTGATCGGATGTGGCGGCGTGGGTAACGCGGCGGTCGTCGGGGCCCGGCTCGCCGGGGCATCCGTCATCATCGCGATCGACCGCGACGCGAAGAAGCTCGCGACCGCCCAGACGCTGGGCGCCACCCACACCATCGACTCAGCCGGCCTCGACGAGGACGGCGTGGTCGCGGCCGTGCAGGCACTGACCGGCGGGTTCGGCGCGGATGTCGTGATCGACGCCGTCGGGCGTCCCGAGACCTGGCGGCAGGCGTTCTACGCCCGCGACCTGGCTGGCACCGTCGTGCTGGTGGGCGTGCCGACCCCCGAGATGATGCTGGAGATCCCGCTGCTCGACGTGTTCGGCCGGGGCGGTTCTCTGAAGTCGTCCTGGTACGGCGACTGCCTGCCGGAGCGCGACTTCCCGATGCTGACCGACCTCTACCTGCAGGGCCGCCTGCCGCTGGACGAGTTCGTCAGTGAACGAATCGGAATCGGGCATATCGAGGAGGCATTCGCGAAGATGGCCCGCGGCGACGTGCTGCGCTCCGTGGTCGTGCTCTGATGACGGCGCGGATCGAACACCTCGTCACCTCGGGCAGCTTCAGCCTCGACGGCGGCACCTGGGACGTGGACAACAACGTCTGGATCGTCGGCGACGACGACGAGTGCGTTGTGGTCGACGCGGCCCACGACGTCGACGCCATCCTCGCCGCGGTTGGCGACCGCAAGCTGGTGGGCATCCTCTGCACGCACGCGCACGACGACCACATCGGTGCCGTCGCCGGGGTGCAGGCCGCGCACACCGCGCCGACCTACCTCCACCCCGACGACATGATGCTGTGGGACCGGGTCTACCCGGATGCCCCGCCGAGCCGTCCGCTCGAGAACGGCCAGCGCATCCGGGTGGCCGGTATTGAACTCGAGGTGCTGCACACGCCGGGGCATTCTCCCGGCGCCGTCTGCTTCTATGCGCCCGCGCTCGGCACGGTCTTTAGCGGCGACACCTTGTTCCATGGCGGACCCGGCGCGACCGGCCGGTCGTTCAGCGACTTCCCCACGATCCTCGCCTCGATCAAAGGCAAGCTGCTGATGCTCCCGGCGAGCACCGTCGTGCTCACCGGCCATGGCGAGTCGACGACAATCGGCGCCGAGGCCGGGCACCTGGATGAATGGATCGCCCGCGGCCACTAGAGCGTGACCCCGGAAGACTGCCCCGGAAATCCGTCGAGCGGCGCCGCCGATGTGGTCAGAATCCGTTTCTGGCAGCACGGACTGTGGCTAACTCAGGAGATCCCCGCACGCCGGGGACGCCCACCGCGTGATTCCGCGGCACGTGTGCGGCCAAGAGGCATTGCGTTGTCAGATCTCCTGAGTCAGCCACACTGCGGCGGAGGCTGGTTCGGGACACCGGCTGCCCGCGGGCGACCCTGACCGGGCTCAGGCATCCGTCTGTTCGGGCCATCCCCTGTGGCTAATTCAGGAGATCCCCGTGCCCGGCCGGCACCCGCCTCGTGATTCCGCGGCCGATGCCGGCCCACACTCATCAGGCTCGCCATTCTCCTGAGTTAGCCCCAAACGGCCGGTGGCAGCAGGCAGTAATAGTGGCCAGCAGCGCGGCAGCAGCGCGCGAGCAGCGCGGCAGCAGCGCGGCAGCAGCGCGGCAGCAGCGCGCGAGCAGCGCGGCAGCAGCGCGGCAGCAGCGCGGCAGCAGCGCGC
>NZ_PJJS01000021.1 GCF_002929845.1 Cryobacterium sp. M96
TTCGGTGGGCTCGTCGCGGCTTCCGTTCGAGGGAGACGTGGGCGTGGGCGTGGACGTGGACGTGGGCGTGGGCGTGGGCGTGGGCGTGGATGTGGATGACAGCACGGGCAGCTTCTTCAGCAGGGAACCCTCGCGGTACTCCCAATGCCAGGCCAGCTTCAGCGCCTGCCTCGGCCGGAACCAGGCGGTGAGCACGAGCAGAGGTGGGTCGGCCTGGGGGAAGCGCACGGAGCCATCCGTGCTGATCACCGGCAGGGTGCGCCGCAGCGCCGGATAGAAGTCGCTCAGGAACTCGGCCGTCTCGTCGGCAGGCACGAGAACCGTGCCGGGCGCACCGAGCAGCCGGCGCTGCTCGGCGGTGAGCGGACCGTCGACGGTCGGGGCCAGGGTGAACACCGGGCGCGGCCCGAGGGCATAGCCGTAGATCCCGTGGCCGCCGATCGCCCCGGAATGCTCGGGGGGGTGCGGGGTGCCGTCAAATAGGAGCCGGGTGGTCAGGAGCAGACCCTGGGTACCGGCGGCGCCTGTGTTGCTGAACGCGCCGGCGGCGTTCCGGCTTGCGTCGAGGCTCACGTGGGCCGCGCGGCCCACGCTGACCGTGGCATCCTTCGTGCTGCCCACGAGACGCAGCCCCAGGGTCTCGGCCTCGTCGAAGAGGGTCCAGAGCAGCGGGCTGACGAAGTCGTCGAGGTAGATCCAGTCCGTCTCCTGGCTGGTGTATACGCCGCGCACGGCTCGGTGCAGGGCCAGAATCTGGCTCAGCCAGCGGTGGTGCTCGCGGTTGAGGTTGAGGCGGTTGCGGTGGAAGCCCAGTTGGTTCCACGCCACGTCCGTGCGCACCCAGTTGCCACGGGCGCTTCGGATGACCGGGCGCACCCCGAGCCGGATCTCGCCCTGCCCGGGGCGCACGTTCGTGACCGGCCGGGCCGTCGCACCACGCCAGCGGTCGTTCGTGCGGGGCGTCTGCTCTCGCAGCTCGAATAGGAGGCCCATCGGAACGGGCAGAACGGTGGTCCCACCCGGTTCGCCGGGCACGGGTCCCGCGATCCGCTTCCAGTCCGCCCGCGCCGGGGGAGACCCGGCATCAGACATGGCTCCATGCTCTCATGTGGGCAGCGCGGTCGGAGCGCAGTGTCCGCGGTTGAACCAATTCGACGGAGATTTTGCCGGAAAACTGCTTATGCGGGCTGTTTGGGGGTGTTTTGGGCAGAATCTCCGTCGAATTCGTTCGGGTCGGAGATGTCGCCAGGCCTCGGGCTCGGGCACGGGGCTCGGGCCCTGGCTGAGACTCACTCAGCTACACCGCGGTGACCGCCGCTTCCCTCGACGGATGCGCCCTGGCGGCATCGATGATCCAGGCGAAGTCGAACGCCGTTTCACGCCAGCGGCTGTACCGGCCGGACACCCCACCATGGCCGGCCGACATCTCGGTCTTCAGCAGAACATCCGCTCCCACCTCGCGCAGCCGGGCCACCCACTTGGCCGGCTCGACGTAGAGCACTCGGGTGTCGTTGAGACTGGTCACGGCGAGTATCCGCGGGTAGTGCGTGTCGCGCACGTTCTCCACGGGGGAGTAGCCGCGCATATAGGCGTACACCTCAGGGTCGTGCAGCGGGTCGCCCCACTCGTCCCACTCGATCACGGTCAGCGGAAGCGACGGGTCCAGGATCGACGTCAGCGCGTCCACGAACGGCACCCCGGCGAGGATGCCCGCGAACAGTTCCGGGGCCAGGTTCGCCACGGCGCCCATCAGCAGGCCGCCGGCGCTGCGGCCCTCGGCGACGAGCCGGTCGGGACTGGTGTAGCCCTGGTCGATCAGGTGCCGGGCGCTGTCGATGAAGTCCGTGAAGCTGTTGCGCTTGTGCAGCTTCTTGCCGTTCTCGTACCAGAGTCGACCCAGCTCGCCGCCGCCGCGCACGTGGGCGATCGCGAAGATCATGCCGCGGTCGAGCAGGCTGAGCCGGGCGATGCTGAACGACGGGTCGATGCTGATCTCGTAGGAGCCGTAGCCGTAGAGCAGGGTCGGGGCGGGAGTTCCCGGAGCGACGAGGTCACGCCGGTAGACGAGGGAGATCGGGATGCGCGTGCCGTCGGCGGCGGTAGCCCACTCGCGGCGCTGCTCGAACAGGGTCGGGTCGTAGCGGCCGAGCACGGGCTGCTGCTTCCGCAGCCGGCGCTCGCCGGTGGCGACCACGTGGTCGTAGACCGTCGACGGCGTGACGAAGCTGGTGTAATCGAGACGGATGGTCGGCGTGTCCCACTCGGGATTGGCCGACGTGCCCACGGAGTACAGCGGTTCCTCGAAGCCGAGCTCGACGAAATCGAGTTCCTCGTCGGCTGCCTCGGCGCTCACGGCAACGCGGGTGAGTCCGTCCCGCCGGTATTCGGCCACCACGAAGTCGCGGAATGCGTCGACGCTCTCGAGGCGCACGGCCGTATCGTGGGGCAGCAGAATCCGTTTCTCACCCCGCGGGTCGGCGACGGAGACGCTGACCAGCTCGAAGTTGACCGCGTGGTGGTTGTGCACGATCAGCAGGCGGTCCTGGCCGTTCAGCACGGCGTGCTCCACGTCGTACTCGACGCCGTCCAGCCGCGGCCACACCAGGGCGAACTCGCCGGTCGGGTCGGCAGCGTCGAGCAGCCGGGTCTCGGTGGTCACGCTCGAGCCGGCCTCGATCAGCAGGAACCTGCGGCTGCGGGTGAGGCCGATGCCCACCCAGAAGCGCTCGTCGGGTTCGTGGAAGACCGACATGTCGGCGGCGACCGCGGTTCCCACCTCGTGTCGCCACACGGTGTCGGGCCGCCAGGCGTCGTCCACGGTCGTATAGAAGATGTAGCGGCCGCTCGGGTCGAACAGTGCACCCTCGCCGGTGTTCGGGATCTCGTCCGCGAGATTCTCGCCGGTCGCGATGTCGCGCACGCGCAGGGTGTACCGCTCGTCGCCCTCGGTGTCGACGGCGTAGAGCAGCCGGTTCTCGTCGCCGCTCACGTCGGTGCTGCCGAGCGAGTAGAACTCGTGGCCGGCTGCCTCGGCGTTGTCGTCGAGCACGATCTGCTCGCCCGGGAGACCGGCGGACCCGCTCGCCTGCCCGCTGGTCTGTTCGGGGATCTGCTCGGGAAGCACCGGCGGGGTCCAGTCGTCCGGCGCGGAGATCGGCGCACGGCAGTGGATGCCGTATTCCTTCCCCTCCACCGTGCGGGTGTAGTACCACCAGTGGCCCTGTCGCACCGGAACGCTGAGGTCGGTCTCCTGGGTGCGGCCCCTGATCTCCTCGAAGACCTGCTCCTGCAGCAGGGCCAGGTGGGCGGTGCGGGCATCCGTGAAGGTGTTCTCGGCTTCGAGGTGCGCGATCACCTCGGGGCTGTCCTTGTCGCGCAGCCACTCGTAGTTGTCGGTGAACACGTCGTCATGGAAACTGCGCTGCTGTGGCTTCTGCACCGCGCGGGGAGGAGTGGTCATGAGTCATAGCGTAGTTCCGTGAGGGCGCAGACTTGAGGGGTACCAGCCCAGAGACGAATGGAACCACAATGACGCAGCCCGGAATCGCCCCGCTCGAAACCTCCCGGGAGGAGGCCCTGCAGGGGCAGGTCTTCCAGGCCGTGCTCTTCGACATGGACGGCACCCTGGTCGACTCCACTCAGGCGGTCACCCGGTCCTGGCTGCGCTGGGGTGCCGAGGTCGGCCTCGGCCCGTCGTTCACCGGCCCCGAGCACGGGGTGCCGGCGCGTCAGATGATCGCGACCCTGGTGGCGGAGGAGCTGGTCGAGACATCCGTCACCCGGCTGACCGAGTTCGAACTGGCCGACACGGATGGCGTCAGGATTTTGGCCGGCGCGGCGGAACTCATGGCGAGCATCCCCGAGGCCCGCCGGGCGATCGTCACGTCCTGTGCCCGGCAGCTGTGCCTGGTGCGCCTGGACGCCGCCGGCTTCCCCGCACCGCTCACGGTGGTGACCATCGACGACACCAGCCGCGGCAAGCCGTTCCCCGAGCCGTTCCTGCTGGCTGCCGAACGCCTCGGCGTCGACCCGGCCCGCTGCGTCGTAGTCGAGGATGCCCCAGCCGGCCTTGCCGCCGCCCGCGCCGCCGGCTGCGCCACGATCGGCGTCGTCGGCACCCATCGGGCCGCCGACCTGGAGGCCGACCTGGTGGTCTCCGGTCTCGACCGCCTGCGCGTGTCCGTGCAGGATGACGGAGTGGTCTTCCACCTGGTGACCGAGCAGTAGCAGCCCGGAGCAATAGCGTCCGGACTCAGCGCTCGTAGATTTCCAGCGGCAGCCCGTCGGGGTCGCGGAAGAAGAACATCGCTTTGCCGGTGTTCGGGTCCACCCTCAGTTCCTCAACCTCGACGTGCTTGCCGATCAGCTCGTCGCGCGCGGCCGGTACGTCGTCGACCTCGAACGCGAGGTGGCGCAGTCCGAGCGCTTCCGGGCCGCTCTTCCGGGGCGGGGTGTCGGAAAAAGAGAACAGTTCGATCAGGTAGTGGCCGTTCAGGGCAAGCTTGCCCATCCACGACCGGCGCGCGGCCCGGAAGTATTCCGCTTCGAGCGTGCAGCCGAGAACGTCGAGGTAGAAGGCCTTGGACACGTCGTAGTCGCTGGCGATAATGGCGATGTGGTGCACTCCGTTGATGCGCATGCGGCAGTTTCGCATACTCCAGGGGGCGGAAGAGGTCAGGATGAAACCGTCGACTATTAAGGTGGCAGATTGTTGGGAGACCGAGATGAATAAGAGCAGCGATCCACTGCGTCAAACGGTGGTGCTGGCGAGCGTGATCCTGGCCGTCGTCGGATCGTTCATCGGGTCCGGCGCCGCCGGCGGAACCCCGATCCAGAACGCGTCAGGCGGAGCGCTCGCCGCCGACGCCACCCCGATCGCCCCCGACGGGCCGGCCTTCGGCATCTGGACCGCGATCTACCTCGGCCTCATCGCCTACGCCCTGTGGCAGCTCCTGCCGGCGCAGAGAACGGATGACCGCCAACGCGCCCTGGGCTACCCGATCGCCGCGTCGCTCGTGCTGAACGCCGCCTGGATCCTGAGCATCCAGTTCGACCTGCTCTGGCTCAGTGTGCCCGTGATCGTGCTTCTGCTGGTCGTGCTGATCCGGGCGTTCCAGCTCACGCTCCGCACCCGGCCCAAAAACCTGATTGAGACGATCGTCGCCGACGGCACCGTGGGCCTGTACCTCGGCTGGGTGGCCATCGCCACCGCCGCCAACGTCACCGCGGTGCTCGTCGCCTCCGGCTTCGAAGGCTTCGGCCTCAGCGCGGACCTGTGGGCGGTGCTGGTCATCGCCGTCGCCGGGCTGGTCGGCGTAGTCCTCGCGATCTACGGCCACGGCCGCCTCGCCCCGGCCGCGTCGCTGTGCTGGGGCCTCGGCTGGGTGGCCGTGGCCCGGCTGGCCGGCACCCTGCTCTCCACTCCCACGGCGATCGCGGCGATCGTCGCCGTGGCCGCCATCCTGATCGTCACCATCACCGTGCGCGTGCGCACCTCCAGGTCCGTCACGTCCGCCACATCCGCCATGTCCCGATCGGTCACCGCGTGAGCGATTCGGCCACCCTGCCTGTCACCCCGGCGGTCGTCACCTCGGCGCGCCGGCGCTGGGCCGGTCTCGTCTTCATCAGCGTCGCCGTCGCCCTGATCATCGTCGATTCCACGATCATCAACGTGGCCATCCCCTCGATCGTCGACGACCTGGCGATCACCTCGACCCAGGTGCAGTGGGTGCAGGAGAGCTACACCCTGGTTTTCGCGGCCCTGCTGCTGGTTTTCGGAACGCTTGCCGACCGGTTCGGTCGACGGCGCATCCTGATTCTCGGCGTAATCGTCTTCGCCACATCATCCGTCTTCGCGGCGCTCGCGCAGACGGGCGAACTCCTGATCCTGGGTCGGCTGATCCAGGGCGTCGGCGGTGCGATGGTGCTGCCCACCACGCTCTCGATCATCAACGCCACGTTCCGCGGCCGTGACCGAGGCATCGCGTTCGCGATCTGGGGCTCGACCATCGGCGGCATGGTGGCCGTCGGCCCCCTGCTCGGCGGCTGGCTCACCACCTCCTTCTCCTGGCGCTGGGCATTCGGCATCAACGTGCCACTGGGCATCGTCATCGTCGTCGGCGTACTGGTCTTCGTGCTCGAATCGAAGGATGCCGGCGAGCCGCGCCGCATCGACGTCGTCGGCGCCGTGCTCTCGGTGATCACCAGCGCGTCGCTCGTCTTCGGGCTGATCGAGGGACGCACCTTCGGCTGGTGGCTCACCGACAAAGCGCCGGTTGCGGGAGACTGGACCTGGCCGTACTCGCTGTCGATTATTCCAATTGTGTTCCTGATCACCGTCGTGTCCGGCGTGGCCTTCATCTACTGGGGGCTCTACCGCCAGCGGGCCGGCAAGACCACCCTGCTCGCCTTCTCCCTGTTCTCGATCCCGTCGTTCCGAAACGGCAACATCGCGGCCATGATCGTCTCCCTCGGTGAGTTCGGCATCATCCTGTCACTGCCGCTCTGGCTGCAGAATGTGCTCGGCTACGACGCCCTGCAGACCGGATTCGTGCTGCTCGCCCTCGCGCTGGGCTCGTTCGTGGCCAGCGGGGTGTCCGGGGCGTTCGGCAACAAGATCTCACCCGAGACGATCGTGCGGTTCGGGATCGGCGCCGAGATCATCGGCGTCGCCGGCCTCGGCCTGGTCATCACGGCCGAGTCCACCTGGCTCGTCGTGGTGCCGTTCCTGTTCGTCTACGGCATCGGCGTGGGGCTGGCCACCGCCCAGCTCACCGGCGTCGTGCTCAAGGATGTGCCGGTGGCGCAGAGCGGCCAGGGCTCCGGCACGTCCAGCACCGCCCGGCAGATCGGGTCGGCGCTCGGCATCGCGGTGCTGGGCACCGTGCTGTTCACTACGGTCGGTACGTCGCTCGATGCGAAGCTGGCCGAGGTGCCCGGGCTGACTGCCGAGACCCGGAGTCAGATCGTCGACGCGGTCGTCGACAGTGCGGGCTCGGTGATCCCGTCGTTCGAAGAGCAGAGCCCCGAGCTGGCGGATGCCGCCCGCGAGGCGTTCAGCGACGGCACCCGCTACTCGGCGTACGCCGCAGCCGGGTTCCTCGTGCTCGGCTTCCTGGCGACACTGCGGCTGTCCGGCACCGCGCCACACGCGGAGTCGCGCCGCGAGGATGCCGTCCCCGGCCAGAGCATCCCGGCGGCCGAGACCGCGGGGGAGCCCGTCTAGCTGCGTGTACCTGACGGCCAGGGGGTTTCGCGGGTGTGGGAATCCCGGGCTCCGCCGCGGGTCAGGCCCGGCCGAGCCTGCGCGTGTGGCCAACGCAGGAGACCTGCCGCGGGTCAGGCCCGGCCGAGCCTGCGCGTGTGGCCAACTCAGGACATCCGTCGCCCGCATTGCCCGGCTCCCACGGACCAGTGCGGAACCGGTGCGGATGTCCGTCCCGGCCGGACGGATCTCCTGAGTTGGCCACAACACCCGCCGGATTTGCAGCCGCACGGGTGCGCCCTGCATCCACCCGCGACCCCGTGCGCGACCCCGTGCGCCACCCGTACGTCACCCCACCCGCCACCCCGTGCTCCACCGCGCAGCCCGAACGAATTCGACGGAGAGCCGAGATTTTGCCCACAACCATTCCAAACAGCCCGTAAACCCGCTTTTTCCTCAGAATCTCCGTCGAATTGGTTCAGGGCAGGGCAGGGCAGGGCAGCGTGGGGCGGCGCAGGGCTCGGCGGAATCCGTCGCGGCTCATACATGGGAAGCCGGCACACGTTCTACCGTGTGCCGGCTTCCACAGCGTGCGCCGCGAGTGGCGCAGCCAGGATCTGCCGACCCGGACCTGACCCTAGATCTCGGAGTCGTCCACCGGCCCCGGCCGCGCGGTCATCGGCTCGGTGCCGCCGTTCGTGGTGCCGGCACCGGCGGCGTTGGCCTCGCGCTCCAACCGGGCTGCGCGGCGGCTCGGTTGCGGCTTTTGCACGGACAGTTCCCCGCCCACGCGACCGCCGTGGGGGCGGCCGTGGTCGGCATACTCCTCACGGAAGTAGGCCATGCGCCACGGACCCATTTCGATCCGGGCGCCGGTGCGCAGGACCTGCCCGTCGTTCTCGTCCTGCCGGTAATTACGCTTGGCTCCGCCGGAAACGTCGCCGAGCGGATACAGAATGTACTCGTCGTTGTCGTCGTGGCGGATTTCGGCATGGAACGGTTGCAGACCGGCCAGCTGCAGGTCGGCATCCGGGGCCGAACCGATGGTGGTGACCGTCGGCAGCAGATCGAACTCGCGCGGCATCTGACCGTTCCAGTTCTTCGAGCCGATCACAAAAACCAGCCGGGGCCGGCCTGCCCCCGGTGTGTAGTGCGTCGTGGTCACCCGGCGACGGATGCGCCGGTCGAAGGTCGGCACCAACGGCAACAGGGTGGCCGGCGGCAACGGCAGGGACAGGCCCGCCTCCGGTGCGGCACTGCGCCGCCGCAGGAGCGGAACCAGCGCGGCCCGGCTGCCGAGCGTAATGTGCGACGAACCGGTCAGCAGCCGTTGGATGACGGGTGCCTTGACGGCTCCCAGCCGGATGATCAGGCCGTCGGGGCCGGACACGGAGACGGTCAGGCCGCGCTCGGCCAGGTCGCCGGCCAGGCCGCGGAGTTCCTTCAGCTTCATCGTGCTGGTGCGCACGAACATCTCGGGCTTGCTGGAGAAGATCTCGACGTCGAGGCCGCTGGCCGTGATGGTTCCGCCCATCTGCTCGGCGCCGGTTGCCTCCGTGGTGTCGCCCGGTGTGCCCGGCTCCGCGAGGGAGAACTCCAGGTCGATGTCCAGGCGGGTGGTGGGGCTCATGACTACTTGGTGAGCGGTTCGGTGCCTGAACCCTCGCTCGTGGTGACCCGCAGTGTGCCGTTCAGCTTCCAAGTGGCACGGGGGGCGTCGGGGCCGATGTCGCGCGGCACCTCCACCGTCATGTCGATGAAGCTGTAGTTGATGGCGGCGCTCTTGCCGGTCAGGTAGGACCACATCTCCTTGCCGAGGTCGGTCCAGTCCTTGATGTTGTGGGCGTCGGGGCCGGTGGCGTTGGCAGTGGGTACGGGGTTCTGGCTGTCAGTCACGGTGTGTTCCTTCTCGCTTGGTTGCAGGGATACGGCACTCGGTCGTCGCACATCGGGCCCGCAATCGGCCAGAATCGGATCAACAGTGAACCGCCGCGCGGACAGCCATCAAAAACCTCGTCTGCCGCGTGTAGGCCAACCCTAGTTGAGCACGGCTGCAGGGGGAAGGGCGCGGCACCCCCTGTTCTGGTCGGTGGTGTCGGCTAGCCTCGAAACCACCGTGACCAGCGCTTCCGGTGTGGTTGTGCGTGCGCAAAGAGGAGATCGACGTGTTCCTGCCAGACCCTGCCACCGTTGTCTACTCGGCGAGCGACCTCAGCGCCGCGGCCGCGTGCGAGTGGGCACTGTTGCGCCGACTCGACGCGAAACTGGGACGCATCGACGCCGCCCCGGCAGCCGCTGACGCCATGCTCCAGCGCACCGCCGCGCTGGGCGACGCCCACGAACTGCGGATGCTCGAACAGCTGCGCGCGGCCCGCACCGTCGTCGAGATCGAACGTGGCGACCTCGCCGACATCGGTTCCGCCGTTGAAATGAGCGAGGCGGCCCTGCGCGCAGGGGCCGAGGTGGTGTTCCAGGCTGCGTTCTTCGACGGGCGATTCCTGGGCTACGCGGACTTCATCATCCGCACCGGGAGCGGCGACCCGAGCGACCCCGCCGACCATTCCGGCCCTGCCGACCCCGCCGACCATGCCGCGACCTACGAGGTCTACGACACGAAGCTGGCACGCTCGGCGAAGATCACGGCGCTGCTGCAGTTGGCGGCGTATAGCGACCAGTTGCAGCGGATGGGCATCCCGACGGGGGAGAACGTGCACCTTCTGCTCGGCGACGGCCGCACGAGCTCGCACCGGTTGCAGGACATCCTGCCGGTCTACCGCGCCCGGCGCGCCCGCCTCGAGCGGCTGGTCGACGAACGCCTCGCCGACCCTGCACCCACCCCGTGGGGTGACCCTCGCTACGCCGCCTGCGGCCGCTGTGACCTGTGCGAGGAGCAGGTGCAGCAGCACCGGGACGTGCTCCTGGTCGCGAACCTGCGGCTCAGCCAGCGCGCCCGGCTGCGCTCCGCGGGCGTCCGCTCCATCGACGACCTCGCCGCGCGGCGCGAGCCCGTCCCCGGTTTGTCAGACGCCACGCTAGCGACCCTGCAGGGGCAGGCCCGGCTGCAGATCGCCCCCCGAGCTCCCGGCCGGCCACTGAACTGGGAGATCATCAACCCGGCCGCCCTCGCGGCGCTGCCCGCACCCGACGCGGGGGACATCTTCTTCGACTTCGAGGGTGACCCGCTCTACCAGGAGGCCGGCAACGGACAGTGGGGGCTGGACTATCTGTTCGGTCTGGCCCTGCCGGACGATACCTTCCGCACCTTCTGGGCGCACGACCACGCCGAGGAACGTCAGGCCCTGATCGACTTCCTGGAGTATGTGCGGGAGCGCCGTTCGCGGCATCCGGGGCTCCACATCTACCACTACGCCCCCTACGAGCGCACCCACCTGCTCGGCCTTGCCGCCCGGCACGGGGTCGGCGAAGAAGCGGTCGACGACCTATTGCGCCGGAATGTGCTCGTTGACCTCTACCCGATCGTGCGGCAGGGCTTACGCATCGGCAGCCGCAGCTACTCGCTCAAGAAGCTCGAACCGCTCTACATGGGGCTCGAGGAACGCGAGGGCGTGGCCAACGCCGCCGACTCGATCACCGAATACGTGCGCTCGCGCACCCTGTTGGCCACCGGACAGACGGATGCCGCAGAGCAGATTCTCACGGACATCGCCCGCTACAACGCGTACGACTGCCGCTCCACCCTGCGCCTGCGCGACTGGCTGCTGGCCCGCGCCGCCGAGCAGCCGGGCGCCACCGCAGCGTCGCCGGCGACCCTGGCGGGCGTGCCCCTGCCGGTGCGGGAACCGGACCCGGTCTACCGGGAACTCTCCGTGCTGCTTGCCGACGTTCCGCCGGCCGAGCGCACCGCCGACCAGACCGCGCTCGCCCTCGCCTCGGCGGCGATCGACTACCACCGGCGGGAGCAGAAATCGTTCTGGTGGGACCACTACAGTCGCCTGGGCGCGCCCGTGGACGACTGGGCGGACACCAGGGACGTGCTCATCGTCGAAACAGCAGCCCTGCACCTGGGCTGGCACCGGGAAGGCCGCCAGTCGCTCGACCGCCGGGTACTGCGCCTGACCGGGGCACTCGCGCCGGGCAGTTCGCTCACGGTCGGGCAGCAGCCGTTCCTGCTCTACGACCTGCCCTACCCGCCGATCAGCCGCAGCGACGCCCCCGGAGCGCGCACCGCGCACAACAGGGCGACCATCATCGACGTGATCGACGAGTCGGTCTATTTGGTCGAGGAGGTGCTCGAACGCGATGCACCCGCCCACCGGGAAATGCCGATCGCCCTCACCCCCGGCACCCCGCCGCCAGCCGGTAGCCAGGTGACCGCGATCTCGGAGTGGGGCCGCGCCGTGCTCTCCCGGTGGCCGGAACCGCTGCCGGACGCGGCCTTCGACCTGCTGCGCCGACGCCCGCCCCGGTTGCTCGGGGCAAGTGGGCCGGCGCAGCCCCTGGTGCAGCCACCGGCGCGCCCCGGCGATGGTGCCGGTGCCGGGGACGGCGAGGGCGATGGTGCCGGCGACGGCGACGGTGAGGGGGATGTGCGCACCGCCATCCGGGACACCCTGCTCGTGCTCGACCGGTCCTACCTCGCGGTGCAGGGCCCGCCCGGAACCGGCAAGACCTTCGTCGGCTCGAGGGTGATCGCCGACCTCGTCGTGCGGCACGGCTGGCGCGTGGGCGTCGTCGCGCAGTCCCACGCCGCGGTCGAGAACATGCTCCGGGCCGTACTCGCCGCCGGAATCGAGGCGGGGCTGGAGCCCGGCCAGGTCGGGAAGAAAGCGAAAAAGGGCGACGAGAAAAAGCCGCTGCCGTGGACCCTCCTGGATACCAAGACCTTCGCCCGGTTCACCGGGCAGTCCGGCGGCTGGGTGCTCGGCGGCACCGCCTGGGACTTCAGCAACGCCGACCGGGTGCCGCGGGGCTCCCTCGACCTGCTCGTGATCGACGAGGCCGGCCAGTTTTCCCTCGCCAGCACCATCGCAGCAGCCGTCGCGGCCGAACGCCTGCTGCTGCTCGGCGACCCGCAACAGCTGCCGCAGGTCAGCCAGGGCACGCACCCCGAACCGGTAGACGGCTCGGCTCTGGGCTGGCTCAGCGACGGACACCAGGTGCTCCCGCCGGAATTCGGCTACTTTCTGAAGACCAGCTGGCGCATGCATCCGAGGATCTGCGCTCCGGTGTCGGCGCTGTCCTACGAGGGGCGGCTGCGCTCGCACCCCTCCGATCGCCGACTCGAGGCTGTGGAGCCGGGCCTGCACCCGGTGCCCGTGCCGCACCGGTTCAATTCCACCTCGTCGGTGGAGGAGGCCGAAGCCGTGGTCTCACTGGTGACCGGTCTGCTCGGCCGACCCTGGACATCCGGTGGCCGGAGCGCACCGCTGGCGCAGGGCGACGTGATCGTCGTGGCGCCCTACAACGCGCAGGTCGAGCTGCTGCGCCGCCACCTCGTGCAGGCCGGCCTGGGTGACGTGCCGGTGGGCACCGTCGACAAGTTCCAGGGCCGGGAGGCGGCGGTCGCCGTGGTCTCGCTTGCCGCCTCCGCAGCAGAGGACGTACCGCGCGGCCTCGAGTTCCTGCTCCTGGCAAACCGGCTCAACGTGGCCATCTCCCGTGCCCAGTGGGCGGCCTGGCTGGTCTACTCGCCGGCCCTGACCGAGACCCTGCCCTCGAGTGTGGAGAGCCTGGCCCAGTTGAGCGCGTTCATCACCCTGGTCACGCCCGACCGGGCCTGACCTCCGGCGTCGGAGCCTGACCCACGAAAAGGCACCCTCGCTCCGGCATGATTCGCGCGGACTGAGGGTGCCTTCGGTCGGGGGTGCTACTCGGCGTCGAGGTCCGTTTCGAGGAGCTTGACGAGGGATTCGAGAGCCTCATCGGCTCCGTCGCCCTCGGCGCGCAGCACGACGATGTCGCCGTTGGCGGCACCCAGGCTCATCAGCGACAGGATGCTCGAGGCATCCATCGCGTCCTCGGCCGGGTCGGCCTCGAGGGCGATGGTGACCTCGAGGGTCAGATCGCCGACGGCCGCCGCGAAGATGGATGCGGGGCGCGCGTGCAGGCCGACACGGCTCGCGATGGTGGCTTTACGTTCGGACATGGTTCCTCCTAATTGGTGCCCGGCGAAGGGGTGGCTCGCCGGCGATGATGCGATGCGACGTAAATCCGAAGCGGCTAGAGACCCAGCTCTTCAAGTATGGGCAATCCGGCGCGCACGCGGGTACGCGCTTCGTCCGAATTACGGGCCGAAACGGCGATCTGGGCAAGTTCCTGCGCCCGTTCGAGCGTCACGGACTTCAGCACGGCGCCCACGGCGGACATCGACCGGGCCGTCATGGACAGGGTGTTGACACCCAGCCCGACGAGTACGACGGCGAGAACCGGGTCGGCGGCGGCTTCGCCGCAGACGCCGACGGGCTTGTTGTGGCCCTCGTATATCGCCCCCGCGACGGTGAGCTGGATCAGCTGGAGCACGGCGGGCTGCCACGGCGAGTTCAGCGCGGCGAGGGTTCCGAGCTGACGGTCGGCGGCCATCGTGTACTGGGTGAGGTCGTTCGTGCCGAGGCTGACGAATTCGGCTTCGGTCAGGATGCTCGCGGAGCGGAGCGCCGCGGAGGGAACCTCCACCATGACGCCGGGGGTCTTCAGCCCGGCGACGCGGCACATGGCGGCGAAGTCGGCGGCCTCGTCGACTGTGGCGATCATCGGAGCCATCACCCAGACCACGGCGGAGGAGGCCTGCGCGGCGGTGGCGATGGCTGTGAGCTGGCGCTTGAGCACGCCGGGGCTGGTCAGGTCGGTGCGGTAGCCGCGCACGCCGAGCGACGGGTTGGGCTCCGTGCTGTCGGTGAGGAACGGCAGAGGCTTGTCGGCGCCGGCGTCGAGCGTGCGCACGACGACCTTCTTGCCGGGGAACGCGTCGAACACGCCGCGGTAGGCCACGACCTGCTCATCGATGGTGGGCTCGATGTCGCGCTCGAGGAAGCAGAACTCGGTGCGGAGCAGTCCGACGCCCTCTGCGCCGGCGGCCGCGGCCTTGACCGCGTCAGCGGCCCCGCCCACGTTGGCCAGCAGCGGAACGAGGTGGCCGTCGGCGGTGGTGCCGGTGCCGTCGAACACGGACAGGCTGGCCGCGACGTGCTCCCACGCCGTGACGGCGGTGCGCTCGTCGTCGCCGGGGTCAACCTGGAGGGTTCCGGCGGCGCCGTCCACGTAGACCTCGGTGCCATCGGTGAGGGCGTCGACGCCGGCGGCGGCGACGACGGCCGGCAGGCCGAGGGCGCGGGCGATGATCGCGGTGTGCGACTGCGGTCCGCCGCCGCTGGTGACCAGGGCGAGGATCTTGTTCGGGTCGAGGGTGGCGGTGTCGGCCGGGGCGAGGTCCTCGGCTACGAGCACGAAGGGCTCGTCAGACTGGGGGATGCCGGGGGCGGTGACGCCGCGCAGCTCGGCGACGATCCGGGCCCGCACGTCGAGGACATCCGTGGCCCGCTCGGCCATGTAGCCACCGAGGTTGTGCAGCATCTCGGCGACGGATGCGCCGGACTCCCAGATCGCGCGTTCGGCGGATGTTCCGGTAACGATTAATTTCACTGCAGCTTTTATCAGCATCGGGTCGGTGGCCATCAGCGCGGTGGCTTCGAGAACCGACTTGCTGGCGCCCGTGGCGGCTTCGGCGCGACGCTGAAGCTCGGTTTGCACCACCTTGGAGGCTGTCCGCAGCTCTGCCGTTGCGACTTCGGGCGTAGTCGCCGCATCCAGGCGTTCACCTGCCGGGGGTTCGCTGATCGGTTTGGGCATCTGGCGAACGGATCCGATGATCCGGCCGGGGCTTACGCCTACACCAGTGAAATTCTGCACGGGACAACCTCTATTCTTGCGCAGCAGAAATACTGCGCTATTGATGCTACGCGTCGGCCGCCCCGAATTTCTCGGAGCGGCCGACGTGCGGTTAGGCGTTGACCAGGGCGGGCGCTGCTGCGTCCGCGGTGACCAACGGTGTCTTTCGAGCGTATCGCTTCAGCGCGATCACCAGGATGGCCGTTACGACGGTTCCGATCGCGATCGCCAGGGCGAAGAGCGCGAAGCTGTCGATGGCGAAGAAGACGAACATTCCGCCGTGCGGGGCCTTCGAGGTGACGCCCCAGGCCATCGAGAGAGCACCGGTCACGCCGGCGCCCACCATGGAGGCCGGGATCACGCGGAGCACGTCTGCGGCAGCGAACGGGATGGCGCCTTCGGAGATGAACGACGCACCCAGCAGCCAGGCGGCCTTGCCGTTTTCGCGCTCGGCGACAGTGAACAGTCGGCGGTCGAGCACCGTGGCCAGGGCCATGGCGAGCGGCGGAACCATGCCGGCGGCCATGACCGCAGCCATGATCTGCCACGGAGCCTGGTTGGCCATGGTTGCGGTGCCGAGACCGGCGACGGCGAAGGCGTAGGCAACCTTGTTGACCGGTCCGCCGAGGTCGAACCCCATCATGAGGCCCAGGATCAGGCCGAGCAGGATGGCGGAGGCGCCGGTCATGCCGGACAGCCACTCGTTCAGAGCGGTGGTCAGCAGCGCGATGGGGCCACCGAGCACCAGGAACATCAGGCCCGAGGCGACGATCGACGCGACCAGCGGGATGATGACGACGGGCATCAGGCTGCGAAGCCAGCGCGGCACGTCGAGCTTGGCGAAGCTGGCGGCTGCGACACCGGCCAGCAGACCACCGGCGATGCCGCCGAGGAAACCGGCACCCATGAACCCGGCGACGGCACCGGCGACGAAACCGGGGGCGATTCCGGGACGGTCGGCGATCGCGTAGGCGATGTAGCCGGCCAGGGCCGGAACCAGGAAGCCCATCGACAGCGCGCCGATCTTGAAGAAGACCGCTCCCAGATAGGTCAGCATGCCGCCTTCCGGCAGGTTGAACAGGTTGTTCTCCAGGGTGACCGTGTCGGCGACCTCGGTGATCTCGTAGCCTCCGAGGAGGAATCCGAGGGCGATCAGCAGACCTCCACCGGCGACGAACGGGATCATGTAGCTGACACCGGTGAGCAGGGCGCGCTTGACCTTCTGGCCGAAGTGCTCGCTGGTCTCCTCGGCCTCGGCCGCACCGACGGTGCCGCCGACGCGGCGGGCGTTAGGGTTCTGGGCCGCGGCCAGGGCATCGTGGATGAGCTTGGCCGGTTCGTCGATGCCGCGTTTGACGGGCACCTGGATGACGGGCTTACCGGCGAAGCGCTCGCGACCGCGAACGTCGACGTCGACGGCGAAGATGACCGCGTCGGCCGCGGCGATGACGGCCGGGTCGAGCATCGTGAGGCCGGCCGAGCCCTGGGTTTCGACCTGCAGGTCGACGCCGGCGGCCTTCGCCGCGGCAACGAGCGATTCGGCAGCCATGTAGGTGTGCGCGATGCCGGTCGGGCAGGCGGTCACAGCGACGATGCGCTTGACACCGGCGGATGCCGCGGGCGTGCTTCCGACGTTGGCGCCGGCGCCGACGACGCCGCCGGCGGCCACGGGAGCCGGGGAGACGACGCTGGTGACCAGTTCGACGATTTCGGCCTGGGTCTTCGCGGCGCGCAGCGCGGCGGTGAAGGGGGCCTTCATCAGCGAGCGGGCGAGCTTGGCCAGGATCTTGAGGTGTTCCTGGTCCGCGCCCTCGGGAGCGGCGATCAGGAAGACGAGGTCCGCGGGGCCATCGGCGGCGCCGAAGTCGACCGGCGAAGTCAGTCGGGCCAACGCCAGCGTCGGCTCGGTAACGGCTGCCGAACGGCAATGCGGGATGGCCAGGCCGCCGGGGATGCCGGTTGCCGTCTTCGCTTCGCGAGCGAGGGCATCCGCGTAGAGGCTCTCGATCTCGGTGGCGCGGCCGGCGCCTACGACGAGCTCGGCAAGATGCCGGATTACGCTCGAGGGTGCGGCTCCGAGGTTCTTATCCAGAGCGACAAGCTCCGGGGTGATCAGTGCACTCACTGGACATCCTCCTTTGGATGGGTGTTGAGCGACGTCAGGGTGACGTCGCCCGGTCTGGTTTGGTGCAGTGCCGGAACGGTTGATCCGGGCAGGGACGCGGCTGCGGCCCCGTGGGCTGCGGCCTGGCGGAGAGAGTCGGGGGCGGAGCCGCCGGCGATGCTGCTGAGCAGGTAGCCGGCCAGGGATGAATCGCCGGCTCCGACGGTGCTGCGCGCGTTGATCGGCGGCGTTTTCGCGAGCCAGGCGCCGTCTTCGGTCACCAGCACGGCACCCTGGGAACCGAGGGTGGCCAACACGGCGCCAACTCCGGTGGCGACGAGACGCTCGGCGGCGCGGGCCACGAGCACCGGATTGCCCTCGAGGCTCTCCGGGTCGGGGATGCCGGTGAGCTCGGCCAGTTCTTCCGCGTTGGGCTTGATCAGGTCCGGTCCGGCCGTGACGGCGGCGGCGAGGGGCGCGCCGGACGAGTCGACGGCCACCCGAGGGGCGCTCGCGCCGAACCGGCTGCGGAGCTCCCTGGTGATGTCGGCGTAGAAGTCGACGGGCACTCCAGGCGGCAGCGATCCGGCCAGCACGAGCCAGCTGGCACCCTCCGCCTTCTCCAGCACGAGTTCGATCAGGTCGCTCTGCTGCGCGGCGGTCAGCACCGGTCCGGGCACGTTCACCTTGGTGGTGGTGCCGTCGATCTCGGTCAGCGCGACGTTGCTCCGGAGCGTGGCGCCGATCGGCATGCCGAGGTGGGGCACCCTCGCGGCCCGGAGGGCCACCAGAACGGGGTCCAACTCGTCGCCGGGGAGAATGGCGAGGCTCAGGATGTCCGAGGCCTCGAGGGCGCGAACGATGTTCACGCCCTTGCCGCCCGGTTCTTCGCGGGATGAAGCGGCGCGCTGAACTTCGCCGCGGGCCAGCGGGGCGCGGAGTTCGATGGTGCGATCCAGGCTCGGATTCGGAGTAAGCGTGATGATCACGCGATCACAACCTCAACGTCGGCCGCGGCCAGGGCTGCGGCAAGTTCATCTGATGGGAGAGCGTCCGCGATCAGCACGTCGATGTCGCCCAGGGCCGCGAAGCGGATCAGGGTTTCCTTGTCGAGCTTGGACGAATCGGCCAGTGCGACAACACGACGGGCCGAACGGACGATGGCTGTCTTCACGGCGGATTCAACGGCATCCGGAGTGCTGAAACCGAATTCGGCGTGCACGCCGTTGGCGCCGACGAACGCGATGTCGGGCCGCAACGAATCGAGCTGGGCGATGGTGCTGGGACCGACGACGGCGCGGGTGAGGCCGCGCACGCGGCCGCCGAGGATATACAACGAGATGGCGTCGTTGCCGGCGAGTTTCGTGGCGATCGGCACCGCGTTGGTGATGACCAGGAGTTCGTCACCGGGGGCTGCCGGTGTCCAGTCGAGCAGGAGGTCGGCGAGCAGTTCGGTCGTGGTGCCGGCATCCAGCAGGACGGAGCCGGTCTGGCTCGAGGGAATCATGGTAAGGGCGGCGGCGGCGATGCGCTGCTTCTCGTCCTGCCGCTGCGTCTGGCGTTCTTCGAGGCTGAGCTCGGACATGCTCTGCCGGTCGAACGCGACCGCGCCGCCGTGCACCCGGCGCAGCTGGCGGGCGCCCTCGAGGCTGTCGAGGTCGCGGCGCACCGTTTCGGGGGTGACATCGAAGCGGGAGGCGAGATCGCTGACCGTGACCCGGTTCGAACTGGTGACCAGATCGACGATCAGGGCCTGACGTTCTTCGGCGAACATGGCGACCTCCTCGACGCTGAGTGGCCGAAACCACGAATTTGTAGAATACAAAAACTTTACCTGTGTTTGTTTTTGTTTGTCAAGAAAAACAAAGACAAACAAAGAACCCGCTGCGCGGTGCTGCCCGGTGCTGCCCGGCGCTGCCCGGCGCCGCCGGGTGCCGCCGGGTGTCGGCCGTCGGCGATAGCGTGAGCATCATGAAGATCCTGCACACTTCCGACTGGCACATCGGGCGAACCTTCCACACCCATTCGACCCTGGATGCCCTGCATCAGGTGCTGGATGCGCTGGTGGAGGTGGTGCGGCAGCGCCGGATCGACGTGGTGGCGGTGGCCGGCGACATCTTCGACTCGGCCATGCCGTCGGCCGAGAGCTACACGCTGCTCGCGGCGGTGCTGCGGGAAATCAAGCAGGCAGGGGCCACGGTGGTGATGACCAGCGGCAACCACGACTCCGCCACCCGCCTCGGCTTCCAGGCGGAGTGGGCCGCACTCGCGGGCGTCCATGTGCTGACCCGGCCGGAGCAGTTCCTCGAACCGGTCACCGTGCCGGACGAGCACGGGCCCGTGCACTTCTATGGCATCCCCTACCTGGAGCCGGCGCTGGTCCGGCACCTCAGCGTTTTTCACGGGCCGGCAGACGAACCGCTCAAGACCCACGAGCAGGTGCTCACCGTCGTGATGCAGCGCATCCGCGATGACCTGGCCGTGCGCGGCGGGCGATCGGTGGTGCTCAGCCACTGCTTCGCGGCGGGAGTGCCCGCGGCCGCGGCGACCGATACCGTGCGGGACATCACCGCGGGCGGCCTCGATCTGGTGCCCGTGTCGGTCTTCACAGGACCGGACTACGTCGCCCTCGGCCACATCCACGGGCGGGCCCACCTCACCGACCGCGTGCGCTACTCGGGAGCACCACTGCACTACTCCTTCTCGGAGGCCGGCAAACCGCGGGGCTGCTGGCTGGTCGAGCTCCAGGCCGGCCCTGCCGCCGACATCGAATGGATCGAGCTTCCGGTCCCGCGGCGACTCAGCGTGCTCACCGGCGAGATCGAACAGCTCCTGACCGATGACGCCTTGGCCGAGTTCGAGCCCGACTGGGTGTCGGCAATCCTGACCGACCAGGTGCGTCCCCTCGACGGCATCCGGCGCCTGCAGAAACGATTCCCGCACTGCGTCACGCTCGAGCACCGGCCCGCTGTCGTCGTCGACTCGGATGCCGTCAGCTACGGTGAGCGCATCGACCGCCAGAGTGACCGCGAGATTGTCGCCGGGTTCCTCGAGTTCGTGCGCAACGGGGTCGGCCAATCCGATTTCGAACGAGACCTGGTGGCGGAACTCCTCACCGAAGGTGACCTGAGGGAGCTGAGCCGATGAAGATCAAACGCCTGCGGATCGCCGGATTCGGCCCCTACAAGAACGAACAGGTGATCGACTTCGAGCGCTTCGATGCCGATGGAATCTTCCTGATCACCGGCAAGACCGGGGCCGGCAAGTCCAGCATCCTCGACGCCGTCTGCTTCGCCCTCTACGGCAGCGTGCCGCGCTATGAGGGAACGGAGTCCCAGCTGCGCAGTGACCACTGCGAACCGGATGACCCTACTTTCGTGGAGCTGGAATTCGCACTGCACGAGAACGACTACCGCATCTACCGCACACCCAGGTACGAGAAGAACAAGAAGCGTGGCCCGGGTACGACCATGTCACCGCCCGACGCGCGCCTCGACATCCGTGACCTGCACGACGACCGGGACACCCCTGAGGGCTGGCGCAGCGTGGCGACCCGTCCGGTCGACGTCGGGCACGAGCTCAGCCGCATCCTGCCGCTCAAGCAGGACCAGTTTCTGCAGGTGATCCTGCTGGCCCAGAACCGGTTCCAGCGGTTCCTGCTGGCCAAGACCGATGACCGGCGAGGGGTGCTGCGCACCCTCTTCGGCACCGCCCGGTTCGAGCAGCTCGAACTCGGGCTGATCAGCCGGCGCAAGTCGCTCGATGATGGGCTGGAATCCGTGCGCCAGCGCCTGGCCGGCCTGGCGGCCACCGCGTCCCGGCACTTGCAGCGCGAAGACCTGCCCGGCGACGACTCCGATGACGCGCCCGGCAGTCGCGACCGGGCCTGGTTCGACGCCGCCCTGGCGGAGCTGGACGAGCTGCTGGCCGAGGCGTCGGCGGGGGCCGAACGGGCCACGTCGGCGCTGGAGTTGGCCGCCGCCGACGTGCAGGCCCAGGAAGACCTGCGCAGCCGGCAGGACCGCCGCAACGAAGCCCACTCGGCCCTGGCCGTTCTCGAGGCCCGGCAGGTGGCGATCGCCCTCGACCGGGCGGCCGTGCTGGCCGCGAACCGGGCGTCCCGCGTGTGGCCGGCGCTCCGCACGCGTCGAGAGGCGGAGGAAGCGCTCGAACGTGCCCTGGTCGGCGAATCGTACGCGCACGGCGCCTGGCGTGAGTACCAGGACGACCCAGGTCTGGTGGAAACGACTGAGAGCCTCAAGGCCGTCATCGAGAATCTCCTGGGCCGGCTCGGATCGTTGAAGGACGTTCTCGACGTCGAACGGCTGCTGCCCGGCATCGAGGCCAAGATTGTGACGCTGCAGGAGGAGCTCGCCCTGCACGTGGCATCCGTCGAGCAGACCCAGGCGCTCCTGGACGAGCTACCGGACCGGATGGATGACGTCGACGAGGCCCTGGCGGCGGCCGCGCTGGCGGCGGCAAGCGAGCCCGAGGCGCGCGCCCAGGCGGAGCGGCTGCGGGCGGCCGAGGGCGCGGCC
>NZ_PJJS01000027.1 GCF_002929845.1 Cryobacterium sp. M96
CCGAAACCAGCCCCGCACCCGCCCCGAAACCAGCCCCGCACCCTGCACCGGCTCGACAAGCAGGGCCCGCTGTACACTTTTTAGGGCGTCGCGCATGGGTGACGTCAAGCTCCGGGCCACGACTACGGCCCCGAGTAACTGCAAAGGATCCACACTTCACATGACGACACTTCCCCGCCTGGTTGCCTTCGATCTCGATGACACGCTGGCCGCTTCCAAGTCGCCGCTCGACCCGCGCATGGCCGAACTCATGGTCAACCTGCTCGGGGTCGTCGACGTATGCGTCATCTCCGGCGGGCAGATCGCCCAGTTCCACATGCAGTTGATCGACAACCTCGACACCGTGAGTGAAGACATCCTCTCGCGCCTGCACCTGATGCCCACCTGCGGCACGCAGTACTACCGGCACGCCGACGGTGCCTGGAACCAGATCTACGCCGAGTACCTGACCGACGCCGAGAAGACGGATGCCCTCGCCGCCGTCGAGATCTCCGCGCGTTCGCTGGGCTACTGGGAGAGCGACACCTGGGGCCCGATCCTCGAGGACCGCGGTTCGCAGATCACCTTCTCCGCCCTCGGCCAGGCCGCCCCGGTGGCCGCCAAAGTCGCGTGGGACCCAACGGGTGAGAAGAAGAACACCCTGCGCGAAGCCGTGCAGGCGCTACTGCCCGACCTCGAGGTGCGCTCCGGCGGCTCCACCTCGGTGGACATCACCCGTCGCGGCATCGACAAGGCGTATGGCATGAACAAGCTCGCAGCCCTCACCGGCGTGCCGCTCGACGACATGCTGTTCGTGGGCGACCGCCTCGACGAGAACGGCAACGACTACCCGGTCAAGGTTCTCGGCGTGGAGTGCGTCGCCGTGCAGGGCTGGGAAGACACCGCCGCGTTCCTTGAGACGCTGATCCCGCAGCTCGCCGCCGCCGCCGCCGCAGCCGCAGCAGCCTCTGCCGCTGCCACTGCCTCCGCCTGACGGATTCTGATCAGTCGAACCCCGCGACGAAATCTTGCAACCACGGCCGCAGGTCCGGCCCGAGGTCCTCGCGGTCTGCGGCGAGCCGCACGATCGCCTTGATGTAGTCCAGGCGGTCGCCGGTGTCATAGCGGCGGCCGCGGAAGATCACTCCGAACACGCCACCCGTCGCATCCGGGGTCGTCGCAAGCTCCTGCAGCGCATCCGTGAGCTGAATCTCGTTGCCCTTGCCCGGCAGGGTGTGCTCGAGCACGTCGAACACCTCCGGGCGCAGCACATAGCGGCCGATGATGGCCAGGTTCGACGGGGCATCCGCGGCGCTGGGCTTCTCCACGAGCCCGGTCACGCGCACCACGTCGGGGTCGTCGGTGGGCTCGATCGCGGCACAGCCGTAGAGGTGGATCTGCAACGGATCGACCTCCATCAGCGCCACGATTCTGGCGTTGCGCGCGCCCTGCTCCACCAGCATCCGGGCCAGCAACGGGTCACGGATGTCGATCAGGTCATCACCCAGCAGCACCGCGAACGGCTTGTCGCCGACGTGCATCTTCGCGCGCAGCACCGCATGCCCGAGTCCGAGCGGGTCGCCCTGGCGCAAGTAGTGGATGTCGGCCAGCCGGGTGGGGAGCCGCACCTTCGCGAGGCGGTCGTGGTCGCCCTTCTTCTCGAGCAGCGACTCCAACTCGGTCATGCGGTCGAAGTGGTTCTCCAACGCGTTCTTATGCCGCCCTGTCACCATCAGCAGGTCGGTCAGGCCGGCCGCGGCTGCCTCCTCGACCACGTACTGGATCGCGGGCTTGTCGACGACGGGAAGCATTTCCTTCGGCATGGCCTTGGTCGCCGGCAGGAAGCGTGTTCCCAGTCCTGCCGCGGGAATGACGGCCTTGGTAATCTCGGAGCTCATGAGACTCAGACTAAGGGCGCAGTGTTGCCGCCGCATCACCCACCGCGGATCTTTCGGTCTGGCGCCGTGATCTGTCTCGGTCACCGGCCACTGCCCGTGAGGTCACCTGCCGCCCGCTCTGGGCTGCCTTGCCGTACCCCTGAGTCGGGCTGGCAGCTGCGGCTAATTCAGGAGAAACTCGGCCACAGTCATCCGTTGCGCCGTATTCCCGGGGGCTGTGCCGCGCATCCAGCCCAGATCTCCTGAGTTAGCCACCTGTGAGTCCGGTGGCCGGTGCCTCAGCTGGCGTAACTTCTGCAATTCGCGGCCGGAGGGTCACGCCAAGCCGGGTCGGGCACATCCGTCAGAATCTGCAGGAGTTGTGCGCGGCCGTAGGGGGCTAACTCAGGAAAACCGAGCCGGCTGCGGCTTGCGCCCCCGGAATTACGCAACGAATACCGAGGCCCATCCCGGATCTCCTGAGTTAGCCACAGAAAAGGCAAGTGCACGTGCCGACGGGCACCCCGGCGCACACCCGCACCCGACCTGCAGTCCCCGTCAGCGCCCGCGGCCGCCGCGCAACAGAACCAACCCGAGCACCGTGCCGACCGCAGTCCCGACCGTGTTCGCGACCACATCGGCGAGGGTGGCGAACCGGTCCGGCAGGAAGATCAGCTGCCCGAGCTCGATGGTGCAGCTCGCCGCGAACCCGACAAGCACGGCCAGCCACCACCGTCGTGCGCCGGCCACGAGCACGACGAACAGGCCGACCGGCACGAACAGGGCGATGTTGGCGATGAACTCGACCAGGCCGTAGCGCACCCAGCCGGGCGCGCCGTGTTCCTGCAGCCAATCGATAAGGGCCAGGAGTGAATCGTATGCCGCCCGGTCGACCGGCACCGGCCAGAACGCGATGAAGGCCAGCGCGACCAGATAGACGAGCATGAGCCAGGGCGCCCACCGGCGCAGCCGGGTGGGCGCGGCTCCGCCCGCCGCGGCAGGGCCCGGCGGTCTCGGCGGGGGAGTGCGACTCGCGTCGGTCATGTCTCGCCTCCCGGTACGTCACGATCGGCGAACCGACGGCGCCGGGACCTGACCGCAACACTGTCGATCTATTTACCGTAGACGCATCCGTGCGCGGGGGCTCGCAAATACGCTCTGAGCCGAAGGATGCCCACCGCCGACCACTTCTATTCCGGTCGAGAGTGACTGGTAAAGCGGGCGCTCTCGACCGGAACGGGCACCCTCACGACGGGAACCCCGCCCCTACCGCCCGGCCGACACCCGCTTCGGCAGCACGAAGACGAGCAGCAGTGCCAGCACGCTGAACGCGGCGCTCACGCCCATCGCCGCGGTGGCGCTGTCGGTGAAGCCGGCGGCGACGGCCTCCGCCCCGGGGCCGGCCACGACCAGCGTGCCGAAGAAGACGCTGCCGATCACGGCGATGCCCACGGCGCTGCCGACCCGCTGCATCACGCCGACCACGCCGCTGGCCGCACCGGCCTCGGAGCGGTCCACGGTCGCCACGATGAACTGGGCGTTCGGCGCGATGAAGAATCCGCTGCCGAGACCCGCGATCAGCAGCGGCGGCAGCAGCTCCCAGTTGGTGATCGCCGGGCCGATCAGGAGCAGGGCCAGCCAGACCCAGACCAGGCCGATGGTGACCAGGGACACGCCGATGATCAGCACGGTGCGGCCGAGCCGCTGCGCCAGCCGGTTGCTCTGCGAAGCGCCGATGATGGTTCCGATCGCGAACGGGATCGATACCAGCCCCGACTCGAGGGCGGTGTGCCCGAGGCCGGCCTGCCAGAGGATCGAAATGGTGAAGAAGATGCTGGTGAACGCGGCGAAGTAGACCAGGGCGAGCACGATGCCGCCGGTGAACGCCGGATGCCGGAACAGCCGCGGCGGCACCAGCGGGCTCTTGCCCCACCGGGTGTACGCCACCTCCCAGAAGCCGAATGCCACAATCAACAGCGCCCCCGCTGCCAGGGTCAGGTAGGTCCAGAGCGGCCAGCCCTGGTCCTCGCCCTCGATCAGGGGAACGAGCAGCGCCACGAGCCCGCCGGAGATCAGCAATAGGCCCACCCAGTCGATGCCGCCGCTCGGGGTGCCCGGGGCACGTTCGGAGCCGGCCGGCAACAGGATCGCCGCCGCGACGAGGGCGACGATGCCGATCGGCAGGTTGACCCAGAAGACCAGGCGCCATCCGTTCTCGTCGCCGAAGGCCTCGATGATCAGGCCGCCGATGATCGGGCCGAGCGCCGTGGATACGCCGATCACCGTGCCCATGATCGCGAACGCCTTGCCGCGGGTGATGGGCGGGAACAGAAGCTGGATCACAGCGGTCACGGCCGGCACGAACATGCCGCCGGCAAGCCCCTGCACGACCCGGGCGATGATCAGCTGCAGATCGTTCTGCGCGAGCCCGCAAGCCAGGCTGGCCAGGGTGAACAGCAGCAGACCGGTGAAGAAGACCCACTTGTGGCCGATGCGGTCGCCGAGCCGCCCGGCCGGGATCAGCGCGATCCCGAAGGCGAGCGCGTAGCCGGAGATGATCCAGGAGAGGGTGGCCTCCGAGGCATCCAGGCTGGTACGGATGGTCGGAAGCGCCACATTCACGATCGTGGTGTCGAGCAGCGCCATGAACATGCCGGCCAGCAGCACGATCAGGGCCTGCCAGGCATGCCGTGGGATAGCGACAGGTGCGGGGAGACCCGGGCTGGAATCGGTCATGACATGATCCTCTCGCGCTTCTGGCCGCGCCGGCCCGGCCGCACCAAACACCAACTACCAAACACCAACTACCAAACACCAACTACAAAAACCCCCACTCCGAAGAGTGAGGGTTTTGCATATCTGTCGGGGTAACAGGATTTGAACCTGCGACCTCGTCGTCCCGAACGACGCGCGCTACCAAGCTGCGCCATACCCCGATGGCCCGTAAGCCTTGACAAGTATAACCCCCCGGATGCCCTACCACGACCATCCGGTGCCGAGCCTGCCGATACCCCCGCTACGCCGCCGTCAGCGTGAGCAGGGTCGCCTCCGGCGCGCAGGCGAACCGCACCGGCGCGTAGATCGACGTGCCGAGCCCCGCGGACACGTTCAGGTACGAGGTGTGCAGTCCGGAGTCCCAGAGGCTGAGGCCCTTGACCTGCTTGCGTGGGATGTCGCAGTTGGTGACGAGGGCGCCGTACCGGGGAACGCACACCTGCCCGCCGTGCGTGTGCCCGGCCAGGATCAGCTGGGCACCATGGTTGACGAACGAGTTGAGCACCCGCTGGTAGGGCGCGTGGGCGACGCCCACCGTGAGCGTCGACCGCGGCGGGGTCGCCTCCTCGGGGTCGGGCCAGTGCTCCTCCGACAACGGGTCGTTCGCTCTCAGGTCGTCGATCGCCCGGGTGATCAGGTCGAGGCGGTCGAGCCCGATGTGCGGGTCATCCACCCCGAACAGCTCCAGGTGGGTGCCGTTGATGTCGAGCGCGGCCGCCGCGTTGTCGAGGTCGATCCAGCCGAGGTCGCCGAACACCCGGTGCAGGTGGGCGATGTCGAGCTTCTCGTGAAACGCCGAGCGAAGCGTCGACGGGGCACGAAAGTACCGCATCGGGTTCTTCAACTGCGGCCCGTAGTAGTCGTTCGACCCGTTGACGAAGATGCCCGGAATGCCGCGGAACGGTTCGAGGGCATACTCGATCCCGGAAATGCCGTCGGCGTGACCGAGGTTGTCGCCCGTGTTCACGATCAGGTCCGGCGCGAGGTCGGCCAAGCCGCGCACCCAGTCTTGTTTATCCCGCTGCCACGGTGCCATGTGCAGGTCGGAGAGGTGCAGCACCTTGATCGGGGCGGATCCCGGCGCGAGCACCGGAACGAGAACCTCGCGGAGGGTGAACATGCGGCGCTCCACGAGAGAGCCCCAGGCGAACGCGACGACTCCGGCCGCGGCTACCACCCCGGCGCTGACGGCCAGGGAGGTGCCTGCGGAGTTGGCGCGCGTCATCCGTTGCCCCCGCCGTTCGCGTCGGGTTTCGCGTCGGGTTTCGCGTCGGGCTTCGCGCCGGCGGCAAGCTTGCCGACCACGATCGTGACGGAGCTGCCCGCCGCGGCGCCGGAGCCGGCGGTCGGTGTCATGGAGAGCACCGTGCCGACCTGCTTCGGGTCGGTGACGTCCTGCTCCTGCTTGACGATGCCGAAGCCCGCCAGGGTGGAGGTAGCTTCGGCCTCGGTCTTGCCCACGACATCGGGCACGATCTTGAGCGCGCCGTTGCTGGAGTAGACGGTCACGGTCGAGCCGCGGCTGGCGCTGCTGCCGCCGGCCGGGTCGGTGCGGGCCACGGTGCCGGCGGGCATCTCGGAGTCGGTCACACCGCCGTCGACCACGTCGAAGCCGGCCGAGGTCAGGGTGGAGGCGGCTTCGCTCATCGACTTGCCGCGCAGGTCGGGCACGGGAATCTGAACGGCCTGCAGCACCTTGTTGGATGCCTCGGCGAAGGCGTCTCCGCCGTACTTCGCGTTCGCGACGCTCATCACCTCCGGCCACATGCGGTGACGGGCGGTGGCGGCCGTGCCGCCCTCCCAGTCGTCCACGAGACGCTGGTTGATGTCGCCGGTGACGCTGACGACGCCGACCACCGTGGCGACCTTGGTGCTCGCGCCGCTCATCCAGGTGTCCTTGTTGCCGTCGGTGGTTCCGGTCTTGCCGATCATCGGCACCCTCGGGGAGACCGCGGAATTCGACGCGCGTCCCGTGCCTTCGGTCATCACCTTTTGCATGGCATACGTCATGCCGGCGTCGACCTCGGGGGTGACCGCCTGGGTGCACTTGGTCTGCGGCGGGGTCATGTCGACGCCGTCGCCGCCGACGATCCGGTCGATCACGATCGGGCTGCAGCTGAGGCCGTTGTTGGCGATGCCGGCGAAGGCGATGGCCATGCTGAGCGGCGCGACCTCGTTCGTGCCGAGCACGGCCGAGGGTCCCTTGACGAGTGGCTCCAGGTCGGCGCGGCCCACTCCGAAGGCGTTGGCCATGTCGGCGATGCCGCAGAGGTCCAGCTTCTTCGCCATGCCGATGAAGCCGGTGTTGATGGAACCGATCGTCGACTGCAGCGCGCTGTAGTTCGTGCCGGGCTCGTTCGCGTCGTTCTTGGGGTTGAAGACATAGCTCTGGTTGCCTTCACAGCTGTTCTTGAACACGCCCCAGTCGCTCTTGCGGCGGGAGTCGACGCGTTCGTTGAGCGTGTGCCCCTGGGTCAGCCACTCGGCGAGGGTGAAGACCTTGTAGGTCGAGCCGGGCTGGAACCCGAGCGAGCCGCCCTCGTTGGAGTTGGTGTTGTAGTTGATGCCCGTGTAGTCGTTGTTGTTCTCGGTCACGGCCGGGTCCTGGCTGTAATCCTTGTTCTGGGTCATGGCCAACACTCGGCCGGTGCCCACCTCGACGCTCGTGATCACACCGCCCACGTCCCAGTCCCCGTACTGCTTCGGCACGTGCTTCTTCATGGTGGTCTCGGCGGCGTTCTGCAGGTCGAGGTCGAGCGTGGTGTAGATCTCGTAGCCGCCGCGACGGAAGTTGGCCATGCGGGTGCCTTCGTCTTCGCCGAAGGAGGGGTCATTCTGCAGGGTGTTGACGACCAGGCTGCAGAAGTACGCGCTGCCGCCGGCTGTCGCACACCCGGTGCTGGGTTCCGTGATGGTCGGCTCGATCACTGTGGCCAGGGCGGCGTCGTGGTCTTCCTGGGTGATCTTCTGATACTTGAGCATCTCGCCCAGGATGTAGTCGCGGCGTTCCTTGTTGGCGGCATACCCGTTGGCGACGCCGTTGGTTTCGCTGTCCGGGTTGTCGAGCTGGAACTTGACCGGGTTGTTCACGATCGCCACCAGGCTCGCCGCCTGCGCCAGTGACAGGCCCGCGGCGGTGGTGTTGTAGTAGTAGTTGGCGGCCGATTCGATGCCGTAGACCGTGCCGCCGAAACCGGTGATGTTCAGGTACTGGCGAAGGATGTCGTCCTTCGCGTACTGCTTCTCCACGCCGATGGCGAGGCGCATCTCCTTGAGCTTGCGGTCGGGGGTGGTCTCCGTGGCCGTGTCGTAGCAGCTCATGCGCTTCTTTTCGTCGGCCAGAGCCTCGCACTTCTGCACCTGCACGTTTTTCACGTACTGCTGGGTGATCGAGGAGCCGCCGCGCGCGGTGCCGGTGGCCACGGTGCTCACGACGCCCTTGACGGTGCCCTCGAGGTCGATGCCGCCATGCTCATAGAAGCGGGGGTCCTCGCCCGCGATCACGGCATCCTTCACGAACGGGCTGATCGCGTCCCACTCGACTTCCACCCGGTTCTGATCGTAGAACGAGGCCAGAAGCAGGGGGCTGCCGTCGGCGTTGGTCGCGTAGATGTTGCTCTTCTGCGCCAGCTGGTCGATCGCGAGGTAGTCGGGGAGGCTCTCGAACATGTTGATCGTGTTCGTGGCTGTCATGCCGGAGAGGGCCAGAGCGGGGGTGACAGCGGCGGCGACGAGGACGCCGGCCACGGCGCTCATCCCGACGAAACCGAGGAACCCGCCGAGCGCTCCACTGACCGTACGATTTTTGGCAGACATACTATTGAGACTAAGTGACAAATCTGAATAACCGCCTGAATCGGAGCCTTATGCCTGCCTGGGAGTACCTTACGACGCCGCTGATGATTCACAACACAGCTGCCATTTTGAACAACTGGGGCTCGGAGGGCTGGGAGCTCGTGCAGGTCGTTCCCGGACCCGAGGGTGGGCTTGTCGCCTACCTCAAGCGCCCCGTCGCCACCGAAGGAGCCTGAGGCGTGGCGCAGATCGCTGCCCGACTGGCCGAGCTCGGCATCGAGCTGCCGAGCGTCGTGCCTCCCGTGGCCACCTATGTGCCGGCCATGGTCTCCGGCTCGCTGGTGTTCACCAGCGGTCAGCTGCCGATGATCTCGGGGGCGCTGCCGGCCACCGGCAAGGTCGGCGACGGCCACGGACTCGTGCCGGCCGCCGACGCCCAGGACTACGCCCGGCAGTGCGCGCTCAACGGGCTTGCCGCCATCCAGGCCGCGATCGGATCGCTGGACCGAGTGACGCAGGTCGTCAAGGTCACCGGCTTCGTCGCATCCGACCCGTCGTTCACCGGCCAGCCCGGTGTCGTCAACGGTGCCTCCCAGGTGCTCGGCGAGATCTTCGGCGACCGGGGCGTGCATGCCCGCTCGGCCGTCGGCGTCGCTGTGCTGCCGCTGGATTCCCCGGTCGAGCTGGAGCTCATCGTCTCCTTCGCCTGAGCCCCAGAAAGCGGGCAGGCCCACTGGGCCTGCCCGCTTTCGTGTGTCTACTCGGGTGCGTGCCCGAACGAATTGGTTAGACGCTGGTTACTTCAGGGTGGACATGATCGCCGTCATCACCGAGGTGTCAGCGAGGGTGGTGGTGTCGCCGACCTCGCGGCCCTCCGCGACATCCTGCAGCAGACGCCGGATGATCTTGCCCGAGCGCGTCTTCGGCAGCTCGCTCACGATGAAGATCTGGCGGGGCCTCGCGATGGCACCGATTTGCTGGGACACGTGCGCCCGCAGCACGGCCTGGATGTCCGCGTGCGAGGACTCCTCCAGGTGGCTGTACTTGATGATGACGAACGCCACCACCGCCTGGCCGGTCGTGTCGTCGTGCGCGCCGACCACGGCCGCCTCGGCGGTCATCGGGTGCGCCACCAGCGACGACTCGATCTCGGCCGTGGACAGACGGTGCCCCGACACGTTCATCACGTCGTCGACCCGGCCGAGCAGCCAGATCTCACCGTCACGGTCGAGGCGGGCGCCATCACCGGCGAAGTAGCGCGGGTTCTCCGATCCAAACTTCTCCCAGTACGTCTCCTTGAAGCGCTCCGGGTCACCCCAGATGCCGCGCAGCATCGACGGCCACGGTTCGGTCACCACGAGCAGGCCACCGTTGTCGCGGCCCACGTGGTTTCCCTCGTCGTCGAGCACGTCGATCACGACGCCGGGGATCGGGCTCTGCGCCGAGCCGGGCTTGGTCGTAGTCACGCCGGGCAGGGCGGAAATCATGATCGCGCCGGTCTCGGTCTGCCACCAGGTGTCGACCACCGGCGCGACATTGCCGCCGATGACCTCGCGATACCACATCCACGCCTCCGGGTTGATGGGCTCGCCCACCGAACCGAGCAGGCGCAGGCTGGTCAGGTCGAAGCCCTGCGGGATCTGGCGACCCAGCTTCATGAAGGTACGGATGGCCGTGGGCGCCGTGTACAGGATGCTCACCTTGTACTTCTCAACGATTTCCCACCACCGGCCGGGGTGAGGGGTGTCCGGGGTGCCCTCGAAAAGCACCTGGGTGGCGCCGTTGGCGAGCGGGCCGTAGACCACGTAGCTGTGGCCGGTGATCCAGCCGACGTCGGCGGTGCACCAGTAGACATCAGTCTCGGGGTGCAGGTCGAACACGTTCTTGTGGGTGAACGCCACCTGCGTGAGGTAGCCACCGGTGGTGTGCAGGATGCCCTTGGGCTTGCCGGTGGTGCCGGACGTGTAGAGGATGAACAGCGGGTTCTCGGCCGGGAAGCCCAGCGCCTCATGCTCTCCCGCGACCGAGGCGAGCTCGTCGTGCCACCACAGGTCGCGGTCGAACCACTCCACGAAGCCGTCGGTGCGCTTGACCACGAGCACGTTGCGCACGGTGGTCTCGCCGCCCTCCAGAGCCGCGTCGACGGCCGGCTTGAGAGCGGACGCCTTGCCCTTGCGGTAACCGCCGTCGGCGGTGATCACGAGCACGGCGCTGGCGTCATCGATGCGCGAACGGAGGCTTTCGGCGCTGAAACCGCCGAAGATGACCGAGTGCACTGCGCCGATGCGGGCCACGGCGAGCATCGAGATGACGGCCTCCGGGATCATCGGCAGGTAGATCGCGACGCGGTCCCCGGCATTCACGCCGAGTTTTGTCAGCACATTCGCAGCACGCTTCACTTCGGCAGTGAGCTCGGCATATGTGATGTCGCGGGAGTCTCCCGGCTCACCCTCGAAATGCAGCGCGACCCGGTCGCCGTTGCCGGCCAGCACGTGCCGGTCGAGGCAGTTCCAGGCCACGTTCAATTCGCCGTCTTCGAACCATTTGGCGAACGGTGGATTGGTCCAGTCCAGGGTTTTTGTGAACGGCTTATGCCAGTGCAGAAGCTCGCGGGCCTGATCAGCCCAGAATTTCAATCGGTCGTCCGTGGCGTCCTGATAGATCTGCGGCTTCGCGATGGATTGTGCGGCAAATTCCGGTGTCGGCGGGAATCTGCGGGATTCATGGAGAAGGTTATCGATCTTGACGCTCATACGTATGTCGCTCCTTTGCGATGCGCTGCGTGTATCGGGCGCGTGAACCAGCCCCTCCTGAACCCTACACGGCGACATGTGTCGCCCAGGTTGCGCGGAATTGCGGCGAGTTCCCACCCCCAATTGTGGTCTCATCAGGCACCCGGGTTCTGTGTCCTCATTTATGAGGACACGGGGGACTTGCGCATCTGTAATTCCCCTTGTACATTTGTCTTTGTCTGAACGAAAGTTTTGACCTGCGGTGTGTCTGGTTCCCCCCAATCAGCGCACTGCCGAGGCGGCACCTGTTCCCCCCAATAGGTGCCGCCCCCCTTTTTAACCTTTGGTTTTTCGCGGTGGTGCGTCCCGGTCCTCCCCAGCCAGCGGTCGGCCCGGGTTCTCCTCGATCCGGCGCAGGGGCCGGATGCGCTCCCACCGCCGATCTAACGTCGGGGCATGCCCGAGCCGTTCGTCGCCGTCCCGTCGTATGGCAGGTCCGTGCCTGTCCGCCCTCCCAACGGTGCTCCCGACCGCCGCACGGATGCCCGGCCGCCCGGTGCGCTCAGCCCCGGTGCTCTCAGCCCCGGTGTGCTGCCGGCGATCCGGCCCCTCGACGTGTTCGTGCTCGGCCCGCTCGCCGAATTCGCCGCCGACGGCGAGGTCACCGATCTGTTCGTCAACGGCGCCGCCGGGCTGTGGGTGGATGCCGGCCACGGACTGCTGCACGCCCCGCAGTGGAGCTGCCCGGAACCGGCTGTGCGGGAATTGGCGGTGCGCCTGATCGCCCTCGGCGGGCGCCACATCGACGAGGCCAGCCCCTGCGTCGATGTGCGGCTGTCCGACGGCATCCGGGTGCATGCGGTGCTGCCGCCGGCGTCGAGCACGGGCACGCTGCTGTCCATCCGGCTGCCTCGCGCCGAGCGCCTGAGCCTCGCCACGCTCGCCGCCGGGGGTCTGTTCGGGGTGGGGGAGGCATCCGTCGCCGTCGCTGACCGGCTGCGCGTGGCCGTGCACCGGCGCGAGAACCTGCTCATCACGGGAGCCGCCGGCAGCGGCAAGACCACCCTGCTCGCGGCGCTGCTGGGCGAGGCACCGCCTGGGGAACGCATCGTGGCCATCGAGGACGTCGCCGAACTGCGCATAGACCACCCGCATGTCGTGGCGCTCGAGGCACGGCAGCCGAACCTCGAGGGTGCCGGCCGGATCGGCCTGGAGAGTCTCCTGCGCGAGGCGTTACGGATGCGCCCCGACCGGCTGGTGCTCGGCGAATGCCGCGGTGCCGAGATCCGGGAGCTGCTGGCCGCGCTCAACACAGGCCACGACGGCGGCGCCGGTACCCTGCACGCGAACTCCCTGCACGACGTTCCGGCCCGACTCGAGGCCCTCGGCGCTCTCGCCGGACTAAGTCCGGAAGCGGTGGCGCGGCAGGCGGTGAGCGCGATCGGGCTGGTGCTGCACCTCGAGCGCCGCGAGGGCCGCCGTCGGCTCGCTCCGCTCGGCCGGTTCGCGCTGGACGCCCGGGATCGCCTGCTGGTGATCGCCGCGGCCCCGGGGAACCGCTGGGCCCCGGGGGAGTCCGGCCCGCCCAGACCGGTCCGCACACACGGGCGGCGGGCCGCCGCGGCCGCCGAGACTGGAGAGTCGGAATGAGAGTCGGCACGAGACTTGGCAGGAGACTCGGCACGTGGCTCGGCGTGAAACGGCGGCACGGTCCGCCCAGCCCGGCCATCGAGGAGGTGGCGCAGGTGACCCAACGCATCGCGGTTCTCCTCGCCGCCGGCGTCTCCCCGGCATCCGCGTGGGCCTACCTCGAACCCGTCGCTTCGCACCCCGTCGGCGAAAAGTCTCTGTCGCCGACACCGCCCTCTTCGGGGGCACAGATCATCCGGGCGGCGGCCGACGCCGGGCGCCGCGGCGACAACATCGCCGACGCCGTGGCCGCCGAGGCCCGCGCACTCGGCGGCCAGATCGGCGCCGCCTGGCTGGGCCTCGCCGCGGCCTGGCAGGTGGCCACCCAGGCCGGAGCGCCGCTGGCCTCCTGCCTGCGGCAACTGGCGTCATCCTTCCGGGACCTCGGCCAGTTGCATGCCGACCTCGCCGTGGCGCTCGCCGGCCCGAGCGCCACGGCACGGATGGTCGCGTTCCTGCCGGTCGTCGGTGTGCTGTTCGGCAGCCTTCTGGGCTTCAACACGCTGCAGACGCTATTCCTCACCGCACCCGGCTGGGCCTGCCTCGCCGGCGGCGGCGCCCTCATGCTGGCGGCGGACCGCTGGAACCGGCGGCTCGTGCACTCCGCCCGGGCACGGGACCCGACCCCCGGGCTCGAACTGGACCTCACCGCCATCGCCATGACCGGCGGCGGCTCCGTCGACCGCGCCCGGACCCTGGTCGACGCGGCGGCAGAGCGGTTCGCCCTGCACCGCGCGGACTCGGCGGCCAGCATCGACCGGGTGCTCGCTCTGTCGGTGCGCGCCGGCGTTCCCGCCGCGGAGCTGTTGCGAAGCGAGGCCGACCAGCTGCGTCGGCAGGCCCGCAGCGACGGCCAGCACCGGGCCGCCACCCTCGCGGTCACGCTCATGATCCCGCTCGGGGTGTGCGTGCTGCCCGCATTCATGCTGGTCGGAGTTCTGCCGCTGTTGATGACCGTCCTCTCGTCCACAGTGCTCGTTTTCTGAAGTTCTGCACCGAAGCGAGCGGCTGTCGGTGTTCCGCCCTCGCCCGCGCCAGTCTGAGACCACTCGTGCCGCCCACACACCGCGTCGCCCGACGCGAGAAGGAGACGAACGAATGCCCACCATCGAACCGACCACCGATTCTGCCCTGACACCGACCACCGATCAGGCCGCCAAACCGACCAGGGGTCAGGCCCTGCGACCGACCGTTGAACCGGCCACCGACGAGGTCACCAACCTGACCAGGAACCTGATCGCCGAGCGCGCCACCGGCACGATCGACGCAGCGACCACCGGCCCCGGCCTCGGCCACGATTCTCTGCGCAAGGCGGCACCGGCACCCCGGCTTCCGCGCCCCGACCGGTTCCGGCTGCCGCGCGGCCTGCGCGCCGAGACGGGTGCAGCCACCGCCGAATACGCCGTCGCAACGATGGCGGCGGTCGGATTCGCCGGCCTGTTGATCGTCATCCTGCGCGGCGACGAGGTGCGCGGCATCCTGACCGATCTGGTGCGCAATGCGCTTTCCGTGGGGTAGCCGCCGGCCCGACGTGCACTCCGACGGGCACTCCGACGGGCGCTCCGACGACGCCCCGAGCGCCCGAAGCCGCGCGCGGCGCCGCCCCGGCCCCAGGGACCGCCCCCGCGACCGCGGCAGCGTCACCGCCGAGTTCGCGACGGTCGTTCCGGCTGTACTGCTCGTGCTCGCCTGCTGCCTGGGCGCCCTGCAGGTGATCGGCCAGCAGGTGCGCCTCACGGATGCCGCGGCCGATGCCGCCCGGTCCCTCTCCCGCGGCGACAGCGTCGACCGGGCCTCTGGGCTGGTGCAGCGGGCGGTGCAGGGGGCCTCGATGACCCCGGAGCGCCGGGGTGAGTTCGTCTGCGTGAACCTGCGCGCACCGAGCTCGTTCAGCGCTTTCGCGGCCTTCGGCCTCACGCTCCGGGCCGGGTCCTGCGCGCTCGGCGGTGGCCGGTGAGGCCCCGCCGGGGGAGGTCCCGGACGCTGACTTCCCGGGCTCTGCGGCGGCGGACCGTGACTCGCCGGGCTCTGCGGCGGCGGCACTGGTCAGCACCCGAGCGCGGCTCGGGTACGGTGCTAGCTGTCGGGGTGCTGGGCGCGGTCATGCTCCTGACGGCGGTGCTGCTGCCGCTGTTCGCCGCGCTGGTGGTCGGTCAGGCGGTGCAGGGGGCAGCGGATGCCGCGGCGCTCGCCGCCGCCGACACCGCCTCGGGCGCCGTGGCCGGGATTCCCTGCGCGGCGGCGGCCGAAGCCGCGAGGCTGAACGGGGCATCCGTCACCGTCTGCACGGTGGAGGGATTGATCGCATCGGTGACCGCGGTGCGCGGCTACCTCGGGTTCGAGCTGGGCGCGCAGGCACGGGCCGGGCCGCCCGATTCGCCCGGCGGCCCCGCCGGCTGACTTCGTCTCAGCGGGCGCGAAAGCCACGGGCGGCTCAGTCGAAGAGGGCCTCGATGTAGCGGTAGTCCACGGCGGTGGGTCGAGCCGGGAATGTGCTGGAGTCGAATTCGAGGCCGGAGCCGCGTAGATAGAGGTAGCGCTTGTTGCCGTCGGCAGGGATCTCGAGTCGCGGCCGCGGATCGCCGGATTCCAGGAACTGGGTGGTGACTGTCTTGCCTTGGAGGGGGCCGTCCGTGAGCTTCGCGGTGTACGTGCCCGTCGCTGAATTCGCCATGCTCCAATTGTCTCCGCCAGCGCAGGCCTGGCAACCCCCAATGGTCTCGCGCGGCGTGGTCGATTAGGCAGGCACCATATTGAAGTGTGTATGGTGTGCCATGGCCCACTTGGACCCGTACCTATAAAGAGGAGTCTGGTGCCAGGCACTAAGAAGCTGGTCATTGTCGAATCGCCGACGAAGATGAAATCGATCGCCGCGTATCTGGGCGACGGCTACGAGGTCTTGTCCTCGGTCGGCCATATTCGCGACTTGATCGAGCCCAAGAACCTGCCACCCGAACTGAAAAAGGGTCCGCTCGGCAAGTTCTCGGTCGACGTGGAAAACGGTTTCGAGCCGTACTACGTCGTGTCCGACGCGAAGAAGAAGACCGTGGCCGAACTCAAACGGGCCATGAAGAACGCCGACGAACTCCTGCTCGCAACTGATGAGGACCGCGAAGGCGAGGCCATCGCCTGGCACCTGCTGCAGGTCCTGCAGCCCAAGGTGCCGGTCAAGCGCATGGTCTTCCACGAAATCACCAAGGAAGCCATCCTTCAGGCGAAGGACAACACCCGCGACCTCGACACCGCCCTCGTCGACGCGCAGGAGACCCGGCGCATCCTCGACCGCATCTACGGCTACGAGATTTCCCCCGTGCTTTGGCGCAAGGTCGGCCCGGGCCTGTCCGCCGGCCGCGTGCAGTCCGCGGCCACCCGCCTCGTCGTCGAACGCGAACGCGAGCGCCTCGCGTTCGTGTCGGCCGGCTATTGGGACCTCATCGCCCAGCTTGCTACCGGCGCGTCCCGGGCGGATTCCGCATTCCAGTCGAAGCTCGTGCGCCTGGGCGGAGAGCGCATCGCCTCCGGCGGCGACTTCGACGACCTCGGCCGGCTGAAACCCAAGGTGACGGCGGTCACGCTCGACGAGGCATCCGCCCTCGCCCTGGCCACCGCCCTCAAGGAACCATCGGTCGCCCTGACCGTGACGAAGGTGACCGCCAAGCCCTACCGTCGTAGCCCGGCCGCGCCCTTCACCACCTCGACCCTGCAGCAGGAGGCGGCCCGCAAGCTTCGCTTCACCGCCCGCCAGACCATGAGCGTGGCCCAGTCGCTCTACGAAAACGGGTACATCACCTATATGCGAACCGACTCGCCGTCGCTGTCGCAGCAGGCGATCACGGCCGCGCGCACCCAGGCGGCGGCGCTCTACGGCCCCGAAACGGTGCCCGACAAGCCCCGCCTGTACAAGGGCAAGAGCAAGAACGCTCAGGAGGCGCACGAGGCGATCCGTCCGTCCGGCGACACATTCCGCACCCCTTCGGCGCTCGCATCCACTCTGCGCGGCAACGACTTCAAGCTCTATGACCTGATCTGGAAGCGCACCGTCGCCTCGCAGATGGCGGATGCGACCGGCTCGACCGCGTCGGTGACCATCGCGGCCGGGCCGACCGGCACGTCCACGCACCCCGCGACATCCGGGGTGCTCGCGGAATTCGCCGCCAGCGGCACCGTGATCACGTTCCGCGGCTTCATGCTGGCCTATGAGGAATCCCGTGACGAGGAGCGCAACGCACCCACCGACGCCACCGAGTCCAAGCTGCCGCCGCTCGAAGAGGGCCAGAAGCTGACCCTGCTCGACGTGGAAGCCAAGGGCCACGAGACCACCCCGGCCGCCCGCTACACCGAGGCGAGCCTGGTGAAGAAGCTCGAGGAGCTCGGCATCGGCCGCCCCTCGACGTACGCGTCGATCATCTCCACGATCACCGAGCGCGGCTACGTCACCCCCCGCGGCCAGTCGCTGGTGCCCAACTGGATCGCCTTCTCCGTCGTTCGCCTGCTCGAGGAGTACTTCTCCGACCTGGTCGAATACGACTTCACCGCCGAGATGGAAGACGACCTCGACCGCATCGCCGACGGCAAAGCCGACCGGGTGGACTGGCTGACCAGCTTCTACTTCGGTTCCGACAAGCACCGCGGCCTGCGCCAGGTCATCGACAACCTCGGCGAGATCGACGCGCGCTCGATCAACTCGATGCCCATCGGCGACGACATCACCCTGCGCATCGGCAAGTACGGTCCCTACCTCGAGGTCATCGACCCGGGCGCGGCACCGGATGCCCCGCCGCGCCGGGTGAACATCCCGCCGAACCTGGCCCCCGACGAGCTGACCCCGGCGAAAGCCCGCGAACTCATCGACGCGCCGGTCATCACCGACCGCGTGATCGGCGAGAACCCGGAGAACGGCAAGCGGATCGTGGCGAAGGACGGCCGGTTCGGCCCCTACGTCACCGAGCTGGAGCCCGAGGTCGAGGTCGTCGAACCCGGCGAGACCATCGACCCGGTCACCGGCGAGGTGACCCTGCTTGCCGATTCGGCCGCCGCCGAGGCTGCCTCCACGACCAAAACGACGGCCGCGGCCGCGAAGCCCAAGCGCAAGCCCCCGGCGAAGAAGGTCGCCGCGGTGAAACCGCGCACGGCCTCGTTGTTCAAGACCATGGACCTCGCCACGATCGACCTCGACACGGCCCTGCATTTGCTCGCCCTGCCGCGCGTGGTCGGCCTCGACCCGGAGACGGGCGCGGAGATCACGGCCCAGAACGGCAAGTTCGGCCCGTATCTCAAGAAGGGCGTGGACACCCGGTCACTGACCAGCGAGGACCAGATCTTCGAGATCGATCTGGCCGGTGCGGTCGACCTGTACGCCCAGCCCAAGTACGGCGCCCGGCGGGCGTCGAGCGCGCTCAAGGAGTTCGAGGCTCCCGACCCCGAGAGCGGCAAGGCGATCAAGATCAAGGACGGCCGGTTCGGCGCCTACGTCACCGACGGCATCACCAACGCCACCATCCCGAAAGCCGAGACGGTGGAGGAGGTCGACTTCGACCGCGCCGTGCAGCTGCTCGCCGACAAGCGCGCCAAGGGCCCGGCCGTCAAGAAGGCGCCGGCGAAGAAGGCCCCGGCCAAGAAGACGGCGGTCAAGAAGGCCCCGGCGAAGAAGACGGCGGTCAGGAAGGCCCCGGCTCGGAAGTCGGCCGTCAAAAAGCCGACTCCGTCGGGTGCCACCACGACGGTGCGCGCTCAGCGCACCCCGGCTCAGAAGGCCGCGACGGCGGCCAAGGCTGCGGCGACCCGGGCGGCCACCGCGGCCGCGAAGGCCGCGACCCAGGCGTCGTCGCTGTCGTGACCCGAGAAGTTCCGGAAGCCGTGACCGGTCCCGCCGCTGCCGGGCTGTTCATCACCCTCGAGGGTGGTGACGGGAGCGGCAAGACGACCCAGTCGGAGCTTCTCACCGACTGGCTCCGGCAGAGCGGGCGCACCGTGCTGCGCACCCGCGAGCCCGGCGGAACGGATGTCGGCGGCGCCATCCGTGAGATCGTGCTGCACCACCGCGGTGAGATCGCACCGCGGGCCGAGGCGCTCCTCTACGCCGCCGACCGGGCCCAGCACATCGCGACCGCGGTGCGGCCGGCGCTCGCCCGAGGCGAAGTGGTGATCCAGGACCGCTATCTGGACTCATCCGTCGCCTACCAGGGTGCCGGACGGGTGCTCGACGCCACCCCGGTGCGTGATCTGTCGCTCTGGGCGGCGGAGGGACTGTTGCCCGCGCTGACCGTGCTGCTCGACCTCGACGAGACCGTGGCGCGCGGCCGCCTCGACGCTGAGAACAAGCCCTTCGACCGGCTCGAGGCGGAGAAGAGCGACTTTCACCGCCGGGTGCGCGCCGCGTTCCTCGCCCTGGCCGACGCCGAGCCGGAGCGGTTTCTGGTCGTGGACGCCGGGCGTCCGGTGGCCGAGATCGCCGCCGTCATCCGCGACCGGGTCGCCGCGCTGCTCTAGGGATGGTGTGAACGGATGTCCGAGGCCGCTGCGGCCCGGCGGCCCGCCGCTGCGGCGGCATCCGTTTCACGCGCGGGCTCGCCGTGCGCCGTGCGCCGTGCGAATTCGACGGAGATTTTGGCCCTGGACCCCGTTATCGGCCCCAAACCGGCCGTTTTCGGCAAAATCTCCGTCGAATTGGTTCGGCACCAGGCGCGGTGCTGCGCCGGCTGGACGGAATGCGCCGACTGGACGGGCCCTGCCGGGGGCGCAACCAGCTGACGGCGCCGGCTGGACGAGCTCTAAGCCCTCTGTCACCGACGAAAGGTACTCTGGTCCGATGACTGTGTGGGATGGCCTGACGGGTCAGGCGAGAGCGATCGCGATCTTCCGCGCGGCGGCCGAACGTCCGAGTGACGGAGACGCCGAGGCGCGCGCCGGGTCGGCCATGACGCACGCCTGGCTGATCACCGGGCCGCCCGGCTCGGGCCGCTCCAACCTCGCGTTCGCCTTCGCGACCGCGCTGCTCAGTCCCGGCACCGAGGCCGGTGACGAGAGCGCCCGCCGCCTGGTCGACGCCCGGACGCATCCCGACCTGACCGTGCTCTCCACCGAGGGCGTCATCATCAAGATGGACTCGGTCAAAGAGGCCGTGAAGCGCTCGCAGTACTCACCGTCGGTGGGCCGTTACCGGGTGGTCGTGGTCGAAGACGCCGATCGCATGGTCGAGCGCACCTCCAACGTTCTGCTCAAGGCTTTGGAAGAGCCGCCGGAGCGCACCGTGTGGATTCTCTGCGCTCCCAGCGAGGCTGACCTGCTGCCCACGATCCGGTCCCGCGTGCGATCGGTGCGGTTGCGGGTGCCGAGCATCGACGACGTCGCCGAGCTGCTCGTGGCCCGGGACGGTGTCGACCGGGCCACCGCGGAACGAGCCGCTCGGGAGGCGCAGAGCCACATCGGCATGGCCCGCCGCCTGGCGACGAACCCCGAGGCGCGAGCGCGACGCGAGGAGACCCTGCGGGCGGCCCTCGGCATCCGCGGCGTGTCGGCGGCGGTGAATGCGGCGGCCCGGCTGCTCGCCATCGCCGGTGACGACGCGAAGGCGATCACGCTCGAGCGCGACGCCGCCGAGCGTGAGGGCGTGTTGCGCTCCCTGGGCGTCGAGCCGGGACAGTCGGTCCCGCCCGGCCTGCGCAGCCAGATCAAGGCCCTCGAAGATGACCAGAAGCGGAGGGCCACCCGCAGCCTCCGCGACGGGATCGACCGCATCCTGGTCGACCTCACCTCGCTGTACCGCGACGTGATCATGGTGCAGCTCGGCCGGGAGACCAGCGTCATCAACCGGGAACTCCTCACGGAGGTGCGGGCGGCGGGAACCGTCTGTGCGCCCGCCGCCACGCTCTTCACCCTGGACGCGATCGCCCAAGCCCGGCAGCGGATCGAATCGAACGTGGCGCCGGCGCTGGCCCTCGAGGCCATGCTCGTATCGGCAATCCGCCGGTGACCGAGAACACGTCCCAGAAAAGGGGAATCCGTTGACCAGACGAACTCGCGTGCGCACCCTGTCGGCGCGTGCCAGGGCCACCGCCCTGGCACTGGTGCTCGCCATGGGCCTCAGCGGCTGCGTGCCGCTGTTCCTGCCGGGGCAGGCGCCGACCACCTCGGTCCCGACCGGGGAGAAGGTCGACGCCGACCTCGAACCGTTCTATGACCAGGTGCTGAAGTGGGCGGACTGCGACTCCGGCCTGCAGTGCACCACGGCTTCGGCGCCGCTCGACTGGGCCGACCCGGGCAGCGGCGAGACGGTCGACCTGGCGCTGGTGCGGCATCCGGCCACGGGCACCCGGGTGGGTTCCCTGCTGGTCAATCCCGGAGGCCCCGGCGGCTCCGGTTACGACTTCGTGAAGGATTCCCTCGACTACGCCACGGATGCGAAGCTGCAGGCCGGTTTCGACGTCGTCGGTTTCGACCCGCGCGGGGTGGGCCGTTCCTCGGCGGTGAGCTGTTACGAACCGGCTGAGATGGACGAGTACCTCTACGGCTTGCCCGCCGCGGTGCGGGGGAGCGACGCCTGGATCCAGGAGCTGTCGACGGCCGCCGTCGACTTCGGGGCCGCCTGCCAGGAGAATACCGGCGCCCTGCTCGCACACGTCGACAGCCTCAGCGCAGCCCGCGACCTCGACCTGCTGCGCGCCGCGCTCGGTGACGAGAAGCTCAACTTCCTCGGCTACTCCTACGGCACCTTCCTCGGTGCGACCTACGCGGACCTCTACCCCGAGCGGGTCGGACGCCTCGCCCTCGACGGCGCCCTCGACCCGTCCACCAGCAACGCCGATGTGACCCGGGTGCAGGCCACCGGGTTCGAGAACGCGCTGCGCTCCTATCTGGCCGACTGCCTGGCCGGCGAGGAGTGCCCCTTCGATGGCACCGTCGACGAGGCCATGACTACCATCGGAGCCCTGCTCGCCTCGGTTGACGTCAGCCCGATCACGGCCACCGACGGCCGTCGACTCGGCGCGAACACGCTGCTCACCGCCATCATCTACCCGCTCTACCAGGCCACCGCGTGGCCGAACCTGAGCGAGATGTTCGCGAGCGTTCTGCAGGGCGATGCCGACATGGCCTTCCAGTTCGCGGACGGCTACAATGGCCGGTCCGCCGACGGCACCTACCGCGACAACGCGACCGAGGCCTTTCTGGCAATCAACTGCGTGGACTACAGCTACAACGACGATCCCGCCTCGATGCGCGCGCAGGCCGCCGAGATCGAACAGGCCGCCCCGACGATCGGCAAGTACATGGCGTTCGGCGACATCGGCTGCGCCAACTGGCCCTACCAGTTTGACGGGGAGCGGTCCGAGATCGCCGCCGAGGGGGCCGACCCGATCCTGGTCATCGGCACCACCAACGACCCGGCCACACCCTATGTGTGGGCCGAGAACCTGTCGGAGCAGCTCGCCAGCGGCCACCTCGTCACCTTCACCGGCGAAGGGCACACCGCCTACAACAAATCGAACGACTGTGTGAACTCGGCCGTCGACGATTACCTGCTGAAGGGCACGGTGCCGGCCGAAGACCCGATGTGCTGAGCATCCGCCTGGCTGCAGATTTGCGCGCTGTGTAAGAATTGAGGCATGTCGCTGCACCACGAGGAACCGGGCCTACGCGAACGTAAGCGGCTCGCAACGCGACGCGCCATCCAGCGCGCCGTGTTGACGCTCTCCTGCGAGCGGGGGCTCGAGAAGGTGACCGTCGAGGACATCAGCCGGCTCGCCGATGTGTCGCCGCGCACCTTCTTCAACTACTTCCCCTCGAAGGATGCCGCGCTGGTCGGCGACGAACTCGACCTCGCGTCCGAAGAGCAGATCGAGGCCTTCGTGCACGGCGGCCGCGATGGGGACATCCTGGCCCAGCTGGCCGCGCTGCTCTCGGTCAGCCTCAGGAACACCGAGGGTGACCGGGAGATCCACCAGCTGCGGCGTCAGGTCATGAAGGAGAATCCCTACCTGTTCGGGATGCGGATGGCCACCCTGCGCAACTTCGAGGGTCGACTGCAGGAGATCGTCACCCGGCGCTTCGTCGTCGACCACCCCGAGCTCGGCGCCGGCTCGGCGCAGCTTGAGCAGCGGGCGCTCCTGTTCACCATGGTGGCCGTGGCTGCGCTCCGCCACGCCTGGCGGTGCTGGGCCGACTCCGACGCGGCCCGCCCCCTGGCCACGCACGTCGCGGCATCCTTCGCGGACCTGTACGAGATGACCCTGAAGACCAGCTAGACTTTGTAGCTGTGTCCGAGGTTTTCCGAGAGGAATAATCGTGACGCCGCCTTAGCTCAGTCGGTAGAGCGTCTCACTCGTAATGAGAAGGTCATCAGTTCGATTCTGATAGGCGGCTCCATCTCAACTCAGGCAGCCGTGGCTTTCGCTCGTGCCGCGCACGCCCGGCACGCAAGTGCTCACCGCGAAGTCACCCGAATCGCGTACAGGGGCGTTGGGCTCGTGGCCGGGACGAAATCGACCGCCTCATCGACCGAAGTCGCCTCACCCGCGTGGTCGCCAACCGCAACCTCGCGGAAAGCCACTTAGTGCACGCACGCACGCACGCACGCGGCGCGGCTCATCGAGCTGATACCGCCCTACTGAGCCCGCAACCTGAGGCTGACTGAGCCGACCGGGGCATCCGTCGTCACGTAAACGCGGAGATTTTCGGGAAACGCCGGTTCTACGGCCCGGCCGAGCGGCGTGTTGCGAAAATCTCCGGAGTCACCGTGCTGTCCCCACGGATGCCCGGTGCCGGGCCGCCGGACCAGGTCGCCGGGTCGTGACGGGCTCGGCCGCCGGCCGCCCGCGATCGCTAGGCTGATCCCATGACCGACACAACCCGCACCGACACTATTCGCTGGGGAATCCTGGCCACGGGCGGGATCGCCCACGCATTCACGGACGACCTCGTCCGGAACGGTTTTCAGGTGCAGGCGGTCGGTTCCCGCTCGCAGGCGTCGGCGGATGCCTTCGCGGCCGAGTTCGGCATTCCCACGGCTCATCCGAGCTACGAGGCCCTGGCCGCGGACCCGGATGTCGATATCATCTACATTTCGACCCCGCATCCGTTTCACGCCGAGAACGCCAAGCTCGCCCTGAATGCCGGCAAGCATGTTCTGATCGAGAAGCCGATCACCCTGAACGGCGCCGAGGCCCGCGAGGTCGTCGACCTCGCCGCGACCCTGGGGCTGCTGGTGCTCGAGGGAATGTGGACCCGGTTCCTGCCGCACATGGTGCGCATCCGCGAGATCCTCGCCGAGGGCACCCTCGGCGACGTGCGCACCCTGATCGCCGATCACACCCAGGACCTGCCGGATGACCCGGCGCACCGGCTGAACGCCATGCACCTGGGCGGCGGGGCGCTCCTCGACCTCGGCATCTACCCGCTCACCTTCGCGTCCGAACTGTTCGGACGCCCCGAGACGATCCTCGCGACCGCCACCTTCAAGGCCACCGGCGCCGACGCGCAGATCGCCACGACCTTCCGCTACGCGGGCGGGCAGATCGCCCAGACCCTGTCGGCCAGCAACACCACCGGCCCGAACACGGCCACCATCCTCGGCACGCTGGGCCGCATCGACATCGACCGGGTCTGGTACTCGCCCACGGACTTCCGGGTGCTCAACAGCGCGAACGAGGTCATCGAGACCTTCACCGCCGAGATCAACGGGCGCGGCATGCACTACCAGGCGGCCGAAGCGGAGCAACTGATCCGGGCCGGCAAGATCTCGAGCGACATCCTGCCGGTCGAGGAAGTGGTGGCGATCATGGAGACGCTCGACCTGGTGCGCGCGCAAATCGGCCTGCGGTACCCCGGGGAGTAAGCGGGAGTCCGTGCGCTGTGCTCCGGTCGATAATCTGACCAGTAGAGCGGGAGGGGGCAGAATGGCGCTGCGTGGATCCAGTGGTGGTGTCACGAACCGGCCTCACCGCCCCCATACGTGGCCGTTGCGGCTCCTCGGCGCGCTGGTCGCGTGCTCCGTCGTCGAGCCGCTCGAGTTCGTTCCGCCCGTCGGATGACGCCACCCCCCGTTTTGGGGTGGTCGTACTCGGGGGCGTTGGTCCATCGGCCCATGACGGCTCGGCTAGCGTGTACGCAACGGGAGCGGGGGATCCGATGCACGCCAACGCGCACGCGGATCGAATCGATGACCGCTCCCTTCGCCATGCGCGGCTCGGCCGCTGGATCCTGTGGCTGATGTGGGTGCTGCTGATCGGTTACGCGATCGGCCTGTTCGCCTCCTTCGGCCCGGTTTTCACCGGCTCCTTGTCGCTAATCACTGCGGGGCTCCCGGCCCTGCTCTGCTGGGCAGCCGCGCTCTGCGCGGAGCGCGGCCGCACGCAGCTGATTCTGGTGTCGGCCGCGATGACGGCCTTTACCCTCGGCAGCACCTATTACCTGCTCGCGGGCGCGGCGACCCTCTCGTTTCCGTCTCCGGCCGACATCGGTTACACGCTTTTCTATCCGCTGATCCTGGCCGGACTGGCTGTCCTGGTCCACCGTCAGCGTGGTGAAATACCCCGGTCGGTCCTGGTGGACGGAACCATCGGGTCGCTTGGCGCGGCATCCGTGCTGGCCGTGTTGCTCAGCCCGGTGATTGCATCCGCGGGTGTCTGGCCGCCCTCCCCGGCCGCCCTGGTGTCCGCCAGCTACCCTCTGCTCGATCTGTTGCTCGTGTCGGTCATCACGGGGATTGCCGCCGCCCGCGGACTCGACGTGGGCCGACGGTGGGCCCTGCTGGTGCTCGGACTCCTGATCTTCGCGGCAACCGACGCCGTCTACGCCTTCCAGGTTTCCGCCGGAACGTACACCTTCGGGGAGCCGTTGGATGCGGGCTGGGCGCTCGGCCTCACCCTCATTGCGGTCTGGGCGTGGGACTTGGCTCGGCCCGGTGTCACCGCCCGGCGCCCCCTGAGCGGCGTGTGGACTCTCGCGGTGCCCGGGGCAGCCACGATCGCCGGGATGGCGGTGCTCGTCCTCGGCACGCAGGTGAAGATCTCCACAGGCGCCGTGCTCCTCGCAGGCGTGACCCTGGTGCTCGGGACCGTGCGCACTCAGCTCGCCTCCCGGCAGATCGGGCGGATGGCCGACCTTCACCGCCAGGCGAGCACCGACGACCTGACCGGGCTGCCGAACCGGCGCGCCCTCTACGCCGAGGCATCCGCTCACCTCGTGCCCGGGGACGGCCACCGGAGCGCCCTGCTGCTCCTGGATATCGACCGGTTCAAGGAAGTGAACGACAGTCTCGGCCACGACGTCGGCGATCTGCTGCTGGTGCAGGCCGGATCGCGCCTGTTCGATCAGCGACGACCGGGCGATCTTCTCGCCCGGCTCGGCGGCGACGAGTTCGCGCTTTTGATCCAGGACGCCGGCCACGACGAGGCCGTGGCGGCGGCCGTGCGGCTGCGGGCGGTCCTGGCCCGGCCGTTCACGCTGGAGGGCATCGCGATCGAGTCCAACGTCAGCATCGGCATCGCCCTATTCCCCGACCAGGGTGACACCCTCAAGGTGCTGCTGCGCAAGGCCGACATGGCCATGTACAAGGCCAAGTCCTCCCGCAGCGGGCACCACGTCTTCGTCTGCTCCGACGACGATCACGGCGACTCCAGGCTGCGGATGATGGAAGACCTGCGCGGCGCCCTCGCCATGGACGAACTCGTGCTGCACTACCAGCCCAAGATCGAGCTGGCCACCGGGCACGTGCACGGTGTGGAGGCGCTGGTGCGCTGGCAGCACCCGAGCCGGGGTCTGCTGCCTCCCGACGTGTTCCTGACCCTGGCCGAAGACGTCGGGCTCATGCGCGACCTGACCCGGATCGTGCTGGGAAAGGCGCTCGACCAGGCCGCGGTCTGGCGTGCGCAGGGAACACCGCTGACCGTTGCGGTCAACATGTCTCCCAGCACCCTGATCGAGTCCGATCTGCCCGCACGCATCGCCGCCATGATCCAGGTGCGGGGGTTGTCGGCCGCCGACCTGATGCTGGAGATCACCGAAGAGTTCCTGATGGAAGACCGGGCCAGGGCCAGGGACATCCTGATCCGCCTGCGGGAGAGCGGCATCCGCATTGCCGTGGATGATTTCGGCACCGGCTACAGCTCCCTCGCCTACCTCCGGGACCTGCCGATCGACGAGCTCAAACTCGACAAGTCCTTCGTGTTCCCGATGGCCGACGACGCCAGGGCCGCGGCCCTGGTGGCCTCGATCATCGCGCTCGCGCACAGCCTCGGCGTGCGCATGGTGGCGGAGGGCGTCGAGGACGCCGTCGCCTACGCCGAGCTGACCCGGTACGGCTGCGACGAGGCCCAGGGCTTCCACATGTCCCGCCCGCTTCCGGCCGCGGCACTGGATGCCTGGCTCGCCGCCCGGCACGCGCCGGCGGCCACGCGGGCGCCGTCGCAACGCCGCAGTAACGCCGTCGCAACGCCGTGGGCACGAGGCACAGGCTGACTCACAAGCCCGGCGGGTAGGGTTCACGGGTGGAAGAATCGAAGCCTCGCAAACGCCTCGCGGCCGTCCTCGTCACCGTGGCGGTGCTGCTGGGCGCGGGTGCCGTCCTGATCGGGGCGTCGACCCGGGCCCCGGATGCCGCGGCCACCGCCTCCATCGCCGCCGCGAACACCGGTGCGAGCGTGAACGTGCCGGCCGCGGAACCCGTTTCGGAGCGCCCCGTGCCGTCCACCGCCTCCGATGCCAGAAACCTGCGTACGTGTTCGGTCTCAGCGCTGGCCGCCGACCCCCGGTTGGCTGATTTCCAGGCCCAGGTGGTCAACGCCAGCACCGGCGAGGTGCTCTTCGACCGCGGCGGCGATACCTCCTCACGCACGGCGAGCGTGCTCAAGGTGCTGACCAGCGCCGCCGCCCTTGAGGTGCTCGGACCGGACTACCGGGCCACGACCACCGTCGTCACCGGCAGCACACCGGGGTCTGTCGTGCTGGTCGGCGGGGGAGACCTCACCCTCACGCGCCTGCCCACCGGCACGGAATCCGTCTACCCCGGCGCAGCCCACGTCGATGAGCTCGCCCGCCAGACCCTCGCCGCCTGGCGGGCGAACCCGGCGAACCCGCCGATCACCTCCCTCGTGCTGGACGCCTCGTTCTTCGGCGGGCCCGGCTGGGAACCGAGCTGGGATGAACTGGAACGCAACGCCGGTTCCATGCCCGACGTGACCGCCCTGCAGGTCGACGGTGACCGCGACGACCCCTCGCGTCAGAGCTCTTCCCGCAGCGCCGACCCCGTCGGGCGCGCCGGCGCGGCCTTCGCCGCCGCGCTCGGCGGCGGCGTGAGCGTCAGCGTCGGCACCGCGCCGGCCGGGGCCGAGCAGCTCGCCGCCGCCCGGTCCCAGCCCGTGTCCGTGCTGATCGGGCAGTCGCTGATCGTGTCGGACAACACCCTCGCCGAGATGCTCGCCCGGCTCGTCGCGGTGGAGTCCGGGGCCGGCAACACCTATGGCGCCCTGCAGGAGTCCGTCGTCGCGGCGCTCGACGCCTATGGCATCGACACGACCGGCATCATCATCCGGGACGGCTCAGGCCTCAGCGACGACAACGCCGTACCGCCGTCGTATCTCACCCGGCTGTTCGTCAAGATCAACGCGCGCGACGGCGACCTCGGCGTCATCTTCGACGGCCTACCGATCGCCGGTGGACCCACCGGATCGCTGTCCTACAGCGACCGGTTCACGGGCGACAACGCCGTCGCCGACGGCGCCGTCTTCGCCAAGACAGGCTGGATCGACACCGGCTACACGCTCTCCGGCATTATCCGGGCGGCCGACGGCACGCCGCTCACCTTCGCCGTTTACGCGCTCGGGGATGTGAGCGATAATGCGAAGCAGGCGCTCGACACCATCACCGCCGGGTTCTTCCGCTGCGGCGACAACCTGTCGAACTCCTGACTTCAACCGGCGACAGAAGGAGCAATCCGTGACCAGGGCCCTGTTCATCATCGACGTTCAGAACGATTTCACCGAGGGCGGGGCCCTCGCCGTCGAGGGTGGGTCTGCGGTGGCCGCGGGCGTCAGCGCGCTGCTGGGGGAACATCCGGATGCCTATGACGTGATCTTCGCCTCCCGCGACTGGCACGACCCCGACAGCGACAACGGCGGACACTTCGCCCGGGCCGGCGAGCCAGGCTCCACGGACTCCTGGCCCGTGCACTGCGTGGCGGGCACCCCTGGCGCCGAGTACCACCCCTCGCTGCTGGTGCCGGACACGACCATCCACATTCGCAAGGGGCAGGGCCAACCGGGCTACTCCATTTTCGACGGCATCTCGGTGGGCGGCGAGAAGACGGGCGAGCTGCTCATCGCGAACGGGGTGACCGACATCGACATCGTCGGCCTCGCCACCGACCACTGTGTGCGCGCGTCCGGCCTGGATGCGCGGGGCCACGGCCAGCATGTGCGGGTACTGACCGACCTCGTCGCCGGCGTCGCCCCGGACACGAGTGACGCGGCTCTGGGCGAGCTGGCCTATGCCGGTGCCGTGCTCGTCACCTCCGACGTGGTCGTCTGAGCGTGGGGGTGACCGGCCGGGCGAGTCCGGCCCCGGCGGGACCGGCCGCGGCGGGACCGGCCGCGGCGGTTTCTGCTCCGGCGGGCTCTACTCCGGTGGGTTCTGCAGGCGGGGCGCTGTTCGCGCAGCGCCTCGACGGCGTGCGGATCGCCTACGACGTCGTGCCCGGCGAGCGCCCGATCCTGCTCGTGCACGGGTTCGCGTCGACATCGCAGGTCACCTGGGTCGGCACCGGCTGGGTGCGAGCCCTGCAGGACGCCGGGCGCGGCGTGATCACCCTCGACCTCCGCGGTCACGGCCGCAGCGACAAGCCGCACCGCAGCATCGACTACCTGCCCCGGCAACTCGCCGCCGACCTCGTGGTCGTGCTCGACGCCCTCGGGCTGGAGCAGGTCGACGTGGTCGCCTATTCGATGGGCTCGCGCGTGGCGGCGGCGCTCGCGCGGCTGGCGCCGTCCCGGGTGCGCCGACTGGTGCTCGGTGGAGCCGGGCCGGACGAACTGTTCGAGACCTGGCATCCGGATGCCGTGCGCCGGTTCGTGACCGACGGCACCGCCGGCGCCGACCCGTCGATCGCGGCGATACTGGGTGCCGCGATCACCGCCGGCGCCGACCGTGAGGCCCTCGTGGCGTGCGTCGGCGGGGTGGCCGGCTCCTCGCTGGACGTGCCGGTCGAGATTCCCGTGCTCTACGTCGCCGGCGGCGCCGACTCCATCCCGGCCGGGGTCGCCGAACTTGCCCGCGCGCGCGGTGCCGACTACCTCGAACTGGCGGGCCGGGACCACGTGAACACGCTCACCTCCCGCGAGTTCAAGCGCGCCGCACTGCAGTTCCTGGCCTGAGCGCCCTGAGTCCGGGCACTCGCTCGCCTCTCACGCCCCTAACGAATTCGACGGAGATTTTGTCCGCATCGCCCTAAACACCTTCAGAAACCCGCACATATCGCAAAATCTCCGTCGAATTCGTTCGCGCTGTGGGGCGGAGCGCGTGGGGGCTGCCCGAACCGCACAAGAGATGCTGCGCATCCGGCTGGCGCTGCTGGGCAACCGGCCGGTGTTGGGGCTAACTCAGGAGATCCGTCCGGGCCGGCCCGGACATCCGCGCTGGTTCCGCACTGGTCCGGGGCGGCCGGGCCACCGGGCGACGGATGTCCTGAGTTGGCCACACGCGCGAGCTCGGCTGGCCCTGGCCCTGACCCTGACCCTGACGAATTCGACGGAGATTGTGCCCATAACCGCGTCCAACACACCGAAAACCCGCACATATTGCAAAATCTCCGTCGAATTGGTTCGCCGCCGGCTGGGGGAGTGAGCCCCGGCGCCTCCCCTAGGCTGGGGGCGTGCGGGCCTCGCTGCCGAGGCCGCCGAATGCCGACCGGGGGACCGTCATGACAACCGACATCCAGGATGCGATGGGTTCGGTTTCGACAGGCTCGACCACCGGATCCGGCTCGTTCACCGGCGCCCGGGGCAGGAAGTACTGGCTCGCGCCGGCCGCCGCGATCTTCGCCGTCGCCTGGGGCGGCAACGAATTCACCCCACTGCTGGTGATGTACCGACAGGCGGACGGGTTCTCCAACCAGCTGGCGAACCTGCTGCTCGGGGCCTACGTACTCGGCATCATCCCGGCGCTACTGATCGCCGGCCCGCTGTCGGACCGGTTCGGCCGCCGACCGCTGATGCTGCCCGCGCCCTGGGTCGCGATCGCGGGGAGCGTGCTGCTGGCCCTGTCCGCGGGAAATGTGCCCATGCTGCTGGCCGGCCGCATCCTCTCCGGCGTCGCCCTCGGCCTGGCCATGGCCGTGGGCACCAGCTGGGTGAAGGAACTCTCCGCGAGACCGTTCGACTTCGGGGCCGACCGTTCCTCGGGGGCACGACGGGCGACCATCGCGCTGTCCCTCGGTTTCGCACTCGGCGCGGCGAGCTCCGGAGCGCTGGCCCAGTGGGCGCCGTTCCCCGGCGTGCTGCCGTACGCGGCGCACACCGTCATCGCCGTGCTCTTCGGCCTTCTGCTGTTTTGCACCCCGGAGTCCCAGGGACGGGGCATCGCGGCCGGGGCCCTGCCGGCCGTCCACCCGGCCATCTCCCCGTACCCGCGGTTCCTGCTCCTGATCGTGCCGGTGGCGCCGTGGGTCTTCGGAACGGCCACGACCGCCTACGCCATCCTGCCGGCGCTCGCCGCGACCGAGATCCCGTCCGCGCCGGTGGCATTCGCGGCCCTGCTCTGCGTGGTGGCTCTCGTCGCGGGAGCGTCGCTGCAGCTCTTCAGCCACCGCATCACCGCCGGGCACAATGCCCGAGGAATCATGTTCGCGCTGATGCTGACCGTCGGGTCGCTGCTGCTCGCATCCGTCGCCGTGAGCCCACCCGTGCTCTGGCTGATTTTGCCGGCGGCGGCCCTGCTCGGCGCCGCGTACGGCCTGCTGATGGTGTCGGGGCTGCAGGAGGTGCAGCGGATCGCGCCGCCCGACCACCTCGCCCGGCTGACCGCGATCTACTACGGCATCACCTACCTGGGGTTCTTCGTGCCGTTGGCGCTGTCCCTGCTCGAGCCGTGGCTCGGCTACCCGGCGATGTTCGCGGGCGGGGCCGCGTTCTCGGCCGTGTCGCTGGTGGTGGTGATGCTGGTCTTCCGCCGGGACATCTCCCTGCATCGCGCCGCGGCGAGCCGATGAAATCGCGCGCGACCTGCAGCCCGCAAAAAAAGTTTTACAGAGATTTCCATGCATGTGCATCCGTTTGGGGACGTGCGAGAGAAGTAGGGGTTAAAGAGGTTTCAAGAATCTCTTCAGAGTGACCCACTCACAGATCCATTACGCAGGAGGAAACGATGCACAAGTCCCTCAAGATCGGAATGACGGCCAGCGCTCTCGGTGCTCTCGTCGCCCTCGGCGGTCTCGCTCCGGCACAGGCAGCCGAAGACGTCGCGAAGCTGTCTGTGTTTCACGGAGTTCCCGGCCTCACCGTCGACGTCTACGTGAACGACAAGCTGACCCTGGACGACTTCAAGCCGGGCGACCTCGCCGGTCCGCTCGACCTCGCTCCCGGCACCTACAAGGTGGCCATCACCGCGTCGGACGCAGCGGATGCCAGCGCACCTGCCATCGGCCCGGTCGACCTCCCGCTCGAAGCCGGTAAGAACTACACCGCCGCCGCGCACCTCGACGAGGCCGGCAAGCCCACGGCGTCGCTGTTCACCAACGACATCTCGCAGCTCGCCGCCGGGGAGGGCCGCCTGACGGTTCGCCACGTGGCAGCAGCCCCCGCGGTCGATGTTCTCGCCAACGGAGCCGTCGCGATCACCGCCCTGGTGAACCCGAAGGAATCCGTGCTCACGTTGCCGGCCGGCACCATCTCGGCCGCCGTCGCCGCAACCGGAACGACTGACCCGGTGATCGGCCCGGCAGACGTCAACGTCGCAGAGGGCACGAACACGATCGTCTACGCGTGGGGCAGCCTGACCGACAAGAACCTGGCCCTGGCCGTTCAGACCATCGACGGGCTTCACTCCAACCCGGACAGCATCCCCGCCGGTGAGGCCGGTCTCGTCGCCACCAACCAGGCGGACGACTCCATGGGGCTCATGGTCGGTGGCTTCGCCGCCGTGCTGATGGGTCTGGTCGCCGCCGTCGTCGGTATGCGTCGCCTGTCCGCGGCTCGCCGCTAGTCACGCCAGTCAGAAAGGGAGATCCACAATGAGAGCCACAGTGGGCACTTTCACAGTGCTCGCTGTGGCTCTTGCCCTGCTCACGGGCTGCAGCAGCGCCCCGAGCACATCATCGCCCACGGCCTACGTTCCCCCGACGAACGCAGCGCCGACTCCGACGCCGTCGGCCCCGCTGCCCGTCGCCGAGGTCGACGTGCCGACCGTCAGTTCCTCGCTGGATCAGAACCAGACCCCTCAGGCCCGGCCGCCCCAGACCATCCGAGTCGACTCCCTCGGAATCGACATGGCAATCGAGTCCGTCGGTCTGGCCGACGACGGGGCGATGGAGCTGCCAAAAGACCCCTCGCTCGCCGCCTGGTATCGCTTTGGACCGTCACCGGCCAGCACCACCGGCGCGACCGTGATCGCCGCTCACGTCGACTCCCTGATTTACGACATCGGACCGTTCGCCCAGCTCGCCTCGGCGCGTGCGGGCACCGAGATCGTGGTGACCACCGACGACGGTCAGGAGCGTCGCTATTCCGTGGAATCCGTTCAAACCGTGGTCAAACAGGATGTGCCCTGGGACTCGATCTTCGACCGGTCCGGTCCCAACCGGCTCACCCTTGTGACCTGCGGCGGCGAATTCGACTACTACGCCCGCACCTATCTGTCCAACGTAATCGTCTCGGCGAGTCCAATCGCATGACCCAGGCACCATGACGCAGAGGGGTGGCTATGCTGGTCATCACGGTGGTCGAGGCTTGCTCTCCGGCGGAGCCTGACATGTACGACCTCCCGATGCGCTCACCAACCGGGGGAAACCGATACGACGTGACGGCACTCACCGACGAAGACGACCACGCCCAGCTCGTTCTCGCGTTTCGGGCGGGAGACGAACGTGCGCTCGCCGAGGCCTACGCCCGCTGGTCATCCCTCGTCTACACGATCGCCGTTCGTTCGCTCGGCGATCCCGGCGAAGCCGAAGACGTCACCCAGAAGGTCTTCATCGCCGCCTGGCGCGGGCGGGACGGATTTGATGCGTCGCGGTCGCCTCTGTCGGCCTGGCTCGTCGGGATCACTCGGCACACCGTCGCGGATGCCCACGAGGCCCGCTCACGACGGCGGCGGGTCGAGGAGGCTGTCCTCGTCGACACCGCGCTCAGCCAGACCGACGAATCCGCCGACATCGCGGATCGTGTGCTGATGAGCGACGAACTTCGCCGGCTCGGACCCGTTCCTCAGCAGGTGATGCAGCTGGCCTTCTACGACGATCTCACGCACACCCAAATCGCCGATAACCTCGGACTGCCGCTCGGCACCGTTAAGAGTCACATCCGCCGAAGTCTTTCGAGACTGCGCACCAGATTGGAGGCGAACGATGACACACATTGACCGGGAAAACCTCGCTCTCATCGCAATGACAGAGTTCGACCTCACCGAACCCGAACGCCAGCACCTGTCGGAATGCCCCGAGTGCTCCTTGGAACTCATCGCCCTGCAGCACACCGCCCACGTCGGCCGGTCCGCGCGCAGTGTGCAACTCGTGGAGCCCGGCGATCGAGTCTGGGCCGGTATCCACGCCGCCCTCGGCCTGTCCGACGCCGTGGCCGCCACCCCTGGGCGCAGCGGCTACGAGGCAGCGGACCAGCCCCCTACAACGGTCGAGCCTGTCGAGACCCCGTCCGCCACGGTCACCGACATCGGCTCCGCCCTGCGCCCCCTCCCACGACGCCGCAACTGGATGCCGATGGCCGTGGCCGCCGGCATCGCCGGACTGCTCGGCGGCCTCGGCGGCGGCATCTGGTGGCAGTCCGCACAGCAGCAGGAACCCGCGCCGGTGCTACTCGCCGAGGCCCAGCTGGACCCGTACCCCGGCTGGGACGCCGCCGGCAGCGCCTACGTCGCGAAGACGGCCGACGGCCACCGGGAGGTCGTGCTCGACGTCACCGGGGTGAGCGCCGACACCGATTTGCGCGAGGTGTGGCTGATCAAGGCGGATGCGTCCGGGCTGATCAGCATCGGACTGCTCGACGGTGAGTCCGGGCGCTTCGCCATCCCCGACGGCGTCGACCTGTCGCAGTACCCGCTGGTCGACGTCTCCGCGGAACCCGACGACGGCGACCCGCAGCACTCCGGCGAGTCGATCCTGCGCGGGGAACTGCGTACGGCCTGACACCACCCGCACGTGAGTGTCAGAGCGTATTGCCGAGCTTGAAGCCGTGCTCCACGTCGTTCTTGCGGGTGTACGAGAACCCGTCGGCGCCGACCGTGACGGCCATCTCGCTGGACTCGGTGCGGGCCATGACCGGCTGGGGGTTGCCGTCCAGATCGAGCACCAGTGAGGCATCCGTGTACCAGCTCGGCACGACCGCGTTGCCCCACCAGTCGCGGCGCTGATTGTCGTGCACGTCCCAGGTGACGACGGGGTTGTCGGGGTCGCCGGTGTAGTAGTCCTGGGTGTAGATCTCGACCCGGTGGCCGTCGGGGTCGCGCAGGTAGAGGTAGAACGCGTTCGAGACGCCGTGGCGGCCGGGGCCGCGCTCGATGACGTCCGACATCCGCAGGGCGCCGAGCTTGTCGCAGATGTAGATGATGTTGTGCTTCTCGTGCGTGGAGAAGGCGATGTGGTGCATCCGCGGGCCGTCGCCGCCGGTCAGGGCGGTGTCGTGCACGGTGTCCTTGCGGCGCATCCAGGCAGCGTAGGTGACGCCGTCTTCGTCCTGGATGTCCTCGGTGACGCGGAAGCCGAGGTCCTCGAGGTAGCCGCGGCCGAGTCCCACGTCGGGGGTGACCTGGTTGAAGTGGTCCAGGCGCACGAGGGCGCCGGGACCCTGCAGGTCGTAGCGCCAGGCCAGGCGTTCGACGTGGTCGACCGAGTAGAAGAACTCGTAGGGGAAGCCGAGCGGGTCTTCGACGCGCACGGAGTCACCGACACCCTTTGCGAACCCGTTGATGCGGCGTTCGGTGCGGCAGCCGAGCTCCTGATACCAGGCCTCGGCCAAACCCACGTCTTCGGGGGCGCGCACCCGGAAGGCCATCGCGGCGACAGCGGCGACCGGGCCCTGGCGCAGCACCAGGTTGTGGTGGATGAACTCCTCGAAGCTGCGCAGGTAGATCTCGGTGTCGCTCTCCTCGGTCACGACGAGGCCGAGCACGTCGACGTAGAACGCACGCGAGCGGGCCAGGTCGGTGACGACGATGTCCATGTAGGCGCAGCGCAGGATGTCCGGCGGGGTCGCGGTCGGCGTGGGGATGGGGGTGGTGGTCATGGAATCCTCCTCATTGAGATGTCGCGGTGGTCGAGCGTGTCGGTGGTCGAGCGTGTCGGGACCCGGGACTGGGGACCCGAGATCAGTGGGCGCCGAAGCGGGCGGTGTGCACAGGCCCGAGGGAAACGTGCACGGCCTGCTGCTCGGTGTAGAAGTCGATCGAGCGGTAGCCGCCCTCGTGGCCGAGGCCCGAGGCCTTGACCCCTCCGAACGGGGTGCGCAGGTCCCGCACGTTGTGTGAGTTGAGCCAGACCATGCCCGCCTCGATCGACTGCGCGAAGGTGTGCGCCCGGGTGAGATTGCTGGTCCAGATGTATGCGGCCAAGCCATACTTGACGCCGTTGGCCAGCTCGAGGGCTTCTTCGTCGGTGTCGAACGGCGTGATCGCCACGACCGGTCCGAAGATCTCCTCCTGGAAGATGCGGGCCGTCGGGGCGACATCCACGAACACGGTCGGGGACACGTAGTTGCCCTCCGGCAGGTTCTGGGGGCGGCCGCCGCCGGCGAGCAGGCGGCCCTCGCTCTTGCCGATCTCGACGTAGCTCATCACCTTGGCGTAGTGCTCGGGGTGCACGAGCGCGCCGACCTCGGTGGCAGGGTCGTGTGGGTCGCCGACGACGATGTTCTGTGCCCGGGCCGCATAGCGGGCGCAGAAGTCGTCGTAGATCGGGCGTTCCACCAGGATGCGGCTGCTGGCGGTGCAGCGCTCGCCGTTGAGCGAGAACACCCCGAACAGGGTCGAGTCGAGCGCGGCCTCGAGGTCGGCGTCGGCGAAGACCACGGCGGGGGACTTGCCGCCGAGCTCCATCGACATGCCCTTGAGGTTCGCGGCGCAGTTGCGGTAGATGGTCTGACCCGTGGTGGTCTCGCCCGTGAACGAGATGAGGGGGACATCCGGATGCTTGACCAGCGCGTCCCCGGCCTCCTCACCCAGCCCGTTGACCAGGTTGAAGACCCCGTCGGGCAGCCCGGCGGAGCGGAAGATCTCCGCCCACAGGCTCGCCGACAGCGGCGTGAACTCGGCCGGCTTGAGCACGACCGTGCAGCCGGCGGCCAGTGCGGGGGCGAGCTTCCAGCTCTCCAGCATGAACGGGGTGTTCCACGGGGTGATCAGCCCGGCCACGCCGACCGGTTTGCGGAAGACGTAGTTGATCTGGCTGCCGGGCACCTGGTAGGTGTCGTCGGTCTGCGCCACGATCAGGTCGGCGAAGAAGCGGAAGTTCTCGGCCGCCCGCTTGGCCTGGCCGAGGGCCTGGGTGATCGGCAGGCCGGTGTCGAACGTCTCGAGTTCGGCGAGGCGGGCATCCTGGGCCTCGACGGCGTCGGCGATCTTGTTCAGGATGCGGGAGCGTTCGCGCGGCTTCATCCTCGGCCACGGCCCGGCCACGAAGGCGTCGGTCGCGGCGGCGACGGCGAGGTCCACGTCTTCCTTCTGGCCGGCTGCGGCGGTGGCGTAGGTCTGGTTCGACACCGGGTCGAGCACGTTGAAGGTCGCGCCGGAGACGCTGTCGACGAACCGGCCGCCGATGAAGTGCTGGATGCGGGACGGCAGGTTCTCGGGCACGTGCTGCGCGCGGGTTCTCGTGGTGGTGGTGTCGGTCACGGCGGTCTCGGTCATGGCTCAGGCTGCTTTCGGGGTGAAGCCGGCGATAGTGAAGCCGTCGACGGGGGAGAGGTACTGCTCGCCGGCGGCCAGGAGCGCCTGCATTTTGGCGATGCCCGCATCCGTCGGGGTGATCAGCGGCGGGCGCACGAAGCCGCTCTCGATCAGGCCGCGCTGCTCGAGCACCCATTTGCCCGGGGCCGGGTTCGTCTCGACGAAAAGCAGGTCGACGAGTGGGTGCAGGCCGTAGTGGATGCGCCGGGCCGTCTCGATGTCGCCGGCCATCCACGCGTTGTACATCTCGACGTGCGCGACCGGGGCGATGTTGCTCGTGGCGCTGATGTATCCCACGCCGCCGAGGGCCAGCAGAGGCAGGCAGAGCAGTTCGATGCCGCTCCAGACCAGCAGTTCGGGGCCGCAGAGCTGCAGCACCCGGGAGAAGTGCTCGAAGTCCTTGGTGGTCTCCTTGACGCCGACGAAGTTGTCGAAATCGCGGTAGAGGCGGGCGATGGTCTCCGGGGCGATGTCCACGGCGGTGCGGCTGGGCACGTTGTAGGCGACGATGGGCAGGTCCGGAAACTCCTCGGCCACGGTCTTGTACCAGACGTAGAGGGCTTCCTGGGTGGGGCGGGCGTAGTAGGGGGTGATGATCAGGGCGGCGTCGACGCCGGCGTCCTGGGCCGCGGCGGTGAGCTCGAGGGTCTCGTCGAGCTTGGCCGAGCCGGTGCCGGGCATGAACGGCACCCGGTCGCCGACCGCGGCGGCCACGGTGCGGATCGCGCTGGCACGCTCGATGATGGTCTGCGAGCTCGGCTCGCCGGTGGAGCCGCCGAGCGAGATCCCGTGCGTGCCGGAGGCGAGCTGCCAGTTCACGAGGTTGGTGAGGCCGGCGTGGTCGACGGCGCCGTCGGCCGTGAACGGGCTCATCAGGGGCGCGATAGAGCCTGTGATCTGACTCGGGTCGGTGCGGAACTTCATTGTTCTTCCTTTCGAGGGCAACGGATGCGTCCGCGACTGTTGCCGAATCGGACGAATGTTCCCGGTGTGCGGGCAACAGTCGTCCGTTACGGGAACAGTTGCGGGATTGGCTGTTAGGGGGTGGAGGCGGTGGGGGCGGTGTGCTGCTGGGCGAGGAAGGCGTTCAGGGTGCCGAGCCGGTGGTCGCGCGCGGCCAGTTCGATCTGCAGGGGATCGGCGCCGTCCTTGATCAGGTCGAGCAGCGCGGTGTGCTCGGCGACGGACTCGTGCGCCCGACCGGGCACGAAGCTGAACGTGGATTCGCGAAGGGTGCCGAGCCTGCTCCAGCCCCGCTGCACCAGGTCGAGGATATGCGCATTGCTGCAGGCCTCGAACAGGGCCGAGTGGAACTCGCGGTTCAGGCTGGTGAAACGCACCGGGTCGAAGTGGTGCAGGCACTCGTCCATCTCCGCGTTGATCTCCCGGGCGCGCAGCAGCGTCTCCGGGTCGAGCCGCGGCGCCGACAGGGCGGTGGCGTAGCCCTCGACGAGGGCCAGCGTCTGCATCGTGTGGGTGTACTCGGTGACGTCGAGCATGGCCACCTGGGCGCCGACGTTGCGCTCGAACGTGACCAGACCCTCTGCCTCCAGCAGTCGGATGGCTTCCCGCACCGGCACGGTGCTGACACCGATCTCCCGGGCGATCTGCCCGAGCACCAGGCGGTAGCCCGGGCTGAAGCTGCCGTCGGAGATGCGGGCCCGGATCCACCGGTGGGCGAGCTGCGCCTTGCTCAGCGACGCCTCCGCGCCGGTGGTCGAGACGCCGGTGGTCGAGCCAGTCGCAACGCCAGTCGAGCCCGCCGAGCCTGTCGATCCAGTCGATCCTGTCGAGACCGAGGCCGTCATGCCTGCTCCTCCAGCCAGACCCGATAACGGGCCTTCCACTCGGCGTTCATCGGGTAGAGCCCGTCGACGCCGTGCCCGGCCGTGACCATGGCGGCGATGAAGGTCTCCTCGCGCTCCTGCACGATGGCTGCGGCGACCACCTCCTCAACCAGGTGCGGCGGGATCACGATCAGCCCGTCGGCGTCCCCGACGATCACGTCGCCGGGCTGCACGGATGCCCCGCCGCAGGCCACGGTCAGGTCCGTGTCCCACGGCACGTGCCGGCGTCCGAGCACGGCAGGGTGCGGTCCGGCGTGGTAGGTGGGGATCTCCAGGGCGGTGACGGCCGCGAGATCGCGCACACCGCCATCCGTCACGATGCCGGCCGCGCCGCGCATCTGGGCGCGCAGGGCGAGGATGTCGCCGACCGTGCCCGTGCCGCGCTCGCCGCGGGCCTCGATCACGAGCACGTCGCCCTGTCCGAGCGAGTCGAAGGCGCGCTTCTGGGCGTTGTAGCCGCCGCCGTGCGACTCGAACAGGTCCTCCCGCGCCGGAATGTACCGGAGTGTGCGGGCCCGGCCGACGAGACGGGCGCCCGGCCGGGTCGAGCCGAGGCCGTCGATCGACACCGAGTTGAGCCCGCGCTTGCGCAACTGGGCGCTGAGGGTGGCGGTGCCCACACTATTGATCCGGGCCTTCAGCTCGGGGGTGAGGGCGAACGGCGGGGGCGTCTGCTCCGCTGTGGGTGCGGTGACGGATGCCGGTGCGAGCCCGGCCGCCTCCGCCGAACCCCACGCCTCGGTGCGCTGCAGATTGTCGACCCGCGGGCCGGCCCCGAACGCGCCGAACGGCACCGTGCCCTGCCGAATCGGGCTGACGAGGCGGCCGGTGCGGGGTGCGCCCGGGGCTCCTGGGGCATCCACTTCGACCTCGACGATGTCGCCGGGCACGACGACCGACGATCCGGCCGGCGTGCCGGTGAGGATCAGGTCGCCGGGCTCGAGCGTGAGCAGCTGCGAGAGGTCGGCGACGAGCCGGCCGAACCCGAAGAGCAGGTCGGCGGTCGTGTCCTCCTGTACGAGCGTGCCGTTGACCCAGGTGCGGATGCGCAGCGCTGCCGGGTCGAGGCCGGCCGCCGGCAGCAGTGTCGGCCCGACGGGGGTGAAGCCGTCGGCGCCCTTCGAGCGCAGGTTCGAGCCCTTGTCGGCGTAGCGCAGGTCGTACACGCCGAAGTCGTTGGCGCAGGTCACGTGCGAGACCGCCGCCCAGCCCTCCTCGGGCGAGACGCCGCGGGTGCGGCGCCCGATCACCAGCGCGATCTCGCCCTCGAACACCAGCAGCTCGCATCCGTCGGGCCGTTCCACCGGCGTGCCGCTGGAACTCCGCGACGACGCCGGCTTGAGGAAGTACGACGGCTGCTCCGGCGTGCGGCCGCGCTGGGCGGCCCGGCTCGGGTAGTTGAGGTGCACCGCAATGATCTTGCCCGGTGTGGCGAGATCGGTGGTGGCGGTGACGCTGATACCCGCGCTGCCGGTCGCGCTGGTGCTTGCGCTGTTGCTTGCGCTGTTGCTTGCGCTGTTGCTTGCGCTGACGTCGGCGGCGCCCACGGAGGTCGAGTTCGGCATGTTTTGCGGCTTTCTAGTCGTGCTGGGAAATGCCGAGCGGGACTCCACGGGTTTCCTTCACCACGGAGACCGCGACGAAGGAGATCGTGGCCAGCACCATGATGTAGATGCCGATCGACGGTGACCAGGCGGTCTCGTCCAGCAGCAGCTGCGCGATCAGGGGAGCGAACGCCCCACCGAGGATGGCACCCATGGCGTAGCCGATGGACACGCCCGAGTAGCGTACCTGAGCCGGGAACATCTCCGCGTAAAGCGCCGCCTGTGGACCGTACGAGAAGCCGAGCCCGCTGGCCAGCACGACGAGCGCCACCGTGAACCAGAGGATCTCGCCGGTGTCGATCAGCAGGAACATCGGGATGGCCCAGAGGAACAGCCAGGCGTAGCCGAACTGGAACGTGCGGATGCGCCCGATCTTGTCGGAGAGGATGCCGCCGATCATCGTCGACGCGAGCCAGAACGCGGCGGCGATGGTGCTGGCCAGCAGCACGGGGGAGCGTTCCATGCCCAGGCCGCCGGCCTCGACCGGCTTGGTGGCGTAGGAGGAGAAGAACGCGATCAACAGGTAGCCGGCGGCGTTGTTGGCGATGAAGATCAGGGCGGTCAGGATGACCTGGCGCCAGTGGCCGCGGAAGAGCTGGCGGAGGGGGGCGGCCGATTCCTTCTTGCGATCCTGCATCTCCTTGAAGACGGGGCTCTCGTCGACCGAGCGGCGAATGATGAAGCCGACCACGATAAGCAGCACCGAGACGAGGAACGGGATGCGCCAGCCCCAGGCGAGGAAGGCCTCCTCGCTCATCGTGCTGGTCACCAGGAGCATGACGCCGGTGGCGAGGATGAGCCCGGTCGGCACGCCGATCTGCGGGTACGCGCCGAAGAATCCGCGCTTGTTGACCGGGGCGTGCTCAACCGACATCAGGGCGGCACCGCCCCATTCCCCGCCAGCCGAGAAGCCCTGCAGGATGCGCAGCACGATCAGCAGGATCGGCGCCCAGACGCCGATCTGCTCGAAGGTCGGCAGGAGGCCGATCAGTGCCGTGGCCGCGCCCATGATGACGAGGGTCAGCACGAGCATGGCCTTGCGGCCGAGGCGGTCACCGAGGTGGCCGGCCACGACCGCGCCCAGCGGGCGGAAGAGGAAGCTGATGCCGAGGGAGGCCCAGGCCACGAGCTGCGCCAGACCGGCGTTGTCGTTGGCGAGCGGGGCGAAGTACAGCCCGGCCAGCACGAGGCCGGCGGCCTGCGCGTAGATGAAGAAGTCGTACCACTCGATGGTGGTGCCCACCATGGTGCCGGCGAGGACCCGGCGTTCCTCGTGTCGTTTCGCGGCGGTCGCTTTCGCGGCGCTCGCTCGGTCGGTCGTCAATGCCATGGAATACCCCTTTGTATTTCCCTGTGTGGTGCTGGAATCGTGCGATCTCGAAACGGTATCACAGATCGTATATTATCTACAGGGCTAGGAACGGGGTCGTCCGGGGGCCTGGATGGTGCCGCCGTCTCGTGGTCCGGATGCCGCCGTGCGCCGGGCCGGCTGCCGGCGCCCGCCCGGTCGGCGCCCGCCCGCCCGGCTGCCGGCGCCCGGTCG
>NZ_PJJS01000028.1 GCF_002929845.1 Cryobacterium sp. M96
ACGGCACGCTTGAGTGGACGTCGCCGACCGGGCGCACGTTCGTGAGTGAGCCGGCCACGGTCATCCGCTCGGCGTCGCCTGTGCCGAGACCCGCACCGGAACCGCGCACGCCTGCGGCTGAGTCCGAGCCCGAGCCCGATCCCGAGCTCGACCCGGCGCGGTACTGACGGGCGGCTCGCCCGGCCGCAGATCCAGAACTCAGTCCCGCTCCCAGAGGCTCAGTCGGTGCTTTGAGGGGCTAGCGTTGGGTCATGACTGCGATCACTGACGATCTGCCCGCCCGCCTCCTTCACGAAGAGCACGAAGGGTGGCAGGCGATTCTCGCCGGCCGCGGCGGAGACTATTACCGGCGAACGATGACCGCGGACGGACTGCTGATCCTGCCGGGCAGGATCGTCACCCGCAACGAAGCGATCGCCTTCTTCAAGGAGATGCCCGCCATCACGAGCTACCAGCTCCGCGAGCCGGCCGTGGTGCGCCAGAACGAACACGCCGGGGTGCTCGTCTACCGGCTCCTGGCCCACCGCGGCGACGAGGTGATCGAGGCGAACGCGGCCACGACCTACGTATTCGCCGACGGCGGCTGGTGCGTCGCGACGCACCAGCAGACCGCCCTGTAACGACCGGAGAGGGGCAGCTTTTCCGCTCCGCTGCGGACCGTCCGGCAGGGTTGTGAACGCCGGAACCCGGGGATACCGTGGTTAATAAACTGCCACAGAAAGGACTCCGCAATGGCTGATTTCGGTAATGAGGGGCTCGCGGACTTATACCGTCGATCCGGTTCGGTGTCGAGTGCCTACGTTGACGTGACCCAGGATGCGCAGAACCCCCGGCGAACCTCTTCCCTGCGCCAGCGCACCCTGCGGGAAGCGCTGACCGATGCCGGTGCCCCGGAGATCGACATCAGCACCATCATCGAGCTGATTGAGGAGCCGCCGGGCGTGGGCGGTTCGATAGGCAGGCTGATGTTCGTGCGGCAGGGCGTGGTCGAATTCAACGAGGTGCTCTCGGGGGAGCCGCTCGGCGAGTTGCTGGTCTCCTACGGGCCGGTGCCCGCTCTGATCCCCCTGCTGATCCACCGCCCACGGGACCTCAGGTACGTGGTGGCCGAGGCCGGGCGCGACGGCGGCGAGGTCACCCTCTACCGGCTCAGCCGCTCGCACCCGGTTTCCAAGGTGAAGGTGGAGGGCGACACGGAGTTTCTCACGAAGGTGGGTTCCGAAGACGACTTCCTTGCGAACGGGCGCTATCAGCACCGCACCGAGGAGGTGTGGAAGCGCAACGAGGGCCAGATCGCTGCCGCGATCGACGAGGTCGTGCGGGACAGTAAGGCCGAGCTGCTCGTGCTCACCGGCGACGTGCGTGCCCGCCAGTTGCTCGTCGACCAGCTCTCTCCCGCCAGCCGCGAGGTGCTGCACGTCGTTGCCACGAACACCCGCCCGGATGGTGCCACGCAGGAGGAACTCGAAGGTGACCTCAATCGCCACCTCGCGGCGATTCTCGCGCAGGAGGAGCACGACGCCCTCGAGCGGCTGGGGACGGGACAGGGCAGCGGCCTCTCCGAGCTCGACTTCGCGGCCGTGGTGCGGGCCCTGCAGCAGGGCCAGGTCGATGTGCTGATGCTGGCCCCGGACCGGATGGCGGGGACGACTCTGATCGCCCTCGACCGCGAGCCGTGGCTGGCAGCCACCTCGGCCGATGCCCTCGGCGCAAGTGAGCTCGGCTCGGTGCCGGCCGCCGACGCGCTGATCCGGGCGGCGATGCTGACGGATGCGCGGGTGATGGTGGTGTCTCCCGGGGAGCTTCCGGCGGAGACGAGCGCCGCCGCTCTGCTGCGCTGGTCGACCCTCCCGGCCCCGGCCGAAGCTCCCACCCCCGCGGAGGCCGAGCTCGCGAAGCTTCCCAGCCGCGGCGACGCGGTGACATTCCCGCGTCGTCGCGCAGCATCCGGTACTCCGGAGTCTTAGCCGCGGCCAGAACGGCGTTCAACGTGGCGAAGGCCACGTCACCGTCCGGGCGGCACCCGGGGCGCGCCGGCCTGAGCCGTGGCACGCGGCACGTCGATCCCTTGTGCTATACTGACTAGTCAGTACAAACGAGAGGATCGACGTGCAGTCGACAGTGAGGGCGCACGACCTGGCCCTGCGATTCAAGCGGGGCTCGGTTTACGGGCCCCTGAGCTTTGAGGCCGGTACCGGCCTCACCGTGCTCTGCGGCCCCACCGGCAGCGGCCGCACCAGCCTGATGCTGACCCTGGCCGGTCGCATGAAGCCGAGCGAGGGAACCCTCGAGGTGCTTGGCCACGAGCTGCCCCGCCGGGCCCGCCGGGTGCAGAAGCGCACCGGCATCTCCGGCTTCCACGACATCGACACCCTCGAGGAATCGGTCACCGTCGGCGCCGCAATCCGTGAGCGCACGGCCTGGATCTCCCCCTGGTGGGCGTTCATCCGCTCGGTCGACGACACCGAGGTGCGCCGCGTCTGCGCCCCCGTGTTCGGCGGCGTGCCGATTCCGGCTGCCGACACCGTGATCTGGGACCTCAATGAGGTGCAGACCGTGCTGCTGAGGGCCGCGCTCGCGGTCATGAACGAGCCGAGCATCCTCTTCTTCGACCAGGTCGAGCAGGTGCACGCACCGGAGTCCCGGCGCATCCTCTGGCAGCGCCTCGCCTGTGTCGCCGCCGCCGGAACCAGCGTGATCGCGTCCGCGACCGCGCCCGAAACCGAGATGTGGGCCGAGCTCGGCATCGACCCGGCCGTTGTCGTGATGACCAAGGCCGGGATGACCTCGGCCCTCCCATTGAATCAGGAGACCCGCTGAATGTTCGCCTTCCTCTCCTCCGGCACCGAACTGCACCGCTTCGGCAAGGGCAAGATGCCCAAGATCGCCCTCGTCGTGCTTATGTTCATCCCGCTCATTTACGGGGCGCTCTACCTCTGGGCCTTCTGGGCGCCCGACCACGAACTCGACCACCTCCCCGTGGCGCTCGTCAACGGAGACGCCGGCGCCAGCCGGGACGGCGAACCGGTCACCGCCGGCCAGGACCTGGTTGACGAGCTGGTCGACGGCCACGAGCTCGGCTGGACCGTGACGAACGGGGCGGATGCCGCCGCGGGCGTCAGGGACGGCGACTACTACTTCTCGGTCACCATCCCGAGCGACTTCTCGGCCAGCGCCGTCTCCGCCGGCACCGACACCCCGCTTTCGGCCACCGTGCAGGTCGACTACAACGACAGCAACAGTTTTCTCGCCACGACCATGGGCAAGCAGGCCATGGTTCAACTGCGGGACGCGGTCGCCACCGAGATCGGCGACCAGACCGTCAATGCGCTCCTGGTGGGGGTGAACGAGGCCGGTGACGGCATCCGTTCGGCAGCGGGTGGCGCCGGCCGGCTGTTCGACGGGCTCACCACAGCGTCGGCCGGGACCGGCTCCCTCCTGGTCGGCCTCGATGCCCTTGCCGAGGGAGCGCTCACCCTCGACGACGGCGTTGCGCGCCTCACCGACGGCGCCGGCACCCTGGCGACCGGACTGGACACGCTGTCCGACGGCGCCCGGGCGCTCGCCGGCTCCTCGGTGACCCTCTCCGACGGCACCGTGCAGGTGTCCGAGGGGATGCAGGCCGCCGCCACGGGTGCCGCGACCCTCTCCGAGAAATCGGTGCAGCTCGCCGACGGCGCCGACCAGATCGCCGCGGGAACCGGCACGCTGGCCGGCGGCACCGCCTCGGTGTCGACCGGACTGCACGACCTGCTCCTGCAGATACAGGCGGCACCGGAAGGCACCCCCGCGTCGGCGTTCCTGCCGGCCGTGGAGCACCTCGACGCCGGCGCCGGCGCCGTGAACGCGGGTGCCCAAGGCGCGCTCACCCAGACCCAGACCTATGCCGGGCTCAGCGACCAGTTCTCCACCGGAGCCGGGGAACTCTCCGGCAAGCTGATCGCCGGGGCTTCCGGCGCCGCCCAGGTGGCCACCGGTGCCGGGCAACTCTCGGCCGGCGCGGCCTCCCTGGCCGAGGGGGCCGCCACCGCGGCCTCCGGGGCGGACTCCGTACTCGCCGGCAGCGAGCTGCTGGGCGAGGGCACGGGGTCACTGTCCGACGGCACCCGGCAGCTCGTCGACGGCGGCGTGAGCCTGAACACCGGCGCCGCCGAACTCGCCGCCGGCAGCGGCACCCTCGCCGACTCCCTCACCACGGGCGGGCAAAGTGCGCCCGACCTCACCGCGGACCAGATTGCAAAGAAGACGGCCGTAATCGCCAGCCCGGTCACGCTCGTGCAGAAGTGGGAGAACGCCTCCGACAGTTTCGGCGAGGGGTTCGCACCCTTCTTCCTGGCCCTGGCCACCTTCGTCGGCGGGCTGATCACCTGGCTGATCCTGCGGGCTCTGCCAACCCGGGCCCTCGCCAGCGCCGCCTCCGGGCTGCGCTCGACCATGACCGGCTTCCTGCCGGCGATGGCCATCGGGCTCGCCCAGGTCGTGATCATGGTGCTCGTGCTGGTCTACGGCATCGGCCTGCAGCCCGAACACTGGTTCGGGATGAGCGCGTTCCTCTACCTGACGACGCTCGCCTTCCTGGCTCTGCAGCAGATGTTCATCATCCTGCTCGGCACCGCGGCCGGCCGTGTGGTCAGCCTCGTGCTGCTCATGCTGCAGCTGAGTTCGTCGGGCGGCACCTATCCGGTGGAGACCACGCCCGTGTTCTTCCAGGTGCTGCATCCGTTCATGCCGGCGTCGTACGTCGTGACCGGGCTGCGCGAACTGATCACCGGAGGCATCGACTCTAGACTGTGGGTTTCGGTTGCCGTCCTCGCCGTGATGCTGGTCGGCTCGATCGCGATCAGCGCCTGGAGCGCCGGCCGCCAGAGGATCTGGACCGTGGGCCGGCTGCACCCCGAACTGACCATCTAGCGCGGCCCCGGCACCGAACCGAACCTGCCGGCACCGAACCTGCCGGCACCGAACCTGCCCGTGGAAAGGAACTCCAATGGCACGCGCCACCGGAACGAAACGCGCCATCCTCGACGCCACGCTGGAGCTGGCCGCGACCAGGGGCATCAGCGGCACCACGATGGATGAGGTCGCCGAGCGGGCCGGGGTGGCCAAGGGCAGCCTGTATTACAACTTCAGCTCCAAAGACAAACTGTTTGAGAAACTGCTGCAGGAGGGGGTCGGCGCGCTCGCCGAAACCCTCCGCGCCGCGTCGGCCGGCCTGCACGGCAGCGCGGCCCTCGAGGCGCTGGTGCGCGCGCTGCTCGACCGGATCGCGGCGAACACAGCACTGTCCAAGCTGATGGCGGCGGAGATCTTCCGCACCGACCGCACCTGGCAAAAGACGCTCTTTGCGCTACGGCACGAGGCCCTCGCCGTGTTCGCCGACGCGATCGCGGAGGCGAAGCCGGGCAGCCGTGCCGACGCGACCTGCGGTCTGATGGCGTCGAGCGTGTTCGGTGCCGTGCTGATGGCGGGCCTGGAATGGCTCGTTTTCGAACCGGACCGGCCGCGGGACGAGGTCGCCGCGGCCATCCTCGGTTCCCTCTCCGGTGGCCTGTTCGGCGAGGAGCGGTCCGGGCCTTGTTAGGATCGAGTGTGACCGGCGACAATTTGATTGAGCAGCCCGAGACCCTTCTTCCCGCGGAACCGGAGGTGATCGAGGCGCTCCGCCGAGCCGATAGCGGCAGTATTTCCGGCGTGGTGGAGGCCCATCCGACGTCCTCCCTGGCGTGGGCCGTGCTGGCCGACGCCACGTACCTCGAGGGTCGAACCCTGGAGTCCTATGCCTATGCGCGCGTGGGCTACCACCGCGGCCTCGACGCGCTCCGCAAGGCAGGCTGGCACGGCCAGGGCCCGGTGCGCTGGACCCACGAACCCAATCGCGGATTCCTGCGGGCGCTCTATGCGCTGCGCCGGGCCGCGGGCGAGATCAATGAACAGAACGAGTTCGACCGTCTCACCACCTTCCTGAATGGCGCCGATCCCACGGTGATCAGCCGCCTTGATCAGGAGACCAGCACACCGGACGGCTACCGGGCCACCGACCCGGCCCCGCCCACCGAGGCGTTCTTTATCCGAGGAGAAAACTAAATGCCAGCGATCGTTCTGATCGGAGCCCAGTGGGGCGACGAGGGCAAGGGCAAGGCCACCGACCTCCTCGGCAGCCGGGTTGACTACGTGGTCAAATTCAACGGGGGAAACAACGCCGGCCACACCGTGGTCATCGGCACCGAGAAGTACGCGCTGCACCTGCTGCCGTCAGGCATCCTCACCGCCGGTGTCACGCCGATCATCGCCAACGGCGTGGTCGTCGACATTGAGGTGCTCTTCGAAGAACTTGACGCGCTGATCTCCCGCGGCGTGGACGTGTCCGGACTCAAGGTGAGCGCCAACGCTCACATCATCACCCAGTACCACCGCACGGTCGACAAGGTCACCGAGCGTTTCCTCGGCAAGCGCCAGATCGGTACCACCGGCCGTGGCATCGGCCCGACCTACGCCGACAAGATCAACCGCGTCGGCATCCGCGTGCAGGACCTGTTCGACGAGAACATCCTGCGCCAGAAGGTCGAGGGTGCCCTGGCCCAGAAGAACCACCTGCTGGTCAAGGTCTACAACCGTCGCGCGATCACGGTCGACGAAATTGTCCAGGACCTGCTCAGCTACGCCGAGCGTCTGCGCCCGATGGTCGCCGACACCGCCCTGCTGCTGCACGAGGCCCTCACCGCCGGAAAGACCGTGCTCTTCGAGGGCGGCCAGGCCACGATGCTGGATGTCGACCACGGCACCTACCCGTTTGTTACCTCCTCGAACGCGACCTCCGGCGGCGCCGTGACCGGCTCGGGCATCGGCCCGAACCGGATCGACCGGATCATCGCCGTCGTCAAGGCGTACACGACCCGCGTCGGCGCCGGCCCGTTCCCGACCGAACTGTTCGACGAGTCGGGCGAGTTCCTGCGCGCCAACGGTTTCGAGTTCGGCACCACCACGGGGCGCCCGCGCCGCTGCGGCTGGTACGACGCGCCCGTCGCCCGCTATACGGCCCGCATCAACGGGGTGACCGACTTCGTGCTGACCAAGCTCGACGTGCTGACCGGCCTGGACACGATTCCCGTCTGCGTCGCGTACAGCGTCGACGGCGTGCGCTTCGACGAGGTGCCCGTGTCGCAGTCCGACTTCCATCACGCAAAGCCCATCTTCGAGGACTTCCCCGGCTGGACCGATGACATCACCGGCGCCCGCACCTTCGAGGACTTGCCGCGGAACGCGCAGGCCTACGTGCTCGCGATCGAGAAGATGAGCGGCGCCCGCATCTCGGCGATCGGCGTCGGTCCTGGCCGCGAGGAGATCATCTCGCGCCACGATCTCGTCGACTGAGGCAAGCGCGGCTGTGGGCCGCGGGCCACGGGCTGTCAACGGCGGGCTGCGGGCGGTGCTGAAGGCCTCCGCTCGGTGCCCTGACGAATTCGACGGAGATTTTGCTGCTGGAGGGCGAAAACCGGCCCGCGGCATCCGGTTTCGCCAAAATCTCCGTCGAATTCGTTCGCGCCGACCTGACCGCTGCCGTTCATTCGGTGGCAACCTGGCGCTGCCACAGTGTCGGCATGACTGCCGAACGACCTCAGAGCATCGCCATCGTGGGCCACTATGTGCGGCTCGAACCTCTCACCCGTGCGCTGCTGTCCGAGCTGCACGGCGCGATCGCGCATCCAATGGTTTTCGACGGCGGTTTTGGCGGTGGCCCGGGCGGGCTCCGCACGGACCCGGCCGAGTTCACCGACTGGGCGGATGCCTACGTTCACTGGGCGGGACTGCCCTATGCGGTGCGCTTGGCCGGCGGCCCGCACGCCGGTGACCTCGTGGGCATGTCCACGCTGGGCGACCTGCACCTGCAACACGAGTCGGCCCACGTGGGCTGGACCGCTTACGATCCGCGGGTCTGGGGCACCGCCGTCAACGCGGAGACGAAGCTACTACTGCTCGGGCTGGCCTTCGACCATGGGTTCGGGCGGGTGAAGATCCAGGCGGATGTGATGAACGTGCGGTCCTGCGCGGCTATCGCGGGCATCGGGGCCACGTATGAGGGGATTATCCGCCGGGAGCGGCGGCGGGCCGACGGCAGCTGGCGGGACACCGTGATCTACTCGATCCTCGACAGCGAGTGGCCTCGGGTGCGGGCCGGGCTGCGGGCGCGGCTCGACGGGTACGGCGCGCCTTCGGTTCAGTACCGGGTGCGGCCGCTCGAGACGAGAGAAGTGGCCTGACGGCGGCACCGCCGGATGCCCGTTTGCGTGCTCCGGCGCGCTTCGGCGCGTCTTCCGGCGCGTTCCGGCGCGTTCCGGCGCGTTCCGGCGTGCTCCGGCGTGTGCAGCGGGCCGCGGTCGAGCGCGTCCGTGCGGAGTGTCGGCGGGGCGCGGTACAGTCGGCAGGTGAGAGACGTTCCCGCCGCCGGACGAACCCGGGTCACCCTGCAGTTCCTGGGCATGGGTGTGGTCTGGGGATCCAGTTTCCTGTTCATGAAAGTGGCCCTCGAGGGGGTCACGTTCGGCCAAGTGGCGTGGTCGCGGCTGGTGCTCGGCGGTTTCACGCTCGGCCTGATCGTGCTGACCAGCCGTCCGCGTGTGGCCAATGGGCCGGTGCTGCCGCGCGAGAAGATGGTCTGGCTGCATTTCCTGGTGATCGCGATCACCGGATGCGTCGTGCCGCACCTTCTGTTCGCGTGGGCGGAGCAGTACGTGTCGTCGAGTCTGGCCAGCATCTACAACGCCGTGACGCCGATCATGACCGCGGTGATGGCGACGCTCGCGTTCCGGGTGGAGCGGCTCGCGCGCGGGCAGGTGGCAGGCATCCTCGTGGGCATCGCCGGCGTGGTCGTGATCATCGCGCCGTGGCGCTACGCGGCCCTGACCGGCGACCTCTGGGGCCAGCTGGCCTGCCTGGGCGCGGCGGTCTGCTACGGCTTCACGTTCGGCTACACCCGCCGGTTCCTGAGCGGCCGGCCGATCGCCCCCGCGACTTTCGCGTTCTTGAACATCGGCATCGCCGGGGCGATCATGCTTGTGGCCACCCCGGTGGTGGCGGCGCATCCGGTGGCACTGACCGTGCCGATCGTGGCCGGACTGCTCACTCTCGGCGCGCTCGGCACTGGCGTGGCCTACATCTGGCACATCAACGTGCTGCGCGCCTGGGGACCGACGAACGCGTCGACGGTGACGTATGTCACACCCGTCGTCGGGGTGCTGCTGGGGGTGCTCGTGCTCTCGGAGACCTTCTCGTGGCACGAGCCGGCCGGGGCGGCGCTGGTGCTGCTCGGCATCCTGCTGACCCAGCGGCGGCTGCGCTTGCCTGGGCGGGCGGGGTCGGCGCGGCCGGTGAGGGCGGCCCGGTCGGCGGAGTCGTCTGGGTCGTCCGAGTCGTCTGGGTCGTCCGGGTCGTCCGGGTCGGCGGAGTCGCCCGCGCCGCTGCAGTGGTCACGGAGTTAATGGCGACCGGTATGGCGCCGGAATCGACACTTCCGGTCGAGATCGACTCGCGCGCCGGGCGAAGTCGACCGGAACTGTCGACCTCGGCGGAGCGGGCGTGGAATGCGTTGGAGCGGGTGACCGCTTCCGGGTGGTAGCCCGCGGCCTCCATCGAAGACGGCGGGCAGTGCCGGTCGTGCGGTCACCGCGCGCGAAACGGTATCGTCGAACCATGGCTGCACACGAGGAATTGCCCGCCGGCGCGGGGCAGGAAGCGATCGACGAACTGGGCAGCATCCGTCAGAGTATCGACAACATCGACGCCGCGCTGATCCACTTGCTGGCGGAAAGGTTCAAGTTCACCCAGCAGGTCGGACGGCTCAAGGCCGCGCACGGCCTGCCCCCCGCCGACCCCGAGCGGGAGCTGCTGCAGATCCAGCGACTGCGCGGACTGGCCGAGGAGGCTCGGCTCGACCCGGCCTTCGCCGAGAAGTTCCTGAACTTCATCATCGCCGAGGTCATCCACCACCACGAGAAGATCGCCGGCACCGAGTCGGCGAACGGGTCCGCGCCGCGAGCTGCGGGGGCACGAACGGATGTCGCACGGCCGGTCGTGGGCACCAGCCCCGATTCTTCCGCCACCACGTCGCCGGCCACCTCATGACTTCTCAGACCTCCGCGCTCCCCGGGGCGTCGCGCGCCCTTCCGGCCCAGTTCGGGAAGACCTTCGTCGTCACCGGCGCCAACGCCGGCCTCGGCTACTTCACCACCGAGCAACTCGCCGCCGCGGGCGCCCACGTCGTGCTGGCCTGCCGCAATCTCGCGAAGACGGAAGCCGCGGTCGCGGCCATCCACGCCCGGGTGCCCGGGGCATCCGTGTCGGCGATACCGCTGGACCTGAGCGACCTCACCCAGGTACACCGTGCCGCGGACGCGCTGCTGGAGCTGCCGCGGATCGATGGGCTGATCCTGAACGCGGGCATCGTGCACCCGCCGCGCACGCGCGAGCTGAGCCCCGACGGGCACGAACTGGTCTTCGCGACCAACTACCTCGGCCATTTCGCGCTCACCGCGCGGGTGCTGCCGGCTCTGCGGCGCACGCCCGGCAGCCGGGTCGTGGCGCTCGGGTCGATGATTTCGCGGCTGCTGGACTCGCCGCTGCTCGACCTGCAGTTGGAGTCCGGCTACAACCGGTGGAAGGCCTACGCGCAGTCGAAGATCGCCATGCAGGTGTTCGGCTTCGAGCTCGATCGACGGCTGCGGGCGGCCGGAGCCGGCGGCACTGACGGGGTGCAAAGCCTCGTGGCACACCCCGGTTACTCGATTTCGGGTCTGACGCCGGGCATCCGCGGGGTCAATCAGCCGTCGCGTGCGAGCCGATTCGCCGACACCCTGCAGTCCTTCGGTGCTCAGGGTAAGGACGCCGGGGCCTGGCCCACGGTGAGTGCGGCCGTCGACCCGGACGCCCGTGGCGGCGACTACTACGGCCCTCGCTACCTCACGCGCGGCCTGCCGACGCTGCAGGAGCCCACGCGCACCTCGCTCGACCCCGCGGTCGCAGAGTCGCTCTGGTCACGCTCGGAGCTCCACCTCGGCGCCCCCTTCTCGATCTAGCGGGCGCCCCGCTGCACGGCCCCGCGTGCGCTCAAAATGCCGCCATACGACGGGGAATGGCGGCGTTTCTAGCGCACGCGACCCCTGGAGAGGGTGTGGGGCTGGAGGTGGGATTTAGGGGATCCAACCGCGATCGAGAAGGGCGGTGCGAATTCGGGCGATGACCGCATGGGGAGAGTGGGATTTGTTGACACGGATGACCCGCCACCCTTCTTCCATGGGCTCGTCCAGCCGGTCGATGTCGCGGTGAAACTGTCGTTCGTCTTCGCGGTGCTGGCCGCCGTCATACTCGATCAGGACCTTGTAGCGCAGGTAGGCGAGATCACCCAAGGCCATGAAGGCGCCGTATCGATTGACGAGGGTCAGGTTCACTTCCGGCTCCGGCAGGCCTGCCCGCACGATGAGAAGTCGCAGCACTGTTTCCTTTGCAGAATCGGTGCGCGGACGGACCAGGGCGAGGGCCTCGCGGAGACGACAGGCACCGGGCAAGCCCGCGTGCCGCGCAACGGCCAGGTGAAGTTCCGCCATCGTGGCCGTAGGCCGCTGGCGGCGCACGAGGGAGTCGCCAATGATGATCAACTCATCGAGGGTGAGGACCGTCGACAGCTGGACCCACGCGTCGACCGCTGAAGCGACGGCGAGGTGTCCCACCGAAACGACGCGCACCCGGTCCAGCGGAATCAGATGTCCGCGCACGCCCTTGCCCCGGCGGCGCCGGGTCCGAATGCCTGTGCCTACATCCACGATTGACCGCTCGAGGAGTCGCGCGGGGAGAAGCAGCCCGTGGAGAAGCGCGGCCGTCGCGTGGCTGAAGAACTGATCTGACGGCATCCGCACCGCGTAGTCATAGGCCCGGGTGCGCGCTGCTGCACGGATCCGTGCCCACCTGTCCGCGTCGCTGATGGGGGCCGGTGACGGGCCGCGCCCCACAGGCGCCCGCACGCCGTGGAAGGGCCGCGCGAGGTCGCTGCGCCGCAGTCGCCCGGAATTGACTCCCCGCTGTCGAGCGTCGGCGACGGAAAACGGCCCATCACCGAGCTCGGCCGGCAGCTCAGAAGGCGGTCTCATCGCACGATGATGCCACCCACTGCGATTCGCACGGTGCTCTATCCACAGGCGCCGACCGCAGGCGCTCGCGCGTGCGCGGAAAGTGCCACTTTGATCCCGGCGATGGCGGCCGATTGGTCGCACGCAGGGGCGAAACGGGGTCGGTCGGTCGGAGGGGAGCGGGAGAACGGGCGGAGGAGGAACCCCTACTGCGCGAAACGGGAGGGGAGGGTGCTGCGGTGACGCGTCTGCAAGTCGGCGAGCGACACCGTGAAGTGGTCCTGGATCTCCAGGCTCGCCGAGGTCGAGTCCGTCACGCCGATGCGCAGCACCGGGTAGCCTCGCCCCTCGCAGAGGCCGAGGAACTTCACGTCGTCTTCCCGAGGAACCGATACGATCACGCGCCCGGCCGACTCCGAGAACAGGGCGACGGATGCGTCGATCCCGTCGCGCTCGCAGATGTCGCCGAGCCACACGCGGGCTCCGACCCCGAACCGAAGCACCGCTTCGGCCAGCGTCTGCGCCAGCCCGCCCGAGCTGAGATCGTGGGCGCTGTCGATGAGCGCCTCGATCGACGCCGCGTGCAGCAGCCCCGCCAGGGCGGCTTCGCCGGCCAGGTCGACGACGGGCGGCAGCCCGCCCAGGTGGTCGTGGATGACTTCGGCCCAGGCCGAGCCGTCCAGTTCCTCGCGGGTCACGCCGAGCAGGTAGATGTTGTGGCCGTCGTCCTGCCAGCCGCTGGGCACGCGGCGGGCGACGTCGTCGATCACGCCGAGCACGGCGACCACAGGGGTCGGGTGGATCGGCTGGTCGCCGGTCTGGTTGTAGAACGACACGTTGCCACCGGTGACCGGGATCTCGAGCGCCAGGCATCCGTCGGCTAGACCGTCGACGGTCTGGGCGAACTGCCACATCACCTCGGGGTTCTCCGGCGAACCGAAGTTGAGGCAGTCGCTGATGCCGACCGGCACCGCGCCGGTCACGGCCACGTTGCGGTAGGCCTCGGCCAGAGCGAGCTGCGCGCCGCGGTACGGGTCAAGCTGGCAATAACGGCCGTTCGCATCGGTGGCGATGACGAAGCCGAGGCCCGACTCCTCGTCGATCCGGATCATGCCCGCGTCGTCGGGGAACGAGAGGGCCGTGTTGCCCATCACGTAGCGGTCGTACTGGTCGGTGATCCAGCTCGGGTCGGCCAGGTTCGGCGAGCCGAGCAAGGCCAGGAACTGCTCGCGCAGCACCTCGGGTGAGGTCGGGCGGGGCAGCGCGGAGGCGCTGTCGGCCTGCAGCGCGTCGAGCCAGGTGGGGTAGGCGACCGGGCGGTCGTAGACCGGCCCGTCGACCGCGACGGTGCGCGGGTCCACGTTGACGATCTCCTCGCCGTGCCAGTCGATGATGAGCCGGCCGGAGTCGGTGACCTCGCCGAGCACGCTGGTCTCGACATCCCATTTGGCGGTGATGGCGAGGAAACCGGCGAGCTTCTCCGGGGTGACGACGGCCATCATGCGTTCCTGGCTCTCGCTCATCAGGATCTCTTCGGCCGTCAGGGTGGGGTCGCGCAGCAGCACCTTGTCGAGCTCGATGAACATGCCGCCGTCGCCGTTGGAGGCGAGCTCGCTGGTGGCGCAGGAGATGCCTGCGGCGCCCAGGTCCTGGATGCCCTCGACGAGCTTCTCGCGGTAGAGCTCGAGGCAGCACTCGATCAGCACCTTCTCGGCGAACGGGTCGCCGACCTGCACGGCGGGGCGTTTGGTGGGGCCGCCTTCGGAGAAGGTGTCCGAGGCGAGAATGGATGCCCCGCCGATGCCGTCGCCGCCGGTGCGGGCTCCGAAGAGCACCACCTGGTTGCCGGTGCCGGTGGCGTTGGCGAGGTGCAGGTCCTCGTGGCGCAACACTCCCACGGAGAGCGCGTTGACGAGCGGGTTGCCCTGGTAGACCTTGTCGAACCAGGTCTCGCCGCCGATGTTGGGCAGGCCGAGGCAGTTGCCGTAGAAGGAGATGCCGGACACGACGCCGTGCACGACGCGGGCGGTGTCGGGGTCGTCGAGACGTCCGAAACGGAGGGCGTCCATCACGGCGACGGGGCGGGCGCCCATCGAGATGATGTCGCGCACGATGCCGCCGACGCCGGTCGCGGCACCCTGGAACGGCTCGATGTAGGAGGGGTGGTTGTGCGACTCGATCTTGAACGTGACCGCCCAGCCCTCGCCGACATCCAGCACACCGGCATTCTCGCCCATGCCGACCATGAGGTTCTTCTTCATGGCGGGGGAGACCTTCTCGCCGAACGAGCGCAGGTATTTCTTCGAACTCTTGTAGGAGCAGTGCTCGCTCCACATCACCGAGTACATCGCGAGCTCGCCGCTCGTGGGGCGGCGGCCGAGGATCTGTCGGATCTCGGTGTACTCGCTCGGGGTCAGCCCCAGCGCGTCGAACGGCTGCTCTTTCTCGGGCGTCGCAATCGCGTTTGCAACGGTGTCGGCAATGCCGCGGGAGGGTGTGGTGGTAACAGCGGTCACGAGTGGCGTTCTCCCAGAGATAACGGATGCTTGACCTGGCGAGTCTACCCGCCGCGCCGCTCCAGCACCGGTTCCGAGGCCGCCCGGCTAAAGCCTGGCAGCGGCCTGGCCGCCCGCTAGCTGCGCCCGCCGGGAGGACCCAGCGACAGCATCACCGTCATGATCGCCACCGCGGCCACGGCGAAACTGCTGATCAGGATCACCGGACGGTTCAGCATCCAGCGCAGCAGCGTGCCCACCCAGGAGTGGTCGCGCGGGTCGTCGGTGGCGACGCGGCGCCAGTCGCCGTCGAGCCGGCCGCTGCGGTCGAGACGGATGTCGAACGGCACCGTTGCGTAGGGCACGATCGCCGTGGCGACGGCGAGCACCATCAGCCGGACCGGCCAGCGCTGGTTCAGGCCCACCAGCACGGCGGTCAGGGCGTAACTGATGAAGACGAACCCGTGCAGGGAGCCGGCGATCCGCACCGGGGTGCCGCCGGCATCCGCCACGTATTTCAGCAGCATGCCGCCGATCAGGAGGGTCCAGGTCACCGCCTCAGCGATGGCGATGGTGCGGTAGAAGAGGCGGGGAGACACGGGGGAACACTCCAGGGGGTGGGGAACGGGACGAAAGAAGGGGGAGCTTCGATCTTCGCAGGGTTGCGGGGGAGCCGCGCATCGGCCGAACGGATGACACGGCGGATCAGTGGGGCAGAGGGCTACCCAGCCGACTGTGCGAGTCTGAAGGGATGACGTACCTTCCCGCGGACACCCGCTACGACTCCATGCCCTACCGCCGCACCGGGCGCAGCGGCCTCAAACTACCCGCGATCTCGCTGGGCCTCTGGCAGAATTTCGGCGGCACCGCACCGATGGAGACGCAGCGCGCCATTCTGCGCCGCGCCTTCGACCTGGGCGTCACCCACTTCGACCTGGCCAACAACTACGGCCCGCCCAAGGGCAGCTCCGAGAGCAACTTCGGCGTGCACCTCGCGCAGGATTTAGCCCCGCACCGCGACGAGCTGGTCATCTCGACCAAGGCCGGCTACGGCATGTGGTCGGGCCCGTACGGCTCGTGGGGTTCCCGCAAGTACCTGCTCTCGAGCCTCGACCAGTCCCTCGGCCGCATGGGCCTCGACTACGTCGACATCTTCTACTCCCATCGGGCCGACCCGGATACCCCGCTCGAGGAGACGATGGGTGCGCTGCACACGGCCGTCACGAGCGGTCGGGCGCTGTACGCCGGCATCTCCTCGTACTCGCCCGAGCGCACCCGGCAGGCCGCCGCGATCCTGGCCGAGATGGGCACGCCGCTGCTGATCCACCAGCCCTCGTACTCGATGTTCAACCGCTGGGTCGAAGACGGACTGCTCGACACCCTGGACGATCTCGGCGTCGGCTGCATCGCCTTCTCCCCGCTGGCGCAGGGGCTGCTCACCGACCGCTACCTGAACGGGGTGCCCGAGGGGTCTCGAGCCTCGCAGGCCGGCTCGATGAGCCGCGACATGGTGAACGACCAGACGGTGGGGCGCATCCGTGCCCTGACCGAGATCGCGGATGCCCGCGGTCAGTCGCTCGCCCAGCTCGCCCTGTCGTGGGTGCTGCGACGCGAAACCGTCACCACGGCGCTCGTCGGCGCCTCCTCGGTGAAGCAGTTGGAGACGAACATCGCCGCGATCGACAACCTCGCGTTCACCGACGCCGAGATCACGGCGATCGACGAGCACGCCGTCGACATGGGCATCAACCTGTGGGAGCCGTCCAGCGCCGTCTAGCCCGGGCGACATCGACGGATGATTCGGGCGGGCCGCTGCGGCGCCCGCGCCGTGATCGCCGGGCAACTTTCCTGGACAGGTTATTAAAAGCAGAGTTATCCTTTTAATAAATCACACGATGAGATCGAGGAGACTGCTAGTGGCAAGAATGAGTGTGGAAGTGGAACTCGAGAAGGGCCAGGTGACGAAGTACCGGCGTCACGAGAACGGGCGTGGACTGGTGTCGCCCGGTGCCCAGGTGAACCCGAGCGCCTACGTGTCGAGCGCAACGTATGTGGAAAGTGACGCCCAGGTCGGGCCTGAATCGTGGATCGGGCAGGGGAGCTGGATCGACCACGGGGCGATCATCGGCGCGCGGGTCTTCGTCGGCGCGAACGTGCATGTCGGGGCCGATGCGATTGTCGGAAACGAGGCGCGCCTGGCCAGCAACACGGACATCGGCCGTGGGGCTTTCATCGCCGACGGTGCGGTCATCGACCACGAAATTGCGGTCCCGGAGTTCACCGACGTCAGTGCACGGCCGACCACCCGAGCACGCACTGTTCCACCGGGGGGCCTGTCGGCGGCATCCGGTCCCGACCGTGCCGGATGGCGGCGAACCTGGGGTGCTCGACGCACGCCGTCACCTCGCCTGCCGGTCCCCCCGGTGTTGGTCACGGTGTCCTAAGCCTCAATCCACCGGTGAGGCTGGGGAGTTGACGGCGCGTTAAACAGAGAATGCCTTCCAGATCAGGAAAAATAGAACTCACTCAGGGTTCATTTCGACTGACACGAAAGGCATCTCGTAGATGCAATTTTTCCATAGGCCCACGGCCTTGTCAGCGTCCCTCGATGACACCAATCTCGTGTCGGCCGCCGGACTCGTCCCTGCGATGATGTTGGCCGCCTCCACGGGCCTGGGCGAGCTTGCCAGCCGGTGATTGACGTTGCCGGGGTACCTCGGGGCGAACGCAGGGTTGAAAGTCACCGCGTTGGTCGCGGGGATGCTCGCCGGCGCGGACTCGATCGATGACATGGCTCTGCTCCGCCACGGCGGGATGAAGAAACTCTTCGCCGATGCCAGACTTCAGGCGCCTGCGCGGAGATCGAAGGGGCCATTCGCCCGGCTCGCGCGGCCGCCTGAAACCACTCACCCCTGGAGTCAACTGAACTCGAGGCAGTCCCTCGTGAGTCTTGTGAGTCTGGTGCGATTTGTGAGTCGTGTGAGCTTGGGCCGCACCCGACATTCCTGCCAAATGTGGGCACGCGTGAACCTCTCCGCCCGTAAAGGCACCGGAGTCTGCCCGCCACACGCCCGACACGCGGCACACTCGTCCGGTGCGCTGCGATCCGCCGCAGACGGGAAACCAATTTAAGGCGAAGTATCAAATGCTTTATAAACGTTAGTGTATAAAATAATAGACGTTAAGGAGGAGAGTCAATGGTTGAGAAGCGATTAACCCCCATCCCCGTCCGGCGTGCTCTCCGTGAACTTGGCACAGACATTCAGACGTGGCGGAAACTTCTCGGGTTGACTGCTGCGCAGGTCGCGGACCGCGCGGGCATGAGCCGGGCAACCCTCCACAAGCTGGAATCAGGGCAGGGAGGCGTCAGCCTCGAGACCGCGCTGCGTGTCTTCCGGGCACTTGGAATCATGGACACGGTCGTTGAGAGCGCCGACCCTTATCGCAGCGACATCGGCCGGCTTCGCTCCGAGGAAGTTCTCCCGCAGCGTGTGCGTCAGAGCCGGCCGAAGAAACAGGCCGATGTCTGACGCGGAAGTCTGGGTGCAAATAGACGGTGTCGACGTCCGCGCGGGCACGGTCTACGCGCATCGTCGACGCAACTCCGAGAGCGCCACTTTCACCTACGACATCGATTATCTGGCCAGACCAGACGCGTACTCGCTCGATCCGGGACTACCCCTCTCATCCGGGTCTTTCAACACTGCGGACGGGCGTCGCCTTTTCGGGGCGTTCACGGACTGCGCTCCCGACCGCTGGGGACGCAAACTCATCGAAAGATCCGAACACCACCGTGCCGCACAAGGCGGTGGAGCTGCACGCAGTTTCGGCGAACTTGATTACACGCTCGGTGTTCGCGACGACCTTCGTCAGGGTGCCTTCCGGTTCCGTCGTCCGGGGACCACTGATTGGCTGGGGCCGGCGGCTGCAAGCGTGCCGCACCTGGTCGGCCTGCCGAGACTTCTCCACGCTGTTGAATCTGTTGAGAGCGACCATCCCGATGACGAATCGTTGCGGCTACTCCTGCGTGCGGGAAGCTCTATCGGTGGTGCCCGGCCCAAAGCTTCCGTTGTCAACGGCCGGGGTGCATTGCTCATTGCGAAGTTCCCCCGTGTTGCCTCCGACGAATGGGACGTCATGGCGTGGGAGCAGCTTGCTCTGACGCTGGCCAGCCGGGCAGGCATTCGAACGCCGCGCACTGAATTGATGAGTGTCGCAGGCCGGAACGTGCTGCTGCTCAACAGGTTCGACAGAGTCGGGGATAGTCGCATCGGATATGTGAGCGCTATGACGATGCTCGAAGCAGTTGACGGCGAGCACCGCAGCTACTTGGAAATCGCCGAGGTCATTGAGCAGTCATCCTCATCTGCGACGCGTGACCTTCGCGAGCTGTGGCGCCGGATCGCGTTCTCAATCCTGATCTCTAACACCGACGACCATCTCAGAAACCACGGGTTCCTCCGGTCGGACACCACACGCAGCTGGGATTTGTCTCCCGCGTTCGACCTCAACCCCAACCCGGCGGCGGGACCCAAGGAGTTGTCCACGTCCATCGACTACGACACCTTTTTCGCGGACACCGCCGCCCTCCTAGACGTGGCTCGGTACTTCCGTGTGAAAGACGCCGTCGCATTGCTATCAGAAGTCAAGGCCGCTGTCTCCGGGTGGGTCGTGGAAGCCCGCCGACTCAATATCCCGGAAAGCGAAATTGACCTGATGGCTGGCGCGTTCGTTGCCGGATGAGCCTAGAAGGCTGGACGGACCGAGTGTTCAAGTACTCGACGCCGGTAGCGGGGGTTTCGCGATCTGATTCATCTGCTCACGCTGACGCTGAAGAGCCGGAGCGAGCACGGTATCCGCGATTTCCGAGACCAGGCGTGGAACTAGTCGGATAAGCCGTTCGAGGGGCATTGTTGCGCGGAGGCTAACCGCGCGCAACAGAGACTCGGTCGATGGAGCTCTCCCTCGCTCCATATCCGCTGAGGGTTCTGCGAGGATTGAATCCCATTAGATACTGACCGGACTCGCACGGCCGACCATTGGCGTCGTGCAGATCGTCGGGAACAACGTTATTGGTGGATGGCACAGCCCGCGCCCGCAGTAGTTTCTGCCCGACGTGCCCGACTTCTAGGGCTGGATGCCGGCCAAGGAATTTATTGCGGGGACTCGGGCGACTCGTCGCGATCGGCCGGCGCATCCTGGGCGGTCTCGTCGGAACGTTACCCGGCAGCGGCCCCGACGCGACTTTCCCAAATTGCCTCAGTAGAACCTTCGTGCAGGGCCTTGGCCAGTGGCAGGAGAGTTCGGCAGTGCGCCACCGATCGCGGTGAGCACGACGTCGTTGACCGTGGCTTTCTGGGCGTGACCGGCGTTGCGGATCCCGTCTAGCGTCACCGTGACCGTAGCGAGGCTTCGTCGCGGGCCGGTCGGCCGGTTGAGCGACGTTGGCCTCAGGCGCGTCCACCGCACCGACCGCAATTCCCGGGCCGCATCGCGGAGGCGGCGCAGCAGAGCGGGGAGAGCTCGCAGTGAACCTAGCCGGCGGGTCCAGGCGTCGATGGCGAGCTGGCGAATGGAGGCTTGCGGCCGCGGGAAATCGGATTCACGCGTCTTCGGGCCCACGGCCCTGGGCGTCCCGGTAGCGTCCGACTGGTTTACGAGCCCGCCCAGCACGACCAGGCCGGCCACGCCGTCGGCGAGCACGTGGTGAAAGACGACGATCAACGCGGCTTGGTGCCGCGCTACTCCGGTGACAAGAGTGGCTGCCCAGAGCGCACGGGTGCGCGGCAGCGGAGTGACGAGCAGCACTGCGGCTAGATCGAGTACCGCCTGCTCGCCCCCGGGGGCCGCTCAGCCGGGGCGAACAATCTGCTTTCCCGCAAGCACGCCTGGTGGCCCTGGCTGAGTGCGGAACGCATGCCATTCTGGACGCGGTGATGGGCCCGTGCACGACGTCGGAAATTGAACTCTCCCGAGAGCTGGCAGGACGCTTTGAACCGGGCATGGTGGTCCTCGCCGACCGCGGCTTCTCCGGCTTCCGGTTGTGGGCTCAAGCGGCAGCGACGGGCGCTGACCTGCTCTGGTGGGTCAAGACGAACCTCCGCCCTCGGCATCAGGAGACCCTCGCTGACGGGTCCTGGCTGGCGACGATCATCCCGACCTCGGGCCCGGGGCGGAAATCGACACCACCATTGACCGTGCGGGTCGTGGACTACACGATCGACGACGGACGTGACAACCCTGACGCCGACCGGCTGCTGACCACGATCCTTGATCCGGCCGAGGCCTCCGCGATAGAACTCGCGACCGTGTACTACCCCTCCACGAGCCAGAAATCACCACTCAACCGCTTAACTGAACGGTATTGAGGCTAAGCGGAGGAGGAACCGGCGAGGGAGAGAATTCAATTTTGAGTCGTCCTCAGTCGTGGCTGGCAGGCTCTGTTTCGGGGCCCGCCGAGTGCCGGGCAAGCACGTAGAGCAGGTCGGAGAGCCGGTTGAGGTAGTGCCGCGCGTCGTCGCTGACCGGATGCCCGACCACACCGGCCCGCACCGTGTGCCGCTCGGCCCGCCGCACCACCGTTCTGGCCAGATCGATGGCGGCCTCGGTGGGCGTCGACCCGGGGATGAGGAAAACCGGCCGCAGCGGCCGGGCGGTCACCAGCCCGTCGATGATTCCCTCCAGCTCAGTGACCATGTCCGGAACGACCAGCGATATGCGCGGGACGAGGCGGTCGCGGTGAGCTGGGTTCACGACCAGATCAGCTGCGACGACGAACAAATCGCGCTGCACGCGGAACAGGATCGCGGCATGCTCGGGCTCGGCGCATCCCGCTCGCGCCAGACCGAGGGCAGACACCGCTTCGTCGATGTCGCCGACCGCGTCCATGAGTTCATCACCCTTGGAGACCCTGCCGCCATGAAGCATCCCGGTGCTGCCGGCGTCGCCGGTTCTGGTGTAGATTCTTGCCATTTCGTGGCCTCCCGTTGATCGCCGGACTAGGTTGACGAAGCTGGGCCGGTACCGGACAAATCCATCGTTTCATGCATTCGCGTGCCGGTGCGGCTGTCTGCCGTCGGTGCGCGGGTGCCCGGCCACCGTCGGGATGCTGCACACCGCACGGAACACCACCCCTCTATCGACGTGGTTGCGCCGCGGCGCTCAGATTTTCCCCTTCAGCAGCGCAACGTTTTTTGGTGGGGATCTGATGCGGGCCGTCGTCCTGGCCGACGGCGCGGCACTGATCGGCCGGCCTGTGCGTGCAGCCCTGCTCCGCACCGCCAGGCGGGCTTTTTTCTGCAGCACTGCCCGTCGAGGACACGCCCGAGCCGAAGCAGAAAAATACAATCACTACATGTAGTGGTTCACTGAGGAGTTGACGCCCACTGGTAGTAATTCGGCATTCGGGTGTCGAGAGTGGGGAGCGAACGTGAGTAGCAGGAATCAGAACGCCGAAGCCGGGTCTGACGGAAGCGATCAGGGTGCGCATAGTGCCGGACTGGCCATCGAGCGCCACTTCAGCACGCCCGGGGTCCACCCGTACGACGAGGTGGTCTGGGAGCTTCGCGATGTCGTGCAGACGAACTGGAAGAATGGCGAAACCGTCTTCGAGCAGAAGGGTGTCGAGTTCCCGGACACCTGGTCGGCGAACGCCTCCACCATTGTGAGCACCAAGTACTTTCGCGGGGCCATCGGGTCGCCCGAGCGGGAGTCCAGCCTCAAGCAGCTGCTCGACCGGGTGGTCACGCGGTATGTGGTTGCCGGGTCGGCGAACGGGTACTTCGCCGGGGACGGCGACGCGGAGGTCTTCGGTGCGGAACTGACCTGGCTGCTCCTGCATCAGGTCTTCTCGTTCAACTCCCCGGTGTGGTTCAACGTCGGGACGCCATCGCCGCAGCAGGTCAGCGCCTGCTTCATCCTCTCGGTCGAGGACACAATGGAGTCCATTCTCGGCTGGTACCGCGATGAGGGGATGATCTTCAAGGGCGGTTCTGGGGCGGGGGTGAACCTGTCCCAACTGCGTTCCTCCAAGGAACTGCTCTCCTCCGGCGGAACGGCCAGTGGGCCCGTCTCGTTCATGCGCGGCGCCGATGCCAGCGCGGGCACGATCAAGTCCGGCGGGGCGACCCGGCGTGCTGCCAAAATGGTGGTGCTCGACGTGGACCACCCGGACATCGTGGAATTCATCGAGGCCAAGTCGAGGGAGGAAGGCAAAATCCGTGCTCTGCGGGATGCCGGCTACGACATGGACCTCGGCGGTGCGGACATGGCGAGCGTGCAGTACCAGAACGCCAACAACACCGTTCGGGTCAGTGACGAGTTCATGCGAGCCGTGGAAAACGGCACCAGCTTCTCCCTCACCTCCCGGCAGGACGGAAGCGAGATCGAGTCAGTGCACGGACCGGGCCTGTTCCGTCAACTCGCCCAAGCGGCGTGGGACTGCGCCGACCCGGGAATCCAGTACGACGACACCATCAACGACTGGCATACCAATCCCGAATCGGGTCGGATCACGGCGTCGAATCCCTGCTCGGAGTACATGTCGCTCGACAACTCGTCCTGCAACCTGGCCTCGCTCAATCTGCTCAAGTTTCTGCGCGCCGACGCCGTCCCGGGGGAGGACGTGTTCGACACGGATGCCTTCGTTCGGGCGGTCGAGCTGATCACCACGGCGATGGACATCTCGATCTGCTTCGCCGACTTCCCGACGCCGGCCGTCGGTGAGACGACCCGCGCGTTCCGCCAGCTGGGCATCGGCTACGCCAACCTCGGTGCTCTCCTGATGGCCGCCGGTCACGCCTACGATTCCGAGTCGGGCAGGGCCGTGGCCGCCGGGATCACCTCCCTGATGACCGGAACCGCCTACCGGCGTTCGGCCGAACTGGCCGGGGTGGTTGGCCCGTACGAGGGCTTCGCGCGCAATGCGGAGGCCCACACGAGAGTCATGCGCAAGCACGAGGCAGCCGACATCGCCCTGCAGACCTCGGGTGGCATGAGCGGCGAGATCCATGATCGCGCGTCGGCGGCCTGGAAGCAGGCCCTGATGTTGGGGGAGGTGTCCGGCTGGCGAAACGCGCAAGCCAGTGTTCTCGCTCCCACCGGCACGATCGGCTTCATGATGGACTGTGACACCACGGGAATCGAACCGGATTTCTCACTGGTGAAGTTCAAGAAGCTGGTGGGTGGCGGCTCCATGCAGATCGTCAACCAGACCGTGCCCCGAGCGCTGCGCGGCCTGGGGTACCCGCGGGAGGCCGCCGAGGCGATCGTCGAACACATCGCCCTGCACGGACAGGTCATCGGTGCCCCCGGGCTCGAACCGGAACACTACGCGATCTTCGACTGCGCCATGGGGAAGAGGGCCATCGCGCCGATGGGCCACGTGCGCATGATGGCCGCGGTTCAGCCGTTCCTCTCCGGAGCCATCTCCAAAACCGTCAACCTCCCGCAGAGCGCAACGGTCGACGAAGTGGAGGAGGTCTACTTCCAGGGCTGGAAGCTCGGGCTCAAGGCGGTGGCCATTTACCGCGACAACTGCAAGGTCGGTCAGCCCCTATCGGACGGCAAGGCCGCCCCGGCGTCCGTGCCGGTCGTGCAGCCCGCGTCGCCGATCCGGCGGCGACTTCCGAAGTCCCGCACGTCGATCACCACGTCCTTCGCCGTCGCCGGCGCCGAGGGGCATCTCACGGCGGGGTTGTACCCCAACGACGAACTCGGCGAGATCTTCCTCCGGCTGGGCAAACAGGGTTCTACTCTGTCCGGGGTCATGGACGCATTCTCCATCGCGGTCTCGATCGGCCTACAGTACGGGGTGCCGCTGCCGACCTACGTCGAGAAGTTCACCAATCTGCGCTTCGAACCGGCGGGGATGACCGATGACCCGGACATCCGGATGGCGCAGTCGATGATGGACTACATTTTCCGCCGCCTGGCCCTGGATCACCTGCCGTTCGCTACGCGCTCGTCGATGGGGATCTTCACGACCGCCGAGCGCGTTTCCCAGCTCGATGCGGGTGGCTCTGAAGCAACGGAAACGGCGCCACCGAGCCAGGTGCTGCCTCCGGCCCAGCCGCCTGCAGGGGCGACTCGAGCGGTGCATTCCTCGGCGGAACTACTCGAGGCTCAGCAGGGTCTCAGCCTGGATTCGCCGCTGTGCATGTCGTGCGGCACCGCCATGCGTCCGGCCGGTTCGTGCTACGTCTGCGAAAGCTGTGGCAGCACGAGCGGCTGCAGCTGAGGCCCATCGCTGCCTGACGGCGGTGGGCTGTCGGCGCCGATCTTCGACATCGTGCTCAAGGGCCTCACCATTCGCGGTTCGATCGGGGGCACCCGCCGTGACCTTGTCGAAGCCCTGATTTCCACAACCGTGGAGTGCTCCACCCGGCTGTCGCCACTGGCCGCCTCGAGGAGCTGACCGACGTCCTCGACGAGATGCGCCAGGGCAGGATCGACGACCGGGTCGTCATCACGTACTCGGCGCACCCGCTGCCGATGCGGCGCCGGACAGGGGGCTCGCCGTCGTCAACTGGATGACGGCCAGCGCGGACCGAGCGTGGACCGCGGCCTCGGCGGCGGTCACCGGTTCGAGCAGCCCGAGCAGCCGCCGCCGGTAGTCTTCGCCCAGCAGCAGTGCGTAGAGCTGCTCGGCATGGGCAGCGGCCGCCTGGCCGTGCTCGGCCCGAATGTGGTCTGCGAGGCGCGCGATGTGGCGCATGTCGCCGTTGTCGTGCAGCCGTCGGGCGAGTTCGGGAAAACGCAGCGACTCGGCGATCACGAGGCGGTGTAGTCCGATCATCTGGGCCGAGTGCAACCCGTACACGATACGCGCGGCGAGTGATTCCAGCGTCTCCGTGCGGAGAGGCTCGCCACTGACGTTCGCGGCCAGGCGTCGCTGCATCTCGGTGAAGACGCCATCCTTGTCACCGAAGTAGGTGTAAATGGTGCGCTTGGTGACGCGGGCCGCGGCGGCAATCCGGTCCACCGTCGCCTTGCCGAAGCCATATTCGAGGAAGACCGGCAACGCGGCGTCGAGGATCTGGCCTCGACGCTCGACGCGCCCCGCCTCCGTGGGTCGGCCGCGCTTGCGAACCGGGCTCGCTGGGGTCGCTGAGTCCATGTCCGGCCCTTCGGATTTTCAAAAAAACGTTAAACGCAAACGTACTCTCGGATGTAGAATGAAACTAATTCGTATCATTAAAATTCGATGCGACTCTTCGATCTCCGACCTCACGAAGGCCGAGCAGGGAGTTCTTTCATGACCACTCGAGCGCGTACATCCGTGGCGACCCAGTCCCGACCAACCACCTCCCCGGGTCGGCCGACCCCGGGCGCAAAACCCGATGTCTCCCCGGCCGACCGGGAACTCTTGACCGGGTTCTATCGCCAGATGATGCTCATCCGCCGGTTCGAAGAGCGAGCCGCACGGGCCTACACGCAAGCGCTGATCGGCGGCTACTGCCACCTGAATCTCGGCGAGGAGGCTGCGGTCGTCGGGCTCATGTCCGCGCTGCGCCCGAGCGACTACCTCTTCACCAACTACCGCGAGCATGGCTACGCGATCACCCGCGGCATCCACCCCAACCGGGTGATGGCCGAACTGTACGGCCGATCCGACGGGGTGTCCAAGGGGTGGGGCGGCTCGATGCACATGTTCGACTTCGAGAAGCGGATGCTGGGCGGCTACGGCATCGTCGGCGGCCAGATCCCGCTGGCGACGGGGGCCGCCCTGGCCATCGACTACCGCGCCGGCGACGAGATCGTGCTGTGCACGATGGGCGATGGCACCACGAACATCGGAGCATTCCACGAGTCTTTGAACATCGCGTCTCTCTGGAACCTTCCGATCGTCTACGTCATCATCAACAACAGGTTGGGAATGGCCACGACGGTCGACAAGGCTTCGGCTGAGCCGGACCTCTACAAGCGCGCATCCGCGTACCGGATGGCGTCGGAACGCGTCGATGGGCTCGATCCCGTCGCCGTGTTCGAGGCCGCCCAGCGTGCCGTTGCTCAGGCTCGCAGCGGTAAGCCCTTCCTTCTCGAGGTCGTGACGGAACGACTGCGTGGGCACTCCGTCGTCGACCCGGCCAAGTACCGCTCCGACGAGGAGATGTCCCTGGTCAAGGAACGAGACCCGGTGCACACCTTCGCCGCCAAGCTGGTCGCGGACGGTCTGCTTGACGAGCAGGAACTGGCGAAGATCGACGAGGAAGTAACCCTTCAGGCAACCGAGGCGGCGGCGTTCGCCGAGAACAGCCCGTTCCCGGATGTGTCGACCCTGTTCGACTACACCTACGCCACAGCCGTGGCCAATGACTCCCATCGGTTGCCCGGGCAGCCTCTGTTCGAGCCGGCACCGATCCCCGACTACGGAGTCAACCAATGAGCATCATGACCTATCGCCAGGCACTGCACGACACGCTGCGTTCCGAGATGCTGCGTGACGAGAATGTGTTCCTGATGGGTGAGGAGATCGGTCTCTTCGAAGGCGCGTACAAGATCACCGCGGGCATGCTCGACGAGTTCGGCGAGAAGCGCGTGCGGGACACCTCGATCGCCGAAGAGGGTTTCACCGGTGCCGCCATCGGCGCCGCGATGCTCGGGCTCCGCCCCGTGGTCGAGATCATGACCATCAACTTCTCCCTGCTCGCGCTCGACCAGATCGTGAACCACGCCGCCAAGATCTACGGCATGTTCGGTGGACAGGCCCGAGTGCCTCTCGTCATCCGCACGCCGGGTGGCGGCGGACAGCAGCTGGGTGCGACCCACTCGCAGAACATCGAGCTCTTCTACGCCTTCGTCCCCGGGATGAAGGTCGTCGCACCCAGCACGCCGGCCGACGCCAAGGCGCTTCTGATCGCGGCGATCCGGGACGATGACCCCGTGCTGTTCCTGGAAAACCTGTCGCTCTACAACATCAAGGGCGAGGTGCCTGACGGCGACGTGTCGGCCGAAATCGGCAAGGCTGCCGTCACCCGCAAGGGAAGCGACATCACTCTGATCGGCTATTCACGGATGGCCCACGTCGCGTCGCAGGTCGCGGCGCAGCTCGCGGAATCGGACGGCCTCGACATCGAGGTCATCGACCTGCGCAGTCTGCGTCCACTGGACCGCGAAACGGTTGTGGAGTCCGTCAAGAAGACGCATGCCGCCGTCATCCTCGAGGATGACTGGCTGACCTATGGAATCGGCGCTGAGATCGCGGCCACGATTTCCGATGGCGCCTTCGACTACCTGGACGCGCCCGTTCGACGCGTCGCGATGGCAGAGGTGCCGCTCCCGTACTCAAAACCTTTGGAGACGGCCGCGTTGCCGTCGGCGGAGGACGTCATCGGCGCCATCCGTCAGACCCTCGACGCCGTCGGTCGCCGCCGCTACCCGATGGGTGAAAAATCATGATCGAAATCACAATGCCCCGCCTCTCCGACACGATGGAGGAAGGCGCGATCGCGATCTGGCACAAGCAGCCCGGTGACCGGGTCGAGGTCGGGGACCTGCTCGTCGAGATCGAGACCGATAAGGCCACAATGGAGTACGAAGCCTATGAGGCCGGCACACTCTCGGAGCATCTCGTGGCAGAGGGGAAGCTGGTCTCCATCGGCGAGCCCATCGCACTGCTGGACGACGGCAAGCCGAGTGTCATGCCGGGGGCGACGCCGGCCGCCGCTGCCGACGCACCGGCGGCTACGCCGGCGGCCGAGGCCGCACCGGCAGTTCCTCCGATCGATGGCAATGCGGACGGGAACGCCGCCGGGCGCGGTGAGCGCCTCTTCGCGTCACCGTTGGTGCGCAAGCTCGCGCGGGAAAACCATCTCGACCTGAGCCAGGTGCGCGGCACGGGCCCCGGCGGCCGCATCATCCGCTCGGATACCGACGCACTGCTCGCCCAGGCGACCGCGCCCGGTGCCGACTCCGCCGTCCCTAACGCGACCGTGGTCGCTCCGAGCGCGGCAGCCGCCGCACCCTCACCGGACGCCCTCGACAAGCGCGCGTCCGAGGCGATCCCGCTGAGCAACATGCGCCGCATCATCGCGCGGCGGCTGGGTGAGAGCGCCCGCACCATTCCGCACTTCTTCGTCACCGCCGCGGCCGACGCCGAGAACCTCGTGCAGTTGCGCACCGAGCTGAACGCGCAACTCGTTCAGGCCGGTCGGCCGAAGGTGAGCATCAACGACCTGCTGATTCGGGCGAGCGCGCTCGCCCTCCGCGAGCACCCCGAGGTCAACGCGTCCTACATCGACGACGCGAGCGTCGAGATGCTGGTGCACCACCGCGTCAACATCGGTGTGGCTGTCGCCTCGGGCAACGGCCTCGTGGTTCCCGTGATCGAGGACGCGGACCAGAAGACCGTCAGCCAGCTCGGTACGGAAGCCAAGCAGCTCGTCTCCCTGGCCAACGCCAAGAAGCTCACAGCCGGTCAGATGTCGGGCGGCACGTTCACCATCAGCAACCTCGGCATGTTCGGTGTGGAGCAGTTCACCGCGATCATCAACCCGCCCGAAGGGGCGATCCTGGCCGTCGGCGGCACCGCCCGCGAGGCTGTCGTGGTCGGGGACGAGATCGTTGCCCGGCACAGGATGCGCTACACCCTGTCGGCGGACCACCGGATCATCGACGGCGCTGTGGCCGCACAGTTCCTGCAAACGCTGACCCGACTGATCGAGAACCCGTGGACGATCATCGCCTGATCACCGGCACGGGGGACCGCTGCGCGCCTGTCGCGGCGGTCCTCGATCTGGCGTTCTAGCCCTTCTTGGCAACGGTCATCAGGACCGTGGAATCTACGACCGCCTCAAGGCTGTGCCGTGCGTCCGGAACGATCAGGAAATCACCGGCGCGCCCCTCCCAGACGTCGTCGCTGGCTCTTAGCCGCACGCGCCCGCTGAGGACGTAGACCGTCGCCTCACCCGGATTCTCATGCTCGCTCAGGGAGATTCCGGCCAGCAGCGCGATGACGGTTTGACGCATCACCTTCTCGTGGCCGCCGAAGACCGTTCCGGCTGCGCGACCACTGGTGCCGGCTGCGGCTGCCTTCAGGTGTTCGCGGGCGAACGCCTCGATCGAAATTTTCTGCACGGGTCGGTTCTCACTTTCTCGGTTGGCCGGTGACTGCGGGCTCAACGGTCAGGTGCCGCGGGTCAGGGGATCCACGAAACAGTCCACCTGCCCGCAGCGGCTGGCGGACCATCGCGGTGAACATGACCAACCACACCACGAGAGCCACCCAGAGTGAGACGGTCCCGATCTGCCCGACCAGTGGAAGGTCATCGGCCTGGCCCAGGTAGATTCCGGCGACCGCGTACATCCCGACGGGAAATGCGATGCTCCACAGCGTCGCTTCGTAGCGCAGTGGCACTCGGTGTGTGACGTGACGCCAGAACCCCACCGCGATGAGCACGGGGATGAGCCAGGTGGCGAACGCCCAGAACATGACGGAGACGCCCGCAACGAGCCCCCGGGTCGCGGTCACCATCGGGGCGTCCGCCATTTCGACGATGCGGGCACCGGCCAGCACCGTGATCGCGCACGCGCCCATAGACACCCAGTAGGGCGGGTCCAACTGCTCAGGCCGGATGTCATAGAGCACCAGCCGTAAGGATACGAAAACACCCGCGGCACCGTAGAGGAAGATGCCCACCGACCAGGACAAGATCGCGAGGACTGCGAGCAGTGCCCTGGCATCGCCCGACACGGGCTCCAACGAGGCCGCCACGACGGCGACCGACTGGCTGGCGACGACCCAGATGAACCAGGTCCCGTTCGCGGCGTTGAGCACGGGGCGCACGCTGCGGCCCAGGACCGCGAACCACGGGAGAGCGTAGCCGAGCAACAGCCAGGTGATTCCGGACACGCCGAGGAGAACTGTCGCCAGGCCGAACCAGCCCTCGATGGCGAGACGGGCAGCCAGGACGTTGGTGCCGGCGACGAAAGTGAAGAACTGGAATCCGCGGTGGGGATCGTGCATGTCCGCAAGGAAGGCCGCGGAATAGGCGATGAGCCGCCACCCGGTAAGCGCCACGAGAATCAGGTAGGCCGCGGCACACACGACCATGAGGATGAAGCTGAGCGTCTGGACGCCGATCAGGTGCATCCCGACCGAGATGATCCCCGTGGCCATGACCAACGCGAAGTAGCCAGGCGGCATCCCTCGGACAGCGGCACCCACACGCACACCGCTGTTAGACGTCACCCTGACAGGCTAGCGCGCCGGCGCTCCGGCGCGCCGACAACCGCATGGTGCGGACGCTGTTACGCGCTGACGAGCATCCGTTCGATCACGGAGGTGAAGAAGGTGATCCCGTCGGTGCCGCTGCGCATGGCGTCGACGGTGTCGGGGCCGAAGCCCGGCTCGACCGCGTGCTCGGGGTGCGGCATCAGGCCGACGACGTTGCCGCGCATGTTGCTGATGCCGGCGATGTCGTTGAGCGAGCCGTTCGGGTTCATGCCGACGTAGCGCACGACCACGCGGCCCTCACCCTCGAGGCGCTCGAGCGTGTCGGCGGAGGCGATGAAGCCGCCCTCGCCGTTTTTGAGCGGGATGGTGATCTCCTGGCCGGCCGCGAAACCACCGGTCCAGTCGGTGAGGGCGCTCTCGACGCGCAATTTCTGGTCGCGGCAGATGAACGAGCCGTGGTCGTTGCGGATCAAGCCGCCCTCGAGCAGGTGCGCCTCGGTCAGCATCTGGAAGCCGTTGCAGACACCGAGCACGGGCATGCCGCTGTTGGCCGCGCTGATGACCTCCGCCATGATCGGAGAGAGGCTCGCGATGGCGCCGCAGCGCAGGTAGTCGCCGTAGCTGAAGCCGCCGGGCAGTACGAGCGCGTCCACGCCGTGCAGGTCGTGCTCGCCGTGCCAGAGGGCGACGGGCTCGGCGCCGGCCAGGCGGATCGCGCGCGCGGCGTCGCGATCGTCGAGCGAACCGGGGAACGTGACGACGCCGATGCGCATCAGTGAGTCTCTCCGGCGGGTGCCTCCAGCACGTGGATGCCGATGACATCCTCGATCACCGTGTTGGACAGCACGGTGTCGGCGAGTTCTTGCACCTCGGCGAGCACGGCGTCGTCGACGTGGCCGTCGATGGTGAGTTCAAACCGCTTGCCCAGGCGAACGCTGGTGAAACGGGTCTTGCCGAGGCGACCCAGGGCGCCGGCGACGGCCTTCCCCTGCGGGTCGAGCAGCTCGGCCTTGGGCATAACTTCTACGACGATTGTTGGCATAGCTCACTCCGGAGGCGTTGGGGGGTGGATTCCACGATCCTACAGGCCGACCCCCGGGCCGCCGAGCGCACCGGCCAGGCCGGTGCCCAGGCCGGTGCCGAGACCACTGTTGGCCCCGCCGGCAAGTCCGCTCTGCCCGAGCAGCACACCGCGCAGCACGTCCCGGATCGCCGCGACCCCCTCGAAGGTCTCGACGAAGCTTGTGCTCAGCGGGGACAGGCCGATGCGCAGTGCGTCGGGCGTGCGGAAATCGGGGATCACGTCGTGCTCCCACAGAATCTGCGTCACCTGCCGCATGGCGGGGTGGTTCACGGTCACGTGACCGCCGCGGTGCGTGGGCTCTCGCGGCGACGACACAGTCACGCCCATCGGGGCAAGCCAGGCATCCACGAGGGTCAGCGCGAACTCGGTCAGCGCCACCGACTTGGCGCGCACCTGGTCGATGCCGGCCTCCTCGATCATCGCGAGCGAATCCTGCATGGCCAGCATCCCCACGATCGGCGGGGTTCCGCTCATGAAACGACGGATGCCGTCGGCCGGCACATACCCCGGGCCCATCGTGAAGACATCCTTCGTTCCCATCCAGCCCTGAATCGGCTGGGTGAGAACGTCTTGCAGGTCGCTGCGCACATAGGCGAACGCGGGGGCGCCGGGGCCGCCGTTCAGGTATTTGTAGGAGCAGCCGACGGCCAGGTCCACGTCGCACAGGTCGAGTTCGACCACCACGGAGCCGACCGAGTGGCTGAGGTCCCAGAGCACGAGGCTGCCCGCGGCGTGCACCACCGCGGTGATCTCGCGCATATCGGCAAGGAAACCGGAGCGGTAGGCCACGTGGCTGAGCAGCACGAGCGCTGTCTGCGGGCCCACGGCCTGCCGCACCTGCTCCACTGTGACGCCGCTCGCGGGGTCGGAGTGGATCCAGTGCAGCGTCATGCCACGTTCGGCCGCGATGCCCTCGAGCAGGTAGCGGTCGGTGGGGAAGTTGTCGGTGTCCAGCACGATCTCGGTGCGCGTCGGTTCCGCGTCGACGCGAAGGTAGTCGACGGCCGCCCGCGCCAACTTGTAGAGCAGCACGGTGGTCGAGTCGCCGACGAAGACCTGGCCGGGCGCGGCACCGAGGGCGGCGCGGCCGATGTCGTCGCCGATTTTCAGCGGAAGGTCCAGCCAGGCCTCGTCCCAGCCGCGGATCAGGCGGGTGCCCCAGTCGTGGGTGAGGAACTCGGTGATGCGGGCCACGCTGGCCCGGGTGGGCCGGCCGAGGGAGTTGCCGTCGAGGTAGGCGACGAGGCTCGGGGTGTGCCCGGTCGCGCCGGTCGCGCTGTCGGGTTCGATGCCGACGAACTGCCGCCGGTAGTGTCCGAGCCCGTCGATGCGGTCCATCCGGCGGGCGAAGGCGAGCTGGGCATCCTGGCTGCCGTTGCCGGCGGGGCTGGTGTCGGTGTGGGGGGTCATCTGGATTCCTCGAGGTCGAACGGATGATGGGCAGCCATCTCTCGCAGCGATGCGCGCTTCCCGGGGACTCGCCGACACCGTGCCGCGCTGGAAGTATCCCACCCACGCGGGTGACCGCGCGACTACGGAAAGCGCGGACGGCCGTGCGGCGGTGGATGCGGTCGGGGGTGCGCTCAGGAATCCGGCGGGTCGAGGGTGCTGAGGTCGCCGAGGTCGCCGAGGTCGGCCGGGCTGATCGCCCGGGCGGTGCCGAGCCAGGCGCTGAACGCGGCCGGGTCGGCCGGGCGCTTGCCACGCAGCACCGTGACCAGGCGCTCGGTGCCTGTTGGGCCGCGCAGCACGGTCCGGAAGCCGCCGAGGTTTCCCATGGTCAGGCTCCGCAGCACGTCGTCGCCGCTCAGGCCGGCGCCGAGCAGCGCGTTGATCTCCCGCCGGTTCAGCCCGAGCGGCAGCGGGCCGTTGCCGAGGTCGGTGCCGTAGAGCACCTGTCCGCCGGCCCGGTGGAAGCGGCGCAGATTGTCGACCGCGCGATCGAAGTCGTCGGTCGGCTCGCCCCAGCCGTGGATGTCGAGGGTGCTGATCCATGCCATTCGCCTGGCCATGGCCGCGATCACCTCGTCGCCCAGCCGCTCGCTGAACGGCGTGTGCGCCAGGGCGTCCACCCCGGCCTCGAACGCGCGGAGCGCCTGTCCGGCCCCCTCGGCGTGGGCGAGAACGGGGGCCCCGCGATCGTGGGCGTGCCCGACTATGGCCGCGAGAACCGCGCGCGGCAGCACTGGCCCGGCGTCGCCGTTCAGCGTGACCTTGATCACGGATGCCCCGAGCGCCAGCTGGTCGTCGACGGCGGCCGCGGCATCCGTCGCCTGGGCCACGAAGCGCACGCTGCCTGCCGGGGCCCAGGACCGTTCGCTCGGGTAGCCGCCCGGCGCGGCGAGAAACTGCCCCGCGAACACGGTCTCGGGAAGGACCGCGCTCGCGGGACGCCCAGCTCGCTGGGGCTCTCCCGCGCCCAGCTCCACCCGCCGAGGTCGAGCACCCGGGTCGGACTCGACCGGAAGCGTCGACCTCGGCGGCGTCCACCCGCCGAGGTCGAGCACGCGGGCGATGCCGGCCGCGGTGAGCGGGGCCGGGTCGATCAGCGCGAGGTGCACATGCGCATCGAGGAAGCCCGGGAGCACGGTCCTGCCGACCGTCCTGCCGACGGTCCTGCCGACCGTCCTGCCGACGGTCCTGCCGACCGTCCTGCCGACGGTCCTGCCGACCGTCCTGCCCGGCACCGATCCGCACGGCACCGGTTCGCCCGGCACCGATCCGCCTGGCACCGATCCGCCTGGCCGGCCGCCGGTCATCCGTGCCTCATGTGCCGAGTTCGGTGCGCACGGCGAACAACTCGGGGAAGAAGGTCAGCTCGAGCGCCTTCTGCAGGAAGGCGGCCCCGCTCGACCCACCGGTACCGGTCTTCATGCCGATGATGCGCTGCACGGTCTTGAGGTGACGGAACCGCCAGAGCTGGAAGTTGTCCTCCAGGTCGACGAGTTCCTCGCAGGCCTCGTAAGCACCCCAGTGCTCGCCCGCGTTCTCGTAGATCCCGCGGAAGGTGGCCACGAGTTCCGGATGCAGCACCCACGCCTCCGTGACGTCGCGCTCCAGCACGGGTGCCGGGATAGCGAACCCCTGCCGGTGCAGGTAGCGCAGAAACTCGTCATAGATGCTGGGGGCCGCAAGCATCTCGGAGAGGAGCGCGTGAGCATCCGGATCGCTCTCGAACACGCTCAGCATGCGCCGGTTCTTGTTGCCGAGCGCGAACTCGACGGCCCGGTACTGATACGACTGGAACCCGGACGAGTTGCCCAGGAAATGCCGGAACTCGGCGTATTCGCTGGGCGTGAGCGTGGCCAGCACCGACCACTGCTCGGTCAGGGTGCGCTGGATGTGCTTGACCCGGGCGATGCATTTGAGGGCCGGGGCGATCTGGTCCTGGCGCAGGAACGCGGTCGCGGCGCGCAGCTCGTGCAGCACGAGCTTCAGCCAGAGCTCGGTGGTCTGGTGCTGGATGATGAACAGAAGCTCGTCGTGGTGCTCGGGTGAGCTGACCGGCTTCTGCGCACCGAGCAGGGTGTCCAGATCGAGGTAGGAGCCGTAACTCATCCGCTCCCGGAAATCCGTCACGATCTCGGGATCGAACTCGCGGGTGTTGTGCTCGACCGACATGGTGCTCCGTTTCGTTCGGGTGCTGACTGCATTGTGCGGGACAGCCCCGGCCCGGCGCAACTGGCTGACACCTGCCAGGGGGAGGCGTGGAGGTGAGCCTCCGCGATGCCAAGGTTCGGGACCTAGACTCAGGGTCATGACTTCGCCCGAATCGACCCCGCAGGATGGGGCGCAGCCTCGACGGCGTGACGCCCGGCAGAACCGTGAGCGTCTCCTCATTGAGGCGCGGGCACTGATCGCGGTGCACGGCGTTGACGCTTCGCTGGAGGAGATCGCCCGCCGCGCCGACGTGGGCGTAGCCACGCTGTACCGCAATTTTTCCACCCGGGACGACCTGGTCAGGGCCCTGCACGACATCTCCCTCGCCGAGCTGGCCTCGGTGCGCGACGAGATCGCGGCTGCCCCCACCGCGTGGGACGGCATCGTCGTCTACACCGAACGCGTCGCCGAGTGGCTCGTCGCCGACCCGTCGCTGCCGCCCATCCTCAAGCGCATGGAGACGGTCGACCCAGCGCGCGGCAAGGCGGCCTCGTTCAAAGCGGTGCTGTCGGCCCTCGTCACGCAGGCCAAACGCGACGGCGACCTCCGAACGGATGTCGATGCGGTCGACCTCGCGGTCCTCGTCACCATGGTGGGCTCGCTCGGCACCCTCGGCGGCGGTTACACCGGCCAGTGGCGGCGCCAGCTGTCGATCGTGCTCGACGGGCTGCGGGCCGTCGACCGGGGCCGGCCCAAGCTGCCGGGACGTCCGCTGGGAGCCAAGGAATACCAGGCGGCCGTGCACGGCCTGAGCCGCCGTGCCACCCGGGCGGCCTCCCGCGGCACGGGTGCGGCGCCGGGAGCCGGTGCTGCGCCCGAGGCCGGCGCATAGGACATCTGCGTTCGGCGTCGGCGGGGTGAGCCGCGCTGACGCCGTGCGCTGACGCCGTGCGCTGACGCCGTGCGCTGACGCCGTGCGCTGACGCCGTGCGGGCTACTTCGTGCGCACCACGATCTGGTTGCCCCACGGGTCGTCGAAGCCGAGGGTCTGCCCGTCGTGACGGGTCTGCACGCCGAAGTGGGACATCCGTTCGTTGAGGGCACCGATGTCGTCGGAGCCCGGCAGGATGATATCGACCTCGCCGAGCCCGAGGGCCAGTCGGCGCTTGCCGGCGCCGGCGCTGTTCCAGGTGTTCATGGCCATGTGGTGGTGGTAGCCGCCGGCCGAGACGAACAGGGCCTGGCCGCCGAGGGTCGCCGTCGCCTCGAAGCCGAGGCGGTCCACGTAGAACTCGCGGGCCGTGCCCACGTCGCCGACGGAAAGGTGCACGTGCCCGACGATGGCGTTGCCGACCGACGGATGCGCCTGACCGTCCCGGGTCAGGTGCTCGCCGATGAAGGTGTTCGGGTCGAGGTAGAGGGTGGCCATCTCGACCTGGCCGTGGGTCCAGCTCCACTCGGTGCGGTCGCGGTCCCAGTACAGCTCGATGCCGTTGCCCTCCGGGTCGGTGAAGTAGAAGGCCTGGCTGACCAGGTGATCGGCACTGCCGGTGAACGATCCCGGATGCGTTGTGCCCACCGAGTAGACGGCCGCGGCGAGCTGCGCCTGCGTATCGAAGAGGATGGCGGTGTGGAACAGCCCGCTCGAGCGGGGCTCGGCGGCGGCCAGCTCCGGGGCGTGCTGCAGAACAACGATCGGTGTGGTTCCGCGCCCGAGCACGGCGACCGGCCCCTCGTGGCTCTGTAGCTCGAGGGTCACCGCGTCGCGGTAATACGTGATCATGGCGTCGAGGTCGCCCACCCGCAGGGTCACCGCGCCCATGCCGGTGGATGCGGGCAGCAGATCGTTCGCAAATCGATTCACACTGGCCCCAACGGATGATCCGGGCCCGGTATTCCGGCCGTGCGCCGCGTGGCGGGGGCTTACTCAGGAGATCCGGCGGCACGGTCGCGATCGGACGCCATCCGCCGCGGAAACAGTGGCCCCGGGGACGGCCTTGGTCGGGATCTCCTGAGTTAGCCCCAGATTGGAGTCGGGAGGTGGAGTCGGGAGTTGTAGGGGGATCGGGAGTCGGGAGCGGGTCGGAGCGCAGAACGCGACCCAGCAGTCAGGGCGCTCGCTACTGCTCGTCTTCGTGGAGCTGGATCAGGTTGCCGCAGGTGTCGTCGAAGATGACGGAGGTGCCGTAGGCATCCGTGCTGGGGGCGCCGGCGAACTGAACGCCCAGGGTGCGGAGTCTCTCGTACTCGGCCTGCACATCCGGTGTGCCGAACACGATGGCCGGCAGCCCGAGGCTGCGGATGCCCTGAGCGTACTTCTGGTAGACCTTGTTGTCGCTCGGCTCGAGGAGGAGGCCGACCCCGTCGGGGTCTTCCGGGGACTTCACGATGTACAGCTGGTGCTCCGGCATGGACATCAGCTTCTCGAATCCGAGCACGGACGTGTAGAAGTCGAACGCGGCGGACGGATCGTTCACGTGGACGCTGCACATCTTGATTCGCATGGCCGGAGCGTATCAGTTTGCGGCCCGTGGCCGCCGGGCCGTGACGCCTCGCGACGGCACGCCCGGCTGCGGGGAAACCCAGCGACGGTGCGGTGCCCGCGGAGAAACGCGGGCCACCGCAGCCGCGCCTACGCCGCGCCGGCCTCGCCTACGCCGCGCCGGCCTCGGAAGCCGCGTGCGTCAGCCGCGCCAGCAGTTCCAGGTAACGGGCCGCGGTCTGCCCGATGATCTCCGCCGGAAGTGCCGGCGGTGTGCCGGTCAGGTCCCAGTTGGCCGCGAGCCAGTCTCGAACGATCTGCTTGTCGAAACTGGCCATCCGTTGTTCCGGGGTCGTGCCGGACTGCCAGAGCGAGGCGTCCCAATAGCGGCTCGAGTCGCTGGTGAGCACCTCGTCGGCGAGCGTGATGGCGCCCGTGAGGCGGTCGGCGCCGAACTCGAATTTCGTGTCGGCCAGGATGACCCCGGCTTTCTCGGCGATCGCCGAGGCGTGGCCGAAGATCTCCAGCGACAGGCGGCGCAGCTCGTCGGCAACGGAGGCCCCGACCAGCTCCACCGTGCGCTCGAACGAGATGTTCTCATCGTGCTCGCCCATCGGGGCCTTCCACGCCGGGGTGAAGATGGGTTCGGGCAGGCGGTCGCCGTTCTGCAAGCCGGCAGGCAGTTGGATGCCGCACACCGTCTGGGTGGACTGGTATTCCTTCCAGCCCGATCCGGTCAGGTACCCGCGCACGACGCATTCGATCGGGAACATGTCGAGGGTCTTGCAGAGCATGGCGCGCCCGGCAACGGCGGATGGGAGCAGGCTGGTCACAGCCCCGTTGACGGTGTGGTCCGGCACGAGGTGGTTGGGGAAGCCCACGAGCTGGTCGAACCACCAGAGGCTGAGAGTGGTGAGCAGTTCGCCCTTGCCCGGGATGCCGGGCTCGAGAACGTGGTCGAACGCGCTGACGCGGTCGCTGGCGACCACGAGCACGCGTGCGGCGGTCGCGAGGTCGGCCGCGGCATCCGGAACATAGAGGTCGCGCACCTTGCCCGAGTAGGCGTGACGCCATCCCGGCAGGTCGGGCAGAGCGGATGCGGCGGGCTGGTCTAGTGCGGTCACGGCTATATTCTTGCGCACCGGCCGGTGCCCGCGCCAACGCGGTGCCGGCGTGGGCTCGTGCCGGGCTCGTGCCGGGTTCGTGCCGCCCGCGGCGTGCCGCGCTTCCGCGCCGAGGATCCCAGGGGAAGGGGCTAACTCAGGAGATCTGCGCTGCCGGTGTCATCCGGCCTGGTGTTCTCGGGTGTTCTCAGCGCTCGCCGAATGGATCTCCTGAGTTGGCCACGGAAACAGCGGGCGGCGACAGCTCAGCCGGGCCAGTGAGACGAGGGCTCGGCGGGCTCGGCGGGCGACGCGGGCTCAGCGGGCGACACCGGCGACGCGGGCTCAGCGGGCGACACCGGCGACGCGGGCTCAGCGGGCGACAGCGGCGACGCGGGCCGCGATGTCGGTGCGGAACTGGCAACCCTCAAGCGTGATCAGGGTGAGCGCCTCGTAGGCGCGGGCGCGGGCATCCGTAAAGCCGTCGCCGACCGCGACGACGCTGAGCACGCGTCCGCCGGTGGACACGAGGGTGTCGTCGACGACGGCCGTCGCCGCATGCGCAATACTGACGCCGGGCACAGCGGATGCCGCGGCCAGGCCGGTGAGAGCGCGTCCGGTGACCGGCGCATCCGGATAGTTCTCGCTCGCGAGCACGACCGTGACGCAGGCGTCAGCCGAGAATACCGGGCGGGCCAGGCCGCCAAGGCCGCCGGTGGAGGCCGCGAGCAGCAGACCCGACAGTGGCGTGACCAGGCGCGGTAGAACCACCTGGGTCTCCGGGTCGCCGAATCGGGCGTTGAATTCGATCACCCGGATGCCCTCGGTCGTGAGAATGAGGCCGCAGTAGAGCAGACCGATGAAGGGGGTGTCCTCGGCGGCGAGCTTGCGCACCGTGGGCAACGCGATCGTTTCGATGACCTCGTCTATGAAAGCCTGTTCACTGCCGAATTCGGCGTCGAGCCAGGGCAGCGGCGAATAGGCGCCCATGCCGCCGGTGTTCGGGCCGAGGTCACCGTCACCGAGGCGTTTGTAGTCCTGGGCGGGGGAGAGCGGCAGCACGCTGTGGCCGTCGCTGAGCAGGAAGAGGGAGACCTCCTGCCCGTCCAGGAATTCTTCGATCAGCACGCTGCCGTGCTGAAGCCAGTAGATGGCGTGGTTGATCGCGGCCGTACGGTCCACGGTGACGAGCACGCCCTTGCCGGCGGCGAGGCCGTCGGCCTTCACCACGTAGGGCGCCCCGAACTCATCGAGTGCGGACGTGGCTTCGGCGAGCGACCCGGCGCGTTCGGCGCGTCCGGTGGGCACGCCCGCGGCGTCCATGATGCGTTTGGCGAAGGTTTTGCTGCCTTCGAGGGCGGCTGCGGCCCGGTCCGGACCGAATACCGGGATGCCCCGGGTGCGCACCGCATCGGCGACCCCGGCGACGAGCGGCGCCTCCGGCCCCACCACGACGAGCTCGATGCCGTTGAGGTTCGCGTAGTTCGTGACCTGCTCGGGGTCGGCCGGGTCGAGCGGAATCACCGGCACATCCCGGGCGATGCCGGCATTGCCTGGCGCCGCCACGATGTCGTGGCGCGGCTCCTCGCGGAGCAGCGCGGTGATGATGGCGTGCTCGCGGGCACCGGAACCGAGGACCAGAATCTTCACCCCGTCAGATTAGCGGATGCCGCGTAGCCCCGCGCGGGCGGCGGGCGGCGGGCGGCGGACAGCGGGCACTGGCGCAAGAGCGCTGCGCCCGTGCTGCGCCGATACGCGCATGGTGTGCCAGGCGCGCAGCGGCACAGCATGCGCGCGGGGTGGGCTGGCGGCGCAAGAAGCGGGCGGCCGGCACGGACCGCAGACAGGAGGCAGACTGGTGGCGTGGCACGAGCGAGGATTGACGACGGCGTGGGGCGCGCGGCGGTGCGCGAATACGCGGCGCAGCAGGGTGAGGCGAGCCGGGACATCCGTGCCCTGGCGGTTCGGTACACGCTGCAGCTGCTCGCCGAGAAGGCCACCGGCAACACACTCGAGGTTCGCGTGCCGCCGTTCGGGGCCGTGCAATGCATCGCCGGTCCGCGCCACACCCGCGGCACACCGCCGAACGTCATTGAGACGGATGCTCCCACCTGGCTCGCCCTCGCCACCGGAACGCTCTCGTGGGCTGATGGCATCGCATCCGGTCGCATCGCCGCCTCCGGCCAGCGCGCCGACCTGGTCGGGCACCTACCGCTTCTCTGACGCCTCCCACCTCCGTCTCGGACGCGACCCCCCTTTTTCTCCCTCGTTAGTTTTCCCCGTCGTTGTGGTTTGGTGGCAGCATCATCCGATCACAACATTTAGCGACTAAACTAATTCTCATGACAGTGATTGCTTTGTTCGGTGCGACCGGTAAGACCGGTCATCGCGTGCTGACGCGCGCTCTTGCCGCGGGATGCGAGGTGCGGGCTCTGGTGCGTGATCCGGCCAAGCTCGTCACCACGTCGCCGGCTCTGACGGTCATTCGCGGTGACGTGTTGGACGCGGATGCCGTGGATCAGGCGGTGGCGGGGTCAAACGCCGTGCTCAGCCTGTTTGGGCAGGTCAAGGGGTCGCCGCCGACCCTGCAGACCGAGGGCAACCAGCTCATCGTGGACGCGATGGGGCGGCACGAAGTAAAGCGGATCGTCACCCTGTCGGGCGGCGGGCTAACCGCTCCACTGGACCGGCCCGGGCCCGCAGACCGCGTCATCAGGTTCTTGCTGAAGACCCTGTCCGGGCATGTTCTCGCCGACGCGGAGCAGCACCTTCGGGTGCTCGAGGCGTCCGGGTTGGAGTGGACGGTCGTTCGTGGTCCGCGGTTGACCGAGAAGCCGGGTGCTGGAACCTACCGGGTGGGATGGGTGGGCGTTGACGCGAGCACCCAGATCAGTCGAGATGATCTCGCGGACTTCATCCTCACCCAGGTGGAGGATCGCACCTTCATCGGGCAGATGCCGTTTATCAGCGCATGACACAATCGGCGCGCCTGCTCACCTCGCACCGGTCCAGGCAGATGGGGGAGGTCCTGGCGGCGGTCGTTCGTCTGTCGCGGTCGATCGCGAGCCCGCGATCGACTCCGTTCGGCAGCACGGTCCTCACACGCACCCAGCTGGATGTCCTCTTCGTCCTCGCTCACGCGCAGGACTCTGTCACTCCGGGCCGGCTTGCCGCACTGTTGCACGTCACACCGGGGGCCATCACTCAACTCGTCGACCAATTGCGCGAGCATGACCTGGTCGAGCAGTTCGCATCCGACCAGGACGGACGGGTGCGGCTCCTCAGGCTCACCGGATTCGCGCGTTCCCAGGTCGAGGCGTTCGAAACTCTCGCGATAGAACGCTCCGCACCATGGTTCGACACGCTGACCGATGACGCACTGACCGAGCTCGCTGGACTGCTCGCACAGGTCAAGGGATCCTGAGGGGTGCGGTCATTGTGACAGGCGCGACCGGGTCGCTCGGCTCTGCCGTGGTGGATCGTCCACCGGCCGCCGCGGTGATCGCCGAACACTGAACCTCCGTGTCCGCGGAAGTCCACCGCGCCACCCTGACGCGCCGCCGCGGCTGCCGCACGACGAGGTCTATGTTCGCGCTCCCGCGTACCGCAATCCCATTCATCCGGGCAGGCTGGCATCCGCCGGGCAGAGCCAACACACAGCCGCAGGACCGATCTGGCGTGCGAGAATGAACGCGTGATCTCAGACCAACAGCCCGAGCAGGAGTCCGATTCCGGCACCGGTGAGAGTGCCGGCGAATCGATCGTCGACAAGTCCACCGTCACCGTGCGGCGCTCGCCCCGCTTCTTCAACTTCATGCTCCTCGGCGCCCTGATCGGTGCGATCGCGGCCCTGGTTCTCACGGTCGTGTTTCCCGAGAACGCCGAGTTCGGGGCTACCCAGGTCTTCGGATTCCTGTTGCTCGCGTTCCTCACGCTGGGCGTCGCCCTGGGTGCCGTCGTCGCCATCATCATCGACCGTGTCATCTCCCGCCGCGGGAAGACGGTTGTCGTCGATAGAATGGCAGCTGTCGGTCCGAGCGATTCCGAGTCTCCGGATGCCGTATCCGACTCGTCGAATTCTGATCGGGACTAGCCCAACCCGCCCTTCCCAACAACACGGCTCACCGGACCGAAGCGGAGAAGCTCCCGGTCACCCCACAACTCTCAGCACACACTTCCCCGAGCACTGATAGTAGAAGAGGCACCGATTTGGCTGGCGGCGACGGACTTTTAGGCCATGATCTACTCCCCGGAGAGAAGGGGCCGCAGGATGCCTGCGGCGTTTTCGGCGTCTGGGCTCCTGGTGAGGAGGTGGCTAAGCTCAGCTACTTCGGCCTCTATGCCCTGCAGCACCGGGGCCAGGAATCGGCCGGGATCGCCACGAGTGACGGCTCGAAGATCCTGATCTACAAGGACATGGGCCTGGTCTCCCAAGTCTTCAACGAGGCCGCGCTGAGCACACTGATCGGCCACATCGCCGTCGGGCACACCCGCTACTCGACCACCGGGTCGTCCAGCTGGCAAAACGCCCAGCCCACCCTGGGCCGCACCTCGGGCGGCACGGTCGCCCTCGGCCACAACGGCAACCTCACCAACACGGCCGAGCTCCTGCAGCTCGTGCACGAACGCTACCCGAAGGTGGAGGGCGAGCTCGCCCGCGGCAACACCACCGACACCGCAGTGATCACGGCCCTCTTCACCGGCGATCTCGACCACACCCTCGAAGCCACGGCGCTCGAGGTTCTGCCGCGTCTGCGCGGCGCCTTCAGCCTCGTCTTCATGGACGAGACCACCCTCTACGCCGCCCGCGACCCGCAGGGGGTGCGCCCGCTGGTGCTCGGCCGCCTCGAGCGTGGCTGGGTGGTCGCATCCGAAACCGCCGCCCTCGACATCGTGGGCGCCAGCTTCGTGCGCGAGGTCGAGCCGGGCGAGCTCATCACCATCGACGAAGACGGCCTGCGCACGCAGCGCTTCGCCGAAGCGAAGCCCGCCGGCTGCGTGTTCGAGTACGTCTACCTGGCCCGGCCCGACACCACCATCGCCGGCCGCGGCGTGCACGAGGCGCGGGTCGAGATGGGCCGTCGCCTCGCCCAGGAGTACCCCGTCGAGGCCGACCTCGTCATCCCGACCCCCGAGTCCGGCACGCCGGCCGCGATCGGGTACGCGCAGGCATCCGGAATTCCGTTCGGCCAGGGTTTGGTGAAGAACTCCTACGTGGGGCGCACCTTCATCCAGCCGTCGGAGACCATCCGCCAGCGGGGAATCAAGCTCAAGCTCAACCCGCTCAAGGCCGTGATCAAGGGCAAACGGCTGATCGTCGTCGACGACTCGATCGTGCGCGGCAACACCCAGCGTGCCCTGGTCAGCATGCTGCGGGAGGCCGGTGCGGCCGAGGTGCACGTGCGCATCTCGAGCCCGCCGATCACCTGGCCCTGCTTCTACGGCATCGACTTCGCCTCCCGCGCGGAACTGATCGCGACCGGCCTCGGCGTCGACGAGGTGCGCCAGGCCATCGGCGCCGACTCGCTCGGGTACCTCTCACCGGAGGGCATGATCGCCGCCACCGAGCAGCCGCCCGAACGCCTATGCACGGCCTGCTTCACCGGGGTCTATCCGATCCCGCTGCCCGACTCAGCACACCTGGGCAAGAACCTGTTGGAACGTCCGGCCGCCGCCTCGAACGGATGCGACCCGGGCCCCGACTCGGAATTCGAGCCTCTGCTCGCCCCCACCTCACTGCGCCAGGAAGCACTGCGCGAAGAATCCTTGGTCACACAGGGTAAGCCCCCGATCGGCGACCCAGGAAGACAAGAATGAGCAACGCATCCTATGCGGCGGCCGGAGTGGACACCACGGCCGGCGACCTCGCCGTCTCCCTGATGAAGGAGGCCGTGTCGAACACGCACGGTCCCGAGGTGCTCGGCGGGTTCGGCGGTTTTGCCGGCCTCTACGACGTCTCCTTCCTCACCGGCTACACGCGCCCGCTGCTGGCCACGTCAACGGATGGCGTCGGCACCAAGGTTGCGATCGCCCAGGCCATCGACAAGCACGACACGATCGGCCAGGACCTTGTGGGCATGGTCGTCGACGACATCATCGTCGTCGGGGCCCGCCCGCTCTTCATGACCGACTACATTGCGTGCGGCAAGGTCGTCCCCGAGCGGATCGCGGACATCGTCGCGGGCATCGCCCGTGCCTGCGCCGCCACCGGCACCGCACTCGTCGGCGGCGAGACCGCCGAACACCCCGGCCTCCTCGGCGTTGACGACTACGACGTGGCCGGCGCCGCCACCGGGGTGGTGGAAGCCGACCAGGTGCTCGGCGCGGAGAAGGTCCGCCACGGTGACGTCGTCGTGGCGCTGGCCTCTTCCGGCCTGCACTCCAACGGCTACTCGCTCGTGCGGCACATCCTCGCCAACCGCGGCATCGGCTACACCGACACGTCCGCCGATTTCGGAGGCGTGGTCGGCGAGGTCCTGCTCGAGCCGACGCGGCTCTACACCGGGCCGCTGCTCGGCGTGATCTCCGACCCGGAGCTCGCCGGCGTCGTGCACTCGCTCAGCCACGTCACCGGCGGCGGCATCGCGGCGAACCTCGCTCGCGTGCTCCCGCTCGGCGCCTGGGTGGAGGTCGACCGGTCCACCTGGTCGCCGTCCCCGGTCTTCCGGGTGCTCAGCGAACTCGCCGGCTCCTCGCTCGAGAGCGCGGAGGGCACCTGGAACCTGGGTGTCGGCATGTTCGCCGTCGTCGCGGCCGAATCGGCGTCATCCGTCATCGCGCGCCTCGCCACCGAGGGAGTGCCGGCCTGGGTGGCCGGCCGTGTCTCGACCGCCCCGCACGACCTCGCGGGCTTTGAGCAGGGTGCCAAGGGCGTGAACGGCGGCGCCGTGCGCCTGGTCGGCGGCTACGCGCTCTAGCCAGGCCGCCCGGCGGGGCGCCTCGTGGGGCGCCCCGCCGGGCGCCCCGTGCGCGTAAATGGCCGCCATCGGTGAAACGATGGCGGCCATTTGCGCGCACCCGCTGAGGCACGGGGCCGCGGAGGAGCAAAGCTCGGCGAGCCGAGCCGAGCCGAGCCGAGCCG
>NZ_PJJS01000030.1 GCF_002929845.1 Cryobacterium sp. M96
GCCTCGGCGGCCACAAACCAGTGCTCCCCGGCCGGGATTAACCCACGGAAGCAGCAGGAGAGCCAGAATCTCCGTCGAATTGGTTCGACACCGGGCACTTCGCGTCACGGGTGAGGAACAGCGTCCACGGCGTGCCGTCAGCTCTGACTTGCCGAGGGCGACACCAGCGGTCGGCCAGGACTCGCTCCTTTAGGTCAGGCAGTTCGGCCCGAGCAGGCTCTTGAGCTCCCCGAACAGGTCGGCGCTGATCTTCACATGATGGGGCAGCTCGAACACTCGCGCCGTATGGCCCTTCACCAGCTTGATCCGCACCTCGGAGCTGCCGATGTGGCGGGTGATGACTTCGCCCAGCGCCGTCACAGTGTCGGTCGTGGCCCGGGATTCTGCCAGCGTGACGGTCAGCGTGCCGGTGTCCGAGGCCAAGCCGAGTTCGGGCGCGAAAATGCTGTACGCGTGCAGGTTCATGCCATCGTCGCGCAGGCTCACCCGGCCCCGCACGACCACGACCGAGTCGCTGACCAGGTCGGACGAGAACTCCTGATAGGCCTTGCCCATGAACATCACGGCGATCTCCCCACCGAAATCCTCGACCTGGATGATGCCGTATTGGTTGCCCGACTTCTTCGCGATCCGGTGCTGCACGCTGGTGATCAGCCCGGCGATGGTGACGGTGTCGGCATCCTGCGTCTGCTCCGATCCCACCAGGTCCACGATGGTCGTGCTGGCGTGCTTGGCCAGCGGGAGCTCTAGCCCGGCCAGCGGATGGTCGGAGACGTAGAGCCCGAGCATGTCGCGTTCGAGCGCGAGCTTCTCCTTCTTGCTCCATTCGGGACGGTCGGGAACCTGCTCGCTCTCTTGCGGGTCGTCGAAGAGGCTGTCGAAGTCGAAGCCGACCATGCCGTGCTGCTCGTCGCGCTTGATCTTGACGGCGGATTCGACCGCGGCTTCGTGGATCTCGAACATGGCCCGGCGGGTCGCGCCGAGCGAGTCGAATGCGCCGGCCTTGATCAAGGACTCGACCGTGCGCTTGTTCGCCACCGGGATCGGCACCTTGCGCAGGAAGTCGTGGAACGACTCGAACGCGCCCTTCTCGGTGCGGGCGGCGCGGATCGCGTCGACCACGTTGAATCCCACGTTGCGCACCGCGCCGAGCCCGAAACGGATGTCCGTGCCCACGGCCGCGAAGTACCCGATCGATTCATTCACGTCGGGCGGCAGAACCTGGATGCCCATCCGGCGGCACTCGTTCAGGTACAGCGCGAGCTTGTCGCGGGAGTCGCCGACGCTGGTCAGCAGCGCGGCCATGTACTCGGCCGGGTACTTCGCCTTGAGGTACGCGGTCCAGTACGAGAGCACCCCGTAGGCAGCCGAGTGCGCCTTGTTGAAGGCGTAGTCGGAGAACGGCAGCAAAATGTCCCAGACGGTTTTCACCGCCTCCATGGAGTAGCCGTTGGCGACCATGCCGCCGGAGAAGCCCTCGAACTGCTTGTCCAGCTCCGACTTCTTCTTCTTGCCCATCGCGCGGCGCAGCAGATCGGCCTGGCCGAGAGAGAACCCGGCCAGCTTCTGCGCGATCGACATGACCTGCTCCTGGTACACGATCAGGCCGTAGGTGGTGCCGATGACGTCGGCCAGCGCCTCCTCGAGCTCCGGGTGGATCGGGATGATCTCCTGCTGGCCGGTCTTCCGCAGCGCGTAGTTGGTGTGTGAGTTGGCACCCATGGGGCCGGGCCGGTACAGCGCGATGACGGCCGAGATGTCTTCGAAATTGTCGGGTTTCATCAGGCGAAGCAGCGATCGCATGGGCCCGCCGTCGAGTTGGAACACCCCGAGGGTATCGCCACGGGCGAGCAGTTCGTAGGCGGCCGGGTCTTCGAGCCCCAACTCTTCGAGTACGGGCCGGTGCCCGCGGTTCACGGCGATGTTGTCGAGGGTGTCGTCGATGATGGTGAGGTTGCGCAATCCCAGGAAGTCCATCTTGATCAGGCCGAGGGCCTCAGAGGCCGGGTAGTCGAATTGGGTGACGACCTGGCCATCCGCTTCACGCTTCATGATCGGGATGATGTCGATCAGCGGGTCGGAGCTCATGATCACCCCGGCGGCGTGCACGCCCCACTGACGCTTGAGGTTCTCCAGGCCGAGGGCGGTGTCGAAGACGGTGCGGGCCTCGGGGTCGGACTCGATCACGGCGCGGAAATCGGCGGCCTCGCGGTAGCGCGCGTGGTCCTTGTCGAACATGCCGGTCAGGGGCACGTCCTTGCCCATGATCGCCGGCGGCATGGCCTTGGTGAGCTTGTCCCCCATACCGAAGGGGAAGCCGAGCACCCGGGACGCATCCTTGAGGGCCTGCTTGGCCTTGATCGTGCCGTAGGTGACGATCTGGGCGACGCGCTCCTCGCCGTACTTCTCGGTCACGTAGTGGATGACCTCGCCGCGGCGACGCTCGTCGAAGTCCACGTCGAAGTCGGGCATGGAGACGCGGTCAGGGTTCAGGAACCGCTCGAAGATCAGCCCGTGCACGAGCGGGTCCAGGTCGGTGATGCCCATGGCGTAGGCGACCATCGAACCGGCGCCCGACCCACGGCCGGGACCTACCCGGATGCCCTGCTGTCTGGCCCACATAATGAAGTCGGCCACGACGAGGAAGTAGCCGGGGAAGCCCATCTGGATGATGATGCCGATCTCATAGTCGGCTCGTTTGCGCACATCGTCCGGGATGCCGTTCGGGTAGCGCTTGGCCAGCCCGATCTCGTTCTCCTTGACGAACCAGCTCTCCTCGTTCTCCCCCTCCGGGCAGGGGAACCGGGGCATGTAGTTGGCCTTGGTGTTGAACTCCACCTGGCAGCGTTCGGCGATCAGCAGCGTGTTGTCGCAGGATTCCGGGTGCTCGCGGAAGAGATGCCGCATCTGCGCTGCGGTCTTCAGGTAGAACTCGTTCGAGTCGAACTTGAAGCGGTTCGGGTCGTCGAGGGTCGAGGCCGACTGCACGCAGAGCAGGGCCGCATGGGCGGTCGCGTCGTGGGCGTGGGTGTAGTGCAGATCGTTGCTGGCCACGAGCGGCAGTTTGAGTTCGCCGGCGAGTTTGAGCAGGTCGGTCATGGTGCGGCGCTCGATGTCGATGCCGTGGTCCATGATCTCGCAGAAGAAGTTCTCCTTGCCGAAGATGTCCTGGAATTCCCCGGCCGCCTTCTTCGCCTCGTCGTACTGGCCGAGGCGCAGGCGGGTCTGCACTTCGCCGCCCACGCACCCGGTCGTGCCGATCAACCCGCCCGAGAACTCGGCGAGCAGTTCCCGGTCCATCCGGGGCTTGAAGTAGTACCCCTCCAGGCTGGCCTTGGACGACAGCCGGAACAGGTTGTGCATACCGGCCGTAGTCTCCGAGAGCAGCGTCATGTGCGTGTACGAACCGGCGCCACCGACGTCGTCACGGTTCTGACCGCTGGTTCCCCAGCGCACCCGGGTCTTGTCTCGCCGGTTGGTTCCGGGGGTGATGTACGCCTCGGTGCCGATGATCGGCTTGATGCCGGCCTCCGTCGCGGTTCGCCAGAAATCGAACGCACCGAACACGTTGCCGTGGTCGGTGATGGCGACCGCCGGCATCCCCTGCTCGATGGCCGCGTTGATCAGCGGTTTGACCCGCGCCGCGCCGTCGAGCATCGAGTACTCGCTATGCACGTGCAGGTGCACGAAGGAATCTGTCGATCCACCCGACTTATTCTGAGAGGACAAAACGGCTCCGAGGTGTTGTAATTAGGCGCTACGCGTCAGGCGTCGCGCAGCACGTCGAGGGCGTGCGCGAGGTCGGCCGGGTAGTCGGTGGTAAAGGTGACCCACTCCCGAGTGTCCGGGTGGTGGAACGCCAGCTGCTTGGCGTGCAGCCACTGGCGGGTCAGGCCGAGGCGCGCCGTGATCGAGGGATCCGCGCCGTACATGGCGTCACCCACGCACGGATGTCGCTGGGCGGCCATGTGCACCCGGATCTGATGTGTGCGCCCTGTCTCCAGGTGCACCTCCACCAGTGACGCCGAGGGGAAGGCCTCGAGCGTCTCGTAGTGCGTGACGGAATCCTTGCCGCCGGCGATGACCGCGAACTTCCAGTCCGACCGCGGGTGGCGCCCGATCGGCGCGTCGATCGTGCCCGTGCTCGGATCGGGGTGACCCTGAACGACGGAGTGGTAGATCTTCTCGACCTCGCGGTCGTGGAAGGCGCGCTTGAGCGCCGTGTACGCGGTCTCCGACTTGGCGACGACCATCAGACCGCTGGTACCCACGTCGAGGCGGTGCACGATCCCGGCCCGCTCGCTGGCCCCGGAGGTGGCGATGCGGTAGCCGGCCGCGGAGAGCGCGCCGACCACGGTGGGACCGGTCCAGCCCACACTCGGATGCGCGGCCACCCCGGACGGCTTGTTGATGACCACGATGCTCTCGTCGTCGTGCACGATCGTGAGATCCGGCACTGGGATGGGCACGATCGCCAGGGCCTCCTTGGGCTGCCAGGACACCTCCAGCCACGCACCGCCGTGCAACCGGTCGGATTTACCGGCCACGACCCCGTCCAACGTGACTCCGCCGGCCTCGCAGACTTCGGCCGCGAAGCTGCGCGAGAAGCCGAAGAGCTTGGCGATGCCGGCGTCGACGCGGACTCCGGCGAGTCCGTCCGGAAGAGGAAGGGAGCGTGTTTCCATGGCGAGAATCAGGATGCTATCTGGGTGGGGGTGGATTCGGACGGGTCCGAGGCGTCGGTGCGGCGACCGTCAAGGCCGATTCCGCGAATGGTCAGATACATGAAGATGATCATGCTCGACACGATCGCCATGTCCGCCACGTTGTAGATGGCGGGGATCAGCCAGGGCGTGGAAATGAAGTCGATCACGTGACCGAGGCCGAAGGACGGCTCCCTCAGCAGCCGGTCGGTCAGGTTGCCGAGCACGCCGCCGAGCAGGAGCCCGAAGACGACAGACCAGGCCAAAGAGCGGATGCGCCCGGCGAACCAGACGATGAGCACCACCACGGCCACGGCGATGATCGAGAAGATCCACGTCATGCCGGCTGCCAGGGAAAAGGCAGCGCCCGGGTTCCGGACGAAGTGCATTTGCAGCACGTCTCCCAGAACCCGGACGATGTCACCCTCGGTCAGTCTGCTGACGATGAGGTACTTACTGATTTGATCCAGAGCGTAAATCCCCAGGGCCACGACGGCCAGGAGGATCAACGCACCGGGGCGCTTCTTCGTTCGAACCTTAGGCGCCAAAGCTCTGGAAGCTCGACTTCGAAGCGTTGCTCGACTCGACCGGCGACGTGGCGTCGAGGTCGCGCAGCTGGGTCTCGATGTAGCTCTTCAGCTTCTGGCGGTACTCGCGCTCGAAGGTGCGCAGATCGTCGATCTTGGTCTCGAGGACGGAGCGCTCCTGGTCGAGAATGCTGAGTTGCGCGCGCTGCTTGGCTTCGGCCTCGGCGACGAGACGGGCTGCGGTGGCGTGGCCTTCGGCGATAAGTGCATCGCGCTTCTCGGCACCCTCCTTGACATGCTCCTCGTGCAGGCGACGAGCCAGCTGGAGAAGGTTAGTCGTGCCGGCGGTCTCGTCGATGGGCCCGGCGACAACCGGTGCGGCCACGACGGCGGGAGCCACGACGGGCTCCGCGACGGCCTCGGGCGCCGGTGCGACCTCCGCTGCGCCGCCAGAGCTGACGCGAGCCTTGAGCTCCTCGTTTTCCGCAGTCAGTCGGCGAAGTTCAACGACGACCTCGTCGAGGAAGTCATCGACCTCGTCCTGATCGTATCCTTCGCGGAACTTAGTCGACTGGAACCGCTTGTTGACTACATCTTCCGGAGTTAGCGCCATGGCTTTCCACCCTTAAAACTCGAGTTGCGAACATTGTGTTTGCGTTCAACTAACGCTATCAAGGTCCGACGCGTAGTCAGACCGCGTCAGCCCGGCACGCCGTCGGACAAGAATACATGCCCAGTCCGGGGCGCGAGGTATCGGTCAGCGCATGAGCCCGGTGATCGACATGCCGACGATGACGCAGAGCATGGTGATGCTCCAGCCGAAGTCGAAGGCGATCGGGCCGACTCGAAGCGGCGGCAGGAGCCGGCGGAAGAACTTGATCGGCGGGTCGGTCAGGGAATAGGCCAACTCGATCACGACGAGCAGGGGGCCCTGCGGCCGCCAAGACCGGTTGACACTGCGTACGAGGTCGATGATGAACCGACCCCACATCACGAAGAAGTAGAGCAGGAGGGCGTAGTAGGCGATCGCACCGATCAGGCTGACGGCAAACACGGCGGTAACTACGACTGCGCGAAGAAGGACGCCTCGGCATCGGAGTCCTCCGCGGCATTGTCGCCGGACACGACAACGTGGGACGGGGAAAGCAGGAAGACCTTCGCCGTGACGCGCTCGATCTTCCCGTACAGACCCTGGGACAGACCGCTGGCGAAGTCGATCAGGCGGCGCGCATCGGCGTCGCTCATCTGAGACAGGTTGATGATGACCGGGATTCCATCGCGGAAGGACTCCGCGATCACCTGAGCGTCCTTATACTGACGCGGGTGGACGGTGAGGATTTCATTCATGTCTGAGGCAGCCACATTCTTCGGAGCGGAGGTCTTGCGCAGCGGTGTCACCGATGCGCGACCGGCCGAGGCGGGTGCGCCGGCGGTGTGTGACGACGACGCGGACGACGCGGCGTGCGAGGAATTCGGGGCGGAGTGGGGAGCAGCGGACTTCGATGCCGCAGCGCCGGTCGCCGTCGAGTGAGTGGCCGTCGATGCGGGCGCAGCAGTGGGCGCCTCGTACTCGAGTTCCTCGTCTGCCAGACCCAGGTAAACCATGGTTTTCTTGAGCGGGTTGGACATCTCGACCTCCGTGTTGGTGATTCTTCTTGTCCAGATTAACCGGATACCGGGCGATTCCCGGTGATTGCTGTGCCAATTCGAAGGTGTGTCGCCCCTTCGATGATCGCCTCCGCGTAGTCCTGGGACATGCCCATGGACAAGGATTTCGCGTTCGGCGCGAACTGCTGAATCTGCTCGCTCAGTTCGCGAACCCGGGCGAAGGATGGGCGCGGTTCGGCACCGAGCGGGGCCACCGCCATCAGCCCGATCAGCCGCAGTCCGGCCGTGGAGAGCACGTGCTCGACGAGCTTGGGCAGCTCCCCCGGAGCGACTCCGCCGCGAGACGGGTCATCCGTGAGGTTCACCTGCACGAAGCAGTCGACGACCGAATCCTCCGACGCCAATGCATCGACCAGTGATGCTCGATCCACGGAGTGGATGACGTCGGCGTAGGCCCGCACCTGCCGGGCCTTCTTCCCCTGCACCTGGCCCACGAAATGCCAGGTGAGGTCGAGCTGGAGGAGCTCGGCGGCCTTGGCCTGGGCTTCCTGGTGGCGGCTTTCCCCGAAGTTGCGCACGCCGAGGGCGGCAAGTTCCTGGAGGAGCGAGACGGGCTGGAACTTGGTCACGACGATCGTGGTGAGCTCCGCCGGGTCGCGCCCGGCGGCGGCAGCCGCGGCGACGATCCCACCCTGAACGGCGGTCAACCGTTCCGCGAGGCCACCGGCCCCGGGCCTGACCGACTCACTCATCTGGTTGCCATCGGCATTCTCGCTGCCTGCGGCACTACTTGAGGAAGTCCGGGATGTCCAGGTCGTCCGGGTCTTCCTCGAAGGCCGGGTCGGCCACTGCCGCACCGGGCTCGACGCCGGACCAGACCGACGAGGCCGCGGCATCCGTGTAGGGAGCCGAGTCGGTCGCGCCGACCGCCGCAGCACCCGCCGTGCCCACGCCCGCGCCGACCGCGACACCGGCGGCGACCAGGTCTGCGCGGCGCACCTCGACCGCCTTGGCACCGGGCTCACCGCCGTCGAATCCGGCAGCGATGACGGTAACCCGCACCTCGTCACCCAGGGTGTCGTCGATGACGGCACCGAAGATGATGTTGGCTTCCGGGTGCACGGCTTCCTGCACGAGGCGAGCGGCGTCGTTGATCTCGAAAATTCCGAGGTTGGAGCCACCCTGGATCGAGAGCAGCACGCCATGGGCGCCGTCGATCGAGGCCTCGAGCAGCGGGGACGCAACGGCGAGTTCGGCCGCCTTGATGGCTCGGTCCGCGCCGCGGGACGAGCCGATACCCATCAGCGCGGAGCCGGCACCCTGCATGACCGACTTGACGTCGGCGAAGTCGAGGTTGATCAGACCGGGGGTGGTGATCAGGTCGGTGATGCCCTGCACGCCGGCCAGGAGCACCTGGTCAGCCGTGGCGAAGGCCTCGAGCATGCTGATTCCGCGGTCGCTGATCTCCAGCAGGCGGTCGTTCGGCACGACGATGAGGGTGTCGACCTCGTTCTTGAGGGAGGCGACGCCGGCCTCGGCCTGAGCCTGGCGGCGCTTGCCCTCGAAGCCGAAGGGTTTGGTGACGACACCGATGGTGAGCGCGCCGATGGACTTGGCGATGCGGGCGACGACCGGCGCACCGCCGGTGCCCGTTCCACCACCCTCGCCGGCCGTGACGAAGACCATGTCCGCGCCGGCCAGAGCCTCTTCGATTTCTTCGGCGTGATCCTCGGCGGCGCGGCGGCCGACCTCAGGGTCGGCGCCGGCGCCCAGGCCGCGGGTGAGATCGCGGCCCACGTCGAGTTTGACGTCGGCGTCGCTCATCAACAGCGCCTGGGCATCCGTGTTGATGGCGATGAACTCGACTCCGCGGAGGCCGAGCTCGATCATGCGGTTGACGGCGTTGACACCGCCGCCACCGATTCCAACAACCTTGATGACTGCGAGGTAGTTCTGATTTGTTGTTGACACGTCCGGCCTCCGGTGGAACCCTAAACCTCTTGTCGAAGTTTAAAGTTATGCTGAGTATGCAATTCCTGCTTAGAAAGTTATGCGCCAGCCGAACAGGCTCGGGGAGGCGCGCCCGCGTGTCGCGAAGATCCAACCAAGATCTCAGCGGAGAACGGCGCTATCCGGGGAAGACACGTCGTACTCGCCGACGCTGCCGACCGGGTGGCTCACGATCAGGGCCGCGAGCACGACCGCCTTGAAGTCCGACTTCTCCGCACTCCCCCACACAACGCGCGCGCCGCCCACGAGCGTGAGGGTGACGTCGTCCGTGGTGGCGGCGGTGACGGTGTCGAGGGTGGAACGGATGTCTGCCGGCAGGGCCGCGATCACGGCAGCCGCCGCCCGGAAGCCGGCACTGCCGACCCCGGCCCGCGCATCGATCGTGGCGTACCCGGCGGGGCGCTCCGCGCTGCTCTGGATCACTACCCCGGCCGCGTCGACCAGGTCGAACCCGGACTCGGTCACGAGGGCGCCGACGGGCTCCCTCTCGACGACGCGCACGACGAGGGTGTTCGGCGGACGGCTCTCGGTGACGTAGCTCTGGATCAGGGTGAAGGCGGACAGCTCCTTTTGCACCGCGTCGAAGTCCACGAGCGGCAACGGCGTGCCCAGCTGGTCGTCGAGGGCCGATCGGATCTTCTCGGAGGGTACCCGGTTCGCCCCGACGACCTCAATGGTGCGAAGCGCCATCAGGGGCGAGAAGGTGCCGACGAGCACGAAGGCGACGAGCGCGGCCAGGGTGCCGAGCGCCGCCAGCCAGACGTTGCGCCGCCGACGGGAGCGCCAGGTGAAGCGGCGCACCTCCTCCCGTTCATAGAGTTTGCGGGCACGACGGGCGGCCCGGAGCTTGCGTCTGGCCCCGGCCGGAGTCAGCGCAGAGTCGCGGGGCTCCGTGGGTGCGAACGCGGACGAAGGGGAAGAGTCCGGCGCCCGCAGCCGGGACACGGGTGCGATCGTGTCGGCGGCGGGAAGCGTGATCGGCTCGGTATTCGTGTGGTCGCTGTGACCGCTCGACTGGCGTCCTCCCGGCTTGGGACGGGCTGTCTTCGCTGCGGCTGGCTTCGCCCCGGCGCTCTTCGCGGCGGTCGTCTTCGGCCCGCCGGTCCGCTCAGCGCCTGCCGGCGGGCGGTCGTAGCCCTCGGGCCGCTTCATGATCGTCGGCGGGTCATCCGCGCGCCTGCGTGAGCGAGGCGAGCAGCTGGGGAACGATCCGGTAGACGTCGCCGCAGCCGAGGGTGACGACGAAGTCGCCGTCCCGGGCGATCGAGGCGACGTAGTCGGCGGCCTCCTGCCAGTCGGGCACGTAGACGACCTTGCCGGCATCCGTGAACCGTTCGGAAACGAGGGCGCCGGTCACGCCGGGCTCCGGGTCTTCTCGGGCGCCGTACACGCCGAGGACGACGGTCTGGTCCGCCTTCTCCTCAAGCGTCTGGGCGAATTCCTGGGCGAACAGCCGAGTGCGGCTGTAGAGGTGCGGCTGATGCACGGCGATGATCCGGCCGCGGCCGACCACCGTGCGGGCGGCGGACAACGCCGCGGCCACCTCGGTGGGGTGGTGGGCGTAGTCGTCGTAGACGCTGACCCCACCCACGGTGCCGTGCAATTCGAAGCGGCGCTCGGTGCCGCCAAAACCCGAGATGGCGGCCAGGGACGCCTCCGGGGCGAAACCGAGGCCGACGAGCACCGCGAAGGCGCCGGCGGCGTTGATGGCGTTGTGCCGACCTGGGATTCGGAGGGTGGCGAAGTAATCGCTTCCGGCCCAGGCCACGCCGAAACGTACCGGTCCGTCGGTGACGACCGAGTGCACGCGCACGTCGGCCGCGGCGTCCTCGCCGAAGGTGATGACCCGTTTGCCGGCGAGCTTGCCCGTCACGCTGACCGCGCCGGCGTCGTCGGAGGAGATGACCACGAACTCGGTCGCGTTCTGTGCGAATTCGACGAACGCGGCCTCGAAGGCCTCGAGCGAACCGTAGTGGTCGAGGTGGTCAGGGTCGACGTTGGTGACCAGGGCGACGGCCGTGTTGTAGAGCAGGAACGAGCCGTCCGACTCGTCGGCTTCGACCACGAAGAGGTCGTCGGTGCCCGCGCCGGCCGACACGCCGAGCGATTCGATCACACCGCCATTGACGAAGCTGGGATGCGTTCCCAGGCCGAGCAGGCCGGTCACGATCATGCCGGTCGAGGTGGTCTTGCCGTGGGCGCCCGCGACGGCGACGAGGCGGTGCTTCTCGATCAGCCAGGCAAGCGCCTGGGAGCGGTGCAGCACGGGGAGGCCGCGTTCGTTCGCCAGCACGTATTCCGGGTTGTCCTGCCAGAGTGCCCCCGTGACGACGAGGCTGTCGGCTTCGCCGACATTCTCAGCGGCGTGGCCGATCGCGATGTGGGCTCCCAGCTCGCGCAGGGCGAGCACGTTGTCGGACTCGCGCACATCCGAGCCGGTCACGGTATGCCCGGCGGCGAGGAACAGCCGTGCGATCCCACTCATCCCGGAGCCGCCGATGCCCACGAAATGCACCGTGCCGAGGTCACGGGGAATGGTGAGGTTCAGGTCGGGCTTGATCACGGTTGCTGGCTCTTCTCAGTCGGAGACGAATGCTGGTGTGCGTTCGGTGCTGGTGTTCTGGTGCTGGAACAACGTTAGCCGCTGTGATCAGGCGAGGGCGGCGTGGATGAAGTCGGTCATTCGCACCGAGCCGTCGAGTCCCCCGACGGATGCCGCCGCGACGCCCATCCGGCGCACGCGCTCCCGGTCGGTGAGCACGGGAACGAGCTCGTGCTGCACCCAGTTCGGCACGAAGTCCGCATCGTCGACGAGGATCCCGCCGCCGGCGCGCACGACGTCCGCCGCGTTGAAGCGCTGCTCGCCGTTGCCGACGGGGTACGGCACGTAGACGGCCGGGATGCCGAGGGCGCTGAGTTCGCACACGGTTCCGGCGCCGGCCCGGGACACCGCGAAGTCCGCCGCGGACAGCGCCAGGTCCATCCGGTCGCAGTAGGAGATCAGGCGGTAGTGGTGCAGACCTGGGTCTGTCACCTCCGACTTCTCACCGGTGATGTGCAGCACCTGCCAGCCGGCCCTGATCAGACCGGGAGCCGAGGAAGCGATGGTGTTGTTCAGGCGCCGAGCGCCCAGGGATCCGCCGGTGACCAGCAGGGTGGGGCGGTCGGCGTCGAGGCCGAAGAACGCCAAGGCCTCCGGGCGCGCCTGAGCCCGGTCAAGCTCGGCAATCTCGGGTCGCAGCGGCATCCCGACGACGGTCGGGTGGCGGATCCGGGTGCCGAGAAAGGCCACCGCGACATGGCGGGTGAACCAGGCGCCGAGCCGGTTGGCCAGCCCGGCCCGGAAATTGGCCTCGTGGATGACGATCGGCACCCCCGCCCGGCGTGCCGCGAAGTAGGCCGGGGTCGAGACGTAGCCGCCGAACCCGACGACGACGTCGACCGTGCGGAACCGGATCAGATCGGCCACGTCGCCAATGGCACGGTTCAGCCGTGGCAAAAAGGAGAGGGCCTGTCGGTTCGGCCGGCGTGGGAAAGGCAGTCGGGGAACGAAGACGAGCTCGTAGCCGCGGGCCGGCACCAGGCGGGCCTCGAGGCCCTCCCTGGTGCCGAGAACGATGACTGTCGCATCCGGTTCCCGGCTCATGATGGTGTCGGCGACGGCCAGCAACGGGTTCACGTGGCCGGCGGTTCCGCCCCCGGCCAGCAGATAGGTGGTCACTCTCGGGCTCCTGACGTGTCGGTCGACATGGCGGTGCGTCGTGGCGGCTCCGCGTGGTCGCCCCGGGTGAATGAGAGCACGATGCCGATCGCACCGAGGGTCGTGAGCAGGGCGGTGCCGCCGGCGGACACCAACGGGAGCGGAACACCCAGCACCGGGAACACGCCCAGGACCACGCCGATGTTGACGAAGGCCTGGCCGATCAGCCAGACGAGCACGGCGGCCGTCGACACGCGGGCCTGCAGGCTCGTGCTGGTGCGCATGATGCGCAGGAACGCGAAGGCCAGCAGGATGAACATGAATAGGACGACGATGGCCCCGATCAGTCCGAGTTCTTCGCCGACGATGGCGAAGATGTAGTCGTTGTCGGCCGCGGGCAGCCAGGACCACTTCGCTTTGGAGTTGCCGAGCCCGACGCCGAAGATCCCGCCGTTAGCGAGTGCCCAGGTGCCGTGCAGCGGCTGCCAGCAGGGTGCCGAGATGGGGCCGTCGAGCTCTTCGCAGCCGGCTCCCATGAAGCTCAGGATGCGCGTCATCCGGTTCGTGCTCGTCAATGCCATCAGAACCGCGAGCACGACCCCGGCGCCGAGAGGCACTGCCAGGAGGCGCAGTCGAACGCCGGCGAAGAACAGGGCTCCGAAGAGGATACCGGCCATGATCAGGACGGTTCCGAGGTCACCGCCGATGAGCACGAGCAGCACGGCGCCGCCGCCCACGCCGAAAACCGGAATGTACACGTGGCGCCAGTCGTCGAGCCGTTTCTCCTTCTGCGACAGGATCATGCCCAGCCAGACGACGAGGGCGAGTTTGATCGCCTCGGAGGGCTGGAACTGGACTCCGCCGACCGACAGCCAGTTGGTGTTGCCGGCCACCTCGACGCCCAGCGGCGTGAACACGACCAGGCATTGCAGGAGACAGGCGACGATGAGCAACGGCCACGCCACACGCCGCCAGAACTTCAGCGGCAGGTGGCTGATCATCAGCATCACCGGAACGCCGATCAGCGCGAATCCCCCCTGGCGCAGGACGGTGCCGAAGAAGCCGGTGTTCTCCAGGTAGGAGTCGACCGAGGAAGACGACAGCACCATGACCAGGCCGAACACGACGAGGAACAGGGTCGTGCCGAGCAGCAGGAAATAGCTCGCGGACTCGGCCTTGAACACCCGGCCGAAATGAATTCGGGTGGAGGCGACGGGCGCGGCCTGCCTAGGCGCCGGGGTTCGAGGCGGAGTCTTCATCCGCCTCACCTCCCAGGTGGTCCCGTACGGCTTCTGCGAACAACCGGCCCCGCTGGGCGTAGTCGGTGAACTGGTCCATAGACGCCGCGGCCGGGGCCAGCAGCACGACGTCGCCGGTTTCTGCGAGACCGGCCGCGAGGCGGACCGCCCCGGGCATCACCTGACCAGTGTCGTCGGCGTCGATCTCGAACACCGGCAGCTCCGGCGCGTGTCGCGCGAATGCGTCCCGTAACACGGAGCGGTCGGCTCCGATGATCACGGCCCCGCGCAGGTGGCTGACGTGCCGGGCCACCAAATCGTCGACGTCCACGCCCTTGAGCAGTCCGCCGACCAGCCAGACAACGGTCTCGAATGCCGTGAGGGAGGCATCCGCCGCATGGGGATTGGTGGCCTTCGAGTCGTCGATCCAGCGAATCCCCGCGGACTCGGCCACGATCTCGATGCGATGGGCGTCGAGTTGGAACCCCTCGAGCGCGTCGTGGATGACGCCGGGTGCGACGCCGAACGACCGGGCAAGGGCGCTGGCGGCGAGGATATCGGCCACCAGGTGCGGTGCACTCAGACCGCGCGCCCGGAGCTCCGTCGCGGTGGTGATCTCGATCGCGGTCTCAAACCGGTCCTCGTGGAACGCGCGGTCACAGAGGATGCCCTCGACGATGCCGAAGTCGCTGGGTCCCGGCGCGCCGAGGCCGAAGCCGATCGCACGGGCTCCCTCCTGCACGTCGGCGTCCTCGACCATGCGCATGGTTGCGACATCCGCCTTGTTGTAGACACAGGCCACCTGGGTATTGGCGTAGACGGTGGCCTTCGCATCGCGATAGGCCTCGGCCGAACCGTGCCAGTCGAGGTGGTCATCGGCGATGTTGAGGCAGACGCTGGAGTACGGCACCAAAGCGCCGGGGCCGGTGCGGGGCAGGTGGTGCAGCTGGTAGCTGGAGAGCTCGACCACGAGCACGTCCCAGCCCTGCGGGTCTCGCACGGCGTCGAGCACGGGCACGCCGATGTTGCCGCAGGGAGCGACTCGCAACCCGGCGGCGGCGAGCATGGTCGCCGTCAGCTGCACGGTCGTGGTCTTGCCGTTGGTGCCGGTGACGAGGATCCACTCGGCCGCCGGACCAACCTTGTCCCGCAGGCGCCAGGCCAGTTCGATGTCACCCCAGACCGGAACCTCGGCCTGCGCGGCCCAGAGCAGCAGGGCGTGGTCGGGGTGGTAGCCGGGCGAGGCAATCAGAACCTCCGGCCGGTGCCGGGTCAGTTCATGCGGAACGACGCCGGGCGCGGCCTGCACCAGTTGCGCCCCGATCACGTCGAGCAGGCGGATGGTATCGGCTGGAGCATCGCTGGCCACAACGAGCACATCGGCTCCCAGCTCGGCGAGGGTATCGGCGGCCGCGAAACCCGTGACGCCCAGACCGAGCACGGCCACGCGCAGGCCGGACCAGTCGGCGTGCCAGCTCGTCAGGGCGTCAAGGCGTGCGGCATCCGCTGCAGTGGGCTCGGCGTCGTCCGAGTGTCGACCGGTCACTCGGCGGTCAGCCATTCGAGGTAGAAGGTTCCGACGCCGGCCGCCACGAGCAGGCCGCCGATGATCCAGAAACGCACCACGACGGTGACTTCGGCCCAGCCCTTCAGCTCGAAGTGGTGGTGGATCGGGCTCATCAGGAAGATGCGTTTGCCGCGGGTCACCTTGAAGTAGGCGCGCTGCACGATGACGGATCCGGCCTCGATCACGAACAGGCCGCCGATCAGCACAAGCAGCAGTTCGGTGCGACTGAGGATGGCCAGGGCGGCAAGGGCACCGCCGATACCCAGAGAACCGGTGTCACCCAGGAAGATCTTCGCCGGCGAGGTGTTCCACCAGAGGAAACCGATCAGACCGCCGACGATGGCCGCAGAGACGATGGCCAGGTCGAGCGGGTCCCGAACGTCGTAGGCGCGGTAGAGGTCGGAGATATCCGCTCCCCCGAAGCGGGCCTGGTTCGACTGCCAGAAGCCGATCACGATGAACGCGCCGATCGAGAGGATGGACGACCCGGTGGCGAGCCCGTCGAGGCCGTCCGTGACGTTGACACCGTTGGACGTGGCCGCCACGATCAGGCAGATCCACAGCACGAAGAGGGAAATGCCGATGATGCTGCCCAGCGCCATGAAGTCCAGTGGCAGGTCACGCAGGAAGGAAATCTGGGTGGACGCCGGCGTGACGCCATTGGCGTTCGGAAACTGGATGGCGAGGATGGCGAACGTGCCGGCCACGAGAACCTGCCCGGTGATCTTGGCCCAACCCCCGAGACCGAGGCTGCGCTGGTTGCGCGTCTTCAGGAAGTCGTCGACGAAGCCGACCATGCCGAGGCCGACCATCATGAACAGCACCAGAAGCGGTGACGCCGTGATCGGGGAGCCGGTCAGCAACATCGCCGAGAAATAACTGACCACGGCACCGAGGATGATGATGATGCCACCCATGGTGGCCGTACCGCGCTTGGCGTGGTGGCTTTGCGGGCCGTCGTCGCGAATGAACTGTCCCCAGCCGAGTTTCTTGAACAGCCGGATGAACAACGGCGTCAGCGACAGGGTGAAGACGAGGGAGAAGGCTCCCGCCATCAGAAGGGCTCTCATGCGAACCACTCTCCCAGACGGTCACCCAGAAATCTCAAACCGGCGGAATTGGAGGATTTCACCAGCACGGTGTCCCCCGGTTGCACTGTGGCGCAGAGCAGGTCGAAGGCCTCGTCGGCATTCTCGACGAAGGCCGACTCCCCGTCCCAGGATCCCTCGTTGATGGTGCTGATGTGCATGCGCCGCGCGCCGCGCCCGACCACGATGAGCTGGGAGATGTTGAGGCGCACGGCGAGCAGCCCGACGCGGTCGTGCTCCTCACTAGCCAGTTCGCCCAGCTCGCTCATCTCGCCGAGAACCGCGATGGTGCGCCGGCCGGGAACACCGATCTGAGCGAGGGTCTTGAGCGCCGCCGTCATGGAGTCCGGGCTGGCGTTGTAGGCGTCGTTGATGACGGTCACCCCGTCCCGGCCGCCCATGACCTGCATGCGCCAACGTTCGGCGGTCTGCACGGATTCGAGGGCGGAGACGATGTCGTCGATCGCGACCCCCAGGATCTCGGCGGCGGCGGCGGCGGCCAGAGCGTTCATGACATGGTGTTCGCCGAGCACCTGGAACGCCACCGGGCGGGACTGGCCCGAGGCCAGGTGCAGCGTGAACGTCGTTCCGGACGCGGAGGCGTGCACCGCGGTCGCGCGCACTCCCTCGTCGCCGTACTGGCCGAACCAGACGATCCGGGCCCGGGTGGAGGCGGCCATACCGGCGACGCGCGGGTCGTCGGTATTCAGCACGGCGACATCCGTCGCCAGCAGCTCGGTGACCATTTCGGTCTTCGCGCGGACCGTGGCTTCGATGCCTCCGAATTCGCCGGCATGGGCGAGGCCGACCTTGAGCACGATCCCGATGTCGGGACGGGCCATCCGGATGAGCCGGGCGATCTCTCCGACGCCGCTCGCACCCATCTCCGCCACCAGGAAACGGGTGTCGCGGGTCAGTTCGAGCATGGTCAGCGGCGCGCCGACCTCGTTGTTGAAAGATGCGCGGGCCGCGACGGTCGGGCCGACGCGCTCGAGCACGGCGCGGAGCAGGTTCTTCGTCGTGGTCTTGCCGTTGGATCCGGTGACGGCGACGATCTTGAGGTTGCCGGCTTCCCGCACGCGGGCCACGACGTCGGTGGCGAGGGCGCCGAGGGCGAGCACGGCGTCCGGCACGACGATCTGCGCCACGGGGAGATCAAGGTGTCGTTCGACGATCAGCAGGGTGGCGCCGCGTTCGACGGCGGCCGGGGCGAAGAGGTGGCCGTCAGTCACCGCACCGGGCTTGGCCACGAAGATGGAGCCGGGAACGGTGTCGCGCGAGTCGGTGTGCACCATTCCGTCGGTCACGGAGTCGATGCTCCGAGAGGTTCCGTCCAGGTGGAGCGTGCCGTCGACGGCCAAGGCGATCTGGCCCAGGGTCAGGGCGATCATCTACAGCCACCCCGCATCGCGCAGCGCCTGGCGGGAATCGTCCCGGGCGGAGTACGGAATCTTCACGCCGGCAACCTCGTGGTAATTTTCATGGCCGGGTCCCGCATACAAGATCGCGTCGCCTTCTTTCGCTAGGGACAGCGCCGTCCGGAACGCCGTCCGGGGGTCGGGCACCTCATGGAACTCTCCGCCGGGCACGGCCTCCCGTGCGGCAGCGAGCAGAGTGGCACGAATGGCCGCGGGGTCCTCGAACCGAGGGTGGAAGTCGGTGATCACGACGACATCCGCCCCGCGGGCAGCGATCGCCCCCATGTCCGCCCGTTTCGTGGTGTCGCGGTCGCCGTCGGCGCCGAAGACCATGATCAGTCGGCCGGGAGTGAACTTACGGATGGCGGCGAGGGTGTTCAGGAACGCGTCCGGGCTGTGCCCGTAGTCGATGTAGACGAGCGGTCCCGTGTCCCCGGAGATGCGCTCAGCGCGCCCGGGGATGTAGACGTCGATTCCGCCGTCACGATCGAGGGAATGGGCGATCGCCTCGAGGTCGTAGCCGGATTCGACCAGCATCAGGATGGCCAGGGCGGCGTTGGCGGCCATGAACCAGCCGACCAGGGGAACCCGGGTCTGCAGGCGGCGCCCTTCGGGGCCCTCGAGCAGGAACTCGGTGTACAGCGCGCTCTCGGAGACGATGGACATGTGCCAGTCGGCGGCGACGTCCGGGTTGCTGCTCAGGGTGGTGACGGGGATGCGGCACTCGTCGACGATCCGGCGGCCCCAGTCGGAGTCGACCGTGATGACGCCCCGCCGGGAGCGGTCGGGCTGGAACAGCTCGAGTTTGGCCTGGAAGTACTCGTCGAGGCCCGCGTAGTCGTCGAGGTGGTCGTGACTCAGATTCGTGAACCCGGCGACGTCGAAGACGAGCCCGTCCACGCGGTGGCGGGTCAGCGCCTGGGCGGACACCTCGATCGCAACGGCGCGCACCTCGGCCTCTCGCATGCGGGAGAGGAGGGCGTGCAGCTCGGTTGCCTCCGGGGTCGTCAGCGAGCTCACCACGGCGAGGTCGCCGATGCGGCGCTCGGCCGTCGAAGTGAGGCCGGCCACGACGCCCAGTTGGTTGAGCAGGGCGAAGAGGAGATAGACCACGCTGGTCTTGCCGTTGGTGCCGGTGACGGAGAAGAGCGTGGCCGGATTGGCGTCGGTGCGGTAGATCCAGGCGGCGACGGCACCGAGCGCGGCGCGCGCGTCCGGGGTCACCAGGATCGGCAGGCCGCTGTCGGCGGCCAGCACCGCCCCGGCCTCATCGGTCAAAATCGCGACCGCACCGGACTCGCGGGCGCCGGCGGCGTAGGACGCGCCATGACTCGCGCGCCCGGGAACGCCGACATAGAGGTCTCCGGGCTGAACGGTTCGGGAGCTCAGGCTCACGCCGGTGACCTCGAGGCCATCGACATCGCCGTGCACATACAGTTCGAATTCATCGACCAGTCCCGACAACGATCTGGGGACCGGATGCTGAGGACGGAGAGCCGAGGGTGCCAATTCGGTCACGGGGCTCGCTTTCTTACCAGGTACCGGGAAGGGCAGGCGCGGTGGCGCCCGAGGGGACTGCCCGGTACTTCTTCAGCACCTGACTCATGACCTCTTGAAAGATCGGAGCAGATGCCGCGGAAGAGTTCAGTTTAACAGGGTCGGCGAGGCTGACCGAAACGACATACTGCGGATCGTCGCCCGGAGCGAAGCCGGAGACCGACACCAGGTACCCCTTGGTGTACCCACCCCGACCATCGGGCATCTGCGCCGTCCCGGTCTTCGCGCCCACCCGGTAGCCCGGAATCTCCCACGTCTTGGCCAGCCAGGCCTTCTGGTAGACCATCTCGAGGATGTCTGCGGTCTCCCGGGCGGCGGCGGCCGACACGACCGGGGTACCGACCGCTTCGGGCACGTCGGTCATGCTGCCGTCAGCGTGGCGGCAGCCTGCGACCAGTTGCACGGGCATCCGCACGCCGTTGTTGGCCAGGGTCTGGTAGATACTGGAGACCTGGATGGCCGTGGTGGTGAGCCCCTGACCGAACATGGTCGCGTACTTGGTCTGGTTGTCCCAATCTTCGAAGGGGCGCAGGGTGCCGGATTCCTCGGCGAGGAAACCGGACTCCGAGGCCGAGCCCACACCGAACTTACTCATATAGTCGTAGCGCTGCTGGTCACTGATCAACTCGCCGAACTTCGACATGCCCGTGTTCGAAGACTCGATCATCACGCCCGTGAGGGTGAGGTTCAGGTCGGCGTGGTTTGAGCTATCGTTCACGTTGGCACCGTTGGGCGGCAGGTACCGGTAGGGCGCGACGACCCGGCTCAGCGGGGTGGCGGCCCCCGCGTCGAGAACGGATGCCGTGGTCAGCGCCTTGTACGTAGAACCGGGCTCGAAGGGGGCGGTGAAGGCCCGGGAGCCGCGGTCCTCAGCGTCGGGGGTGCCGTTGACGTTGTTGGGGTCGACCGACGGGTAGTCGGCGACCGCGACGAGCTTCCCGGTCTTCACCTCCTGCACCACCACGTTGCCCCAGGCCGCGCCTGTGGCGACGGCCTGTTCGGCCAGCACCTGCTGCACGAACCACTGCAGGTCGGAGTCGATGGTCGTGACGACGTCGCCGCCGTCCTTGGCCCGGACCGTGGTGACGGTGCTCTGGGGCAGGCGCACGCCATCCGCTCCCTTCTCATAGGTCTCCGTGCCGTTGGTGCTCGCGAGGCAGGCGTCCTGCCCGAGCTCGATGCCGGCCTGAGCCTCTCCCCCGGAGGAGACGAATCCGACCAGGTTGCCGGCCACGGCGCCATCCGGGTAGACCCGGCCCGGGTTCTTCTCGGCGTACATCCACGGGATGTCGAGCTTGTCGATGGCCCGGAACACCGAGACGTCCACGGCCCGCACGACGACGGCGTAGTCGGAGTCCTTGTCGGCGGCCAGGGAGCCGGAGATGATCTGGAGGATCTCGTCGCCGGTCTGCCCGGTGAGGGCGCCCACCTCCGCGGCCGCCTGCGCGACCGTCACGGTCACGTCCCCATCGTCGGTGGTGCGGTCGAATTCCGCGGCGTTCCGCGGAGACAGGGTGATGTCGTACCGCATGACCGTGCCGGCCAGGACAACCCCGTTCGTGTCGACGATGTCTCCGCGGGCTCCGTAGACGGGCTGCTCGACCGACCGGTTGCCCAGCGAGTCGGCGCTGAGCGTCTCGGCGCGCACGACCTGGATATCGACGAGCCTGACCACGAATACGGCCACGAACACGAGCAGGATCAGGATCGTCGCGGCACTGCGCCGCCTGCTGGACCGGGAGCTGCTCGCCACCTGCGATTCCTTACTGCGGCCGGGGCCGCGGGTTGGGCGCGTTCTGGGAACGAAACTAACGGGAGGCGGGCGGGACGTCCCTCGCGAGACGGGCGAACCGGGGCGGGCTAGCGGGTCGTGGGCGTCGGCAGAGCGTTGGGTTCGGCTGCCGGGGCAACCGGGGCGACCGCCGCGGGGACCTCGGCCTGTGAACCGCCGAGGCTGGCTCCCTGACCGGTGGTCTGCGGCAGTTCCGTGACCAAAGGTACGCCGACGAGGAGCGAGTTGGGCACCAGGCTCGCCGTACCGGCCGAGCTTCCGCTGGCGGAGGCGGGCGCTCCGAGAACGGCGGCGTCGGACAAGCGGAGGTACACCGGGTTGGAGTTGCTGACCATGCCGAGTGCTTCCGCGTTCGCGGCCAGGCTCTGCGGGGACGAGACCCGCACGAGGTCCTCGGTGACGCTCTCCGCCGTGCGCCCGAGTTCGACCTGGCTGGCCTGCAGCCGGGACACCTCGTAGGCGGACTGGGAGATCCCGACGCTCAGCAGCAGCTGAGCGAGCACGATGGCAGCCACGCCGGTGACGGCCGAGAGTGCGTAGACGATCTTCGGACGCGCGTGACGCTGGCTGCGCGGCGAGACGATCTCGATGTGGCGAGGCTCCGGCACCGAAGCGGTGTCGGGGGTGCTCTCCCAGTTGGGTCGTGGTGCGCGTGCGAGGTTGTCACTCATGCGGCTCTCCTCAGTCGCTCGGCGGCGCGAAGGCGAACCGGCGTTGCGCGCGGGTTTCTCGCCTTTTCTTCGTCCGAGGCCAATTCGGCCCCTCGGATCACAAGCTTGAACAGTGGTTTGTGTTCGGGAAGTTCGATCGGCAATCCGGCAGGGGCGGTGGAGCCGGATGCCTTTGCCAGGGACTTCTTCACGATCCGGTCCTCGAGGGACTGGTAGGCCATGACGACGATGCGCCCACCGACCGCGACCGAATCGAGCGCTGAGGGAATGGCGCGCTCGAGCACGGCGAGTTCCTGGTTGACCTCGATGCGCAGCGCCTGGAAGACCCGCTTCGCGGGGTGTCCGGCGCGCTGAACAACAACCGGTGTGACGGCGGTGATCACGGAGACCAGCTGGGCCGACCGCACGAACGGGGTGGTCTCCCTGGCCTCGACGATGGCCTTGGCGTAGCGTGCCGCCAGCTTCTCCTCGCCGTACTCGTGGAAGATCCGGCGCAGCTCCTGCTCGCTGTACGTGGCCACGATGCGCTCGGCCGTCAGGTCGCTGGTGTTGTCCATGCGCATGTCCAGCGGCGCGTCCTTGGAGTAGGAGAAACCACGCTCGACCCGGTCGAGCTGGAGCGAGGACACGCCGAGGTCGAAGAGCACGCCGGACACCTCGCGGATGCCGAGGCCGGCCAGCGCGTCCTGAATACCGTCGTAGACGGTGTGCACGAGGTGAACCCGGTCGCGGAACGGCTTCAGCCGCTCCTCGGCGATCGCGAGGGCGTCGAGATCCCGGTCGAGTCCGACCAGGACGAGCCCGGGGAACCGCTGCAGGAACGCCTCGGCGTGCCCGCCCATGCCGAGAGTGGCGTCGACGAGCACGGCGCCGGGTCGTTCCAGTGCCGGTGCGAGCAGCTCGACGCAGCGGTCGAGCAGAACTGGGGTGTGGATATCGTTGATGGCCATAGTCCCGGGTGGTTCCTGATTCCTGATCCCCATCCATTCGTCTCTGCCACCGGGGAAGTGTGTCAGGCAGAACGGCTGGGAGTCAGGCGTCAGGAGCTAGATGAGTCCCGGAATCACCTCCTCCGTGATGTTCGCGAATGGTTCTTCCTGTTCGGAGAGGTACGCGTCCCAGGCGGCGGTGTCCCAGATCTCTACCCGGTTGCCGGCGCCGATCACGGTGAGGTCCCGGTCGAGCCCGGCCCAGGCGCGCAGGTTCGCGGGGATGGTCACCCGGTTCTGCTTGTCGGGCTGCTCTGCGCTCGCGCCGGAGAACATCATGCGACTGAAGGAGCGCCCGCTCTGGTCCGTGAGCGGCGCCTGGGAGATCTTCGCGTAGTACGCCTCGAACTCCCGGGTCGTGAACACGTAGAGGCAGTTCTCCTGGCCTCGGGTCATAACGATCCCGGGAGACAGCTCGTCCCGGAATTTTGCGGGAAGGATGATGCGGCCTTTTTCGTCGAGCTTGGGGGCGTACGTGCCAAAGAACATTCATCCCCCCTCTCATCCGGTCACGGTCCAGATCTTGCTCCACTTTACTCCACTTTGATCCACCAAACAGAATAAACGCGCAAATATTGGAGAAATTTACCCTACTGATCCGCATGAACACGGGGGAAAGCAGAGTGGAGGGAAATTCAAGGCCGGGATTCATTTCGCACCGTTTTCGGGCACAAAAAAGGGCCGATCGGATGATCGGCCCTATCTGCGAGGTGCGGTGGAGCGGAAGTGCAGTCGAGCGGTGGTGAGAAGGTTACTGCTGGCCGTCCTGGCGACGATCCCAGCGTTCGTTCATGCGATCCATGAAACCGCGCTGAGACGACCGCTGCTGCTGGTTCGGACGGGAGCGCGGAGCGGATGCGGACATCCGCCGGGCGGACTTGCTGGGCGTGGTCGCGAACAACACCCCGGCGAACATGATGATGAAGCCGAGGACACCGAGCCAGAGCTGCTGGATGGCCACGCCGGCGATGAGAGCACCGATGCCGGCAACCGCGGCCAGAACCCCGATGGAAATCGAGCGGTAGTCGGGCCGGAGGCTGCTGCCACCGACGGTCGCCACAAAATCGGCGTCATTGTGGTAAAGGCCGCGCTCCATTTCTTCGAGGAGTCGCTGCTCTTGTTCCGAAAGCGGCATCTCATTCCTCCTGTTTGGGATCGCGCTGTGCTTCACCGATTCTAACCCCGCCGTGATGGCTAGGCTAGGCAAGTGGCGCAAAGCAATCATCTGATCGATCTGGTTCATTCTCGCATCGACGAATTCCTCGAAACCCGTTTACCAATTGTGACTACCATCAGCTCCGATCTCACGCCGCTGGTGGAGTTCTCACGGCAGTTTCTCAGCGGTGGCAAACGCTTCCGGGCGCTGTTCTGCTACTGGGGCTGGCAGAGCGTCGGCACAGGCGGATCCACTGGTGCGAACGGGGATTCCGACCACGCCCTGACCGCGCTGGTGCCGGTCATCTCCGCGGCGGCGGCCCTGGAAATCTTCCATGCGGCAGCACTCGTCCACGACGACATCATCGATAATTCGGATACCCGACGCGGCGCGGCCTCCGCCCACAAACTCTTCGAGGGCATGCACGGCCAAAGCGGATGGGCAGGCAGCCAGGTCGCGTTCGGCCGGGCCGCCGGAATCCTTCTCGGCGACCTCTTGCTGGGCTGGAGCGATGAGCTGCTCGACGAGGGGCTCGCGGCAGCCACCGACGCGTCGGCCGCGGCCCGGGCACGGATAGAATTCAACCGGATGCGCACCGAGGTCACTGTGGGCCAGTACCTCGACATCTTCGAAGAACGCGCCTGGTTCTCCCAGCCCGAAACAGAACTCTTCGACCGGGCGCTGCGGGTCATCGTCTTCAAGTCGGCCAAGTACAGCGTGCAGGCGCCGCTCGTGATCGGCGCAGCCCTGGCCGGCGCCGGCCCGGACCACCTCGACGCCCTGCGTGCCTTCGGACTGCCGCTAGGCATCGCATTCCAACTTCGGGACGACCTGCTCGGGGTGTTCGGCGACGCCTCCGTCACCGGCAAACCGAGCGGTGACGACCTCCGCGAGGGCAAACGCACTGTACTGGTCGCTCTGGCGCGCGAGAACCTGACGGACACGGCCCGCGAGAACCTGGACGCGCTCCTCGGCGACCCGCTGCTGACGGAAGCACAGATCGGGATGTTGCAGCGCGCCATCGTCGACAGCGGCGCCGTCGAGCGGATCGAGGCGCTCATCGACTCGAACGTCGCCGAGGCCCTCGCAGCTCTCAAGGGATCACCGATCAGCGGCGCGGTCACGACGCGGCTGATGGAGCTGGCCGAGACGGTGACCCGCCGGGCGTTCTAGGAGCGCGGAAAAGTCAGGCGAGCGCCTGGGCGACCCGGCGCACTTCGGCCTTACGGCCGGCAAGCAGTGCCTGGACCGGGGGAACGCCGAGGCTGCCGTCGACCTCAAGGAGCCAGCGCATCGCCTGCTCGTCACTGAAGCCGTCGTCGGAGAGCACGATCAGCGTGCCGCGCAGCTCGGGCAGCGGGGCGCCGTCCCTGATGAACGCGGCGGGAATCTGCAAGGGGCCGTTGTCACGGCGCATGGCGAGCAGCTGCTTGTCGTCGATCAGCTGACGCACGCGGCTCTGGCTGACGCCGAGCACCCGGACGAGGTCGGCGATGGACAGCCACTCTTGATCTGAGAACGATTCGGTCACTCATCAAGCCTCCCATGATTCGACGGGGCGGACAAACTCTCATGGCGCAAACGCGCGTGTTGATGCCCAGAATGGGGGCCAACCTGATTGACTGGGCAATGCTGTGCCAGCACCGCTGTCGCACGCAATCGACGGGAGCGGAATGTCGGCACCAGCCAGCAGGAACAGTCCAGCCAGCAGCACCAGCGACGCGAATTCTTCGACGCCCGGTGCGGGCCACCACCGGCACGCCACCGAACGACGGGGTCTGGGCATCCTGGTCACCGTCCCGCTCGTGGTGATCAGCACGATCGCGATCAGCCTGAACCTGGCGTCGCCGGCGGATGCCGCCACCATCGCGAAGAAGCCGCTCAAGAGCAAGAGCATCCTGCCGACCGCGGTGCCCGCCGGCGCAGGTCGGCAGAGTATCGCCGCCGTCGCGGCGCCGACCCAGTACCAGGTCGTCGAAGGCGACACCGTGAGCAGCGTGGCCGGACGATTCGGTCTCTCCACCGCATCCGTGCTCGCCCTCAACGGCCTTGGCTGGTCCGCGGTGATCTTCCCGGGCCAGATGCTGACCCTGGCCGGTCTGGCGCAGCCGTCCGCTCCGGCTCCGGCGCCCGTCGCCGCCGAGATCTCGCGGTACCTGATCCAGAGCGGGGACACGCTTTCCGGCGTTGCCGTCGCGCACGGGCTCTCCCTCGAGGCCCTGCTCCGCGTGAACGGGCTCGACGCGGGCAGCATCATCTTCCCCGGGCAGGCCGTCGTGCTGCCGCCGGGCGACGGTGCCGCGCTGGTCTCGGCCGCGCCGGCCGCAGCCTTCGCCCCGCTGAATGCTTCCGGCACGCACACGATCGCCGCCGGCGAGACCATCGGAGCCCTCGCGGCCGCGGCGGGCGTCTCGGTGCAATCCGTTCTCGACGCCAACGGCCTCGGCTGGTCCAGCATCATCTACCCCGGCCAGGTCCTGTCGATCCCGTCCGGCTCCGTTCCCGCGGCGCCGGCGATGGAATCGGCGATCCTCATCGAGGAGGCCGCCCCTGCGCCGTCTGCAGCGCCCGGCGAGGTCACGCCGCTCAGCGAGGACATGCGCCGGTACGCCGAAATCATTATCGCGAGCGGTCGCCGCGCGGGTGCCGGCGACTCCGCAATCGTGATCGCCCTGGCCGCCGCGGCCCAGGAATCCGGGCTGCGCAACGTGCAGTACGGCGACCGCGACTCCCTCGGCCTCTTCCAGCAACGCCCCAGTTTCGGCTGGGGAACCCCCGAGCAGGTGCTCGACCCGGAGCGGGCCAGCCTCGCCTTCTTCGGCGGCCCCGTGAACCCCAACCCCGGCATCACGCGCGGACTGCTCGACATCCCCGGCTGGGAGTCGATGACCGTGACCGAGGCCGCGCAGACCGTGCAGATCTCGGCTCACCCGAACCACTACGCGAAGTGGGAAACATCGGCCCGGGCCTGGCTGGCCGATCTCGGCTGACCTGCAGCTCGCATCCGCTCAGGCTTGAAAACCCTGACTTGCGAGTGTTCCGGCACAGGGAACGGCTTCGCAATCCCTAGACTCGACTAGTGAGCGATACCTCTGCCGATCCCATGGTCGGTCGTCTGATAGACGGCCGCTATCAGGTGCGCTCACGGATCGCCCGCGGTGGCATGGCCACCGTGTACCTCGCGACCGACCTGCGCCTCGAACGCCGGGTCGCCATCAAGATCATGCACGGGCACCTCGCCGACGACAACACGTTCAAGGCCCGGTTCGTGCAGGAGGCCCGCTCGGCCGCCCGGCTCGCGCACCCGAACGTGGTCAACGTCTACGACCAGGGCCAGGATGCCGATATGGCCTATCTGGTCATGGAATACCTGCCCGGCATCACTCTGCGCGACCTGCTCAAGGACTACGGCCGGCTCACCAGTGAGCAGACGATGGACATCCTCGAGGCGGTGCTCTCGGGCCTCGCCGCCGCGCACAAAGCAGGAATCGTGCATCGCGATCTCAAGCCGGAGAACGTTCTCCTGGCCGACGACGGCCGCATCAAGATCGGCGACTTCGGACTCGCCCGGGCCGTCAACAACAACACGGCCACCGGGCAGGCCCTGCTCGGCACGATCGCCTACCTCTCCCCCGAACTCGTCACGCGGGGCATCGCGGATGCCCGCAGCGACATCTACGCGCTCGGCATCATGACCTACGAGATGCTTACCGGCGAGCAGCCCTATGTCGGCGAAGCGCCCATGCAGATCGCCTACCAGCACGCGAACGACAACGTGCCCATGCCTAGCGCGCGGATACCCGCGATTCCGCACGAGCTCGACGAACTGGTGCTCTGGGCCACCGCCCGCGACCCGGAGCAGCGCCCCCGGGACGCACGTGTCATGCTCGATCAACTGCTCGACCTCGACAAGCTCGTGCGCCCGACCTCCCCGGCGACCGGACAATCCGCGACCATGGTGCTGCCCGGCGGCGTGACCGCAGCGGTGGCCGACGCGGACACCCAGATCCTCGGCGGTGCCCCGCTCGCCCCGGCGGTGGCCGGCGTGGCCACGGCGGCTTCTGCCTCGGCACCCGCCACCACCATTCTCCTGGCCGACAAGGCCCGCACACGCAAGTTCCGCGGCTTCTGGCTCTTCGCGCTGGTGCTCATGCTGGCAGCCCTTGCCGGCGGAACCGGCTGGTTCTTCGGCAACGGCCCCGGCTCAGAGGTCCCGATTCCCGCCCTCGTCTCGGTGTCCCCCGACGACGCGACCGCCCAGCTCACCGGGCTCGGGCTGGAGGCGGCGCTCGGCACCGAGTTCAGCGGCACCATCCCCGCCGGCCTCGTCTCCAGCACCAACCCGGATTCGGGCACCCGCGTGGCGAAGGGCAGCACGGTGACGCTGCGTGTATCCCAGGGCCCGCAGCCGATCGTTCTGCCCGTGCTGGCGGGATTGACGGCCGATGCTGCGACCTCCGCCGTCACGGAGCTGAAGGCAGGCATCGGGGCGACCGATTCCCTCTTCGACGACACCGTGGAATCGGGCCTGGTCATCTCCGCGAGCCGCGAATCCGACGCCGGGGACGTCTCCCAGGGTGGGGACTACTTCGTGGGCATGAAAGTCAATCTGGTTCTCTCACTCGGCCCCGTACCGGACGTGTCCGGCGAATCCGTCAAGGACGCCACCGCGATCCTGGCGGAGAAGGGGCTGCTCGTCACCCCCGGCGACGAGATCTACAGTGAGTCGATCGCCGAGGGAGACGTCGTGAGCGCGGCCCCCGTGAACGAAGGTCCCGTGCGCACCGGCGACACGTATGCACTCACTACTTCCCTCGGCCCGGCACCCGTCACGGTGCCCAACATCGTCGGCCTCCCGTGGAACGAGGGCAAGCAGGTGCTCACCGACCTGGGATTCAAGCTGAGCTACAATCTCGGCGCGGATGCCATCGCACCGCTCCTGAGCGTCGCATCGACGAATCCCGAAGCCGGCACCGCCGCGCCCAAGAACAGCACCATCACCCTCAAGCCGACGAACCCGTTCGGCTAGACAGCCGTCCCGGCCGGGCCGGCCGTACCCGGCGGTTCCCATGCCGGAGCGGGCACCCGGGGCCGGGTTAGCGAGCGGCAAGCTCCTCGGCAACCAGGAAGGCGAGCTCGAGCGACTGCATGTGATTCAGGCGCGGGTCGCAGAGCGACTCATAGCGGGTCGCCAGCGCGGCCTCGTCGATGTGCTCGGAACCACCCAGGCACTCCGTGACGTCGTCGCCGGTAAGTTCGACGTGAACGCCGCCCGGGTGTGTGCCGACGCTGCGGTGCGCCTCGAAGAAGCCGCGCACCTCGTCGACGACGTCGTCGAAACGACGGGTCTTGTACCCGGTGGGCGTGGTCACACCGTTGCCGTGCATCGGGTCGGTGACCCAGAGCGGCTTGGCCTCACTGGCCTTGATCGCCTCCAGCAGCGGCGGCAGGGCGCTGCGCACCTTGCCCGCACCCATCCGGGTGATGAACGTGAGACGACCGGGTTCGCGGTTCGGGTCGAGCTTGTCGACCAGGCGCAGCATGTCGTCGGTTGACGTGCTCGGGCCGAGCTTGACCCCGATCGGGTTGCGCACCCGGGAGAGGAAGTCGACGTGCGCACCGTCAAGGTCACGGGTGCGCTCCCCGATCCAGATGAAGTGCGCGGAGGTGTTGTACGGCGTGCCCGTGCGGGAATCGATCCGGGTCATCGGACGCTCGTAGTCCATCAGCAGACCCTCGTGGCTGGTGTAGAACTCCGTCCGACGCATGGCTTCAAAGTCGGCGCCGCACGCGATCATGAACTTGATCGCGCGGTCGATCTCCTTGGCCACCTTCTCGTAGCGCTGGTTGGCCGGGTTGGCGGCGAAGCCCTGGTTCCAGCTGTGCACCTGGCGCAGGTCGGCGAAACCGCCCTGCGTGAAGGCACGGATCAGGTTGAGGGTGGAGGCGGCGGTGTGGTAGCCCTTGACCAGGCGGGCCGGGTCGGCCTCGCGCGATTCGGGTGTGAAATCGTAACCGTTGACGATATCGCCGCGGTAAGCCGGCAGGGTGACGCCACCCCGGGTCTCGAAATCGCTGGAGCGTGGCTTGGCGAACTGGCCGGCCATCCGGCCCATCTTGATCACGGGCATCGACGCGCCGTACGTCAACACGACGGCCATCTGCAGCACGGTCTTGACCCGGTTGCGGATCTGCTCCGCGGTGGCGCCGCTGAACGTCTCGGCGCAGTCCCCGCCCTGCAGCAGGAAGGCATGGCCGCCGGCGGCCTCGGCGAGCCGGTTCCGTAGGATGTCGACCTCGCCGGCGAAGACGAGCGGCGGCTGCGTGGAGAGTTCGGCAGATGCCGCGGCAACCGCATCCGCGTCGGGCCAGGTCGGCTGCTGCTTGATCGGGAGGGTGCGCCAATAGTCCAGGCCGGCAACCACAGATCGATCTGCGAGCACGACTGGTTCGGTGGGGTCTACCACGGGACTATTCCTTTTTTGTCTGGTCCGGCAAGAAAAATATTGCGGGCCGGGCTATCGGGTCGGGGTCTGTCGGCCCCTGGGCAACCGTCTGATTCTATCGGGTCAGGCTGGCCCGCTTTTCTTTCACGCTGGTCGCGTAGACGTCCACATACTCCTGCCGGCTGAGGGCTTGCAGCTCGTACATCAGCTCGTCGGTCACGGACCGGAGCACGAACCGGTCGCCCTCCATGCCGTCGAAGCGGCTGAAGTCGAGGGGTTCGCCGATCACGATGCCGATCCGGCGCACCTTCGGGATGCGGGTGCCCGTCGGCATGGCCTTCTCAGTGTCGATCATGGCCACAGGGATGACCGGGACCTCGGCCTCGAGCACCATCCGCGCCACGCCGGTGCGGCCCCGGTACATCTTCGCGTCGGGACTGCGGGTGCCCTCAGGGTAGATGCCGAGCACGCCGCCGGCACCCAGGACGCGCAGGCCGGTGTTGAGGGAATCCTCGGATGCCTTGCCACCCGACCGGTCGATCGGCAGCTGGCCGGTGGCCTTGAAGAACTGGCGTGTCGCCCAGCCCTTGAGCCCCTTGCCCGTGAAGTACTCACTCTTTGCGAGGAAGACGACGCGACGCGGAACGACCAGCGGCAGGAACACCGAGTCGATGAACGACAGGTGATTGCTCGCGAGGATCACACCGCCCTCTTTGGGGATGTTCTCGAGCCCGACCACCCAGGGCCGGAAGATAGCCAGCAGCAGAGGGCCGATGACAATGTTTTTCATGAGCCAGTAGAACATCGTTGCTCCCTCGGTAACCCGGAAAGCCTACTGCGCGAAAACGTGTTTCCGCGCCAGGTCGGCCGCACCGACGACACCGGCGTCGTTGACGAGCTGCGCGATGGCGAATTCGGCCTCCGGGTGGAAGCCCCTGGCCGGCAGATTTTCGAGGTACGCGGCGCGGATGGGCTCGAGCAGCAGTTCACCGGCAGCGGCGACGCCCCCGCCGAAGACGAAGATCTGCGGGTCAAGTACGGCCGCCAGGCTTGCGCAGGCCTGCCCGAGCGAGCCGCCCAACTGCCTCAGGGCGGCCAAGGCGCCGTTGTCACCGTCCTGGATCAGCCGGCCGACCTCTTTGCCGGTCAGCTTGCCCTTGCGCTCACGGGCGGCCGCGAGGCCGAGGCCGATTCCGCCGGCATCCGCCAGCTCGGTGGCAATTCGAAGCAGGGCGCGACCCGAACCGTACTGTTCGATGCAGCCGTGGGCGCCGCAGCCGCAGAGGCGACCGCCGGGCACCACGCGCAGATGCCCGAGCTCGGCGGCACAGCCGAAGCCACCGCGGAAGAGACGGTTGTCGGCGACGATAGCTCCGCCCACTCCGGTGCCGATGGTGAGGGTGACCATGTCGGTGTAGCCCCGGCCGGCGCCGAAGGTGAATTCCGCCCAGCCCGCGGCGTTCGCGTCGTTCTCGATCAGGATGGGCAGGTCGAGCCGCGCCTCGAGAGTGGCCCGAAGTGGCTCGTGGCGCCAGTTGACGTTGGGCCCGTAGTAAACGGTGGACTGGGCGGCGTCGATGAAGCCGGCCGCGGCGATCCCGGCGGCGACGACCTCCTCGCCCTCCGAGAGCTCCGTGATCATGTCGACGACGGCGTCTTCGATCCCGCGAGGATCGCTCGCGGTGGTCGGGCGTCGATCCGAGCGGATGATCGTTCCGGATTCGTCGACCAGGGCCGCGGCGATTTTGGTGCCGCCGATGTCGATACCAATGGCGTGCACAGAGGACTTCTTTCGTCGATGGATAAAGTGGGGCACTCTGCGGGGCGAGACAACGAAGCCGGTGCGTCCCCCTAGAGTGTAGTGAACCAAGACACGGCCAGGCGAAACGGCTGCTTCCACGAAGTGACGTGGATAGAGTGAAGCAAATCGCCCGCCCGGTACCAGAGGAGCTACCGTGAAACAGTACGATCTGCCCGCCATCGTTCCCGCAGACCCACAAGCCAATGTCACCGATCTCCTGGTCGAACGCCTCAAGGCGACGCCCGACTCCGTGTTGTTCTCACTGCCGAGAAACGGAGCTTGGTCCCCCGTCACCACCACGGAGTTTCATGCCCAGGTCGTCGCGCTGGCCAAGGGGCTCGTCACGGCAGGAATCCAGCCCGGAGACAAAATCGGCTTGATGTGCAAGACCCGGTATGAGTGGACGCTGATCGACTTCGCCACCTGGTTCGCCGGTGCCGTGCTGGTCCCCGTTTACGAGACCAGCTCCCCCATCCAGATCCAGTGGATCCTGGGTGACTCCGACGCCGCGGCGGTGATCGTCGAGACCGCCGAGCACTTTTCCCGCTTCGACGAGGTGCACCCCGAGCTCGGCAGCGTGCAGAAGGTCTGGCAGATCGACCTCGGTGACCTCGACAAGCTCGCGGCCTCCGGGGTCGACGTGCCGGATGCCGAAATCGAGCGGCGTCGCTCGCTGGCCGTGGGTTCGGACATCGCCACCCTGATCTACACCTCGGGTTCCACCGGCCGTCCCAAGGGCTGCGTGCTTACCCACTCCAACTTCGTCGAGACGTCGCGCAACTCGGCGGTGGCGCTGAAAGAGGTGCTCACCGACGCGAACGGCGCTTCCACGCTGCTGTTCATCACCACCGCGCACGTTTTCGCCCGATTCATCTCGGTTCTCTGCGTGCACGCCGGTGTGCGCGTCGGTCACCAGCCCGATACCCGGAAGCTGCTCGAATCGCTCGGCACCTTCAAACCCACTTTCCTGCTCGCAGTGCCGCGGGTGTTCGAGAAGGTCTACAACTCCGCCGAGCAGAAGGCGCTGGCCGCCGGCCGAGGCAAGATCTTCGAGACGGCCGCCCAGGTTGCCGTCGACCACTCGATGCTGGTCGATCAGGGCAAGAGCGTTCCGCTGATGCTCAAGCTCAAGTTCACGCTCTTCGACCGTCTGGTCTACAGCAAGCTGCGCGCGGCCATGGGTGGCAACGTGAAGTACGCCGTCTCCGGTTCGGCTCCACTCGGCATGCACCTGGGTCACTTCTACCACAGCCTCGGCATCAAGATCCTGGAGGGCTACGGCCTTACCGAGACAACCGCGCCGACCACCGTGGGTCTGGCCACCAAGTTCAAGATCGGTACCGTAGGCCCACCGCTTCCCGGCGTCTCGGTGCGCGTCCTGGACGACGGCGAAATCGAGGTCAAAGGCGTCAACGTCTTCACGGAGTACTGGAAGAATCCCGTGGCCACCGCGGCCACCTTCCACGACGGATGGCTCCGCACCGGTGACATCGGCGCCATGGACAGCGACGGCTTCCTCACCATCACCGGGCGCAAGAAGGAGATCATCGTCACGGCCGGCGGCAAGAACGTCGCCCCGGCGGCGCTGGAAGACCCGATCCGGTCCAACCCGCTGATCGGCCAGGTGGTCGTCGTCGGCGATCGCAAGCCGTTCATCGCCGCCCTGGTCACGCTCGACCCCGACATGCTCGCGGTCTGGTTGAACAACAACGGCGAGGACGCGGGAATGACGCTGGCCGAGGCATCCGTCAACGCGAAGGTTCTCGCCGAGGTGCAGCGCGCCATCGACCACGCCAACGACCACGTATCGCGGGCGGAGTCGATCCGCAAGTTCACGGTGCTGACGACCGAGCTGACCGAAGCCGCCGGGTACCTGACCCCGAAGCTGAGCATCAAACGGGACATCATCCTGCGGGACTACGCCGATCAGATCGAGGCGATGTACCTGGGCGCCCCGGTGACCGGGACGAACCCGGTCAGCAGCTAGCACTCCCCGCGACGACCAAAACAGGTCCCGTCGTCACAGTGGCGACGGGACCTGTTTCGCGTCGTCCGGCCGCCTGGGTCGGAACCAGTAGATAAGGGAGCCCCAGCGCCGTGCCCAGCGTCGAACCAATTCGACGGAGATTCTGCCGTAGAACTGCCGTTTCTGCACGTTGGGGGACGTTTCCGGCAAAATCTCCGTCGAATTCGTGGGGGGGGCGGAGGCCCTTTAGGGCCTCGGACCCGAACGACTGGGGTCAGAACCAGCTCGACGCGCGGACCTCTTTCATGGCGGCCCGCCGGTTCTCCTTGTCGAGGCGGTCCAGGTAGAGCAAACCGTCGAGGTGGTCGGTCTCGTGCTGCAGGGCCTGGGCCATGATCCCGGACCCGGAGAGTTCGACCGCCGTGCCGTCGAGGTCGATGCCGGTCACCCGGGCGAACGGGTACCGTTTCGTGGGATACCAGAGGCCCGGCACCGACAGGCAGCCCTCGTCGACGAGCTCGGGCTCCCCCGAGACCTCCACGAGGACCGGGTTGAGGATGTACCCGATCTCGCCATCGACGTTAAAACTGAATGCGCGCAGATTCACGCCGATCTGGGAGGCCGCGACGCCGGCCCGGCCGGGCAGTCGCACACTGTCGACCAAGTCCTCGATCAGGCTCCGCACCCGGGCGTCGATCGTGCCGATCGGGTCGGAGACGGTTTTGAGGACGGGGTCTCCGAAGAGACGGATCTGGCGCTCGGGCAAGGGTGACTCCAAGTCATGGATGCGGGGGTACAGGGGTACCGGATCGGTTTAGACGCCGCGATCGGCCGGAAGACCCTCCACGACGACGGCCGCGAGGGTGCGGGCCGCGAGCCGGGTGATGGGCTTCAGATCGTCGAAGGAGATGATGCTGCCCGCGGCGAGCTGCGGGTCCCAGGGGATGCGCACGATCTCCCGCACCCGAGAGCGGAAATGCGATTCGATCTCTTCCAGCTTCACCAGATTCGTGCCCTGTGTCGCCGTGTTGAGCGCGACGACCGCGTTGCGAACCAGGTCGCCGTAGCCGTTGGCTTCCAACCAGGTCAACGTTTCGGACGCCAGCCGGGCCTCATCGATGCTGCCCCCGGAGACGATGACGATCGAATCGGCCCGCTGCAGCGTGGCACGCATGACGGAGTGCACGATTCCGGTGCCGCAGTCCGTGAGCATGATCGAGTAGTACCGCGCCGCCAGGTCGGCGACGACGTTGTAGTCGTTCTCGTCGAAGGCCTCGGAGAGGAGCGGGTCGGTGTCGGATGCGAGGATGTCGAGTCGGGTCGCGTCGCGGGAGACCAGCGACGAGAAATCGGTATAGCCGCCGATGGACGCGGCCTTCGTGACCACGTCGCGCACGGTGGACCGGGTCTGTTTCGTGACCCGCTCGGAGAGGGTGCCCCGGTCGGGGTTCGCGTCGACGGCGATGATGCGGTCTTCGCGGGCATCGGCCAGGGCCATGCCGATCAGTGCGGTGACGGTCGTCTTGCCGACCCCGCCCTTGCGGGTGAGGATCGGCACGAAGCGGGTGCCGCCCTCGAAATCCTTGCGGATGCGCGCGTCGAGTTGTTTGGAGGCGCGCACCGTGGCCGAGTCGCCGAGGTTCACCAGATGCAGGGTCGCCGAGTAGACGAAACTGTTCCAGGCTCCGCGGGGCGGCGGTTTGGTGCGACGGTTGACGGCCAGCAGCCGGTCGGGCGTGAGCATGGCGGCGGACTCGGGGGCCGATCCGCCGGCCGGGCGCAGACTCTCCCGGCGGGTGTGCGGAACGGCGTCGCTCACGGCCGGACCGGAGAGGGCGCGGACCGCCCCCGCGACGGCTGCGGACAACCGATCGGCGCGCGCCACGGCCGGGGTGCTGATCTCGACCGTGTGCGTAGCCGGGCGTTTCAGGTTCTCCGGCAGGGCCGCCGCCAGGTTCACGATCGTGTGCGGCGGTAGTTCGCTATGGTACTCGTCTCCCGGCTCGGCGAGAGGCTCGATGGAGGCGTCCGGACCGGACGCCTCGGCGCCTGTGCGCTTATCTGACAAAAAGATCAGTCCCTTCGTCGATAGATCGCACCAAGCCTAGCGTGGACGCACCACCACCAGCAGATCGCCCGCGTCGACCTGCTGGGTTCGCGGCACGGCCACCCGTTCGATGTTTCCCGCAATGGGTGAGGTGATCGCGGCCTCCATTTTCATGGCCTCGATCGAGGCGACGGCCTGCCCGGCCTCGACGGTGTCGCCCTCCTCGACCTGGAGGGTGACCACCCCGGAGAACGGCGCGGCGATCTGGCCCGGCCGGTTGGCATCCGCTTTTTCGGCGACCTTGATGCTGACCGTGATGTTGCGGTCCCGCACGAACACGGGTCGGAGCTGTCCGTTCAGCGTGGTCATGACGGTGCGCATGCCCTTGTCATCGGCCTCGCCGATGGCCTCAAGCCCGACGTAGAGGCGCACGCCCTTGTCGATCTCGACCGCGTGCTCAATGCCCTGCTGTAGACCGTTGAGGTAGTCCACCGTGTCGAGCACGGACAGGTCACCGAAGAGTTCCCGGATCTGCTCGAATTGCCGCGTGGGCGCCGGGAAGAGCAGCTGGTTCAGCATCATTCGGCAGGTGAGGCCGTCGCTGCCCAAGGCCGCGCGTTCCTCCTGCGTGAGCTCGGTGATTCCGACGCGGACGTTGCGCCCGGCGAGAACCTTGCTGCGGAAGGGCTCGGGCCAGCCGCCGGGCAGGTCGCCCAGCTCCCCCGCCATGAAGCCGATCACGGAGTCGGGCACGTCGTAATTGCCCGGGTTCTCAGCGAAGTCGGCCGGGTCGGCACGCACGGCGGCGAGGTAGAGGGCGAGGTCGCCGACCACCTTGGAGGACGGCGTCACCTTCGGTACCCGGCCGAGGATGTCGTTGGCCGCGGCGTACATGTCCTCGATCAGTTCGAAGTCGTCGGCGAGGCCGAGCGCGACCGCTTGCGTACGCAGGTTGGACAGCTGGCCACCGGGGATCTCGTGCTTGTAGACGCGGCCGGTGGGCGCGCGCAGACCGGATTCGAAGGGATGGTAGACCCGGCGTACATCTTCCCAGTACGGCTCGAGGTCGCAGACGGCCTGTAAGGATATGCCGGTGTCGCGTTCGGTGTGGACGAGCGCGGCGACGAGGGACGACGCCGACGGCTGGCTGGTGGTGCCGGCCATCGGGGCGCTGGCCACGTCGACCGCGTCGGCGCCGGCGCGGCTGGCCGCGAGCAGCGTGGCGAGCTGGCCGCCCGGAGTATCGTGCGTGTGCACGTGCACCGGGAGGTCGAAGCGCGACCGCAGGGCGGTGACGAGCTTCTCGGCCGCGGCGGGGCGCAGCAGGCCGGCCATGTCCTTGATCGCGAGGATGTGCGCGCCGGACTCCACGATCTGCTCCGCGAGCCGGAGGTAGTAGTCCAGGGTGTAAAGCTTCTCGGCCGGGTCGAGCAAATCGCCCGTGTAGCAGAGCGCGACCTCGGCGATGGAGGAGCCCGTCGCCAGCACGGCGTCGATGGCCGGGCGCATCTGCGAGACGTCGTTGAGGGCGTCGAAGATGCGGAAGATGTCGACGCCTGTTTTGGCGGCCTCGCGCACGAACGCATCGGTCACCTCGGTCGGGTACGGAGTGTAGCCGACCGTGTTGCGGCCGCGAAGCAGCATCTGCACGTTGATGTTCGGCAGGGCCTCTCGCAGCGACGCCAGTCGTTCCCAGGGGTCTTCGCCGAGGAAGCGCAGCGCCACGTCATAGGTGGCGCCGCCCCAGGCCTCGATCGACAGCAACTCCGGGGTCATCCGGGCCACATACGGGGCCACGGCGACGAGGTCGCGGGTGCGCACCCGGGTTGCCAACAGTGATTGGTGGGCGTCGCGGAAAGTGGTGTCCGTCACGGCCAGGGCGGTCTGGGCACGCAGGTCCGCGGCGAAGCCGGCCGGGCCGAGCAGCTGGAGCCGTTGGCGGGAGCCGGCCGGAGCCGGTTCGGACAGATCGAGCTTCGGCAGCTTCTCGGCCGGGTTCAGCAGGGTCAGCGGCACCCCGTTGGGCTTGTTGACGGTCACGTCGGCGAGCCAATTCAAGATCTTCGTGCCGCGGTCCTTGGAGGCGCGGCCGCGCAGCAGCTCCGGGCGCTCATCGATGAAGGAGGTGCTCAGGTTGCCGGACGCGAAGTCCGGGTCGTCGAGCACGGCCTGCAGGAACGAGATGTTCGTGGACACGCCACGGATACGGAACTCGGCCAGGGCGCGCTTGGATCGGGTCACGGCGGACGGGAAGTCCCGGCCCCGGCAGGTGAGCTTGGCGAGCATCGAGTCGAAGTGCGGGCTGATCTGGGCACCGGGGTTGATTGTGCCGCCGTCGAGCCGGATGCCGGCGCCGCCGGGCGAGCGGTAGGTGGTGATCTTGCCCGTGTCCGGGCGGAATCCCATGGTCGGGTCCTCGGTGGTGATGCGGCACTGCAGGGCCGCCCCGCGCAACACGATCTTGTCCTGCGTGAGTTCGAGCTCACGGAGCGTCTGGCCCGCGGCGATGCGGATCTGGGACTGCACGAGGTCGACATCCGTCACCTCTTCGGTCACGGTGTGCTCGACCTGGATGCGCGGATTCATTTCGATGAACACGTGCTGGCCGGCGCGTTCGCCGACCGTGTCGAGCAGGAACTCGACCGTGCCCGCGTTCACGTAGCCGATCGAGCGGGCGAAGGCGACCGCATCGGCGTACAGACGCTGGCGGATCTCGTCAGAGAGGTTCGGCGCCGGAGCGATCTCGATGACTTTCTGATGGCGGCGCTGCACGGAGCAGTCGCGTTCGAACAGGTGCACGGTCTCGCCGGACGCATCGGCCAGGATCTGGACCTCGATGTGACGCGGCCGCAGTACGGCCTGCTCGAGGAACATGGTCGCGTCGCCGAACGCGCTGTTGGCCTCGCGCATGGCTTCCTCAAGGGAGCCGCGGAGATCGCTCAGCTGAGCCACCCGGCGCATGCCGCGGCCGCCGCCGCCGGCGACGGCCTTGGCGAAGATCGGGAACCCGATATCGTCGGCCGCGGCGATCAGCTCGTCGACGTCGCGTGAGGGCGCGCTGGACCCCAGCACCGGAACGCCCGCCGCGATGGCATGCTCCTTCGCGGTGACCTTGTTGCCGGCCATCTCGAGCACGTGCTCGCCCGGGCCGATGAAGGTGATGCCGGCCTGGCGGGCCGCGAGGGCCAGCTCGGGGTTCTCCGAAAGGAAGCCGTAACCGGGGTAGATGGCGTCGGCTCCGCTCTCCCTGGCCACCCGGATGATCTCGCTCACCGTGAGATAGGCGCGCACCGGGTGTCCCGGTTCGCCGATCTGGTACGCCTCGTCGGCCTTCAGGCGGTGCAGCGAATTGCGGTCCTCGAAAGGGAACACCGCCACGGTTTTGGCACCCAGCTCATAAGCCGCCCGAAAAGCCCGGATCGCGATTTCCCCGCGGTTGGCAACAAGAATTTTCGTAAACATGCAGACCTTTCAAGCGTGACGTCGCGCTCAGCTGACGGTTAGGTTCTCCAAGACTAGTGAAGGTAACGTATCTACTTGTGCACGTACTAAGCGTTAGCTCCCTCAAGGGAGGAGTAGGCAAGACCACGGTAACCCTGGGTCTGGCGTCCGCTGCCTTCGCGCGCGGCGTGCGAACCCTGGTGGTGGACATTGATCCGCAGTCGGATGTGTCAACCGGAATGGACATCGAGGTCACCGGCCACCTCAACATCGCCGATGTGCTCGCCTCTCCCAAGGAGAAGATCGTTCGCGCCGCCATCGTTCCCAGCGGCTGGACGCGCGGCCGCCCCGGCACTATCGACGTGATGATCGGCAGCCCGTCGGCCATTAATTTCGACGGGCCGCACCCGAGCATCCGCGACATCTGGAAGCTCGAAGAGGCACTCTCCACGGTCGAAAAGGACTACGACCTGGTTCTGATCGACTGTGCTCCGTCGCTGAACGCCCTTACCCGCACCGCGTGGGCGGCCAGCGACCGCGTTGCCGTGGTCACCGAACCCGGCCTGTTCTCCGTGGCCGCGGCCGACCGGGCGCTGCGCGCGATCGAAGAGATCCGCCGCGGACTCAGCCCTCGTCTGCAGCCGCTCGGTATCATCGTCAACCGTGCCCGCGTGGCGTCTCTCGAGCACCAGTTCCGGATCAAGGAACTCCGCGACATGTTCGGCCCGCTCGTACTCAGCCCGCAACTGCCGGAACGCACCTCGCTTCAGCAGGCGCAGGGCGCAGCGAAGCCGCTGCACACCTGGCCCGGCGACAGCGCCCAGGAAATGGCGCGCTACTTCGATCAGTTGCTCGAACGCGTGCTGCGCACGGCCCGCATCGGCGAGTACGCGGAACAGCACTAGCCAGGGAGCGTCAGCCGGACAACGTTGACCGGATAGGTTGACCGGATAGTGTCAGCCGCACAGCGTCAGCCGATCGTGTCGACTGCGTGTGAACGCTCCGCTAAGAGACCTTGCGGCTGCCCCGGCGAAGGGACAGCTCGTCCGACGGGTCGATCGGAAGGGTCTCCAGTTCGACCAGGCTCGTTTCGACCTCGCGTAGCACCTTGCCCACGGCGATGCCGAACACGCCCTGACCGCGGCTGACGAGGTCGATGACCTCATCGTCGGAGGTGCACAGGTAGACGCTGGCGCCGTCGCTCATCAAGGTGGTCTGGGCGAGGTCGCTGACCCCCGACTCGCGCAGTTGGTTCACCGCGGTGCGGATCTGCTGCAGGGAGATGCCGGTGTCGAGGAGCCGCTTGACCAGTTTGAGAACCAGGATGTCCCGGAAGCCGTAGAGACGCTGGGAACCCGAGCCGGCAGCACCGCGCACGGTGGGCTGGACCAGGTCGGTGCGGGCCCAGTAGTCGAGCTGACGGTAGCTGATTCCGGCGGCCCGGGCCGCCACGGCGCCACGGTAGCCGAGGTTGTCGTCGAGCTCGGGCATTCCGTCGGTGAAGAGAAGGCCGAGTCCGTAGCGCGAGGCATCGTCACGCTGATTCAGCTCGCTCATACGATGGCCTCTCGGAGGTAGGTCTGCGATACGGATGATCGCTGCATCTACGCTACCGAGGCGGACCGTCCTGATCAACGACATCCGGTCGAGTAAATTGGCGTGTCGGGCTCGACTACTTGGTCAGGCGCCCCAGGGCAGAACGGATCAGACTGCCGCGGATCACTTCGAGCTGGCCGGCGATCTCGACCGCCATTTCGGCGGCCTTAGCCCGGCTCGATGCGTCTTTACGGCGGGAGAGCGGCACGAGGGCACTCTCGATCAGGCCGAGCTCGCGTTCGGCCGCGCCACGGAATCCGCGCAGGTGGCGGGGCTCGATTCCGCTGCGCTGCAGTTCGACCAGGGCCCGCAGCACGCTGAGCGCGTCGTCGCCGTAGAAGTCGGCTGGCAGGATGATCGATGCGGAAACGGCGTCGTGCAGCAGCATCGCGGAGGCCCCTGCTTCGCGCAGCAGTTCGTCGCGGTCCAGCCGGCGGGCGATCGACAGCATCGACGGTCCCGGCGTCACCCCGCCGGGCAGGGTCGGCGAGAGGCCCGCGTCAAGGTCGGCCAGGTAGCCCCGGATGACCTTGAGGGGGAGGTAGTGATCGCGCTGCATGGAGAGGACCAGGCGCAGCCGGTCCAGGTCACCGGCGCAGAATTTGCGGTAGCCAGACTCCGTGCGCGCCGGCGCGACCAGTCTCTGTTCCTCCAGAAACCGAAGTTTGGACGGGGTCAGTTCCGGAAATTCCGGCGTGAGCCGGGCAAGCACCTGTCCGATGCTGAGCAGTGACGTCGCGCCCGGCGCTCTGGCCTGGGCTGCGGACGCGGGCACTACTCGCTCGCCTGAAGCTTGAGGTCGTGCCGCGAGGCGTAGAACGTCAGCCGGAACTTACCGACCTGGACTTCGGCGCCGTCGTGCAACAGCGCGGTGTCGATGCGGACCCCGTCGAAATACGTGCCGTTGAGGGACACCAGGTCTTTCACCTCGAACTTGGATTCGTGGCGCAGGAACTCCGCGTGCCGACGAGATACCGTGACGTCGTCGAGGAAGATGTCCGCATTGGGGTGACGGCCCACAGTGGTCACGTCCGCATCCAACAGGAAACGAGCGCCGGCGTTCGGGCCGCGCCGGACAACGAGCAGCGCCGAGCCGGAGGGCAGAGCCGCGATGGCTTCCTGTTCTTCGGCCGTGACGTCACCGTCGAGTGATGCCAGCTGGGCCGCGAATTCCTGCCCGAACGTCATCGTCGTGTCGGTATTGGAATAGTTATCGGGCGCGGCCTTGCGCTGGGGTTCATTCGTCTTTTTGGAATCGTTCACCGTACACCTCCTGGTCCTCCAGCGTATCGGATGGAACGGGCTGAATTGCCCGCGGAATGCGAATCACCCGGACGGTCTCGACGGCGTAGATTATGCCTGCCCACCAGTAAAGAAACGCTCCCCAGATGCCAAAGGCCCAGCCCACCGGGAGCGACCACCAGGACACCGTGGGGAAGGCCTCTCCCAGCATGATCATCGGCAGGGCGTAGAAGAGGCAGAAGGTCGCGACCTTGCCGAGCTGGTGAACGGGCAGAGGCCCGAATCCGTAATTCGCGAGGATGACGCCGAGTCCGAGCAGGAACACGTCCCGCCCCACGATGACCAGGACGATCCACCAGGGCATTAGGTCGCGCCAGGCCAGTCCGAGGAGGGCGGCGAAGATGTACAGCCGGTCGGCGGCCGGGTCGAGCAGCTGGCCGAGCCGCGTGATCTGGCCGAACCTCCGGGCCAGGTAGCCGTCGAGGAAATCGGTGAGGCTGGCGACCATCAGCACCAGGAGCGCCCAGGCATCCTCTCCCCGCACCAACACGACCAGAAAGACCGGCACCAGCGCAAGGCGCAGCATGCTGAGCAGATTGGGCAGGGTGATCACCTTTGAGCTGACGCCGGTTCCCTCTGCCCCTGTCACAATCATCGAGTCTACCGACGCGGCGGCCGAACCGGAATGCGGCCTCGTCAGTTTCCCGACACCCGTTTATGCCCCTTGTCGGCGCGTTTCTCGGATTTATCCGACGCGCCCGGCTTCGCCTGGCCGCGGCTGCGCTCCACGCTGCGGCGGAGGGCCTCCATCAGGTCGAGCACCTCTCCCCCGCCTTCCTCGCCTTCCCGGGGTTCGCGGCCGAAGGTGAGCTCGGTGTCGAGGGCTTCGCCCGCGGCGAGCTTCGCCTCGAGCAGTTCGCGGAGCTGGTCCTGGTAGTCGTCCCGAAAATCCTGCGGCGAGAACTCGGCGGCGAAGGAGTCGACCAGTGCGGCCGAAAGCTCGAGCTCCTGGGCGGAGATGCGCACCGACTCCTGGAGCATCGGGAATTCAACGGCCCGCACCTCGTCGCCCCACAGCAGCGACTGCAGCAGCAGCACGTCCCCGCGCACCCGGAGGGCACCGAGTCGGGTCTTCTGCCGCAGCGCGAACCGCACGATCGCGGTGCGGTCGGTGGCGTCGAGCGCACGCCGCAGTAGAACGTAGGCCTTGGGTGAGCCGGAGGGTTCGAGAAAATAGCTGCGCTCGAACATGATCGGGTCGAGCTGGTCGCTCGGCACGAACTCGACGACCTCGATCTCGCGGCTTCTCCCGGCCGGCAGCGTGCGCAGATCCTCGTCGGTGATGACAACCGTCTTGTCGCCGCTGTCCCAGGCCTTGTCGATGTGCGCATAGTCGACGACCCGTCCGCAGCGCTCGCACCGGCGCTGGTAACGGATGCGCCCGCCATCGGCGTCGTGCACCTGGTGCAGGGCGACGTCGTGGTCTTCGGTGGCGCTGTAGACCTTGACGGGCACACCGACCAGCCCGAAGGTGATCGCGCCCTTCCAGATCGATCTCATCACTTCAGTACACACCCGGTGCGCCGAGAGGGCTAGGCACGCTGTGGCCGCGAGAGCATGCTGGAGCTATGAACGAGCGGCCGCCCTCCCCTGACTCCCGCCAGGTCGTCACCGTCGGCGGACACCGGATCACACTCACGCATCTCGACAAGGTGCTCTACTCGGAGTCGGGGACCACGAAGGCCGACGTTCTCGGCTACTACGCGTTCATCGCCGACGTGATGATCCCGCACACCGCGAACCGCCCGGCGACCCGGAAGAGGTGGGTACACGGTGTGGGCACCCGGGACGCACCCGGACACGTGTTCTTCCAGAAGAACCTGGACCAGGCGACGCCGAGCTGGGTGAAACGCCGGCCGATCCAGCATTCGAACCACGTGAGCGAGTACCCGCTGGTCAACGACCTCGCGACGCTGACCTGGCTCGCCCAGATCTCGGCGCTGGAGATCCACGTTCCACAGTGGCAGTTCGGCCGGGGTGGACGCCCGCGCAACCCGGACCGACTGGTGATCGACCTGGACCCCGGCGACGGGGTCACCCTCGACGAGTGCGCGGAGGTCGCCCGTCTGGCCCGGGCCATCCTGCGGGACATGGGCCTGGACCCGCTGCCGGTCACCAGCGGGTCGAAGGGCATCCACCTCTACGCACCGCTGGACCTCACGCACACCTCGGACCAGGTCTCCCAGGTCGCACACGAGCTGGCCCGCGCGCTCGAAGCCGACCATCCGGACCTCATCGTCAGCGATATGAAGAAGGCTCATCGACCGGGGCGGGTGTTCGTGGACTGGAGCCAGAACAGCGCCCACAAGACGACCATCACCCCGTATTCGTTGCGCGGAACGCTGCATCCGATGGTGGCCATGCCGCGCACCTGGCGGGAACTGGCCTCCCCCGGGCTCGCACAGATCGACTACAAGCAGGCGATGCACCGGGTGCAGCGTAGCGGGGACCCGCTGGCCGCGCTGCTCGAGGCACATTCCGGCCGGGGCACCACGGATGCCGGTGGTGCCGGTGACGAGACCGGTAAAGGCGCCGGGGCGGGAGCCGGTGCGCTGGCCGTCTACCTCGGCAAACGAGACGCTTCCCGCACCTCGGAGCCGATGCCGACCGGTGCGCCGGACGCATCCGGGGGTCGGTCATTCGTCATTCAAGAGCACCACGCCCGCAACCTGCACTACGACTTTCGGCTCGAGCACGACGGGGTGCTGACGTCGTGGGTGTTGCCGCGCGGGGTGCCGACCGATCCGGCGAAGAATCGGCTCGCCGTGCGCACCGAGGACCATCCGCTCGAATACGCCACGTTCGAGGGTGATATCCCGGCCGGCGAATACGGGGCCGGCACCATGAGCATCTGGGACCACGGCAGCTACGAGCTGGAGAAGTGGCGGGATGACGAGGTTATCGCCGTGCTGCACGGCGAACCGGGCGGCAGGCTCGGTGGCACGCGGCGCTTTGCCCTGATCCGCACGAAGGGCACGGACGTGGCCGACCGGAACTGGCTGATCCACCTGATGAAGACACGGCCGGCCCGGCGGGCCGGGGACGTGGGCACCGAGGCGGGCGCGACGGCCAAAACGGGCGGCCGGTCCGCACGCCGCACACAATACGGGCCCATGCTTGCCACGCCCGGTTCCATCGCCGACCTGTCCGAAGACGACGAGTGGACCTACGAAATGAAGTGGGACGGCATCCGCGCGCTCGCCTATCTCGGAGCCGCCGGCCTAGGCCCGGACGTGCGCTTGTTCACCCGGAACGGCAGCGACATCACGCACGCGTATCCCGAGCTGGTGCGCGCGTTGCCGGGAGCGGTTTCGGCCGACTTTGCGGTGCTCGACGGGGAGATCGTCGCGATGGACGCGGGCGGGCGGCCGAACTTCGGGCTGCTGCAGACGCGGCTGGGCCTGACCGGTCGCCGACAGATCGAAGCGGCCGAGGCATCCACCCCGGTGCGGTTTCTGGCTTTCGACGTGCTCGAACGTGACGGGGAGCCGCTGCTCGACCTGACGTACACGGCCCGGCGCCGCGTGCTCGAGGAGATTGTCACCGGGTCCGGTGCGGTGCAGGTGCCGCCGGTCTTCACGGGCGACTCCACCCAGGCCGTGGCGACCAGCAGCGAGCTCGGCTTCGAGGGGATCGTCGCCAAGACCCGGGACGGGCGCTACGAGGCCGGTCGGCGGTCCCGATCGTGGATCAAGATCAAGCACCATCGCACCCAGGAGGCGGTGATCGGCGGGTGGCGACCGGGCAACGGGCGCCGAGCCGACACCGTGGGCTCCCTCCTCCTGGGGATTCCGAACGGAGACACGCTGACCTATATCGGCCGGGTCGGCACCGGGTTCCGGGACGCAGACCTCGAGGACCTGCGGGCGCGACTGGATGCCATCGCTGCGGTGGACAACCCCTTCACCGGCATCCCGCCCGCCGGCGCCCGCGATGCGCGGTGGGTGCGCCCGGTGTTGGTGGGCGAGGTGGAATTCTCCGAATGGACCAGCACGGGGCGAGCGCGCCACCCGGTCTGGCGCGGTTGGCGGCCGGACAAGTCACCGGGCGAGGTGGTGCGGGTTTAATGGCGGTGCGGGTTCAGAGGCGGGCGAGTAGGGCCGGCCAGCTGGTGGCGAAGCCCGGATGCAGCGGCAGCGCGTCGACCTCGTGGCGCGGTACCCAGCGCAACGCGATGCTCTCCTGGTCGCTGATCACGGGTTCGAAGCGCTTCGTGGCGCGCACCACGACCGTCGTGTACGACCAGAAACCGAGGTCGAGCACGGAGCTGAACTGCACGGAGACCAGCTCCGGGGGCACGCCGGCCTCTTCGCGGGCCTCCCGCAGAGCCGCTTCGAGCGCACTCTCGTGTTCGTGGCGCGCCCCGCCGGGCAGCCCCCAGGTGTCACCCTGGTGGCTCCAAAGCGCGCGGTGCTGCAGCAGCACCCCCAGCTCCTCGTGGTGCACGAGCAGGCCGGCCGCCCCGAAAAGACCCCAAAACTTGCGGCCGTCGGGCCCGTACACCCACCCGTCACCGTTTGTGCTCATGGCTCAAGCATGCGCCACGGTCCCGTGAATACGCACCGTGTTGAGTTGCATTCGACTCGCGGCGCAGGCTTTGGATGGTGGCGCACGGTAGGACGTGTGCCGGCTTTCGAAGGGTGCGCCACGACGAGCGAGCCGCGCCGGGTGGGTACCTGGGCGGGCTAGCTGTTGTTCCCACTGACGTTGTGAGCACGGTTGATGGGTGATTTGCCGCCGATGCCGGTATGGGGTCTGTGGTGATTGTAGC
>NZ_PJJS01000032.1 GCF_002929845.1 Cryobacterium sp. M96
ACGGCACGCTTGAGTGGACGTCGCCGACCGGGCGCACGTTCGTGAGTGAGCCGGCCACGGTCATCCGCTCGGCGTCGCCTGCGCCGTCGCCCGCCGCACCCGGTCGGGATGCCCAGTCAGGGGAGCCCACGCCGTTCTGAGGACGCGCGCGGCAGATACGCGAAACCGACCAGGAGTGCACCCGCGAACCATCCGCCAAGCGGAGCGCCGACCGGTAGTTACAGGAGAAGCACTGTTCCGACCAGGATCAGTATCCGGCGAGCACGGCGAAGAGACGCATCCCGTAAAGGAAAACGAACGGCAGATAATGCGCACCGACGATGATCATGCTTGCCGGGAAGAACAGGTTCGGTTCGGTCAGTCCCAGGGCAACGGCCACGAGCATGCCCGAAGGGACGGTGAATGCGATCTGCGTCGCGAGCGCCGCCATCGGATGGCCCTTGGGCAATGCCGCTGGCCCGCCGGCGGTTCGAAGCGTGAGCGTCGTCAGGGGAAAAATCAGCATCCCACCCAGGAACAGCGTTGCGATCGATGCGCCTGGCGACAATCAAGTCGCCACGGCCGCCGCGATCAGCCACAGTGTGCCTGAAACCAATTGACCGACGAAGCCGCCGCGGTAGACACGTCGAACGTCCGCCTGAGCCTCATCAATCCGCACAACGGCATCGTCCCACGAGTCGGCCGCTGGCCTGTCCACACGCTTGTTGGTCGGGCGTGACAGACCGGGTCATCCCGTCGTCTTGTCAGGTCCGAACGACGAGCAGAGCACGTCGCGCCCCAGCTGTGCAGTGGAGATATCTCTCGTTTCGTGATGCCGGACTCGCGGGCGGACTCGGTGCGAACGACAGCGGCCTCACGGCGAGCGGCAGGCACTATGAGCACGGTGTAGACGACGCCGACGAGTAGCAGGATTCCACCGTCGAGCCGCGTGAGTAGCCCATCCCCGGTGAAGATCAACATCAGAGCGGATGCGCCGACGATCGTCGGCAGAAATGGTACCGACCGCGACCACCGTGACGCCGATCAGGGCGAGCAAGCCGATGACGAACTCACCCAGCACAATCATGCGTTGAGACTACTCACGGACTTGCCCGGGCACCCAAAAAACCGGTGAGGTTGACGCGTGGTCCGCATTAGGACTCATGATGAGAAAATCGCTCACCCGGACCCATCCCTCCGGTGCCTGATCGCCGAACGCTTACGCGTCAGGGTTGGGTGAGGCCAGTACCTCAGAGCAAGTCCTCCGTTCCGGCAGCACCGACTGTCGTGATCAGGTCGACGGAGAGTGCCGAGCCGAGCCGAACAGACAGCATGGCCGTGACACCAAGCGCCGAGGCGGGAATCGGGATGCTGCGTTGGCTCATGTCAGGCATTTCCGGACAGTGCGTTTGCTCCGAGCCGGCGCTGCGCGACCTGGACGTTCGAGCCGAGACGAGTGAGCTCCCGCTCGAGCTCCCGAGCTGCTGCCAATAGTGCGTCGTCGTCGAGCGGTTCGAGTGCGTCGAGGATGAACAGGGCGCTGGTGGTGGTGTCGGTGAGCTGGGTGCGACGTGCTTGACGCCAGTTCCAGCGTCGACACGTCACACCGCCCGCGTCGGTCCACACGACCTCCCCGGCGTCGGGATACTCAGTCACGGATGCGCCCTCGGACATGATCTCGAAAGGTTCCGACCCGGTTGCGCGGATCAGGCGTGGTGCTCCGACGTAGTGCGCTAGGTCCTCCCCGCCGAGCGGTACCACGTGCAGAATCGAGATTGCGTTGTACAGGTCCGTGAGTCGATTCACGCGGGGCAGCCCGGATGCCGCGCGGCGCATAAGCGCCTCCAGACTGTTGCGGGTGCGCTGCGGCTTCGCACCGAACGCCCGGTACGCCTGGCGCCACGCGGCAATGTGCGGAACCTCCTCGACAGCCTGTTGCTGGAGAGTGGAGCGGGCTGCCTCTTCCGCCGCGAGGAGCAGCGCCTCGCTTGCCTCATCACTCGGGCCGGGCTCGAGTCCATCGACAGCGACCAACACCGCCCGGTAATCGGGCCGTAACGCAAAGACGTCATCGTCGACTCGGGCGGCGTCGAGGAACGTGTTCAAGGCCGTCTGCTCAGGCATCAACGCGTTCCGTTCGGGTAGCCGAGCCGACGCCCGGGTCAAACACTGTCAGTGAGAATCGTGCTGCGTGCGGGCCGGCGTTGACGTAGGAATGGGCTACGTCGCCGGGGAAGGAGAGCGCGTCGCGATCGTTGAGCGTGATCGTCTCTTCTCCCGACGAAATCGAGATCGTTCCCAGGTGTACCTGCACGAGTTTTCTCGTACCGGCCGTATGCGGTTCACTCACATGTCGATCGCCTGCTTCGAGGGTCCAGTCCCACAGTTCGACGACGTTCGGCGGTATAGTCCCCGCGACGAGCACTCCGCGCCCGCCGTGCGCGCCGGTCCACAGCACCGTGCCCTCGCCCCTTCGGGTAACTTTCATCCGCTTCGGGGCGGTTCGACCAGATCGGGGAGGCCCACGCCGAGGGCGCCACTGATCCGGAGCAGTGTCCCTACGCTCGGGTTCGCGGCACCCTGCTCGATGTTGACCAGCATTCGGCGACTCACCCCGGTGCCTTCCGCCAGCTGGTCAAGAGTCCACCGACGTTGTTGACGTTCGTGTTTGACGCGTACACCGATGGCGGTTGCAAGTTCCGCAGCACTTTTCTCCATAAGTGCACGATAGTGCACTATTGGTACATCAATCAGAGTTTTCCCTCGGGTACCAACAGTTGGTCTCAGTGGGGGAGGATGACGATCTTGCCGATGTGTCGTCGCTCGGAGAACTCCGTTTGGGCTTTGGCGATCTCGGTCAGGGCAAACGTGCTGCTGACCTGAGGACTGACCTGCCCGCCGCGTGCAAGCTCGACGAGCCGACGAAAATGAACCCGGGTGTGCATCGAGGATCCGATCAGCTGCGCATTGTGAAGATAGAGGCGGCGGAGGTCGAAGTCGATCACCGGCCCCGCCACAGCACCCGCGATCACCCAGCGCCCGTTGTCCCGAAGCATCGGCATCATGGTGGAGACCCCCGGTCCACCGGCGATGTCAGCAACCACGTCCAACCCCGCCGGATGCTCCCGTCACGAGCACGGTTTCGCCGCCTCGCACGTTGGCACGTTCGAGAATTCCGATTGCGGTGCCGAATGCCACAGGCAGGCACGCCAGCTGCTCATCCGATAGCGGGGAATCCTGTACGTCATGAGCATGGATGGCATCCACGGAGACGTACTGCGCGAACCCGCCATCGGCCTCGCTACCCTTGTACCCCACCGGAGACGCATTTTCGCTTTCGCATCCGTAGATAGCCGGGACCACGAGCACCCGGCGACTCAACAGTTCTTCGGTCACACCATGACCCACCTCGACGATAATGCCGGTGATATCCCCACCCTGAATGCGCGGAAAATCAAACGCACCCAGTCAGCCGGCCTGCGCCGTGGGATTTTCCGGCAACCCATATGCTCCCTGGCGCGTCCAAATGTCTGTGTTGTTGACGGCAGCCGCTGTTACTTTCACCAGAACCTGATGGTCCTGCGGCCGCGGCCGGAGCCAATCGTGGTGCAATTCCAATGCTTCGGGGCCACCGAATCTCATCCATATTTCGGGTTGCCAACGAGGGCATCGCCTTCACCGAACGAGTTCCTGCCCACCGTGCACGGGTTCGACGCTTTCTTCGGCAACCTCTACCACTTTAATGCCGAGGAGGAGACGGAAACCGACCGCCGCCGTCGTGCAAAGTCAGATCGGGCATACCCCAGTGTCTCGCGCAACCGTTCCTGCCGTTTCAGTCCTCCAGAGCCTCGCCCCGTTTCTCGGGGAGTCCAAGAGCGCCGAGTGCAGCGACCACGAAGAACATTGCGAAGACCGTGAAAAGAATTGCGGTCCCGCCCATCTCGCGCAGCATCGGCACGGCCAGCGGAGCCAGGATCGCGGCGATCCGTCCAACGCCGGCTGCCCAGCCGGCCCCGGTGGCACGGATGCGGGTCGGGTACAGCTCCGGGGTCACTGCGTAGAGCGCTCCCCACGCACCCAGGTTAAAAAAGGAAAGCAGCATGCCGGCACCGATCACCTGGGTGGCATCGCCGGCTACCGCGAATAACGCCGCTGCAAGTGCCGAGCCGGCAAGGAATACGGCCAGTGTCCTGCGCCGTCCCCAACGCTCGATGAGGTACGCCGAAGCGGCATAACCCGGCAGTTGGGCCACGGTGATGATCAGCGTGTACGCGAAGGAGCGAACGAGCGAGTATCCCGACGCGACCAGGATGGTCGGAAGCCAGATGAAGGCGCCATAGTAGGAGAAGTTCACGCAGAACCAGACCAGCCACAGCGCACCGGTTCGGCGACGCAGGCCGCGCGACCACAGCGCGGTGACGCGTGTCCGGGAACCGGTTTTGTTCGGCCCCTCACCTGTCTTTGCGGGGCGCGCAGAATCATAGGGTCCGGCGGTGATTCCGGCGGACTTTTCGAAACGTCGGACGGTCGACTCCGCCTCAGAGAGGCGGCCACGCGACTCGAGGAAGCGAACCGATTCCGGCAGCCGAAGGCGCACGACCACCGCGTACACGGCCGGAACCGCTCCGACAGCCAGTGCCCAGCGCCAGCCGTCGGCCGATGACGGTACGACCAGGTACCCGATGACCGCGGAAACGGTCCAGCCAATGGCCCAGAAGGATTCGAGGATGACGATGATGCGGCCGCGAATTCGTGGAGGCGCGAACTCGCTCACGAGCGTCGAAGCGACCGGGAGCTCACCGCCAAGACCGAGCCCCACGATAAATCGCCATGCAATGAGTACGGCCACAGTCTCGGACAGTGCCGACGCTCCCGTCGCGAGACCGTAAACGAGAAGGGTGAGAGCGAAAACCTGGCGTCGGCCGATACGGTCGGCCAGCAAACCACCGAGAACTGCACCAATGGCCATACCGACGAACCCGGCGGATGCGATCCAGGACAGCTCCACGTCGGAGACTTGCCATTGCACCGCCAATTGTGCCAGAACGAAAGAAATGAGTCCAACGTCCATCGCATCAAGAGCCCAGCCCAGGCCGGAACCCACAAGCACACGGCGGTGCTCCCGGGTGAACGGCAGCGCATCCAATCGCTCGGATCGACTGGGGCGTGCGCGAACTTCAGGCATCAGGTTCCCAATTCAGCGTTTGTGACCAGGCGGCGAACTGAGGGTGAAGCGTCTGCCGGATAATTGAACCCTATTGCACGAGACCTGCCCGACGTGAGTGTGTCAAGGAGCGGCGGCGCCGGGGTGCGAGACTGGCCAGACACAGTCGGCCGAGCGGGCGTACCCGCACTAGCCCAAGGAGTTCAACGATGAACACACCCACCACAGCATCCGTCCCAGCGCCTACTGCTGGCCTCTCCGCCCGCGTCGAACGAGCAGATCTCGATGTCGCCTCTTCATTCGCCGCGTTCGTCGAGAACGAGGCGCTGCAGGGAACCGGCATCACCGCGGACGCCTTTTGGCTTGGGCTGAGCACGCTGATCAGCGACCTCACTCCCCGGAACACTGAGTTGCTCGGCATCAGGGATGACCTGCAGGCCCAGATCGATGCCTTCCACCGGGCTAACCCCGGCCAGCCTGACCCCGGTGAGTACCGTGCTTTCCTCACCAGGATCGGGTACCTCGCGCCCGAACCCGGGGACTTCACCATCACCACCTCGAACGTCGATGTGGAGATCGCGTCGCAGGCGGGACCCCAGCTTGTCGTTCCGCTGCTCAACGCGCGGTTCGCTGTCAACGCGGCGAACGCCCGCTGGGGTTCGCTTTACGACGCGCTGTACGGCACTGACGCGATATCCGATGACGGCGGTGCGTCCCGGGCGGATTCCTACAACGCCGTCCGCGGCGGACGGGTGATCGCGCGCGGACGGGCTCTGCTTGACCAGGCCATCCCACTCGAACGGGGCTCGCACGCTGATGCCGTCGCTTACCGAGTCGAGAACGGTGCGCTGATCGTGGCTTTGAAAGACGGATCATCCGCTGTCCTGGCGTCGCCCTCGGCGCTGGTCGGCTACAGGGGAGAGGCTTTGGAACCGTCGTCCGTGCTCTTCCGACATCACGGACTGCACCTCGACGTGACCATTGATCGCAGCGCACCTATCGGGGCCACGGACAGCGCGGGCATCCAGGACATCGTGCTCGAGTCCGCTGTCACCACGATCATGGACCTCGAAGACTCGGTTGCCGCAGTCGACGCCGACGACAAGGTACTCGGCTACCGCAACTGGCGCGAACTCATGCGCGGCAGACTGAATGAGACCGTCAGGAAGGGCGCCGGCGTCTTCACGCGCACCATGAACGGCGACCGCGTCTACACCGTTCCTACCGGCGGCGAGTTGACGCTGCACGGCCGAAGCCTGCTGCTGGTGCGCAACGTCGGGCACCTGATGCAGACCGACACCGTGCGGGATGCGTCCGGCGCCGAGGTGTTCGAAGGAATCCTCGACGCGGTGCTGACCGTTCTCGGTTCGTTCCCCGACCTCGTCGGCGAGGCCCGCGGCGGCAACTCACGCACCGGCTCGGTCTACATCGTCAAGCCGAAAATGCACGGCCCCCACGAGGTCGCGTTCACCGTCGACCTGTTCGCCCGGGTGGAGCAGCTCCTCGGCCTGCCCCCACTCACCGTGAAGATCGGGATCATGGACGAAGAACGGCGAACGACGCTCAACTTGCGGGCCTGTATCGCCGTTGCCGCCGAGCGAATCGTCTTCATCAACACGGGATTCCTCGATCGCACGGGCGACGAGATCCACACCTCCATGCACGCCGGGCCAGTGGCCACCAAGGGCTTGATACGTTCCATGCCCTTCATGGCTGCCTACGAGAACGCGAATGTCGACGCCGGTCTCGCGGCGGGCTTTCCCGGCCGTGCCCAGATCGGCAAGGGCATGTGGGCCATGCCCGATCTCATGCACGACATGCTCGAGCAGAAGATTGCGCACCCCCGTTCCGGTGCAACCACAGCCTGGGTCCCGTCTCCCACAGCGGCGACGCTGCATGCGATCCACTATCACGAGGTCAACGTGGCCGCCCGTCAACACGAACTGGCCGGACGGACACGCCAGGCCCTGGACCCGATTCTCGTCCTCCCTCTCTCCGAGCGAGACCTCAGCGATGAGGAGCGCCTGACCGAGCTGAACAACAACGTTCAGTCGATCCTCGGCTACGTCGTTCGATGGGTCGATCAAGGGGTCGGGTGTTCCAAGGTTCCGGACATCCACGGCGTGGGGCTCATGGAGGACCGTGCGACGCTGCGCATTTCCAGTCAACTCCTCGCGAACTGGCTCACCCACGGCGTCATCAGCAAGACGGATGTCGACGCCAGCCTCGGGCGACTGGCGGCGGTCGTCGATGCACAGAATTCCGATGACCCGACCTATGAAGCGCTGATCGGCAGAACCGGGCCTGGGCTCGCGTTTCTGGCCGCCCGCCAACTCATCATCGACGGTGCATCCTCACCCAACGGATACACCGAGCCGATCCTCCACCAGGTCCGGAGGGCAAAGAAGCGTCAGGCTCCCGCGCGTCATTTGCTCTAACGGAACCTCATGCGGGCGGGTTGCAGTGCGGCAGCCGCCGGTGGCATACCTTCCCGGCGGGACCTACTTGATGCCGCCGGTTGGGCGTCCATCGAGCAGGTTGCTGGTGAACCTCGCGACGTCGTCCCGAAATTCGGCATAGGCGCTTGGGGCGGGCCCCTCCGAACGGACGAACACGTCCACTGCCTCGAGCGCTGAGGTGACGATGGAACGAGGTGAGCGCACTTCCCCTGATGAGTTTTCAGTTCGCCCGTCGCGCGCGCGCGCCCTTGTGCACAGGGAGAATCAACCGGTCGGCGTCTCGCGAATCATCTCCGAGCGCAGGTCACGAATTACACGCCAGTCAGAATGATCTGTTGATCGGATCGAGAACCCCTATGTGCTCACCCGTTCATTCACGCCATTGAGCGATGCGAATTCACCGCCAGCTAGCGCTGCACTTCACTGACTTTTCTTTGGCTTTGGAAAGTGCGTTTCGCAGGGTTTCGGAGCAGTCGAATGGAATCAGTCAGGATAGAGTGAATCCGTAACTATGGATATGCTAATAAGCATTGGTATACTCAACACATGTCCATGTCTGAGAAGGAGTCGGTCTGGCCGTTGATCGGCTGTGAAGAACGGCCGTGGCGAAGCGTCCAGGATGAGTATGGCTCACGAGCCCAGAAGCGTCTGGCGTCAGGTCCATACTTGGCGTCGGTGCCCGCGTTGATCTCTGATCTCGACATACCGTTCGACAGCGAGTTGCATGCGCTGACTGAAGAGGCCGCCAGCGAGCTTGCCCGCTTCGATGCAGAAGTGGGGCAAATCGCTGCACCATTTGCGTCCATTCTCCTTCGAGCCGAGAGTGCCTCCAGCTCCGAAATTGAGAACCTCACGAGCGGCGCTCGGCAGATCGCCTTGGCGGAGCTCGGTGAGCACGCCTCGAAGAATGCGCAGCTCATCGTCGGCAACGTCCGAGCGATGCAAGCGGCACTTGCCCTGTCTGAGTCGATCGACGGCAACGCCATCCTGGAGATGCATCGCGCCCTCCTAGAGCAAAGCAATCCTGACATCGTCGGTCACTGGCGTGACCAGCAGGTCTGGATCGGTGGCGGGAGTTTTGGGCCGCACACCGCACAGCTTGTCCCGCCCCATCAGGACCGCGTCCCCGCGCTCATGGAGGACCTTGTTGCCTTCGCCAATCGAGCTGATCTTCCCGTGCTTGCCCAGACCGCGATCGCTCATGCGCAATTTGAAACAATCCACCCGTTCCCCGACGGAAATGGAAGGGTCGGTCGCGCACTCATCCAAGCGATGCTGCGTTCTGGAGGGCTCACTCGAAACGTTACTGTTCCGGTCTCCGCGGGGCTGCTTCACGACACCGGTCGATATTTCGATGCCCTGAGCGCATACCGGTCCGGGGATGTCGCCCCGATCATCCGTTCCATCGCGGAGGCGTCGTTCGCGGCGGTGCACAATGGTCGAATCCTCGTGGCTGACCTGGAAAGCGTGCAGGTGGAGTGGCGCGGGCGCATCAGCGCGAGACGAGATTCAGCGGTACACCGGCTCGTGGGTATTCTGCTTCGGCAACCCGTGATCGGCGCAGCCGCAGCCGCAGCTCAGCTCGGTATTTCGAGCGTCAATGCCCAGGTCGCTATCGACCGCCTTGTTGACGCCAACATTTTGACCCAAATCACAGACGGACGACGAAATCGAATTTGGCTAGCCAAGGACGTCGTTCAGGTCCTTGACGAGTTCGCCGCCCGAGCAAAGAGACACCGATAGCAGAACGGTCTCCGCATCAACCTGCCAGCAGCCCGCTGGGAGATTGCGATATTGAATCCCACTTTCAGTGCGACGATGCAGGACGCCGGGTTGTTGACCCTGTGGCCGAGCTCGAGCCGGAGCAAGTCGCGCCTTTCAAATGCCCAGCGGGTAGCCGAGGCGAGAGAGCATGAGGCAAGGCCTTGGCCTTGGCCTCGGCGGACACCCAGTAGTAGACCCTACCGGTGGCGTGTCGATGCTCCATGTTTTCGATGCCCACATTGCCGACAGCCTTGCCGTCGACGCTGATTGCGAAGTTGCGCACGGACGGGCTGGACGGGGCGAGCTGAAGTGCGATGAATTCCTGGCAGCGCTCGAGCGTTGACAGGTCGGTGTCGCCGACCTGGGTTGCGAGGTCATCGTTGGCACCGAAGGCGCGAAGCAGGTGCCCGGTGTCAGATTCGTCCCATGGGCGAAACTTCTGCACGGGATCGTCAGATCAAAGCGTCGGACAACGCCGAGGCTTCTTCCCCGAATTGGGCGGTGCGGATAGCGATTCTGAACAGTAGGGTCGGGCCTTGGGGCCGCGGTTGACGCGTCCAGTTGGGCGGGAACCTGACGAGGTGACACTCGACGACCGGCGGCTTTCGAAAAGGCGGATTTCAGGTTCCGCACATGACTGCAATAGAGATGAGTGCAGCGATGACAGCCAGCTGGGTCCGCCTCTCACTCTGGGTTGCCGCCCTGGTCGCATGGTCCGCGCTCATCCTCGTCGGGCTGGTCCTGTTGGGGACAGGTCTCGATAGAACGTTCTTTTTTGAGCCAACCGGTGGGGCTCTCGAACGCGATCGTGTGGGGAAGAATCTCATTCTTGTTGGTTCGGTCGCCCTCTTCGCTGCCGCGGTCTGGGCTCGGTCGATGCACGCTCCCATCTGGTCCTGCGCCCTCGTCGCAGCCCCGGCTGTCCTTGTCGGCGGCCTCACCTTGTTTTTCGGAGGTTCTCTGTTCCCACACCTCAGCGCTTTGGTGGCTTTCCCTGTTGCCCTCGCTGGCCTGGTTTGCGGGCTTGTCCTCGCCAGGCCACTGCTTCGCGCTGGCTCCGCGGGCCCTAGCGCGTCGGTTGACCGTTAGGGATCAGACTGAGCTTTCGCCCGCCGTCGTCGAGTGCTAAAAACTATCCATCTGAAGACGGCAGCGTTAATGGCAGCCAAGAGAAAGAATCCCAAGTAGTACAACGCCGCGCTCATGGTCAATGCTCCGACGGCGAAATCTTCTGGCCCCGACACTTGCGATGAACCCAGTGAACCGACGACATAGTACGCAGTAGATAACGGCAACGTCAGTACCACGATGAGCAGAACCATCGCTTCGGGTGCGGCCGTCCCGCCGCCCAGTTCGAAGGCGCGCATCACGGACACTGCCGCAATGAGCCCGGCGACTGACACTAGGTAGGCGCCCATCGACCCCGCGGCCCAGGAGGGTAGGCGGTGGTTCCCTGTCGGCCTTACACGGTCGGTCGTCATTTCCGAAAGCTACAGGCCTCGCCCAACTTCGGGCAACAAGGACCGTTTCGACGTCTCGGGGAAAGGGCCTTTGGAAACGGTCTCCGCATGAATCTCCCAGCAGCCCGTTGAGAGATTTTGCCGTGGAGGCCAGTGCCGTTAACCGCGGAATTCGTTCGCGAACTGGGGACACCGATCGATTTCTACTGTGTTCACAGTACTTCTTTCAGGTCCAGGCGAGTGGATGGCGATTTCCGCTAGCTCCGGCTCCCCAGGAACTTCTCCAGCGCGGCGAGGTCATCGGTATTTATGTGGTCAACGCCGGCCTCGTGCAGCTCAGTCCAGATCGCTTCGCGGGCTTCGCTCGGAACATCGAGGGTCCCCCAGAAACGGACGCGGTAGCCCTGAGAGTGCGCCGACTGCACGTATTCGCGCAGCTTGACCTTTTCGCTTTCCGGCATCGGACCGACGCCCTGCCACACGAATAGCTTGTTCCAATTCTCACTGACCAGCGGCATGAGATCGGCTGGTATTCCAGATGTCAAGTCGCCGGAGCGGCCGTCATAGAAAGCCAATCGTGAGTCAAGATTTTGCATGGATTTTAGAGGGCGGTTGCCGCTGACCACGGCGACAACCGGTCCGGATTTGATTTTGCCGTTCGTGTACTTGGTCATGATCGAGCGATGCTCAGCCAGGTCTTCCTCGATCGCAGCGTAGGTACTCTCGCCGTCACTCTTTATGTCGATCAGAAGTTGGAAGCTGCCATCCCAGCCAGAGTAGACACTGCCAGCACGGCCGTCCACGAGGCGGTCGAGCGGATCCAGGTAGAGGCTTTCGAGAGTAACCCCCGCCTGGACATCCTCGAGATCGTGAGCGACGAGAAGCTCGCCATCTACGAGCCAAACATCGGCTTCCACACTGGTGAATCCGTGCTCGAGGGCATCAAATAACGGACGCTCATGCTCATAGTCATTGTGCGCGTGGGCGGCATCCTGCGGTTCGCCGGGCACGATGTCGGCCTGTGATGGTGCGGCCGCGCCGGTGACGGTAGCGAGGCCGACGAGGGTAACGAGAACCAAAGCGGAATTTTTGACGATCATGGAAGTCCATTTCTACGAAGTGTGTTCCGCCGAGAAAGTCCCGTCGAAATAAGATTGACCGCGTTATCGGCTCCACGCGTGTTCCAGTGCACAAGCTGGTTCGGTTTCGAATGCGCAACGGCTACAGTTCTATCGCCGTCGGGTTAAGTGCTGGCGCCGGTCGAACCAACGCACCATGAACGGTCTGGGCCTGCGTGACCTTCTGCTCGCGTAAGAATCACGCTCCTAGCTCCACCAGTCCGTCCTCGCGTCGCGCTGGCAGATTCGGTATTCACTGGAGGGCCACCGGGTTGGTTCTAACAGTCGAATAGTCGCAGCGCTGGCATACCTTGTCATGCTTGCCGCGCTGACTTCAGGTGTTGTCAGCGCTGACTGTGCGGGCTCTGCCATCGAGCCGGATCGTATTGCCGTGCGGGACGATCCACTGGGTCTGCTGTGTCCGAATGGCACTCCGATACAGATCACAGCCTCGGAGTTATATCGAGTGACTCGCTCGATAGTCGTGTCGCGCCGAACTGCGCGCAGTCGAGCGCGCTCGCCTGCGAACGGCACGGTCCGCCAGGCTGCCCGCAAGCCGGACCTTAAGCGCACTCGGGCCCGGAATTCGGGGCCAGAAGCAAACGCATCCGGGCGGAGCGCCCGGATAGTCCGCCCGGTGAGGATTCGCACTTGAGGGCGTCGACCGCAACAAACCCCAGCGGCAGGAAACCCCTGCCACGAGATGTCCTGGCGTGTCGTAGACGACCTGGCGCACGCCTCGACCCCAGGCGGCACCACAGCAGGGTCGAGGCCGTTTGCGGCTCGGTCAAAGGTCGGCGAGCATGCTCACAGGGTTCTCGATGCAGCGTGCGATGTAGGTGAGGAAACCGGCGGCGGTGCCTCCGTCACAGACCCGGTGGTCGAAGACCAGCGACAGCTCGACCACAGTGCGCACCGCGAGGGTGTGATCGACCACCCAGGGGCGCTCAATCATCCGTCCGATGCCCAGAATGGCGGCCTCGGGGTGGTTGATGATCGCGGCTGACCCGTCGACACCCAGAGCACCGAAGTTGTTCAGGGTGAAGGTGCCGCCGCTGAGTCGAGATGGGGGAAACGAGCCATCCGTTGCCTGGGTCACGATACCGGCGATCGCATCCCGGAGTTCGCGGGTGGTCAGTGAGTGGGCGTCGTGAACGACCGGCACCATCAGCCCCCGCGGGGTCTGAGCGGCAAGCCCGAGGTTGATGGCACCGCGTTGGAGGATCTCCTGGCTGGCCGTGTCGACTGAGGAGTTCAACAGCGGAAACCGGCGCAGTCCGGCGACCGTGAACCGGGCGATCAGCGCGGTCACGCTGAAGCGTTCGCCTGTGGCGTCGAAGAGACGGTCCCGCGCGGCGAAGAGCTCGGTGGCGTCCACATCGAGCCAGACGGTTGCCTCGGGGATTTCCCGGCGCGAGGTGGTCATCCGCTCCGACACCACCCTGCGTAGGCCGGTGATCGGGATCCGGATGTCGTCGGTGGGCGCGGCCCGGGTTCCGACCGGCTCCGCCACGGGTGCAGGTTGGGCCTGTGCCGCGGGCTCGACCACCGGTGTGGACTCAACCGCTGCGGCCCGTTCCCGGATTGCCGATTCCACGTCCCGGCGCAGCACCAGCGCGTTGCTCCCACTGCCGATTAGCAGGGTCGCGTCGAGGCCGTTTTCGCGGGCCAGACGCCGCACCAGCGGTGAGACCACCGGGGAGCGGCCGGCCGGGTAAGACGGAGAGGTCGGAGCCGTTACCGGGGTGGCCGTAGTCACCTCGGAGACCGGTTCGACGATTGCCGCGACGACCGGAGCCGCTGAGCCGGGTCGCACGCCGAAGCGCGCAGTGGCAGGGCGCCGCACGGGACCCGTGTTCTCCCTCGTGCCGTAGCCGATGAGCACAGCACCGGATGCCGACCCGTCGACCTCCGCGACCGGAACCCCGGCTGCCATCGCTGCGGGCTTAACAGCAGTCCGAGCGGTCGGCCGTGCGGCCTCGGCCTCGGCGGCATCCGTCACTGTCAGCAGCACCTGCCCGGCGTGAATGATCTGGCCGGCGACCCCGTTCAGGGCCTCGACCACACCGCCGAACGGCGACGGCAACTCCACGATGGACTTGGCCGATTCGACCTCCACCACGGGCTGGTCGATGGTGATGGTGTCGCCCACGGCGACCAGCCAGGAGACGATTTCGGCTTCGGTGAGTCCTTCGCCGAGGTCGGGCAGGATGAAATTCTGATCCATCAGTTCCACTCCCAGGTTCCGAGGGCGGTCAGGATGCGGTCGGGAGTGGGCAGAAAGTATTGCTCGAGCTTGGGGGAGGGATAGGGGATATCGAAACCCGTGATCCGCAGGATCGGCGCTGCCAGGTGGTAGAAGTTGCGCTCGGTCAGCCGGGCGGCGACCTCGGCCCCGTAGCCGCCGAACTGCGCCGCCTCGTGCAGCACAGCGGCGCGGGAGGTCTTCCGCAGGGAGGCGCCCACCGTCTCGTCGTCGAACGGGGAGAGGCTGCGCAGGTCGATCACCTCGATCGAGAGCCCCTCGGCGACGGCCAGCTCGGCCGTCGCGAGGGCCGTTTTCACGGTCGGACCGTAGGCGATCAGCGTGACATCGGTGCCCTCCCGCAGCACGACCGCAGTGGTCATCGGCGCGGTGCGCACAGGCAGGCTGAGCTCGGCTTTGGCCCAGTACCGGCTCTTGGGTTCGAGGAAAATGACCGGGTCGTCACAAGCAATGGCCTCGCGGAGCATTGAGTAGGCATCCGCCGGATTCGATGGCGAGACCACTGTGAGGCCGGGCGTGGCCGTCCAGTAGGCCTCGGAGGAATCGGAGTGGTGTTCCACACCCCCGATGTCGCCGGCGTAGGGGATCCGGATCACAAGGGGCAGCTGGATGCGCCCACGGGTGCGGTTGCGCATCTTGGCCACGTGCGAAACGATCTGCTCGAACGCCGGGTAGCTGAACGCGTCGAACTGCATCTCGACCACCGGGCGCAGGCCGTACATGGCCATGCCGATCGCGGTGCCCACAATCCCCGATTCGGCCAGCGGCGAGTCGCTCACGCGGCTCTCCCCGAATTCGGCGTACAGCCCGTCGGTCACACGGAAGACGCCGCCGAGCGGGCCGACATCCTCACCGAACAGGACGACCGTCGGATCGTTGCGCATCGCGTCCTGGATCGCGGCGTTCAACGCCGCTGCCATGGTGAGAGTGACCGGTGCGCGCAGGGGCGTCGGTGCGGTGTCGGGGAGCGTCATGAGTTGACTCCTGAGTGAGCGGCGACGGATGCTGCGACGGCGTGTTCGGCGTGTTCGGCGTGCTCGGCGTGCTCGTCAAGCTCAGCTGCGAGGAAGGCTCGTTGTTCCGCCAGGGCGGCGCGCGGGGTCGAGTAGACGTGGTCGAACAGCTCCAGCGGATCCACTGGGGCGGACCGGGTCATGCATTCGCGGGTGTCCGCCGCCAGATCCTCGGCCTCGGCACGGATGTCCGCACGCTCCGCGTCGCTCAGCGCACCGATCTCGCACAGGTAGGTGTCCAGGCGGGTGATCGGGTCGCGGCGTCGCCAGATCTCCAGATCCCCGGGATCGCGGTAGCGGCTCGGGTCGTCGGAGTTCGTGTGTGCCTCCATCCGATAGGTCAGACCCTCGATCAGGGTCGGGCCGTGGCCGGCGCGGGCGTTCTCCACTGCCGACGAGGTGACCGCGTACATTGCGGCGACGTCGTTGCCGTCAACGAAGTAGCCGGGCATCCCGTAGCCGATGGCCTTGTCGGCGATGGTGCGGCAGCGCATCTGCTTGTCCAGCGGCACGCTGATCGCGTACTGGTTGTTCTGCACCACGAAGACGACCGGGGCCTGCCAGACGGCAGCAAAGTTGAACGCCTCGTGGGCGTCGCCCTCGCTGGTGGCGCCGTCGCCGAGCAGAGTCAGTGCGACGGTGCGCTCCCGTTTGAGCTTGGACGCGGTCGCGAGCCCCACGGCGTGCAGCGCCTGGGTAGCCAGAGGGGTGGCCTGCGGGGCGATCCGGTGGGCGTTCTGGTCGTAGCCGCTGTGCCAGTCCCCGCGGAACGAGGCCAGGATGTGCTCGGGCGGCACGCCGCGGGTCAGTAGGGCGATGCTGTCCCGGTAGGTGGGGAAGAGCCAGTCCTCGGCGCCGAGGGCGGCGACCGCGGCGATCTCGCAGGCCTCCTGGCCGAGAGCTGACGGGTACGTCGCCAGGCGTCCCTGCCGGGTCAGCGCGGTGACCTGCACGTCGAACCGGCGGGCGACGACCATGCGCCGGTAGAGATTGAGCAGTGTGGCCGGGTCCGGCAGGGCAAACCCGCCTGCCTCATCGAGTGGCGCGGCGCGACCGGTGTCATCGATCAGGCGGAGGGGACGCGGCGCGGCGAGGGGGCTCTCAACCAGGCTCTCGACATTGAGGCTCATGTCGCAATGGTGGGGCATCTCCGCGCCGTCGACGGTGCCCCGGCGACGGATACGAACGATTGGTCCGAAGCGGCGTCGCGCCGGGCCATTCGTCCGCGGAAAACGACCGTTCAGCGCCAGCTGTCCGCAGCGCGGGCCGGGGGCAGGCCGGTGATTTCCTCGAGGATGAGGTGGGACCGGGTGGAGATCACGCCGGGCATGCTGTGGATATCGCGCAGGATGGCTTGGCTCAGCTGCTCGTGGTCCGGAGCGCTGACGGTGAGGATGATGTCGATGTCGCCGCTCACGGCCTGAGCTTTTTCGACGAAGGGCAGTTCACTCAGGCGCCGGGCCATCTCGGCCCAGGAGACATCGCCGATCTTGACGATCACGAGGGCGGAGACCCTGAGCCCGAGCGCCCGGCGGTCGATCTGTGCTCCGAATCCAGTGACCACACCGTGACGCACGAGATTCTGCATCCGGGTGTGCGCGGTGGTGCGGGAAATGTGCACGAGCACGGCCAGCTGGCGCATCGACAGGCGGCCGTCGCGACTGAGTTCGGCCACGATCTGCCGGTCGATCGCGTCGAGACCGTCGGGCGTGCCCGGGGCGGCGGGGGCCGAGTGCTGCGTCATTGGAATCCTCAGGCTGGGGAAACCCTCAGACTACCGCGAGCTCAGGCGACTACCGCATCGCGCGCAGGTAGTGGTTCTTGGGCCAATGGCGCAGCCGGCGCGGAAGCCGGGGATAGACACGTATGGTCAGCCGGATCAGCCGGTCGAAGCGGCGCTGCGCCCCCACGGTCCAGGGCAGGTCGAACAGTTCCCGCACCGAGCAGGGGAGCAGTCCGACGGTCACGAACCGGCCCAGTGGCATCATCAGCCGCAGCCAGAGCGGCCCGGTGCGGGGATGCAGTAGCTGGCGTGCCACGGCGCGCGTGGCGGCATCCGTCTGCAACTCGCCGACGCGTCGGTCCCAGTAGGCGGCGAAGGCGGCCCGGTTGGGCGGCCACAGCTCCGCGGGCATCTGCAACGCCGTGCCCAGCACGGCGTACTCCCGGTAGAGCGCGTCCGCCGTGGCTCCGTCGAGCGGGCCGTAGACCAGCTCCCGCATGGTCATGGCGGAGTCATACAGGGTCGCCGCCACCCAGAGCTGCAGTTCTGGGGTGAAGGCGGTGTAAGCCGGACGAGCCTCGGTGGCCAAGCCCGACACCGAGGCGTGGGCGTGGTCGACCCGGCGTCGTGCCCGGGCAGCCTCCTCCGGCGTTCCGAACATGACCGCGTACACGTAGGTCAGGGTGCCGCGCAGCCGATCGAGCGGTCGGGAGGCGAAGTCGCTGTGGTGCGCAATTCCGTGGCCGATCGCCGGGTCGGCGATCTGCAGGAGGATGGACCGCCCGCCGGCGGCGATCAGCACGGCCTCGCCGGCCATGTCCCTCATCTGCATGCGCGCCTCCCCGCTCGAAGACCGATTGTAACGCCGCCAGCGGTGAAGCGGATGGGCGCTTCGCCGCGGTAGCTGCCGGCAGGTTAGCCTGGATCGGTGATCTCCGGCCGACGACACCCGGCCCCAGCCCGCCGCCTGGCGGCGCTCGCCGCCATGGCCCTGCTGGCCCTCACCCCCTCCGGCTGCACCGCGGCGCGCGGAACAGACGCGAAAAGCGGCACTGCCGCCCCGCTCGGGCCCGGCTGGTCGGCCGGCCCCGTTGCCGAAGACGCCACTCGCCGCCTGGCCGCCATGTCCCTGACCGAGAAGGTCGCCAGCCTACTGATGCTGCACCAGCCGGGAACAGATGCGGCCGAGCTGCGCACCTTCGCCGGGGCGAACGGCCTCGGTGGACTCATCCTGATGGATGACAACGTGCCGGTCTCCCCGGAAGAAATGCGGGCAATGACGGATGCCCTCAGTCCCGACCCGGAACTCCCGCTGCTCATCGGCATCGATCAGGCGGGCGGCGAGGTCTCCCCGCTGCCCGCCGACCTGGCGCCCGGGGCTGCCCAGCTGCAGACGCTCCCCGCACCGGCCACAGAGGATGCCTTCCGCAGTCGGTCGACCCTGCTCCAGTCCGTCGGCGTGAGTGTCAACTTCGGCATCGTCGCCGACGTCACGGCCGACCCGAGCTCGTTCCTGGCCGGCCGGGTGCTCGGCACCGACCCGGCGTCGGCATCCGCCCGGGTGGCTGCGGCGGTCAACGGTGAGCGTGCGCGGGTTCTGAGCACGCTCAAGCACTTCCCCGGTCACGGGGCGGCGCCGGGGGACTCGCACCGAAGCATCCCGTCGACTCCACTTGGCTATCAGGACTGGCTGACCCGTGAGGCGCCTTCGTTTCAGTCCGGAATCGAGGCTGGCGCGGCGCTGATCATGTTCGGCCACCTGGCCTACCCGAGCGTCGATCCGCGTCCGGCGAGCCTGTCGCCGGCCTGGCACGAGATCCTCCGCACCGAACTCGGTTTCGACGGCGTCACGATTACCGACGATCTGCTGATGCTCCAGGACTTCGGCCTGCCGGAGTACGCCGACCCGGCCGAGAACGGGATCGCCGCCCTGGCAGCGGGCAACACCATGCTGCTCTCCGTTCTGCCGGCGAATCCCGCGCGGTACGGCACCGATGTCACAGTTCTGATCGGCAGAATCGTCTAAGCGGTCGATACCGGGCGGCTCACGCTGGAGCAGATCGATGATGCTGCCTACAAGCTCCTGGTGCTGCGCGGCCGGGCCGCCCTCAGCGCATCCCAGGAGTGAACCCCAAATCCAGATTGTGCAGCGAACCGCACCGAGTAGGACCTCATGGATGCCGGCACACTCTAATCACGCATTCTCGTCTTCGTCGGAGGCACCGGAGTGTCCTCAGCTGGGTGTCACCAAAGTCATGACCCAGTCCGTCGGGCGCCCGGTCAGCTCTCAGTCCGCTAGCCCTCTGCCGTGCCGACGAAGTACGCCGTGACGACTTCGCGGGTGGTGAGCGGATCTCCCCCCGAAATGGGCGCGACGCGCACCGTCCATCGGGGGCCTGACCGATCGATGCCGTCTGCGCTCTCCGCCCAGACCGCCCCATCTTCCGTGCACGAGTAGGTGCCGTACCAGGCGGGGTGCTCGGTCAGGTCGTTCCAAACGCCACCGCTGCGAATCAGGCAGCGGTCCCCGTCGCTGAGCAACAGCCCGAGCGGTCGCGCCTGCTCGGGCGCGGTGGCCGCCGGCAGGCTCCCGGTGCTCGGCAGGCGCACCACCGCCGTGGTCCACGGGTCGCGGTAGCAGGCCACAAAGCCGGGCGCCGCATCCTGCCAGCACGCTACGGCGAACGCGCTCGACGGTGTGCAGGCGTGGATGTTGTCGTCGACGGCGACTGCGGACGGCCGATCATCGAACGACGCGCTGCCACAGTCGAGCGTGACGGTCGTCTCCTCGGTGACGGTGAAGCCCGCGGCAGGCAGACCGCCCTCGGTGATGGGGCGCATTACCACGCTCTCGGTTGCCGTTGCCGAAGCAGAGGAGGGCGACGAAGGGGCCGGGGACGCGCATCCGGCGAGCAGGGCGATCAGCAGACCCAGGGGGAGCAAAAACCGTGAGCGCATTTCAGCCCTCCGTTCCACCCATGCACCAGCCCCTGAGCGACCGACGGTACCCTCGGCCCCGGAGGCAGTCAAGGGATTCCGGCAGGAGTGGCCGGACCACTGTCGAAAAGAACTCTCCCCGATTCGGAATATTTCACTTTCCTATGCGCTTGCATGAATGTGAGGACGAGAATCCACCGTTCCGCGAATTGAGGAGAACCCATGACTCAGACCACCGCAGCGAGCATACCCGGCTACAAGGCCGGAACCTGGACCATCGACCCGACCCACAGTGAGGTCGGTTTCAGCATCCGCCACCTCATGATCAGCAAGGTCAAGGGCACGTTCGAGAAGTTCGACGCGACCTTCGTTACCGGCGAGAACCCGCTCGACTCCTCCGTCACGGCCACGGCCCAGGTCGTGACGATCGACACCAACCAGGCGGACCGCGACGGCCACCTGCGCACCGGCGATTTCTTCGACGCCGAGACCTATCCGACCATCAGCTTCGTCTCTACCGGCGTGCGTCAGGTCGAGGACGACTTCCTCGTCGACGGCAACCTCACCATCAAGGGCGTCACCAAGCCCGTAACCTTCGACTTCGAGTTCGGCGGCTTCGGCACCGACCCGTACGGCAACTACAAGGCCGGCGCCACGGCGAAGACCGAGGTCACCCGCGCCGACTTCGGCCTCACCTATAACGCGGCCCTTGAGACCGGCGGAATGCTGCTCGGCGAAAAGGTAATCATCACCATCGAACTTCAGGCCGCGCTCAACCAGGCGTAGTCGTCCCCGCGCAGAGGTCTGCGCAGGGTGGACAACAAACACGAGAGGGACCCCACGAGAGTGAGGTCCCTCTCGTGTCGACCTTTGGTCAGGGTACCGACGCGGCCGCTCCGATCCTCTACACCCCGGGGTATTGGTCGTGAATGAGAGACCACGCTGCTCGGGCCGAGCGCAGGCGTTCGGGGCCAGATACGCGGGCGCTCCCTTTCGATCCGACGGGCATATTGTGCACCTCGGACATCATCGGCTATTCGCCCTTGATCTCCTCACGCACCCGTCGTAGGTCCTCCATCAGGGATCCGATCAGGATCCAGTGCCGCGGATGAGGCGTCGCAATGATCAGGGGGGCGGTCAGGGTGGGTGGTTCCTGCGGCAGGCTGACCTGCTGGACGCCGGGGTGGTCCACCTGTTCGGCGAGGAGCCTCAGGTCATGGGCGGCACGGCTCAGCTCGACAGTGATCGCGAGCACCGTGGGCTCGAGGTGCAGGGAATGGTCGTAGTGGTCGCGCAGGGACCGGGTCATGCCGATCGCGCGTGCGACGAGCGAGGTCAGCCGGGCGAAGAGCTCCTCGTCGATGTCGAGGAGACGCCGGTTCACCGCGTGCCGCGGGTTGAGCGTGAGGCTCTCCTCGGCCTGCTTGAGCGCCTGATCCGCCTTGGCGAGCATGGGGCGCAGCAGACGCACCTTAATCATCATCTCTTCGATCTGGCTGGCCTTCTGCGGAAACCGCAGGGCGTCGACGATCCGGTCGAGGGTGTCCGCGATCTCGTACGCAAGTCGGATCACAGCCGCGTGCGCCGGACGAAGAAGCACTGGCGGCACGATCAGGGCGTTGACGAGGAGTGCGGCCGCCGCCCCGATGATGGTTTCGACGATGCGGTCCCGCGCGTACTCAGCCGTCGCCGTGCCGATTGTGAGTAGGAGCATGGCGCTGATCGGAATTTGGCTCGCCGAGCTGGGGGCCAGCCGAAGCGCCCACGCCAGCATGATGCAGAACACGATGGCCAGGAGAACGACCCAGCTGGACTGGCCGAATGCGACACCGACGCCATAGGCGATGATGACCCCGCCGATAACACCCAGGCTGCGTTCGACCGCGCGACCGAGGGTCTGGTTGATGTTCGGCTGCACCACCAGCAGGGCGGCGATCGCGGCGAAGACGGGCAGCTGCTCCGTGTCCAGTAGCAGTTGCGACAGGATCCAGCCGAGGGCGACGGCCACGGATGTCTTCACTGCCTGGAGCAGAGGAATCCGGCTTGTGGATCGCAGCCGGGTGTTGATTCTCACTTGCCTAGGGTAGTCGAATGCGTGGGCGAGTCGTATGCACAGGCTCGTCGGACCGGTGCCGGTGCCGGCGCCATTGAAACCCTGCGTGCTAGGGCAGGTCGTCGTCGGTGCGGGCACCGAACACGATTTCGTCCCAGCTGGGCATCGAGGCCCGCCCGCGCTTGCCATGACCCGACGCTCGCGGAGTCGCGGCCGGTGATTGACCCCCGGCGGCCTGGGCAGACCAGGCGTTGCGGGGGGCCTCGGTCGGCGGGGCGGCGAGAGCCGAGGGAGCGGCGTGGGGTTCCGCGGCGGCCTCGACCGGCTGGTTCACCAGACGGATGCCCGGGGCCGGGCTGGTGCTGGCGGGGTTGCTGTGGCTGGAGTGGCTCTCGACCTGGTTGCTTTCGAAAGCGGCGGCTTCGCGCTCCCCGCGGCGGCGGCGCAGTGACGCCAGCAGGTCGGCCGTCTCGCTCAGGCTCTGCGGCGGTTCGTCGGCGCGCTTGATGGCTGCACGGGACACGGCATCCGTCGTGCCGGCCGACCGGGAATACGGCACCGGGTCCAGAATCGGCGCCGTATCGTGCAACGTCTCCTCGGACAGTGATTCCTTGAAGGTGAAGGCGCCGCTGTCGAAGCGGGACACATCGGCGAGGCTGGTCTCGGCGCCGACGGCCCGCAGCCGCGGGATCAGGGCACCCTTCAGTTCACCCTGCTGCGACAAGGCGATGGCTTCACTGCCGACCGGAGAGAGCGAGTTCTTCTTGGGTTCGAAGCCCCACCGGGCGTCGTGGTCGATGTCATCGGCGGTGAAGGCCAGTTTGACGATCCAGCCGGCGCCGGGTTCCTTCCAGCTGGCCCAGCGCTCGTTCGTGGCGCCGAGCGAGGCCAGACGCTCACGGATGACGGTGCCGAAGGTGGCGCCGCCCTCGATCGGGTCGAGGTCGATGGCGGTGTGCACCGGCACGCTCAGCGCGCAGGAGACCATGTAGTCGCGTTCGGCGACGACCGGGCCCTCGAAGCGGCGCACAAAATCGAGGGACGCACCCGTGACCGCGGCGACGTCCTCGGCGGACATGCCGGCACGGATGTGCGCCTGCACTTCCCGGGGACTCAGCTTCGGCCCCGACGCTGGTTCCACCTGGGCCTGGCGAAGCCGGGACTGGAGAACTTCGTCGATGGGGATCCTGAATCGGTCTCCCTCTTCAGACGCTGCGAGCAACGCACCGCTCTCGACTCCAATAACTTTCAATTCCTGCATGTTGAAAGCCCTTTCGCCATCACTTGTGCGCCTAAGACTGCCATGTAAAGAGTGAATCTTCGGGGAATACGCCGGGCGTGCCGCAAGTTGATGACTGTGCCGAGCAAATGACGCGGCGTGTAGTTTGCTATTCCGCCCGGATTGTTGGAAACTATGGCCGCCGAAATCCTTTCTCGGCGTAACTGAATGGATGGGTATGGCAACCGATTACGACGCACCACGGAAGACCGAAGACGACTCAGAGTCGATTGAGGCCCTCAAGGAGCGCGTACCCGACAAGATGTCCGGTGTCGTAGATGTCGACGACTCGGACAACCCCGGTGGTTTCGACCTTCCCGGCGCTGATCTGTCCGACCTCGACCTCGATGTCGTCGTTCTGCCTCCGCAGGCGGACGAGTTCACCTGCGTGGAGTGCTTCCTGGTGAAGCACCGTTCGCAGATGTCGCACGAGACCAAGCTCGGCCTGGTATGCCTGGAGTGCGACTCCTAAACGCGCTCAATCATGTGATGCTGGCCGTCGCGATCCATTGATCGCGGCGGCCAATTTCTGTGGGCGCCGCGTCGACACCAGCCAATACGGCGCCGGATCCGTCGCATCCACGATCGGGATTCGCACGACGGGCCGAATCCACCCGCGGATGAGCAGCCAGGCCCGGGCGTCGAGCCGTTGGCCACGTTCCAGGGCGGCCTCATCTCCGTCGAAGGGCAAAACCTCGCCGACCAGATCGATCGATATGCTCGCGCGCCCGGCGGTGAGCTCACCGCCCCGCACCTGCACCACCGGTGCCGACAAGAGCAGCGCCAGAACGCAAGCGGCGTACAGACCGGCGGCCAGCAGCACCCCGGCCAGCATCGAAATCGGTGCGAACACGAGGATGCTGGCAGGAATGATGAGCGCAGTCGCCACATAAGGTGCGGGAGAGGCCCAGAGTTTTTCGCGATATTCAGGCATGGGTCTATTCGATCAGACTTCTGCACTAGCCTCGACACGTGGCAGAAAGCGTCGAAGTCCTGATTACCGCGTCCATCCTCCCGAGCTACGCGCACCCGGGTGACGCGGGAGCGGACCTTCATTCCTCCCAGGCTCTAGTCTTGGCCCCCGGCGAACGAGCACTGGTCGGCACGGGCGTGGCGATCGCCCTGCCCGACGGTTTCGCGGCATTCGTCGTGCCCCGCAGCGGTCTCGCGTCCAAGCACGGCATCACGATCGTGAACGCGCCGGGCACCGTCGACGCCGGGTATCGTGGCGAGATCAAGGTGACGCTGCTTAACACCGACCAGACCACGCCCCATGCGATCGCGATCGGCGACCGCATCGCCCAGATCATCATCATGCCCGTCAGTCGGGCCACGTTTATTCCCGTGGATCGGCTGCCCGGCAGCCAGCGCGGGGTTGGCGGATTCGGGTCCACCGGCCTGAGCCGGAACATCAGCACGGGCACCTCAACGTCAGGAGACAACCAGTGAGCGACACCGCGAACCCGGAGGAGAACCCGGACGAGACGGCCAAGTCGGCGCCGGGCGATCGTGCGACCGAGGGTCCCCTCGACGAAGCCGAAGCCAACCCGGTGCGGCCCTACGTGGACCTCGGCGGGGTCAAGATCCTCCCGCGTGAGGGGCTTCACCTACGGTTGGAGATCGAAGAGGGCAGCAAGCGGGTCGTGGCGATCGGGCTCGACTACGCCGGCTCCACCCTCCAGGTACAGCCGTTCGCCGCGCCCCGCTCAAGTGGCCTGTGGAACGAAATCCGCGCCCAGATCGCCGATCAGATCGGCAAGCAGGGCGGAACGACGACTCTGCGCGAAGGCCCGTTCGGCCCCGAATTGGTGGCCGAGATCCCCGTGGCCGCGGGTCAGGGATCCGACGGAACGAGCAGGCTGGCCCGCTTCATCGGAGTCGACGGCCCGCGCTGGTTCCTGCGCGGCGTGATTGCCGGCGAGGGTGCCATCAACACCGACGCCGCGACCGAGATCGAAAACCTGTTCCGCAGCATCGTCGTGGTGCGCGGATCCGCCCCGATGCCGCCGCGTGACCTCATTCCGCTGCGGATGCCGGCCACTCCCGCCACTGCGGCCGAGCCGGGCCAGTCCTGAAGAACGCCGGAATGACGGACGCACCACTCCCCGATGAGGCCCGCGAGCCCGACGCATCAGAGAACGCGCCTGACTCGCCCGTGCCGGCCGCGTTCGCCGACGGCATGGCGGCGGCGGCCCGGCGGGCCGGCTTCACGCCGGCGGCCGAGGGTGATCCGATCAGCGGGCGCGCCCTGCTGGCCGCGATGGGCGGCATCCGTGGACTGGTCGAGGCCCTGCTGCCCGGACTCGTCTTCCTGATCACCTACACCTTCACCCGGCAGTTTTTTCCCGAGCAGTCGCTGGTGCTGTCCCTTGTTGTGCCGGTGCTGATCGGCGTCGTTTTCATCGTTCTGCGCCGGATTAGCCGCCAAACGGTGACGCCTGCCGTCGGCGGCCTGGTGGCACTGATCGTCAGCGCCGTGCTCGCTCTGTTCACTGGCCGCGCCGAAGACTTCTTTTTGCCCGGATTCTGGACCAATGGACTGTACGGCGGAGCCCTCTTCATCTCGGCGGTCGTCGGCTGGCCGCTGATCGGGCTGGCTGTCGGATTCCTGATGGGCGAGGGAATCGCCTGGCGGTCGAACCGGTCCAGGCGTCGGGTGCTGACCATTCTCACGCTCTGCTGGGCGGGCTTGTTCGCCCTGCGCCTGGCTGTTCAGCTTCCCCTCTACTACTCCGGAAACGTGGAGTGGCTCGGCGCCGTCAAGCTCCTGATGGGGATTCCGCTCTACGCGCCACTCCTGGTGATCTCGTGGCTGGTGGTCCGGGCGGTCTACCGCGCCGACGACCGGGAGACCGACGACGCAGCGGGTCGCCGGCCCGAATAAATTCACCGCGATTCCGCGACACCCGCCGGAAATAGGCGCGGGAAACGCGGTGGCACCGCTAGAGTTATCTCTACGTCAAGATAGTTCGGCGTTGGACATCGTCCGCACGTGGCATCCGCCGGTTAGGTTACCCTTGCTGGCAGGGGCAGGCGTCTGGTCGTCAGGATTGAGGATTGCGGACGGTTTCGCCGTCGGTTTCCACGAAGGAGAGGGCATCGTGTCGGCGCTTAATAATGCGGTCGTAAACAGTTTTGGAGCCAAGGACACCCTGCGGGTCGGGTCGACGGACTACGAGGTCTTTCGTCTCGACGCGGTAACGGGCTACGAGAGGCTTCCGTTCAGCCTGAAAGTGCTGCTGGAGAACCTCCTTCGCACCGAGGACGGCGCCAACATCACCGAGGCCCACATTCGCGCCCTGGGTGAGTGGGTCCCAACGGCGGAACCCGACACCGAGATCCAGTTCACCCCTGGCCGCGTCGTTATGCAGGACTTCACCGGCGTGCCGTGCATCGTCGACCTCGCCACCATGCGCGAGGCCGTCGCCGAACTCGGCGGCGACCCGAAGAAGATCAACCCGCTGGCTCCGGCCGAGCTGGTCATCGACCACTCCGTCATCGCCGACCTGTTCGGAACCGCGGACGCCCTCGAGCGCAACGTGGAGATCGAGTACGAGCGCAATGGTGAGCGGTACCAGTTCCTGCGCTGGGGCCAGACCGCGTTCAACGATTTCAAGGTCGTGCCGCCCGGAACCGGCATTGTGCACCAGGTCAACCTGGAGTATCTGGCCCGCGTCACGATGACCCGCACCGTGCCGGACGCGGAGGGCAACGACGTGCTTCAGGCCTACCCCGACACCTGCGTGGGAACCGACTCGCACACGACCATGGTCAACGGCCTCGGCGTGCTCGCCTGGGGTGTGGGCGGCATCGAAGCCGAGGCAGCCATGCTCGGCCAGTCCATCTCGATGCTCATTCCCAAGGTGGTCGGCTTCAAGCTCAACGGCTCCATCCCGACCGGCGTCACCGCGACGGATGTCGTGCTCACCATCACCCAGATTCTGCGCAAGCACGGCGTGGTCGGTAAGTTCGTCGAGTTCTACGGCGCGGGTGTCTCGCAGGTTCCGCTGGCCAACCGGGCCACGATCGGCAACATGAGCCCGGAGTTCGGATCCACGGCCGCGATGTTCCCGATCGACGACGTCACCCTCGACTACCTGCGCCTGACGGGTCGCAGCGACGAGCAGGTTGCACTCGTCGAGGCCTACTCGAAGCTGCAGGGCCTGTGGCACGATGCCGACAAGGAGCCCGTCTTCAGCGAGTACCTCGAGCTCGACCTGGGCACCGTCGTGCCGTCGATTGCCGGCCCGAAGCGCCCGCAAGACCGCGTCATCCTCACCGAGGCGAAGTCGCAGTTCGAACTTGACCTGCAGAGCTACGCGACGCAGGACTGGACTGTTGTGGACGCGGCCGTCGAGGCCTCTTTCCCTGCTTCAGACCCGATCGGCTTCACCGCCGAGGACGAGAACCTTGACCACAAGGCCTCACACAACCACGTGAGCCACGCTCCGATCAGCGTGTCCAGGCCCGTCGCGATCACCACGCAAGACGGCGCGAACTACACGCTCGACCACGGAGCGGTCGCTGTCGCGGCCATCACCTCGTGCACGAACACGTCCAATCCGAGTGTCATGCTCGCCGCGGGCCTGCTCGCCCGAAACGCCGTCAGGAAGGGCCTCACGAGCAAGCCGTGGGTCAAGACCACCCTGGCTCCGGGCTCGAAGGTCGTCACCGACTACTACGAGAAGGCCGGCCTCACCGGCGACCTCGAGGCCCTCGGCTTCTACACCGTCGGCTACGGCTGCACGGTCTGCATCGGCAACACCGGCCCGCTCATCGACGAGGTCACGACCGCGATCAACGACAACGACCTGGCCGTCACCGCGGTGCTCTCAGGCAACCGCAACTTCGAGGGTCGGATCAGCCCCGACGTCAAGATGAACTACTTGGCCAGCCCGCCGCTGGTCATCGCTTACGCCCTCGCAGGCTCGATGAACTTCGACTTCGAGACGGATGCGCTCGGCATCGGCAGCGACGGCAACGAGGTGTTCCTCAAGGACATCTGGCCCGACTCCGCCGAGGTGCAGTCCACGATCGACGGCTCGATCGACACCGGCATGTTCACGAAGCAGTACGGCCATGTCTTCGAGGGCGACGAGCGCTGGCGCGGCCTGCCGACACCGGACAGCGAGGTCTTCGAGTGGGACCCTGAGTCCACGTATGTGCGGAAGCCCCCATACTTCGACGGCATGACCATGGAGACCACCCCGGTGGTCGACATTGTCGGTGCCCGTGTGCTGGCCAAACTGGGCGACTCGGTCACGACCGACCACATCAGCCCTGCTGGTTCGATCAAGGCCGATAGCCCGGCCGGCGCCTACCTGCTGGAGCACGGCGTCGAACGGGGCGACTTCAACTCCTACGGCTCGCGCCGCGGCAACCACGAGATCATGATCCGCGGCACATTCGCGAACATCCGTCTCCGCAACCAGCTGCTGGACGGAGTCGAGGGTGGCTACACCCGCGACTTCACCGTTGACGGGGCTCCGCAGGCGTTCATCTATGACGCTTCGCAGAACTACCAGGCCGCCGGCACGCCGCTGGTCATCTTCGGTGGCAAGGAATACGGTTCGGGTTCGTCCCGCGACTGGGCCGCGAAGGGCACCAGCCTCCTCGGGGTGAAGGCCGTCATCACGGAGAGCTTCGAACGCATCCACCGTTCGAACCTGATCGGGATGGGCGTCGTGCCTCTGCAGTTCCCGGCCGGTCAGAGCTGGGCGTCACTTGGACTGGACGGCACGGAGGTCGTCACAATCGAGGGTCTCGTCGAGCTGAACAGCGGGGTCACCCCGAAGACGGTGCGCGTCACGGCGGCGCCGAGTGCGCAGTCTGCCGCCGGCAAGGCCACAGTCGAGTTCGACGCGGTCGTCCGCATCGACACCCCGGGTGAGGCCGATTACTACCGCAACGGCGGCATCCTGCAGTACGTCCTGCGTTCGCTGGTCGCCTAGCACGCAGGAGCCTTTAGGCCAGCTACCGAAACCGGCGCGTAGACTCGGCTTGACCGAATCTATGCGCCGGTTTTCTGGTGGCGGATAGCGCAACGTGAAAGGTGTTATCGATGGCGCTACTGGACACGATCTTCGGGCCGAGAGATCTGGATCGCCTCTCGATGGAACAGCTCGTCCAGCTCGCGGCCGAGGTGCGGGCGTTCCTCGTTCGGGAAGTCTCCAAGACCGGCGGGCACCTTGGTCCCAACCTCGGCGTGGTCGAGCTGACCATCGCTTTGCACCGGGTCTTCGAATCCCCGCGTGACGCCATTGTCTTCGATACCGGACATCAGGCCTACGTGCACAAGCTGCTCACCGGGCGCCAGGACTTCAGCCTCCTCCGCCAGGCCGGCGGCCTGGCCGGCTACCCGCAGCGGCGCGAGTCCGAGCACGACATCGTGGAGAGTTCCCACGCCTCCAGCTCGTTGTCCTGGGCTGACGGCATCTCCCGAGCCTTCGAGATGACCGGGCAGAGCGACCGCCATGTGATCGCGGTCGTCGGCGACGGCTCCCTGACCGGGGGCATGACCTGGGAAGCCCTCAACAACATCAGCGACGACAACACCCGTCGCCTGATCATCATCGTGAATGACAACGGCCGCTCCTACGCGCCCACCATCGGCGGCATGGCCCGCTTCCTGAACACCGTGCGCACCCGACAGGCGTACCACAGTGCCTATCTGACCAGCCGTCAGGCCTTCGAACGGATGGGCGCGCCCGCCCGGGCGTTCTTCCGCGGCGTGCGCGGCGGCATGCACGGCTTCCTCGCCCGGTTCTCCAACAACGAGGCGCTCTACTCCAACCTCGACATCAAGTACATCGGTCCGATCGACGGCCACGACATGGCGGCGATGGTCGAGGCGCTCCATCAGGCCAAGGGCTACGGCGCGCCGGTGATCGTGCACGCGATCACCCAGAAGGGTAAGGGATACGACCCGGCCGTTCAGGACACCGCCGACCAGTTCCATGCGGTCGGCCAGATCGACCCGGAAACAGGGGAGTCCACCGAATCCGCCGGCGCACCCTCCTGGACGTCGGTGTTCGCCGACGAGCTGCTGCGCCTTGCCACACTCGATCCGAAGATCGTGGGCATCACCGCGGCCATGCTCCGTCCCACCGGCCTGCACAAGATGGCCGAGAGATTCCCCGCCCGGGTGCACGACGTGGGCATCGCCGAGCAGCACGCCGTCACCAGTGCCGCCGGCCTCGCCTTCGGCGGCCTGCACCCGGTCGTCGCGCTCTACGCCACCTTCATCAACCGAGCGTTCGACCAAGTCCTGATGGATGTCGCCCTGCACAAGGCCGGCGTCACATTCGTGCTCGACCGGGCCGGGGTGACCGGGCCCGACGGTCCCAGCCATCACGGCATCTGGGACCTGGCGATCCTTCAGGTCGTCCCCGGGATCCGCCTCGCGGCACCTCGGGACTCGGTGCGCCTGGCAGAGGAGCTCGAAGAGGCCGTGGCCGTCGACGACGCGCCCACTGTGCTGCGCTTTCCCAAGGGCAGCGTGAGCGCCCCAATCGACGCCGTGCGCCGCCTGGGCGACGGCGTAGACGTGCTCTTGGAATCAGCCCAGAAAGACGTGCTGATCGTCACCGTCGGGCCGATGGCCACGATCGGTCTCGATGTGGCGGACCGGCTCGCAGCCCAGGGCATCGGAGCCACCGTCGTCGACCCGCGCTGGGTCGTCCCGGTACCGCGGAGCATCGTGGCCCTGGCCGCGGAGTACCGCATCGTCGTGACCATCGAGGACGGCGTCCGGGTCGGCGGCGTCGGCACCCGTGTCCGTCAAGATCTGCGTGAAGCCGGCGTGGACACGGCGGTCACCGAACTGGGGCTGCCCGACGAATTCCTCGACCACGGCACCCGCGCCGAGATCCTCGACCGTGTTGGGCTGACCCCGCAGCGCATCGCCCGCGATGTCGTCGCAATGGTGCTCGGCAGCAAGATCCCGCATGCGCGGCCACTGCCGGCGGACCGCGCCGACACCGCCAGTATCCCGGCAAACCTTCAGCAGGATTAGGCGATTCCCGATCGAATGGTTGTGTCGTTTCCGGAAGGCTGGGGCTGAGATCACTGCGTGATCGCTGTTCATCACAGGCGGGGTGCCGTGCCCGGCGTCGAGCCAATTCGACGGAGATTCTGGGGGAAAACCGCTTTCTCGGGGGTTTGTGGGGCCAAATCCGGCAGAATCTCCGTCGAATTCGTTCAGGGCAGAGTTGCTGGCCGGGCCGGGCCCGGACTCGGATAGGGCGTGGAATGCACGTTCTGCCCACATCGAGGTCCCCTGATCGTCTACGTCGGCAAGGGAAACGCCCGGTTCGGAAACCCCGGCCCGTGCGACCCCCAACGCCCACACTTGGCGGGCCTCACCCTTCCGGCCCCGCCGGCCGCAGAAAAATACCGCCGACCACCGCGCCGAGCCACGACCTCGGCTCCCCTTCCGTGAAGAGAAAGGAGCCGAGGTTACGGGTCGGCGGAGTGGATGCAGTCAGTCGCCTGCGGTCAGTTGCTTACGCTCGTGCGGGTGGCAGGCAGGGCCGCGGCAGCGACGCCGCGGATCGGTGGGGTGTGGAACGTGCCCTGGAAGACCCGTTCGCTCGCGCCGACGCGGTCGAGGTAGGGCGTGATCCCGCCCATCTGGAACGGCCAGTTGGCCCCGAGGATCATGCACAGGTCGATGTCCTCCGCGGCGTGCACGACGCCGTCGTCCAGCATCCGCTTGATTTCATCGGCGAGGCCGTCCTCGATCCGGCGTAGGATCTGCTCGGCTGTCATCGGGGTCTGCCCGCCCGCGACGATCTTGACGGCGCCCTTGTCGAAGCCCTTGATCCTGCCCTTGGCGTCGCGCTCCAGAATGGTTCCGTGCTCGGCCAGCTTATGCAGGTTCGCGCTCTCGAAAAACCGGTCCGGGAATGCGGCATGGTGGGTGTCCAGAACGTGTGCGCCGACCTTGAGGCCGACCAGCTCGAGCAGCTCGAACGGGGTCATCGGCATCCCGAACGGAGCGAGTGACCCATCGACGACCTCGAACGGGGTTCCGGTGTCGACGGCGTGCATGGCCTCACCCAAGAGCTTCGCCAGGAGGCGGTTCACGACGAACCCGGAGGTGTCCCGGGTGATGACCGCGTTCTTTCGCAGTTTGGCTGCCACGACCATCGCCGTGGAGAGAGTGGCGTCGTTGGTCCGCGGGGTGTTCACGACCTCGATCAGCGGCATGATCGCCACCGGGTTGAAGAAGTGGAAACCGACCAGGCGCTCGGGGTGGGCCAGCTTCGCACCGATCTGTTCGACCGAGAGGGACGAGGTGTTGGTGGCGAGGATGGCGTCGGGAGAGATGTGCTTCTCGATTTCGGCGAAGACATCCTGCTTCACGCCGAGTTCCTCGAAGACGGCCTCGATCACCCAGTCGGCGTCGGCGAACTGTGCCTTGTCTGTCGTTCCCGTGACCAGAGCGCGGAGCCGGTTGGCCTCGTCGGGGGAGATACGGTTCTTGGTCTCCAGGGTGAGGATCTCGCCGTGGATGTACGCGACGCCCTTCTCGACGCGGGCCTGGTCGAGGTCTGTGATGACTACGGGCACGCGCAGGCGACGCACGAAGAGAAGGGCGAACTGGCTGGCCATCAGGCCGGCGCCGATGACGCCTACCTTGTTGATCGGGCGGGCGAGGGCCTTGTCCGGCGCACCGGCCGGCCGCTTGGCTCGCTTCTGCACCAGGTTGAAAGCGTAAATACTGGCCTGCAGCTGGTCTCCGGCGATGAGTTCGGCCAAGGAGTCGTCTTCCCGCTCGAACCCTTCCTGGCGAGATCCGCTCTTGGCTGCTTTGAGCAGGTTGAGGGCGATGTACGGCGACCGGGCGACGGTTCCGATGCGGTTTTCCAGCATCTTACGGGCCACGCCCACGGCCACATCCCATTTCACGAGCCGTTCGACCTTGCCGGGCGTATTGGGCCGGGCGACCTTTGTCTTTCCGGCGATCACGCCATCGGCCCACTCGATGGACTGTTCAAGGAACCTGGCCGAGGCGAACTGCACGTCGGCGATGCCCAGCTCGAGAGCATCCGCCGCTTTGAGCGTGCGGTGCTTGAGCGGATTCTCGATGATCACCTTCAGCGCGTTCTCGATGCCGATCAGGTTGGGCAGCAGGTAGGAGCCGCCCCAGCCCGGGATCAGCCCAAGGGAGACCTCGGGCAGCGCGATCGCGGGCACGGTCGCGTCGACGGTGCGGTAGTCGGCGTTGAGGGCGATCTCCAGCCCGCCCCCCAGTGCGAGCCCGTTGATGAACACGAAGGAGGGCACACCCAGTTCGGCCTGCTTGCCCAGCGCATAGTGGCCCAACTGGGCCAGCAGCTTGCCCGTCGCGAGCGATGGGATCTCGCTGACCTTGCTCAGGTCGGCGCCGGCGGCGAGGATGAACGGTTTGCCGGTGACGGCGACGCCGTGGATGTCGCCGAGGGCGGCGCGTTCCCGGAGAAGGTCCATCGCCATGGCGAACTCGAGCAGGGTGTTCGGGCCGAGCGTGTTCGGGCGGGTGTGGTCCCGGCCGTTGTCGAGCGTGACCAGCGCCAGGGTCCTTCCACCGGACAGAGGCACATCGTGTACGTAGCAGTGGGTGACGACCTCGTCGGCCGACAGCTCGACCAGCGGGGTGAAATCGAGTTCGGAGTAGTTGCTCATCGCTTGCTTGCCTTCCGGTTGAAGTTCGGGTTCTCCCAAATCACGGTGCCGCCCTGGCCGAGACCGATGCACATGGCGGTGAGGCCGTAGCGCACCTCCGGGTGCTCGCTGAACTGACGGGCGAGCTGGTTCATCAGGCGCACGCCGGAGGAAGCGAGCGGATGTCCGATGGCGATCGCGCCGCCGTACTCGTTCACCCGTGGGTCCTCGTCGTCGATGCCGAAGTGGTCGAGGAACGAGATGACCTGCACGGCGAAAGCCTCATTGAGTTCGAACAGGCCGATGTCCGTGATGCTGAGGCCGGCCTTGCGCAGGGCCTTCTCGGTGGAGGGGACCGGACCGAGTCCCATGACCTCCGGCTCAACGCCGGCGAAGGCGAAGCTGACCATCTTCATTTTGACGGTGAGACCGAGGTCCTTGGCGGCCTTGCCGCTGGCGAGGAGGCAGGCGCTGGCACCGTCGTTGAGCCCGGAAGCGTTGCCGGCAGTGACCCGTCCGTGGGGACGGAAGGGGGTCTTGAGAGTCGCGAGGCCCTCCATCGTGGTTTCGGGGCGGGGAGCCTCGTCGCGGGTCGCCAGACCCCAGCCGGAATCGCTGCGGATCGCAACCGACACCAGGTCGGGCTGTATCTTCTCGGCGGCATAGGCCGCGGCGACCTTCTGTTGGCTGCGCAGGGCGAACCGGTCGGACCGCTCCTTGGTGTACGCCGGGAACCGGTCGTGGATGCGCTCGGCCGTGGCGCCCATATTGAGGGCGTCCTCGCTGACCAGGCGCTCGGACAGGAAACGCGGATTCGGGTCGACGCCCGAACCCATCGGGTGGCGTCCCATGTGCTCGACGCCGCCGGCGATGGCCAGGTCGTAGGCGCCAAATCCGATCCCGGCTCCGAGAGTGGTCACGGCGGTCATGGCGCCGGCGCACATCCGGTCAATGGCGAATCCGGGTACCGACTTCGGCAACCCCGAAAGCAGTGCCGCCGTGCGACCGAGCGTGAGGCCCTGATCGCCGGTCTGGGTGGTGGCGGCAATCGCCACCTCGTCGATGCGTTCCCCAGGGACCGACGGGTTGCGTTCCAGCAGTCCGATCATGGCCTTGACCACGAGATCATCCGCCCGGGTGTTCCAGTAAATGCCCTTTTCACCGGCGCGTCCGAACGGGGTACGAACCCCGTCCACAAACACGACTTCTGTTCTATCGGCCACTTTGCCTCCATCATCGATCAGGTGTCGGTCGATCCTAAAGGGGCTCCCGTGGAGGGTCGAATCCTTGGACGGATCCTACGAATCCGCTTCCGAAGAGAGCTCGATCGATTGGTGGACATCCACAAAGGCATCGGCGATCCGTTGTGCGGTCACTTCAATTTGCCAGGTGCGCGCACCCAGGTGCGCGAGCGCCTCACCGACGGATGCGGGATCGACGTTGACGGGCGGCGTCCACGCCACCCGGCGGACATAGTCCGGGGTGACGAGGTTCTCCAGCGGGATGGCGAGCTCCTCGGAGACCTCGGTGAGGGCTGCGCGAGCGGCCTTGTAGCGCAGGTCAGCCTCGGGATTGCGGTCGGACCAGGCGCGCGGGGGCGGGAGCAGGTCGCCGTTGCCCCGAAGCGACGGCAGGTCGGTTGACGCCAGGCCCTTCTGGATGGCACGCCACCAGCGGTCGAGTTCGCTGCGGCTCGCACGGCCGCTGAACTCCCTCAGATCAGCCAGGGCCTGCCGGTTCGCCGGCATGGCCCGTGCTGCCGCCGTCAGCGACGCATCGGGCACGAGCCGGCCGGGGGACACATCCAGCTCCTGTGCCAGAGCGTCGCGAGCCAGCCACAATTCCCGGGCCACGGCCAGGCCACGCTGTCCCCGGATGGAGTGCACGCCGGAAAGGCGGCGCCAGGGTTCGGGGCCGACGGGCTTCGCCTCACGCGCCAGCACGGCGGCGAATTCCTGCGCGGCGATGTCGGTCTTGGAATCGGTGGCGAGCATGTCGACCATACGGTCACGCAGGTCGGGAAGCAGTTCCACGTCGAGCGCGCCGTAGACCAGCCAGGCCTCCGGCAGTGGGCGGGTCGACCAGTTGGCGGCGGAGTGTTCCTTGGCAAGATGGATGCCGAGCAGCTCTTCCACCACCGTGCCGAGGCCGACCCGGGGGATTCCGAGCAGGCGGGCGGCCAGTTCAGTGTCGAAGATGTGTCGGGGGTCAAGTCCGACCTCGCGCAGGCAGGCCAGGTCCTGGCTCGCGGCGTGGAAAATCCACTCGTCATCGCGCAGAGCCTGGTTGAGCTCGTGGAAGTCGCCGATCGCGGGCGGGTCAAACAGGAATGTGCCAGCGTCGCGCCGATAGATCTGGATCAGGTAGGCGCGCTGGGAGTAGGTGAAGCCGGAGGCTCGTTCAGCGTCGATGCCGATCGGGCCCGTGCCCGCGCTGAGGGCTGCGGTCGCCGCGAGGTAGGCGTCCCGCGTATCGATCACCTGGTGATCAAGCACGACCGGTTCGGCGTGTGGACAACATGCTGACTCCTTCGCCAGTGGGTGGAAGACCTGCGAGCATGCAGAGCAGCTCGCCCCATCCTTCGACGTGGGCGGCGAGATTGTGGTCCAGCGGCGTCCACGAGGCCCGCAGTTCGATCTGCGCGCCATCGCCCTGCTTGGCAAGTTCGCCAAAGCCGGACGAGATAATCTTAGTAGCGGTCCCCGAGGCCGCTGTATACCGTGCCCCGTGGGCGTCGAGAGCATCGACGAGCCACGACCAGGTGACCCCCGCGACGAACGGGTCGAGGCCGATGTCGGTTTCCAGGGGAGCCTGGGCGAAGCAGACGACGCGGAAGGCGCCGCCCCACTCCTCGGGCTCGGCCGGGTCATACAGCAGGATGAAGCGTCCGGTCCCGAGATCGGAGTCGCTCCCGTGACGTACCGGGGTCACGTCGGCCGAGAAGGCGATGGAGTGCGGAGCGAGGTTTCCGGGTGCGGAAATCTCATTGACCACAAGCTCCGTACGGATGCGGGCACGTGCGAAGGATGCGCGGGCGGCGGCGAACTCCGGCGAAGGCGTTTCTTGTGTTTCGGGCACGTGTGCAGACTAGAGTTTTTTTCGAGCGGAGTCGGACAGGCACGCCGGACAGGGAAGGTAGTCATGCGTGAGCGGGCGGGCTCAGGGCGGTACCCGAGGCGTTTTCTGGCGGTGAGCGGGATCGCAGTCGCCGGGGCAACGGTGTTGCTGGGGATCGCGGGCGGTGTTTTGGCGGCCGTGATGGCACGTCGGATTGTGACGCCCTCGACCACGCGCTCCGACGACGTGCGGATCCACTCCGTCGACCTCGTGGCGGGAACGATTACGCTGCAGTCCACGGCGGATTCCGTACTGCAGGGCGATTACAGCTTCTGGTTCTCGGGCGATACAGGACACGCCCACCTGGGCGAGATCCTCCGTCTCACGCCCACGAAGGTGACGCGGCGCATCCTGCGCGTCGATCACGGGGATCTGGCCCGAGCTGAGCGCGGCCGGCTCGGCGGCTACTCGTACCTCGGGCCCTGGGACCTCGACTTCGCCTTCGAGGACGTGCTCGTTTCCACCGACGTCGGTGATGCCCCGGCCTGGCTGATCCCGGCCGAGGAGCCGGACGGCCGCTGGGTGATCCAGGTGCACGGGCGCGGGGTGCAGCGGCAGGAGACGCTGCGAGCGGCGCCGGTCTTCCGGGATGCGGGCTTCACGTCCCTGCTTGTGTCGTACCGCAACGACGGGGAGGCACCGCGGAGCGGCGGCGGCCGGTATTCCCTCGGAGACGCCGAATGGCAGGATGTCGATGCGGCGATCGCGTTCGCGGTGCACCGCGGTGCGACGGAGATCGTGTTGATGGGGTGGTCCATGGGCGGCGCGATCGTGCTGCAGAGCGCGACGCGATCAACGCTGCGCGACCGGATCGTCGGCATCGTGCTCGACTCGCCCGTGATCGACTGGGCGGATGTCGCGCGCTTCCACGGCGGTCTGCTCGGCCTGCCCGCGGTCATCGCCAGCGGTGCTCTGGAGGTCCTGGGACGGCGTTGGGGCAAGATCGTCACCGGTCAGACCCAACCGATCGACTTCGGACGCCTCGATTTCGTCACGCGCGCCGCCGAGCTCGACCTACCGGTGCTCCTGATGCACAGCGACGACGACGGATTCGTGCCCGCGACCGGCTCCCGCGCCCTGGCCGGGCGCCGACCCGACATTGTGACCTTTCTGCCGTTCGCGGTGGCGCGGCACACGAAGCTGTGGAACTACGACCGCGAGGGTTGGAATCAGGCCATCACGAACTGGCTGGTCGAGATCGCTCCCACCGAGCGTATGTCGCTCCCTGGTCGTCCAGAAGAAGTTGCCGCAACCTGAATCCGGTGGATCCGGCCGTGGCCGATTCGAGCAACCCGCGGCCGCCGAGCACTACCTGGGGGCTCGTGGACAGGCAGAATTCGTCGACCAGGTCGGCCGCGAAGAATCGCCCGGCCAGCACCGGACCTCCCTCGCAGACGATGCGCGGGAGGCCGAGGGCGCAGAGGGCCGCGAGAATCGTGGACGGAGTGAGGACGCCGTTCTCATCGTCGAGCGGCACGACGGTCGTGCGGGCCCCGACCGTGGCGGCCTCCACCCGGCCGACTGCGAAGCGCGGACAGAGGATGAACACCGGCTGCCGATGCGCGGATTCCGGGTGTGCGGAGTCCCGGTGCGTAAAGTGCTCGAGCCGATGACCGGCCAGGTTTCCGCTGGAGGTGACGACCGCGAGGGCCGCCCGGGCCGGCACGACGTACCCCTCCGCACGGACACTGCCGGCGCCGATCAGGACGACGTCGGCAAGTTCCCTGATCACACCAAGGATCCGGCGGTCGAGGCGGCTCGAGAGGGAATCCGAGGTGCCATCGGACCCGGCCACGCCGCCGTTCAGGCTGGCGATCATGTTGACCCGCAGGTACGCGCCCGGCGCCGGGGCGTAGCGCCGCAACAGCCAATCCCGGCTGACCGGGTCGAGCCCGTCGACGCTCCGCGGCAGGTCGACCGTATCGCCGCCCGCGTCCGGCTCCGGAAACACCCGGGTCAGGGTCACGCAGCGCCCTCGCGCAGGCGGCGCTTGGTGCGGGCGAGCATGGCTGACATGCCGCGGATGCGCAGGGGAGACACCGCTTTCGTCAATCCGATCGTGTTCGGATAGTCATCCGGCACATCGAGCACCTCCTGGGCGCTGAGCCCATCCAGACCCTGGGCCAGGATCGAGGCGAAGCCCCGGGTCGTCGGCGACTCCCGGGGAGCGGTCGCGTAGAGGTGCACCGCGGACTCGCCGTCCACCTCGACGAACATGAAGACGGGAGACTGGCATTCAACGACTCGCTCGAGCAGGTCCGGGTGCTCCGCGTAGCGCGGCGGGAGCGCCGGCAGCTCGTCGGCGAACTCAAGCAGCAGCAGCAGCCGGTCGGACTCCTCGAGTTCGAGGAAGTCATCGCGGATCTCGGCCAGTTTGGCGGGAAGTTCGGTAGCGGTCATCGACACTCATTCTGCCATGCGCGGGCCGTGAGGCCCCAGAATCCGAGTGGGCTGGCCGGCTCAGCGGGGCTGAGGTGCGGCGCCCGGCTCCGTGCCCATCACGATCGGCACGTGCACGGCGTTACCCCATTCGGTCCAGGACCCGTCGTAGTTGCGCACGCCTTCGAAGCCGAGAAGGTGGGTCAGGACGAACCAGGTGTGGCTGGACCGCTCGCCGATCCGGCAGTAGGCGATGACGTTGTCGCCGTCGGAGAGGCCGGCCTCGTCACGGTAGATGGCGTCCAGCTCGCTTCGGGTGCGGAAGGTGGCGTCCGGGGCAGCGGCGCGCGCCCACGGCACCGACGCCGCCGACGGGATGTGGCCGCCGCGCAGGGCGCCCTCCTCCGGGTAGGCCGGCATGTGGGTGCGTTCGCCGGTGTACTCCTCGGGGGAGCGCACGTCGATCAGCGGGTTCCCGAAGTGCGCGAAGACATCCTCGCGGAATGCGCGGATGGCGGAATCGTTGCGCGGGGCGACCGGGTACACGGTCGGGGTGATAACGGGCTTGTCCCGGGTGAGGCCTCGTTCCTCGGCCACCCACTTGTCACGGCCGCCGTCGAGCAGGCGGACGTCTTCGTGGCCGAATAGGGTGAACACCCACAGGGCGTAGGCCGCCCACCAGTTGTTCTTGTCGCCGTAGATGACCACGGTGGTGTCGCGGGAGATGCCCTTGGCACCGAGCATTGCGGCGAAGGCGGCACCGTCGACGAAGTCGCGCTCGACCGGATCATTGAGGTCGGTATGCCAGTCGATTTTCACGGCTCCCGGAATGTGGCCGGTTTCGTAGAGCAGAACGTCTTCATCCGATTCGACGACAACAAGACCGGGGGTTTCGAGATGCGCCTGCAGCCACTCGGTGCTGACCAGACGTTCGGGGTGGGCGTAGGCCATGAACTTCGGTGCCGGATCGAGATCAACAGACATGGGGGGAACCTCCTGGTGGCGTCCGATGGACACTGGAATCAAATGGGCGCGGTTTAGGCTGGTTACCGGTCCGCGTTTTCGAATCTACGCGGTATGGGTCCTGATCGCATCCGCGGTCGTTCTTCAACGATGGTGCTCAGACCGGGACTATCAGTTCGACACAGAAACCGGGTACTACAGCATGGCTCCACGAGCTCTCAGCCAGGTGCAACGTTTGGCCGATCGCTCTCCGAGCATCACCGGGCCGGAGATCGTGGCCGAGTTGGTTCCGCCGCCCCAGTTCGAGCACGCCACCTTCGCGTCGTACCGACCTGACCTGAACTTCCCCTCGCAGCTCGAGGCCGTGGAACGGCTGGGCACCTTTGCCGGAGCCTGGCTGGCCCAGCGGCCCAGCGGCTTCTTCTCCCGCACCCGCAAGCCCAAGCCGGAGCTGCCGGGCATCTACCTGGACGGTGGTTTCGGCGTCGGCAAAACCCACCTGCTGGCCGCGCTCTGGCATGCCGCCCCGGGACCGAAATACTTCGGCACCTTCATCGAGTACACCGCACTGGTGGGAGCACTCGGCTACGCAGCCACCGTCAGGCAGCTCTCCGGCGCCCGCCTGATCTGCATCGACGAGTTCGAACTCGACGACCCGGGCGACACCATGCTGATGACCCGGCTTCTGGGCGAGCTCGTGGCCTCGGGTACCCGCGTCGCCGCCACGTCGAACACGCCGCCGAATTCGCTGGGCGAGGGGCGTTTCGCCGCGATCGACTTCCTTCGCGAGATCCAGGCGATGTCCGCGAACTTCGAGATCGTGCGTATCGACGGCCTCGACTTCCGCAGGCGCGACATCGAGGGCCACGCCATCGCCGTGTCCCGGGACGAAGTGGACCAGCTGGTGCCCGCCCTGGTCGAACGCGGCTCCACGGTGACCCGGGACGACTTCGGCGACCTGATCCGACATCTCAGCACGGTGCATCCGTCGAAGTACATCAAGTTGATCCACGGCATCGACGTCATCGCCCTGACCGATGTGTACCTACTGACCGACCAGACGGATGCCCTCAGGCTGGTCGCCTTCATCGACCGGGTCTACGACGCGGAGATTCCGATCATCGCCAACGGGCAGCCCCTGAACGAGGTCTTCGACGAGGAGATGCTCTCCGGCGGTTACCGAAAGAAGTACCAGCGGTCCCAGTCCCGTCTCGTGGCGCTGACCACAGGTGAGCTTCCACCGCACGACTGATCCACGACTGATCGAGGCCGGGCCACCGCTCTGCCCGCCGGAAACGCGATGTTAACACCATCACTCGGCGCGTAACGCGGGCGAAACATCCGCGCGCACTCACCGAAACCTCACAACTTCAAACTGACTCTGTACCCGCCGAGACACGATCAACCGCTCACCCTGTGCACGTCGACGGCAACCACTGTTAGTTAGCGAGAGGTAACCATATCCATGGTTCAACTGTCAGTCCTGTTGGACGCCACAACTGATGAAATAGCCCTGAATCTCAATTCTTTGTGGCTCCTCGTCGCGGCCGCCCTCGTGCTTCTGATGACTCCCGGTGTTGCCTTCTTCTACGGCGGAATGGTGAAGGCGAAGAGCGTCATCAGCATGATGATGATGAGCTTCGGCGCGATGGGCGTTGTCGGTGTGCTGTGGGTGCTCTACGGCTACGGGCTCGTCTTCGGCCCGCCGCTGATCCCCGGTTTCCTCGGCAACCCGTCCGGGCTGCTCGGCCTGAGTGGGCTGCTCGGCGCCGGGGAAGACGGATCCCTCTCTCCCGACCTGAACGGGCTGGCGTTCGCCGGCTTCCAGGCCACCTTCGCCATCATCACCGTCGCACTGATCTCTGGTGCGATCGCCGACCGTGCCAAGTTCGGCGCCTGGTTGATCTTCGCCGCCGTGTGGTCGACCCTGGTGTATTTCCCGGTCGCCTACTGGGTCTTCAACCTCGCCGACGGCTGGGCTCCCGCCGCTCTCGGGGTCAACGACTTCGCCGGTGGCACCGCTGTGCACATCAACGCCGGTGCAGCCGGTCTGGCTCTCGCCTTGGTGCTCGGCAAGCGGGTGGGTTTCAAGAAAGGCATCTCCAAGCCCCACAACGTTCCGCTCACCCTCCTCGGTGCCTCGCTCCTGTGGTTCGGCTGGTTCGGTTTCAATGCCGGCTCCGAAGCCGCCGTCGACGGTGTCGCCGCCCTCGCCTGGATCAACACGCTCGTCGCTCCCGCCGCCGGTATTCTCGGCTGGCTGATCGTCGAGAAGATCAAGGACGGCAAGCCCACCTCGATCGGTGCCGCCTCGGGTGCCGTCGCCGGGCTCGTCGCCGTCACCCCTGCCTGTAACATCCTCACCCCGTTCTGGGCGATCGTCCTCGGAGTCCTCGTCGGAGCGGTATGCGCGGTTGCCATCGACCTGAAGTTCAAGTGGGGCTTCGACGACTCGCTCGACGTGGTGGGCATCCACCTCATCGGTGGCATGATCGGAACGCTCTACATCGGTATCTTCGGGTCGGGCATCGGCCTGCTCGACACCGGCAGCCTCAACCAGCTTTGGGTGCAGCTCGTCGCAGCCTTCGGCATCGCGATCTTCTCCTTCGTGATGGCCTACGGCATCGGCGTGATCATTCAGAAGACGATCGGCTTCCGAATCAACAACGAAGACGAGGTGGCCGGAGTGGACACCATCGTGCACGGTGAAGAGGGCTACGCGCTCGACGCCGTCTAACCATGAAGCAGCACCGCCCTGTGCGTGCTGTCCTATTCGGTGGCTGTCCTATTCGGTGTAGGACGACCTCGACAGCGCCTGGGACTTCAGGGCGTCGAACTCGGCCGGGGTGATCGCGCCCGCATCGTGCAGAGCCTTCGCCCGGCCGATCTCCTCCGTGGGCCCGGCACTGGTTCCGGCGACACTGCGGATGCACTGATCGGTCTGCGCCTGGTACTCCCTCGACTCCGTGGAACTGCGTGCACCCTAGCCGTGGGGCAGGCCGAGAGCCACGGTGACGAGGCTGAACGACCACTCGGGGCCGCGAATGGAGGACGCGTCTCTATGACCTCGCATCGGGTACCGGCTCAGATGGCGCTTCCGGGAGCAGCCCTGACACCGGGAGCCGTGACACCTGCAGCGTCGTCACCGGCTGCACCGTCACCGGGGGTCGGCACGCCGATCCCGGCTCCGTCGACCGCTGAGGTGAAACGGCCGCGGCTTGATGGTGCATTTCATCGGCTCATCGCCGGCGAAGCGCGCTGCGTCTGCGTGTGGGCTGCGGCAGGCTCCGGGAAGATGACCCTGCTGGCGTCCTGGGCTGGCCGTTTTCACCGGAACGGGGAGTCGGTCACTTGGGTACGCGCGCAGCCGGGCCGGTTCCGTCCCGCTGACGTCTGGCGGCAGGTCGGGCGGCGCTCGGGGGTGTCAGACGACGGGGACACCCGGTACGTGTTCATCGGTGGGTTGGACCGTGTCGAAGCGGATCGGCCGGGCTGGTGGGCGAGCTGGTCGCGTCGGCGCCCGAGGGCATCCGTCTCGTGGTCGCCGGGCGCACTCGGCCGTGCGCAGGGCCGACGCGACTGCGCGGCGACGGCTCCATGGTCGACGTGCCGCCGGCGGACCTGGCGTTCGATCGGAGCGAGCTGCTGCTGATCGTGCCGTTCCTGCACGGGAGGGACGATTCCGCACGGCTGGTGGTGGATTTCGACGGTGACGATCCGGCGGTGGCCGGTTTCCTCCGGTCGGAGATCATCGCCGGCTGAGCTGACGGTGACGAGAACACGAAGCTGCGCGCCGCCGTCAGGCCTGTCCTCTCGGTCAACCTGGCCGTCGAGGTGACGAAGCGAGCGGATGCCGGGGCTGGGCTGGACCGGCTGGCCGGGCCCAGCGCACTTATCACCAGGGAGAGCGGCGACGACACCAGGGCGTATCTGATCCACTCGATCCTGCTGGCCTATCTGCAGGGCGAGGTGCGGCGACGTGACTTCGTGGCGGCGGCGGCTCACGAGACCGCGGCCCGGTGGTTCGCGCGCCGCGCCGACGGTCAAAACGCTCTCGAGCAGGCGCTTGCTGCCGGGCTGCCCGTCCTCGCCGCCGAGATGCTCGATGCTTCGGTCTCGATCTCGTGCTCAGGGGAACGCCCGACCTCGTCCTCCGTGCCCTGGCAGAGCCGGCCGTGCGCGCCGGAACCCAGGTGCATCCGTGGCGGCGTCCCTGAGGCTGCTCCTGGACGCGCCGTACTTTCCCGACCGGGGGCAGGCCGACCACCTGCTGGCGGAGCTCGAGGCGGTGGGGCTCGCGTCCGGCGGCAGTGCGGAGATCTGGACCGTCGTGATCGACGCGCTTGCCGCCTTCTTCGCAGCGACGCCTGACGAAATCCGGGACCGTCTGGCCAGGCTGGGCGCCGTCCGCGCCGCACCGGGGCGGCGAGACCTCGGTGTCGACCTGCTGGCCGCCACCGCGGAGACCTGGTGCCGCGCCGGTCTGGGCGAGGCGGAGCGAGCCGAAGCGGGACTGCGAATGGTCGCTGTGACCGCGCGGAATGCCGGTAACCAATGGCTGTTCCTTCTTGCCGGCGACCTCGCCGCCGTGTCGGCCTCCCGCCGGGGCGACTGGGCCCGCGCCGGTCTCATCGACGATCAACTCGCTCGGGCGACGGATGCCGCAGGGCGCCCGGCCACGGGTGCCGTGGCATCCGTGGCGGGGGCGGCGTTCGACCGTGCAGCGGCCCGCGCCTCGGTCTCGCTCCAGATCCGCCGGTACGAACGCTGCGAGCCGATCGATCAGGGCGTGCTGGAACGGCTTGTCGCGGCCGACCCTCTGGTGTGCGATTCCGGACTGATCGTGCCCGCCCAGACCTTCCTGTCCCTGTCGGCACCGGCGGCGGACCCGAGGCGGCGATCGGTGCTCGAGAATCTGAACGGCTTGATGCGGGAGAATGCGGACGCCCACCCGCGTGTGCCGAGCCTGTGCTGCATCCCCTGGTTCGAGCTGACCGGTGTGCTGGACGGGCGGGCCGAGGCCCGACGTGTCACGCTCCTGGTGGAGAACGTGCTGGGTACGGACTCGTTGGAGGCCGTGCTGCTCCGCTCCCTGGCGTACCCGCCGGCCCCGGGCCGCCACGGCGCCGGTGGGCGGCTGGAAGCCGCCGCAACGCCGGCCGCCCGGTGTTGGCGCGGGTCCACGCTCGTGAGCGCCTGGATCGTGCTCGCCGGCATCGCTGAGGAGAGTGAACGATCTGCCGAAGCGGATGCCCGTCTGGCTCGGGCGCCGCGCCTGGCTGAGCAGCTGCGGGACCTCGACGGTTTCGCAAGCCGGATTGTGACTCGGTCCGCTCAGGCGCCGGGGGAGAATTGCCCAGCCCCAGCCCCAGCCCCAGCCCCGGCCCCGGCCCCGGTCGCACCGCTCACCGAGCGGGAGCGGGTGCTGCTGCGCGAGCTGCCCTTCCATCAATCCGTGGCGGACATCGACCGCAAGCACAATGTGAGCCCGAACACCGTCAAAACTTATCTGCGCAACATCTATCAGAAGCTTGAGGACACCGACCGCACCCGGGCCGTGACTATTGCTCAGGAGCGCGGCCTGCTCTGACCTGCACCCCCCGAATGGGAATGGTTCCGCCTGACCCAGACCACTAGGCTTCGAGGGTCTCGTGCCCGCGCGCGCCGCGCGAAGTGCCAGGCCACGTGCATGATCTTCGTGCCGGCGGAACGGAAGGACCCCATGTTTGAATTCCTGCTCAGCCCCATCCCCGGTCTCATCATGCTGGGTATCGTCGTCTTCCTGATCGGCCTGTTCTATGCCAAGAGCGTCTACAAGAACGCCGGGCCGGACGAAGCCCTGATCATCACCGGCAAGAAATCGAAGAAGACCATCGTCGACGGCGCCACGCTGGAGGAATCCGGGCAACGCGTCGTGCACGGCCAGGGCGTGTTCATCACCCCGTTCTTCCAGAAGGCGTTCAAGATCAGCCTGCGCAGCCGGGCGATCGAGATCACGGCCGTCGCCCAGGACCAGAACGGCGTCACCCTCACCGTGGAAGCAGTCGCCATTGTGAAGGTCGGCGACGACCCGGCCGCCATTCGTGCCGCCGCGCAGAGGTTTCTCGGCCAGGACAAGAACATCGACGGCTTCGCACAGGAAGTACTGTCGGGATCCCTGCGGTCGTCGATCGGTGGCACGAACGTGATGACCATCATCCAGAAGCGCGACGAGCTCGGCTCCTCGGTGCTGGCGACCGCCCGGGAGTCCCTGGCCAACCAGGGCGTCGACGTGGACTCGTTCGAGATTAAGGGCATCACTGACGAGAACGACTACATCCGGGACCTCGGACGCGCCGAGCAGGCCAAGGTGCGGCGCCAGGCCGAGGTTGCCGAGCACGCGGCCAACCGGGAGGCACAGGAGGCCGCCATTCTGGCCGAGCAGGCCATCGCCGAGGCCCAGAACACGCTCGCACTTCGAAAAGCGGCGCTGCAGCTGGACACCGACAAGGCCGCCGCCGAAGCCGCCGCGGCCAAGCCGCTGGCCGAGGCCAAGGCCCAGCAGGCCATCGTTCAGGAGCAGGAGCTCACCGCCCAGCGGCGCGCATCTCTCCGCAAGGCCGAGCTTGAGTCCGAGGTCAACGCGATCGCCGACGCCGAGGCGTACCGCATCCGGGTGACCGCCATCGCGGCGGCGGAGGCCGCCGTGGCCGGCGCGAACGCCGACCGCGACAGCCGCATCGCCAACGCCGAGGCCCTCCGCGCGGAGGGGCAGGCCGAGGCCGACGCCATCCTCGCCCGCGGTACCGCTGAGGCGACCGCTACCCGGCTGTCCGCCGAGGCCGTCGCCGAGCAGAGTGAGGCGCTGATCCAGCTTCGCATGGTGGAAATGCTGCCCGAGATCGCCCGCGAGCTGGCCGCTCCGATGTCGAACATCGACAACCTGACGGTCATCTCCACGGATGGCGCCAGCCAACTGACCAAGAATGTCGCTTCCGGTATCACCGAGGTCGACGGCGTGCTCAAGTCGACCATGGGTATCGGCATCCGGGAACTGCTCGGCAACCTCGTCGGTGGAGCCGCTGTCGGAGCGGCCGCGACCAAAACCGCCAAGCCACAGGCCTCACTCACGACCGCCCAGCAGGCCGACGTCGACAGCGCTCTGGCCGCGCCGGCCGTCGAGGCATAGCACGCAGTCAGGTCGGACGCTGATTCAGGCCTTCGCGCCTGGATCGCTCGCATTTCGAGGGCGTCGACCTGGTCCCGGTGCGAGTAGCGTTGATGTTCACAGAATGCCGCAGTCCGGTCCGCATGGGCTCGGGAACAAGGGGAGATTTCCAGATGACGGATGCCGCGATGGACCCGGTCTCGGCCGTTGCGCCCCTGCTGGCCGGGCGAGCGTCCTCGAGCCAGCGCTGGTCGAATCTGATATTCGTGCACTGGCGCGTGGACGCCGCTCTCGTGGCTCCGCTGCTGCCGGACGGTCTCGTGCCCGACGAATTCGACGGCGCTAGCTGGGTTGGGCTGATCCCGTTCGTGCTGGACCGGGCCACCGTCTTCGGCAGTCCGCCCATTCCCTACTTCGGCACCTTCGTTGAGGTGAACGTGCGCCTGTACGCGGTGGATGCGAACGGGCACCGCGGCGTGGTCTTCGTCTCGCTGGAGGCCTCCCGGCTGGCGGCTGTGCTGGCGGCCCGGGCATTGTTCTCGATCCCGTACATGTGGTCCCGCACCAAGCTTGAGGTCGGGGCGGGGGAATACCGCTACACCGCGCGCCGACACCTGGCCGCCGGGGCGCACACCGAGATCGTGGTGCGGCCGACTGCCCGCCCGGTCGTCGGCGACCCGCTCGCCGATTTCCTGACCGCCCGCTGGGCTCTATTCACCCGTACGCGTGGCCGCACGGTGCACCTGCGCAACCACCATGAGCCGTGGGAGCTCTTCGAGGCCGAACTGGTGAGCCTTGACGACACCCTGCTCGCCGTGGCGGGGTTCCCCGGGCTGGCCGGACGCGAGCCGGATTCCGTGCTGTATTCGCCCGGGGTCACCACCTGGTTCGGCGCCGCCGGCTGAGTCGCGGGCCGACGCTATCGAGGCAAGGTAGGACGGGGCGTTCGCTCGGCGGGCGGAACCGGTCGAGGCGCGCGTCGCTTCGGGCTGGCCCGCGCCGCGTTGGAGTCGGGTGAGATCAGTTGTCAGCATGCGAGGGTGGTGATCGTTCAGGCGTGGTCGGTGCCGACGAGGTGAGGCCGGCGTTCGAGGTGGAGGTTCTGCGTTCGGCAGGCAGGTTGCCGGCGTCGAAGTTGACGTACCAGGCCCCGCGGCATGGCGTCGCGGACGCTCTACGACCGTGCTGAGAAGGTGGCGCTGCGGTCCGATCGCCGCGGAGACGGCCCGGCGGATCGCGGTCGGGTGCCGAGCTTCACCCGGATTCTGGTGCGTCCGGAGGCGGGGGCGGTGCTCTTGGTCGGCCGCGACCGGTAGATGGTGCCGTAAGACCCGAAACGGTTCCTGCGGGTGTGGGTCAAACCTGCCGGTTTCCAGGCTGCAAACGGTCGGTCGCAAACTGCGATATCGAGCATTCCCTGGATTGATAGTTCGATGGGCTGACCGCGCACGACAATCTGGCACGTCTGTCTGCGGGCTGTCATGCGCTGACGAGCGAGACCGGTTGGCGGGTGTTGCACCGCGGCGGCGGCTTACGTGAGTGGACGTCGCCGACGGGGCGCAGGCTCGTGAGCGAGCCTGCCAGGGTCATCCGCTCGGCTCCGACCGAACCGTCGACCTCCTGGTGCGCCACCATGCCACGATCATGAGCGTAGTGCTGCTGGTCATCGGCGCGGCCCTGATCGGAGGGGGCCGGTCCGATCGGGGAAGCCCCCGGCCCGACCACCTGCGCCGAGGATGTCGCCTGGGTCGCACTCTCCCGGGTGCAGCCCCACGATCGACATCTCGTGCGCATGCTCGCGCATGGAGTCGACCGCAACCGTCAAGCCGCGTTACGCGGACTCAACGCGGTCTGACACAGCGCGGACTTCATGAGCGTTGTCGTCGGCAGCGTGAGAGCGGCAGGCTCTCCCGAACGAATTCGACGGAGATTTTGTCAAAATCGGCCCTAAATCGTTTGGAAATCCCGTTTTTCCGGAGAATCTCCGTCGAATTGGTTCCGGCTGCTCACCCAGCGAGACCCCAGTGGCACAATCATGGGCTGGGGCTGGGGCTGGGGCTGGGGCTGGGGCTG
>NZ_PJJS01000035.1 GCF_002929845.1 Cryobacterium sp. M96
ACCCACCAAGGGCTGTCGCTTCGAGGCAACTTATATAAGTTACCCACCCGACTAATCTCTGTCAAATCACGGAAAGCAGCCGATTCCAAGTGCGCCAAAGCGACTCGAAATCATCTACATACGCGACCTGACGACCAGCCGAAGAGAGATATTATTTTGGTTTGAACCCGAACACTCCCTGGTCGGGAGGATATTCGAGAAGAAACTAAATCTTCGTCCCACTTGAGGCCGGGAAGCTCTGCGGCTTTCCGCACCTGTGGGGTGACTAGAGAGACATTACGGTGAATTTTGGGGGTGCGCAACTCCCTCCCGCATCCCGGGCGTGTCGGCTCCGGCGCCCTGGCGGAAGCCCCCAGGTGCGGGCCTCACGGCGGTCCGGCGCGTCTCAGCGTCCGGTCGAGACCGTGACGGTGAACTTGGCGTTCCGACCGACCTGGTGTGTCGGCCCGACCAATCGCGTCAGCGCGGGGCGATAACCGAGGTGGGTGTTCCACACACTCCACAGTTCACCACCGGGCTGCAACACTCGTCCGGCATCCTCGAACAGTTTCAGGGCTATGCCGGCATGGACCGACGAGCCGATGTGAAAGGGCGGGTTCAGCACAATCAGTTCGGCCGAGGCATCCGGTTGGCTCTGGAGCGCGTCATCCCGCACGACCGTGACCCGGTCGGCGAGCGCATTGGCCACCATGGTGGCCCGCGCGGAGGCGACGGCCGCGGCCGACTGGTCGGTGGCGGTCACCCGCAGGGCGGGACGGCGTCGGGCGAGGGTGGCGGCGAGCACCCCGGTGCCGCAGCCGAGGTCGATGGCGCTCCGAGCATCCGTTTTCATCCGATCAAGGAACTCAAGCAGGTAGCGCGTTCCGATATCGACGGTCGCGCCGGCAAACGCAGCCCCGTGGGCGCAGATCGTGAGTCCCAGGTCGGCGTGCTCCACAGAATTCGGCCAGGTGGACACCGTCGGCTGAGTTGCGGAGGCAGTCGGAGCCGCTGCCCTGAGTACCCGCGACTTTTGCCGGGCCGACGAGACCTGCAGCTCGCCGAAGTGCCGGCGGAGCACCGCGTTCATGGTCGGCGTCATGTGCTTGATGCGTCCGCCGGCGATCACCACCACATCCGGTGCCGCGAAACGACGGATGGCGTCGGCGAACTCATCGAGCGCCGTCAGACTGCGCGGCAGCTGGATCAGTACCACCCGCGCGTTCGTCAGCAGTTCTTCGCCCAGGATGAGGGAGCGGTAGGAATCGGCGAGTCCGGCGTCGGCCGCATTCAGGGTGAGGGCCAACTCCCCAGAGAGGACATCCTGGTGCACCCGGATTCCCCGGGCCCCGGCCAGTGCGGCCGCGCCCAGGGTGAGAGCGCCATAGCGGTCCTCGATCACCACGACCTCGCCGGATCCTGCCTCGGCCAGCACGCCGGCCGCCTCGTCGAGGATCAGGCGGTCGCTCGCATCCACGGCGAAGAGATTGTCCGCTTCCACGTCGGGGAAACGCCTCAGGCGGTCAAAGGAAAAATCAGGCATTGCCTCAGGCTAGCCCGCAGGTGCGGCTACTTCTCGTCGCCGATCGGGCGGGAACCCAGGGGGCGCCAGATCACGATCTGGTTGGACCGGCGCGTGCGCGTACCGGCCCGCATCGAGATGACCTCACCGGCCGAGCCGGCCGCGAAGACGCGGCGGCCCGGACGGTTGAGCAGTTCATCGGCCAGCGCAGACTCCAATTCGCGCAGCCGCGATTCGAGCGTGCGCACGTGGTCCTCGAGGTCAATGATGCGACGGATCCCTTCCAGGCTCACACCCTCGGCACCGAGCTCCGCGATCTCGCGGAGCTTGGCCACATCCCGCATCGAGTACCGGCGAGACCGACCGGGGGTGCGGTCGGGACTCACCAGCCCCAGGCGATCGTATTGGCGCAGCGTTTGCGGGTGCATGCCCGCAAGCTCGGCGGCCATCGAGATTACGAAAACCCGGGTGTTCTCGTCCACCGTCAGTCTCTCGCCTTCGCGAGGAGTTCGTCGCGCGGATTCTCCTTCGGCAGTGCTTCCGCGAAGGCCGCGAGTTTCTCTTCGGCGTCCTTCGACAGATGAGACGGAACGGCAACCTGAACCTCCGCCAGCAGGTCCCCGGTGCCCTTGGGCGTCACGACGCCACGCCCCTTGACGCGCAGCACGCGCCCGCTCGGGGTGCCCGGGGCGATGCGCAGTTTGACCGGCGCTCCGCCCAACGTCGGCACCTCGATAGTGGCGCCGAGCGCGGCCTCGACGAACGTGACCGGAACGGAGACCCGCAGGTTCAGCCCATCGCGTTCGAAGACCGGGTGCTTGCGCACGTTCACCGTGAGTACGATGTCGCCGGACTCGCCGCCGTCAGGGCTGTGCTGCCCCTGGCCGCGGAGCTTGATCTTCTGCCCGTCGGCCACCCCGGCCGGGATCTTCACCTTGATGGCGCGGCCATCCTGCGTTTGCAGGGTGATCTGGTCACCGTGCGTGGCCGTGATGAAGTCGACCGTTGTCGACGCGATCACGTCGCGGCCGCGAGTCGGCCCGCCGTAGCCGCGGAACCCGCCGCTCGAGGTGCCGAAACCGCCGCCACCCTGACCGCGGCCGAACATGCCGCCGAGGAGGTCGTCGAAACCGCCCTGCTCATAGGAGTAGCCGGGCTGTTGTTGCCGCGCGCCCCCACCGAACATGCCTCCGAAGACATCATCGAAGCCTCCGGCCTGCCCGCCACCGGGGCGCGGGGCGGTGAAGCGGGCCCCACCGCCCATCGCGCGCACAGCATCGTATTCCTTGCGTTGGGCAGGGTCACCGATCACCGAGTGTGCCTCGCTGATCTCCTTGAACGTCGCCTCGGCCGCAGGGTTGCCCGGATTGGAGTCCGGGTGATACGTGCGGGCGAGCTTGCGATAGGCCTTCTTCAGCTCGGCCGGGGTGACGTCCTTTGACACACCCAGGACCTTGTAAAAGTCCTTATCGAACCAGTCCTGGCTAGCCATCGCTCGGTACCTGCACGACGACCTTGGCCACGCGCAGGAGCGACGAGCCGAGGAAGTAGCCGGTCTCGATCACGTCACCGACGGTCTCCGACTCGATGCCCGCGGTGGGCAGCTGGAAGATCGCCTCGTGGATGGTCGGATCGAACGGTTCGCCGACCGTGCCGAAGGACTTCACGCCCAGGCGCTCGACGCTCCCCCGCAGTTTCGCGGCGATCGTGCTGAACGCCGAGTCTTCGACCAGGTCGCCGTGCTTCTCAGCGCGGTCGAGATCGTCGAGCACGGGAATCAGGCCCTTTACGACATCCACGGTGACGCGCTCACGCTCGACCTCGCGGTTGGCCTCGGTGCGGCGACGGTAGTTGGCGTACTCCGCGGTGACCCGCTTGAGGTCGGCGAGGTGCTCGCTCGTGGGCTCGTCGACTTCCCGCGTGGCGGCGTCCAGGATGTCTTGGACCGTCAGCTCGTCCTCTTCGATACCCTCGGCGGACGCCTCGTCGATGTCCTCGACACTCACACCTTCGGCTTCCGCCTCGGCGTCGGTCCCGGGGGCACCCTCAGTGGATGCCCCCTCGTCAAACGGCTCGTCGCCAGGACGCTTGTTGTCGTCTGCCATTACTTCTTGGCCTCGTCTTCGTCGTCGACGACCTCGGCGTCAACCACGTCTTCGTCGGAGCCGGCCGCGTCGGCGGTCGGCTCGGAGTCGGTTGGGGCACCGGCCGCGGCATCCGCCTGGCTGGTCTTGTAGATGGCCTCGCCGAGCTTGCCCTGGCTCTCGTTGAGCTTGTCGAAGGCCGTCTTCACGGCCGCATCGTCGTCGCCGACGAGAGCGGCCTTGAGGGCGTCGACGTCGGCCTGAACCTCGGACTTCACGTCCTCGGGCAGCTTCTCGTCGTTCTCCTTGATCAGCTTCTCGATCGAGTAAGCGAGCTGCTCCGCCGTGTTGCGGGTCTCGGCTGCCTCGCGACGGCGCTTGTCCTCGGCGGCGTGCTCTTCGCCCTCGCGCACCATGCGCTCGATGTCTTCCTTCGCGAGCGAAGATCCGCCCGTGATGGTCATCGACTGTTCCTTGCCGGTGCCCTTGTCTTTGGCAGACACGTGCACGATGCCGTTGGCGTCGAGATCGAAGGTAACCTCAACCTGCGGGATGCCGCGCGGGGCCGGCGCGATGCCGGTCAGCTCGAACGTGCCGAGGTTCTTGTTGTCGCGGGTGAACTCGCGCTCGCCTTGGAAGACCTGGATCGCGACGGACGGCTGGTTGTCGTCGGCTGTGGTGAAGGTCTCGCTGCGCTTGGTCGGGATGGCCGTGTTGCGCTCGATCAGGCGCGTCATGATGCCGCCCTTGGTCTCGATGCCGAGGCTCAGCGGGGTGACGTCGATGAGCAGGACATCTTTGCGCTCACCCTTCAGCACGCCGGCCTGCAGTGCGGCGCCAACGGCGACGACCTCGTCCGGGTTGACGCCCTTGTTCGGGTCCTTGCCACCGGTCTCGGCCTTGACGAGCTCGTACACGGCGGGCATGCGGGTGGAGCCACCGACGAGAACGACGTGGGCGATATCTTCCACCTTGACCCCGGCTTCACGGATGACGTCCTGAAACGGCTTCTTCGTGCGGTCGAGCAGGTCTTCGGTCATCTTCTCGAACTGGGCGCGGGTGAGCGTCTCGTCGAGGTTGGCCGGGCCATTCTCGGTCAGGGAGAGGTACGGCAGCTGGATGCTCGTCGACATGCTGCTCGAGAGTTCCTTCTTGGCCTGCTCGGCGGCTTCCTTGAGGCGCTGCTTGGCGATCTTGTCCTTGGAGACGTCGACGCCGGTGGTTTCCTTGAACTTCTTGATCAGGTGATCGACGATGCGCTGATCCCAGTCGTCGCCGCCGAGGCGGTTGTCACCGGCAGTCGACCGCACCTGAATGGTGGAGAAGTCGTCGTCCTTGCCTACCTCGAGGAGGGAGACGTCGAAGGTTCCGCCGCCGAGGTCGAAGACCAGGATGAGCTCGTCTTCTTTGCCACGGTCGAGGCCGTAGGCGAGTGCGGCCGCGGTCGGCTCGTTGATAATACGCAGCACGTTGAGGCCGGAGATCTCGCCGGCCTCCTTGGTGGCCTGGCGCTCGGCATCGTTGAAGTACGCGGGAACGGTGATGACGGCATCCGTCACCTTGTCGCCCAGGTACGCCTCGGCATCGCGCTTGAGCTTGGCCAGGATGCGGGCCGAAACTTCCTGCGGGGTGAACTTCTTGTCGTCGATGGCGACATTCCAGTCGGTGCCCATATGGCGCTTGACCGACGCGATGGTGCGGTCGACGTTGGTGACGGCCTGGCGCTTGGCGGTCTCGCCGACCAGCACCTCGCCGTCTTTGGTGAAGGCGACGACGGACGGCGTGGTCCGGAAGCCTTCGGCGTTTGCGATGACGGTGGGTTCTCCACCTTCGAGGACGGCCACCACAGAGTTGGTGGTTCCGAGGTCGATGCCTACTGCACGGGCCATGTGTGCGTTCTCCTTTAAAGTATGTTCTCAGCTCGATTTCACAGAGTTGAGTGGTGCTGGCTCAAGTGTGCCAGTGTCCCAAATCGAAAGTCAAGCCACGCACCTGAGAGTTGAGCGTGAACGACTCAACTTTGAGATTTCGTGCAATCGATGGTCTCCGGCCACCCGCATCCACTAGCCTCAGCGCATGACCGGGATCGCGGAGCAGGGCAGCACGGATGCCCGGGAGCTGCCAGACAAAACGAGCAGACGCCGCGTAGTGGCTTGGAGCTTCTGGGACTGGGGCTCTGCCGCGTTTAATGCGGTGGTCACCACCTTCGTCTTCACCGTCTACATCACGGGCAGCTCGTTCGGCGACAAAGACGTCATTTCCGCCCAGCTCGGTTGGGCCCTCGCCATCGCCGGCTTGCTGGTAGCGGTGCTGGCCCCGATCACCGGACAGCGCTCGGACACCTCCGGGCGGCGCAAGCTGTGGCTCGGCGTCAACACGTTCATCGTGGTGGGCCTCACCGCGGCGATGTTCTTCGTGGAGGCTTCACCGAGCTTCCTGCTGCTCGGCCTCGTTCTGGTGGCCGCCGGCAACGTCTTCTTCGAGTTCGCCAGCGTCAACTACAACGCCATGTTGTCCCAGGTCTCGACCGCGCGCACCATCGGCAGGGTCAGCGGTTTCGGTTGGGGCATGGGCTACATCGGCGGCATCGTGCTGCTGCTCATCGTGTACTTCGGTTTCATCAGCCCCGACGTGGGTCTGTTCGGGGTGACCAGCGAGAACGGCCTCTCGGTGCGGGTCACGATGCTCATCGCGGCCGCCTGGTTCGGCCTGTTCGCCCTGCCGGTGCTGTTCTCGGTTCCCGAAAACCGTTCTCCCGTTGCGGTGCGCCGGCCCCGGGTGAGCTTCCTCCGTTCCTACGTCGTGCTCGGGCAGGACATCATTCGGCTCTGGAAGACCAGCCGCCAGACGGTGTACTTCCTGATCGCGAGCGCGATCTTCCGCGACGGCCTGGCCGGGGTTTTCACCTTCGGCGGGGTGCTCGCGGCATCCGTCTTCGGATTCTCACCCGGCGAGGTGATCATCTTCGCTATCGCCGCCAATGTCGTGGCGGGCGTGGCCACCATCATCGCCGGCGCGCTTGACGACCGGGTCGGCGCAAAGCCGATCATCGTGACCGCTCTGATCGGCCTGATCGTGTTCGGCAGCATCGTATTCCTGCTGCACGACGGCGGTCAGATCGTGTTCTGGACCGCCGGCCTCGCCTTGACGCTCTTCGTCGGGCCGGCCCAGTCGGCCAGCCGCACCTTCCTGGCACGCCTGATCCCGGCCGGCCGGGAGGGTGAGGTCTTCGGGCTCTACGCCACGACGGGCCGCGCGGTGAGCTTTCTGGCGCCGACCATGTTCGCCCTGACGGTGACGATCTTCGGCGAAACCTATTGGGGCATCCTCGGACTTATGTTGGTTTTGCTCGTGGGGCTGCTTCTCCTGCTGCCGGTGAAGGCACGCCAGGACCAGATCGGCTAACGGATGCGGGTGGCCTCGTTGTGCTCGACCAGCACCCAGGTGGAACCCTCGTCGTTGGAGACCCAGCCCTCCCAGGCGTAGGCGTCAGGTGTGATCGAGACGAAGTTCCAGCGGATCGGGCGGCCGTCGGTGCCCGTGCCGTCCTGGCGCAGGCCGTTGCGGTGGGGGGTCGCCACGAGGTGGCAGTACTCGCCGGATGCCGGGGCGAAATAGCTGACCCGCCACACGCCGGCGTAGGAATCATAGACTCGCACGGCCGTGGCGACGGTCTCGAAGCCGGTCGGGTGCGAGTCGCTCACGACGACCTCGACGTCTTGCACCGCACGCCCGTCGAGCACGAAGTCGACGATCCAGGTGAATTCGCGCACGGTCCATTCGCCGGTCGTCTCGTCGAGGCGGGACCCGGTGGCGGCCCAGGCGCCGACCAGCTGGCCGAAGCGGCGCATCCGCCCCGGGTAGTCGGGTGTCGGTCCCGGCGCGACGAGCGCCTCGGCAAAGCTGGGCACGGATGTGGTCATGGGCCGATTTTACCGGGCGCGTGTTGCATGCGTGTGAACCGGGCTACTCGGCTCCGGTGGTCGATCCCATCGAGGCCTCCCGCACATCCGTGCAGTGGAAGTTCTGGAACGACCGCGACGCGGTCGGCCCGCGCTGGCCCTGGTAGCGGGAGCTGTATTCGCTTGAGCCGTAGGGACGTTCGGCGGGCGAACTCAGCCGGAAGAAGCAGAGCTGACCGATCTTCATGCCGGGCCACAGCTTGATCGGCAGGGTGGCGACGTTGCTCAACTCGAGCGTCACGTGGCCGGTGAAACCGGGATCGATGAAGCCGGCGGTCGAGTGGGTGAGCAGGCCGAGCCGGCCGAGCGAGCTCTTGCCCTCCAGCCGCGCGGCGACGTCGTCGGGCAGGGTGACCTTCTCGTAGGTGGACCCGAGTACGAACTCACCGGGGTGCAGGATGAACGGTTCGCCCGCGGCGGTCTCGATCAACCGGGTCAGATCGGGCTGGTCTTCGGCCGGATCGATATAGGGGTACTTGTGGTTGTCGAAGAGGCGGAAGAAGCCGTCGAGTCGCACGTCGATACTCGACGGCTGGATCATGTCGGCCTGGTACGGCTCCAGACGGATTCGTTCCGCGTTGATTTCAGCCTTGATTTCGCGATCCGAGAGCAGCACGGTTCCAGCCTAACGGCGCGGACTTGATATGCTGGCACGGTTCCGTTCCGGGCTTGCCTGCGCGACGGACATGCGGATGTAGTTCAATGGTAGAACTTCAGCTTCCCAAGCTGATAGCGCGGGTTCGATTCCCGTCATCCGCTCACGTGTCATATTTCTCGGTCCTGTGATGCGGCTCGGTGATGCGGCTCTGTGCTGCCCCACGTCGGCGGCCTCCGGTATCGTCGAGACTATGACCGACCCGACACTGCGTATGCCGAACACCGTGCTGCGGGTGGTGCTCGACCTCGGCGTGCTGCCCCTGGACATCCCCCCGCTGCCCCCGCGTTTCCGGCACCCGGAATTCGACGCGGACTGGGACGACGAGGAGCAGGTCGCCGGCATCTTCCTCGGCTTCGACGACGGAGAGTTCCACCTGGACATCCTGGAAGAAGGAGTCGAGTACCACTTCCACAACGCGGACGGGTCTTCGAGCGATGACAGTCCGTGGCCGGCCGCCGACACCCAGGCCCTCGTCGACTGGGCGACCGGCTTCGTGCTGCACGTTGCACCGCGCCTCCCGGATCTGCTGGAAGACTCGGATGAGGCCGCCGAATGGCACCATGTGGGGCTGCCGGTGTACTCCCGCGATTACGGGCCGGTCCCGCTCGAAATCATCGACGTGGAGTTGGAGGGCGAGCAGCTGATGCTCCCCTGGCTCGGGTCCGGCCACATCGCCGACGATCACCTCGACGGACCTGACCACCCGATCGCGCTCCTCTGGAATCCGGAGCACGAAGATCCGGATATCCCGATCGCACGGGTGTGGCTGAACCCGAAGACCGGGGAACCGACAGCGCGCGCGGAAGCAGGGGTGGACTGGTCGGCCGTGGGGCTCACCAAAGCGGAAGTCCTGTCATGGGCGGAGAGCCTGTACCTGAACAATCACGTGATCGGCGATCCGGCCCAGATGATCATGCGAGCCGCACTGGAACGCATGGCAGGGCTCGACCGCTAGCTGAGTGAGTCCCAACCCGTTGGGTTGCATGACTCCCGATAGCTCCGATCCGACAGCCCCCGTGGACTTTGTTCCTCAGCGGCGGAGCGCCGGGTCCGTCGCCGCACCAATTCGACGGAGATTCTCGTATATGGGACCATTTTTTCGGGTTTCCGGGCCGTTTCGGGCAAAAACTCCGTCGAATTCGTTCGGGCCGGCGTTGCCGGCAGCGAGCGCGCCCTCGCCGCGGCGAACGAGGCCACCATGACCTATCTGGCGGCATGCGAAATCCTGTACCTGCCGGGTCTCCCCCGCCGGGTCGACGAGGTCACCGTATCCCGCGGCACCTCGATCACGGGCTCCGTGATGCGCGTCTCCGGTGCCACGATCCAGATCAGCGCCTCCGCCTCGGCGAGCGATGCCAAACTCATGAAGGTCGGCAACGCCGCCGTGCTCTCGATGCAGGACGATTCCGAGCACGGCGCCACCGTGACATCCGTCGCCGTGGCCGAGGCTAAAGAGGGAACGGATGCGGCGAGCGGACGCTTCACCATCCTGCTCACGCTCGACGACCTCACACCCGGGCAGCTCCAGAGCATCCAGGGCAGCAACCTGCGGGTCACCATCCCGGTCAGCTCCACCGACGGGGAGGTGCTCGCTGTGCCGTTGGCCGCGCTTACCGCCGGCCCGGGCGGGGTATCCCGGGTCGAGGTGTCGACCGGATACGGAAAAAAGACCGTGCTGGTCGAGGTGAGCGCCGGGCTCGCGGCTGACGGTTACGTCGAGGTGCAGGCGGTCGACGGTTCCCTCGAGGAAGGGGACCTCGTCGTGGCCGGGCGATGAGCCGACCGGCCGTCGTGGAGCTCATCGACGTCACCCGCTCCTTCCCCGGCCCGCCCGAGGTCCAGGCGCTCACATCAATCAACCTGCGGGTAGAGAAGCAGGACTACCTCTCGATCGTCGGGCCGAGCGGGTCGGGCAAGTCGACCATGCTCAACATCCTCGGCCTGCTCGACCGACCGAGCGTCGGCGAGTACTACCTCGACGGAGCGCTCACGGGTCTGGCCGGCGAGGCGGAACGCGCGGCGCTGCGGGGCGGCAAGATCGGCTTCGTGTTCCAGGCCTTCCACCTCATGCCGCACCGCTCGGTGTGCGACAATGTGCTGCTGGCCACGATCTACAGCAAAGTTCCGCGCGCCGACCGCGAATGACGGGCCCGCGCCGCCCTGCACCGGGTGCACCTGGACCACCGGATCGACTTCCTGCCCGGCACTCTCTTCGGCGGCGAGCGCCAGCGGGTCGCGGTCGCGCGGGCCGTGGTGGCCTCGCCCCAGCTGCTGTTGGCCGACGAGCCGACCGGCAACCTCGACGCCTCCACCTCCAGGGAGGTCATGGACCTGTTAGAGGAGCTGAACGCCGGCGGCCTCACGCTCATCGTCATCACCCACGACCGGGCCGTGGCGGATCGCGCCGGGCGCACCATCAGCATCACCGACGGCCGCGTGAGCGAAACAACATGAAATTGCGGATGCCGAACCGCCGTCGAGCGACCAGCGCTCCGGCCCCGGTAAGCGACGGTGACCGCGGGGCCGCGCCGGCCATCACCCGCGCCGACCGGTTCTCGGTGCAGGACCTCATCGTCGAGGCGGGCTATGGCATCGGGGCGCGCCCCACCCGCCTGATCATGACCACGCTCGGGACCACGATCAGAATCGCCTCCCTGGTGGTGACAATCGGATTCGCCCAGACGGCAGCCGGCCAGATCGCCCGCCAATTCGACGCGGTCGCGGCCACCCAGGTCGTGATCGAGCCGGGGAGCACCGACGGGATGAACGGCTCGGAGCGCGCGACCGGGCGACTGCCTTGGGATGCCCCGGACCGGGTCAGCCGCCTGGCCGGGGTGGAGCTGGCCGGCCTCGTCAGCGAGGTGCCCCTCGATGCCGTGACCATTACCGCGGTGCCGGTAGACGACCCGTCGGAACCGGCAACCCTGGGCCCATCGCTGATGGCCACCTTCCCCGGACTGCTCGACGCGGTTCGCGGCAACATCGTGACCGGCCGGTACTTCGACACCGGCCACGATGCCAGGGCCGATCGGGTGGCGGTGCTCGGTTCGCGCGCGGCTGAGCGCCTGGGCATCAACCGCGTCGACAGCCAGGCCTCCATCTTCATCGGCGACTCCTCATATACCGTGATCGGCATCATCGATGGGATGGAGCGACGCTCCGACCTGCTCGACGCGGTGGTCGTGCCGATGGGCACCTCGCGCGCCGACTTCGGCCTGACCGGCCCGGATGAACTGCAGATCCGGATCGCTCTCGGCGCCGGCAAAGTGGTCGCGGAACAGGCTCCGCTCGCCCTGGACCCCAACGCTGCGCAGAACTTCGAGGTACAGGCCCCGTCGGCTAGGTCCGCCCTGCGCGAGAACGTGCAGGCCGACGTGAACGTCATCTCCCTGATTCTCGGCGTGCTCGCACTCGTCGCGGGCGGACTGGGGATCGCGAACGTCACTCTGCTGTCGGTGATGGAAAGGGTGGGCGAGATCGGGCTGCGCCGGGCCTTGGGCGCCACCAAGCGCAACATCTCGAGCCAGTTCATGGTCGAATCCGTGGTCATCGGCCTACTCGGCGGCCTGATCGGAGCCGCACTCGGGGTCTTCGCGGTGGTGATCATGTCGCCTATTCAGCAGTGGGCGCCGGTCGTCGACCCCTGGCTCGCAGCCGGGTCGGCGCTGCTCGGGGCCGTCGTCGGCCTTGCCACCGGGGTCTACCCCGCCCTGAAGGCGTCGAATATCGAGCCGATCGTCGCCCTGCGCGGGGGCAACTGACGCACCCTGTCGACCCCGCCTCGCATCAGCCGCGCGCCTCGTCGGCGACGAGCGCGAGCTCCACGAACGCGCGCACGGCAGCCGACGCGCGCCGCTTGCGCGAGGCCGCCAGGTACACCGTGAAATCGGGCAGATTCGCCACGGGAAGCCGGTGCACGTCGAGCGCGTCGTGGGCGGTGAATTCGGGCAACAGGGCCACTCCGAGGCCGTTGGTCACGTATTCGGCGGCCGTTCCGATATCGGAGACCTCGATCATCACCCGCCGCTCGAGGCCGGCAGCGGTGAAGGCATCGTCCACGATCTGACGGCTGGCGTAGCCGGGCGGCAGATCGATGAACTCCTCCGGCACGAGGTCGCCCAGGCCCACGGCCGACGCGGAGGCGAGCCGGTGGCCTTTCGGCACCACCAGCACCATCGGCGACGAAGCGATCGGCACGGCTGAGAGCGCCGTCGGCGCCGGGCCGCTGAGGGCGAGGAAGGCCAGGTCGAGTTCGCCCGAGACGAGCTCGTCGACCAGCCCGGCCGACCCCCGCCGGGCCGCGCGCAGCCGCACGCCGACGCCCGGATGGCCGGCGCGGAAGAGACCGAGCAGCCGAGGCACATTGACGAGCGTGACCGAGGTCATCAGCCCGATCACGATGGACCCGGTGATGGCGCGGGTGGTGTCCTGGGCGGCGTCGCGCACCTCGTTCACGGCGTCGAGGGCGTCGCGCACCTTCGGAAGCAGCAGTTCGCCAGTCGTAGTGAGCCTGATCTGGCGGCGGCTGCGATCGAACAGTTCGACGCCCAATTCGCTTTCGAGCGATCGAATGCCGGCCGAGACGGCTGACTGGGCGATGGTGAGCCGGTCCCCGGCGCGCGTGAAGCTCAACTCACCGGCGACGGCGCTGAAGAATTCGAGCTGTCTCAATTCCATGGGCCTAAGCATCTCATTTTCAGATCGTTTGCATCGCTACTCGGCGTTGCTTGTTATTGAATGTGCAGCGACGATGGAGGGGAGGCCGATTCAGAACGGCGATCCGGGAGGCATCACAATGACCACTACTTCACCGCTCCAGAGCGACGACGACACAACCGAGACCACGCTCGTGCGCTCTGACGCCGGCACCCCCGCTCCGTCCACCCGCTCCGCCGAACGCGTGGTGGAATGCCTGAAGGCATACGGCGTGCAGTGGGTCTTCGGCGTTCCCGGCGCCAAGATCGACCCCGTCTATGACGCTCTCATCGACGACGGACCCGAGGTGATCGTGGTGCGTCACGAGCAGAATGCGGCCTTCATGGCCGCGGCCGTCGGGCGTCTGAGCGGCCAGCCGGGCGTCGTCCTGGTGACGAGCGGCCCAGGCACCTCCAACCTCGCGACGGGCCTGCTGACGGCGACGACCGAAGGCGACCCGGTGGTCGCCCTCTGCGGCGCGGTTCCGCGCGCAGACCGGTTGAAGCGTACCCACCAGACAATGGATGCCGTGGGCATGCTGTCCGCCGTGACCAAGTCCGCCGGCGAGGTGAGTGTCGCCGACAACGTGCCGGAAGCAATCGCGAACGCGTTCCGCGAGGCAACCCAGGAGCCCAAGGGCGCCGCAGCGGTTGTTCTCCCCTACGACGTGCTCACGGACTCGACGACCGTGTCGATGACGCATCCGCACTGGGTGCCGCAGCTGGGCGCCGCACCCTCCAAGAGCGTGCAGCGCGCTGCCGCCCTGCTGAAGGATGCGCAGTTCCCGGTCATCCTTGCCGGCGCGCGGTCCGGCTCGGACCAGGCCGTCGCGGCGCTGCACCGCCTGCTGGGCGTCGCCGGACTGCCCGTCGTTGAGACGTTCCAGGCCGCGGGAGTCATCTCGCACGAGCTCGAAGAGCATTACCTCGGACGCGTGGGCCTGTTCCGCAACCAGCCCGGGGACATCCTTCTGCACAAGGCCGACGTGATCCTGACCGTCGGCTACGACTTCGTCGAGTACGAACCGTCGAAGTGGAACAAAGACCACCTGCGCGTGATCATCCACCTGGACGAACTCTCCGCCGACCTCGACGACTACTACCGCCCCACGCTCGAACTGCGCGGCGACGTCGCCGAGACCCTCGACGCCCTCGCCCGCCAGATCAACGGGCTGTCGATGCCGGTCGCCGCCGCGGCCGAGGTAGCCGAGCAGCGCGCCCGCCTCGCGCACGCCGACCAGCCCACCGGTCGCCGGGACGAGTCCGAGGGCGTGCACCCGGCCGACCTCACCCTGATGATGCGCGAACTGCTCCCGGATGACACGACGGTGCTCTGCGACGTGGGCTCCCACTACATCTACATGGCCCGGCACTTCCGCACCTACCACCCGCGCACCCTGCTGTTCTCGAACGGCCAGCAGACCCTGGGCGTGGCCCTGCCCTGGGCGATCGCCGCGACCCTGGTGCGCCCGGGCACACCAGTCGTGTCCGTGTCGGGCGACGGCGGTTTTCTCTACTCCGCCATGGAGCTGGAGACGGCCGTGCGGCTCGGCTCGACGTTCACCCACATCATTTTCAACGACGGCACCTACGACATGGTGGCGTTCCAGCAGATGGGCAAATACGGGCGCACCTCCGGCGTGCAGCTGGGCGATTACGACGCCGTCGCCTATGCCGAATCATTCGGCGCCCACGGCCACCGGGTAACGCACCTCGACGACTTCGCCGGCATCCTGGCGCAGGCCCTTGCCGAACCCGGCCCGAGCATCATCGACGTGCACGTCGACTACCGCAACAATAGAGATGACCTGATGGCCGATCTGGAAAGCGATGTGCTGCAATGAGCAAATTCACTGTCACCCGACACGAAATTTTCCAGACGAGCCTGATGAGCGCGCTGCTCGACGGCGTCTACGAAGACGAGATGACCGTGCGCGACCTGCTCGGCCGCGGCAGTTTCGGACTCGGCACGTTCAACGGACTGGACGGTGAAATGCTGATCATCGACGGCATCTGCTACCAGCTGCGGGCCGACGGCGGGGTGTCGAAGGCCGACCTGGGCGCGCACACGCCCTACGCCGTCGTCACGAATTTCGTGCCTCATATCGAGAGCCAATTGCCGAAGAACATCGTGCGCGCGGAGGCGTCGACGTTCATCGACAAGCTGACGGCGTCGCAGAACTACATGTACGCCCTGCGCATCGACGGCGACTTCGAGTGGATCCGGATGCGCACGGTCGTCAAGCAGGAGAAGCCCTACCGCCCCATGGTGGAGGCAACCGACGAGGACGCGATCATTGAGTTGCACGACGTCTCGGGCGTCGTGGCTGGCTTCCGCACCCCGCTCTACGAGCAGGGGATCGGCGTGCCCGGCTGCCACACGCATTTCCTGACCGACGACCGCACGGCCGGCGGCCACGTGCTCGACTTCAAGCTGCGCTCCGGCACCGCTGCCCTGTGCCTCGGCACCGACCTGCGCTTGCAGCTGCCGCTGACGGATGCCTTCAAGAACGCCAACCTGTCCCCCGACGACCTCGAGTGGCAGATCCAGAAGACCGAAATGCACCGGTAGCCGAGCGATCCGAATCGGTTGGTTGTGTCGCTCTCGAAAGATCACAGCTCAGCGCACCGAGTGAATGCTGCTCATCACAGGTGACTCCCTGCCCGGCGTCCAGCCAATTCGACGGAGATTCTGGTGCAAATCGGCTTCTTCTCAGGATTTACGGCCATTTTTGGGCAAAATCTCGGCTCTCCGTCGAATTCGTCCGGGGTACGGGGTGGAGCGGCTGATGGAGGTGCGAAGCGCGCACGCGCTGCCGCTCATCCGGCGCGCGTTGTGGCCAATTCAGGAGATCCGTCCGGCCGGGCCGAACATCCGCCCCGGTTCCGCACTGGTCCGAGGCGGCCGATGGACTTGGCTGACGGATGTCCTGAGTTGGCCACAGGTGTCGGCTCGGCCGGGCCTAACCCACGCATGAGGGCAGCGCGACCGCCATCACGGTGAGCGCGAAGGTGCGGGGTATCCGTCTGCTGGATGGTGTGGGCGACCACGACATCGACTGCAAGGTGGACGGATTCGGCTCAATGCGGCTGAAGTCCAGCGTGGTGAAGAAGGTCCAGCCCCGAACCGCCCGCTAAGGGGACCGTCAGCGTCCGGAATCCAGCCCTGCCCGACGGTTCGACATCAGCGCCGCCAGATCGGTGTTCACCAGAACCCGCACCCGTTCCGCCCGCCGCTGCGCGTAGTCGGGCTCCCGGCGGTCGACAACCTGTTCGACCAGCCGGGCGGCGAGCGCGGCGCCGATTTCCTCGCTGGCGTCCGTGCGGGCCCGCTTAAGCAGGTCGGCGACCTGCTCGTCGTCGGCGGCCACGGCCCGTAGGGCACCGGCGAGCTTCAGGTGCACACTCCGTCGCAAGGCCAGCTGGCGCACGTGGAGCCTGTCATCGTCGGTGATCTCGAATGCGCTCCGCTGCCGGCCCAGGACTTTCCGCTGCCGGCCGACACGCTCGGCATCTTCCTCGTTCTGCGTCGCCAGCCGGACCAATTCGGAGCGGACGGCCGCGGTGTAATCGGCATCGGCGAAGTCGCGGTGCTCACGCAGCGCCCCCACGATGATGTGGTTCTTCACGGCCATGCGCGCCGCGGAGAGCCCGATGAGAACGCCCTCGTCGACAATCCGCTCAAAGGAGGCCATGGCGATACCCTACGCCCCACGCGCCCACGGGGGTCTCATGGGCTGCATGACGGCAGGAACCGAAGCCTCGACACGCTGGCCCACCATCCCCAAGAATGTTCGCGCCCTCACGGTACCGCCCAACCTCGTCAACTATGACGAGACCTGCGCCGCCTTCACCTGGGACGAGGCCCGCCACGCTCTTTCGGGGCTGCGCGGCGATCGGGGGCTCAACATCGCCTACGAGGCGGTTGACCGGCATGCCGCCGGTGCCAGGGCCGCTCACGAAGCCCTGTGCTTCGTGCGCGGCGACGGCAAGACCCACTCCCTGAGCCATGCAGAGCTCGCCGAGCAGACCGGCCGCTTCGCCAGCGTGCTGCGGGGCCTAGGCATCGGGCGGGGCGACCGGGTCTTCTCCCTCCTCGGCCGCGTTCCCGCGCTCTACGTCGCGGTGCTCGGCACGTTCAAGAATGCCAGCGTCTTCTGCCCGCTGTTCTCCGCCTTCGGGCCGGAGCCGGTACGCCCACGGCTCCAGCTCGGCGGCGGCCGGGCCCTGGTCACAACGCGGGCGCTGTACCGCAAGAAGGTGGCGCCGATCCGGGTCCAGCTGCCGGACCCGCGGCACGTGTTGCTGGTCGACGCCGACGGCCATCCGGACCCGGGCACGCTCGATCTGGCGGCCCTGCTGCGGGAGACCCCGCCCTACATCGAGATCGCCGCCACCCAGAGCTAGGACATGGCTCTGCTGCACTTCACGAGCGGCACCACCGGCACCCCGAAGGGTGCCATCCACGTGCACGACGCCGTGACCGCGCACGACGCGACCGGCCGGTTCGCCCTCGACCTGCACCCCGGTGATGTCTACTGGTGTACCGCCGACCCCGACTGGGTCACGGGCACCTCCTACGGCATCATCGCTCCGCTGGTGCACGGCGTGACCGCCATCGTCGACGAGGAGGAGCTGGACACGGACCGGTGGTACCGGGTGCTCGCCGAGCAGCGCGTGACCGTCTGGTACACGGCGCCGACCGCCCTGCGAATGCTTATGAAAGCCGGCTCAGACCGGGCCGCCGGCCACGACCTGTCCGCGCTGAGGTTCGTGGCCAGCGTGGGTGAGCCGCTCAACCCGGAGGTCGTGGTGTGGGGCCAGGAGACGTTCGGGCAACCCGTGCACGACAACTGGTGGCAGACCGAGACCGGCGGGATCATGATCGCGAACTGCGCGGCCACGCCCATCCACCCCGGCTCGATGGGGCGGCCTTTGCCCGGCGTCGAGGCAGCGCTGGGCGCCCGCGACCAGCAGGGCGCGCCGCTGATGCGGGGCGGCGAGGTCGTGCTGGTGACCGAAATGGATGCCCTGGGCGAGCTGGCACTGCGGCCCGGCTGGCCGTCGATGTTCCGCGGGTATTTGGGTGAGGAGGAACGTTACCGACGAACTTTCGTCGGCGTCGAGTACCTCAGCGGCGACCTCGCCCGGCGGGATTCCGACGGGTACTACTGGTTTGTCGGTCGCGGAGACGACGTCATCAAGTCGTCCGAGCACCTGATCGGGCCCTTCGAGATGGAGAGCTCGCTGATGGAGCACGAGGCGGTGGCGGAGGCCGGCGTGATCGGCATCCCGGATCCGGTTGACGGCGAGGTGGTCAAGGCCTTCGTGGCACTAAAGACAGGGTGAGAGCCCAGCGAGGCCCTGCAGCTGGACATTATCGGCTTCGCCCGCGGCCTGCTGCACCAGATGCTGCGGGTGCGGCGGTTCGAGGAGAAGTGCGCCGAGCTGTACAGCGCCGCATAGATCCGCGGGTTCATGCACGTCTGCATCGGCGAAGAGGCGGTGGCAGCCGGCGTTCTGGTGACGCTCGAACCGGAGGACGCCGTCGTGGCGACCAACCGCGAACACGGCCACGCGCTGCTGCGAGGGGTCGCCGCCGGCGCAATTCTGGCCGAGATGTACGGATTCGAACAGGGATGCTGCCGGGGCCGCAGCGGGTCCATGCACCTTTTCGACGCGGCCACCCGGTTCTTCGGGGGCAACGCCATCGTCGCCGGCGGTCTTCCTCTCGCCATCGGTCTGGCTCTGGCCGACAAGATGGCGGGCCGTTCCCGCGTCACCGCCTGCTTCTTCGGCGAGGGCGCCGTCGAGGAAGCCACTCGGCGCGCCGTCGCCGCCGTGAGAGCCGGAGCCGGACCGCACTTCCTCGAGCTCCGCACGTACCGCTTCCGGGCGCACACGATGATCGACCCCGAGCGCTACCGCGAGAAGGCCGAGGTGGCCCAGTGGCTGGAGCGCGACCCGATCGACCTGCTGCGCGCCGCGCTGGAGGCCGCCGGCGAGCTCCCCGAGCGCATGTGGGCCGACCTGCAGGCATCCGTGGACACCGAGGTGCAGGCCGCCGTCGACTTCGCCGAGGCAGGCACCGCGGAACCGGTCGAAAACCTCACCCGCCACGTGTATACCGAGAGAGACGTCACCGAGCAGGAACGATCATGAAACGGATGCCGAGATGAAAACCACCTATCGCGAGGCCATGCGGGCGGCCATCCGGGAGGCGATGGCGCGCGATGACCGGGTGTTCATGATGGGGGAAGACGTCGGGGCCTACGGCGGCTGCTTCGCGGTGAGCCTGGGTCTGCTAGAGGAATTCAGGCCCGAGCGCATCCGGGACACCCCGCTTTCGGAAACCGGGTTCGAGGCGGCCGGGATCGGCGCGGCCCTGGGCGGGATGCGCCCGATCGTCGAGATCATGACCGTCAACCCCAGTCTGCTCGCCCTCGGCCAGATCATGAACAACGCGGCGACCCTGTCCTACATGTCGGGCGGGCAGTTCAGTGTGCCCGTGGTGATCCGCATGACCACCGGCGCCGGGCGCCAGCTGGCCGCCCAACACTCGCACGGCCTCGAGAGCTGGTACGCACACATCCCGGGCCTGCGTATCCTCACCCCGTCGTCCCTGGCCGACGCCCGCGGGATGCTGTGGAGCGCCCTGCAAGACCCTGACCCGGTGCTGATCTTCGAGCATGGTTCGCTCTACAACACTGCCGGCGAGCTCGACGATGACGCCGGCGCGGTCGACATCGACACCGCAGTCGTGATCGACGAAGGTTGGCGCAGCGGCAGCATCTCGGCCGAGATCAGCGCCCGCATCACCGAAACAGCCTTCTTCGACCTGGATTCTCCGGTCGGCCGGGTCTGCAGCGCCGAGGTGCCGCTGCCCTACGCCCGGCACCTGGAGCAGGCCGCCCCGCCGTCGGCCGCACGCGTCATCGCCGCCGCCCGGGAGGCGGTGGGCACCCGTGGGTGAGTTCCGGATGCCGGCGCTCGGCGCGGACACGGAGCAGGGCAGCGTGGTGGAGTGGCTGGTCAAGCCGGGCGACTGCGTGCATCGCGGCGACATGGTCGCCGTCGTCGACACCGAGAAGGCGGACATCGACGTGGAGTCGTTCGAGGAGGGCGTGGTCGCCGAGCTGCTCGTCGAGGTCGGCACGACCGTTCTGGTCGGCGCACCACTCGCCCGGATCACCCAGACCCCGGCGGCCGAGGTCGAGCCCACGGTGCCGACCACGTCCGCGCCGGCCCCGGCGCTCGCCCGGGCGGTCCCGGTGCCGGGCTTCGTGTCTCCCCCTATGCGCCAGCTTGCACACCGGCTCGGCATCGACACCGACGCGTTGCACGGAACCGGGAAGCACGGCGCCCTCACCCGGGCCGACGTGGAGCAGGCCGCAGCCGCGCTGTCGACCGCCGAACAACCGCCTGCCCGGCACCGGCCGCCTGCCGAACAACCGTCTGCCCCGGCAGTAACCCCGCTGACGGTCCGCCGGGTGCGGTCCTCCCCGCTCGCGCGGCGCGTCGCCAAGAGTCTCGGCGTGGACCTGGCAGTCGTGCCGGGCACCGGCGCCGGGGGCGCCGTCACCGAGGCCGACGTGCGCAACGTCACCACCGCGCCACCCGTCGCAGAGCCGGCCGCCGCACCAGTGATCGCACCAACCGCCGGGCCAACCGCCGGGCCAACCGCCGCTCCAACGGATGCCGCCGAGCGGGCCGCGGGCCTGCTCCGCGCCATCGGGTCGCTGATGGCGCGCTCGAAGAAGACCATCCCGCACTACTACCTGAGCACCACCCTGGATTTGCGGGCGGCACTGGCCTGGATGGAGCAGTACAACTCCGCCCGCCCGATCGCTGAGCGGCTCGTGCCGGCCGCCCTGCTCCCGAAGGCCTCCGCGCTGGCCGCCAGGGACGTCCCCGAGGTCAACGACTTCTTCACCGAGGGTTCCTTCCAACCGAGCGCCGCAGTGCACCTGAGCGTAGCCGTGGCAGTGCGCCGGGGTGGCCTGGTTGCCCCCGCGCCGCACGACGCGGACACCCTGCCGCTGGAGGTGCTGATGAAACAGCTGCGGGACCTGGTGAGCCGGGCGCGCGGCGGGCGATTCCTCGCCCGGATCAACGAACTGTTGCAGAACCCGGAGGAGCTATGACCGAACAGACCGAACAGGAGGCCCGAGCGGCAGTGTATGCGGCCATCCGCCAGGTGGCGCCGGATGTCGACACCGACGATCTCGACGAGGGCGCGCGATTGCGCCAGGATCTGGAACTCGACTCGCTGGACTTCTTGCGGCTGATAAAGACGATCCACGAGGCGACAGGCGTTGACATCCCCGAGCGCGACTACGCGGTTGTCACAACGGTGCGAGTCCTGATCACCTATGTCGCCCTGCACGGTTGATTCAGTTCTCGAGCATTATTCGGTTTCTTCCCGGCCGAGTCAAGGCCCTCGACGCAGTCCCGCCCAGGATATGTACTGATGTTCCAGCCCGAACTGGAGGAACCCATGACCATTACCGCACATGCATCATCCGTTGCCACGTATAACCGTGCAGCGACGGACGCGTTCGGCGACTACCTGAGAAAAATTGGCAGCGTTTCGCTCCTCACCGCCGAGGACGAGGTCGACCTGGCCAGACGCATCGAAGTCGGCCTGTTCGCCGAGCAACGCAGCGAGCAGGGCGAAATTGAACCCTCTCTCCTCCGCGAGCTGGCCTGGCTTGCCCATGACGGCCGCCGCGCGAAGAACCACTTCATCGAAGCGAATCTGCGCCTGGTGGTCAGCATCGCCAAGCACTACTCCGGACGCGGAATGCCCATCATGGACCTCGTGCAGGACGGCAACATCGGCCTCGTCCGCGCCGTCGAAAAATACGACTTCATGACCGGCTACAAATTCTCCACCTACGCCACCTGGTGGATCCGCCAAGCCATCCACCGCGGCATGGCCGACAAATCCCGCATGATCCGCATCCCCGTGCACACCGCGGAGAAGCTCAACAAGATCAAGCGCATCCGCCGAGACCTCACCAGCACCCTCGACCGCGAACCCACCGTGGCGGAGCTCTCCGAGGCCTCGCAGATCCTGCCGGCCGATGTGATGCGCCTGCTGCGCTATGACAACGAGCCGATGTCCCTGCAGTCGCCGGTGGGCGATGGTCTCGGCGACATCTCCGAGCTGATCATCGACGACGACCTCCCCCAGCCCGAGGAGCATGCCGTGCTCACCATGCGGGCTTCGGACATCGTTTTCTACATGAGTGCCCTGCCGCCGCGGGAGCGGTCGATCCTGATGTCCCGGTTCGGTCTCGACGGGGGCGCGCCCCAGACGCTGGACCAGATCGCCGTCGTTCAGGGCGTGACCCGGGAACGGGTGCGCCAGATCGAGAAGCGCGCACTGGCCCTGCTGAAGGTGCCGTGCCTGGAACAGTACCTGCACGATTGACCGCCTCTGGGCGGGGACCCGACCGGCTGACGCAGCGGCCGACGCGACTCGAGAAGTCACGTCAGCCGCTGTGGTCACTCCCCCTGCTCATCCATGGCGCCCAGTGGTTCCGGTCGAAGGCGATTTCACTGACCCGGCCCAGCGGCGCGTCGATCGGCATTAGGCGCTCGGTCGCGGGAAGCGCGAAAATGGGCTCATGTCCTCCGTAAGCGCTGCACCCAGGTCTCTGCCCGCATCCGTTCGAATCGGAGAGGGCCGCGGTGGCCTCACCGTGGTGAGAGTGGTCGGTCGCGCCGGCTCCGCCGAAATCTACCTGCACGGCGCGCACGTCACCGACTTCACCCCGGCCGGCGGCCGGCCGGTGCTTTTCCTGAGCGACCTGAGCCGGTTCGAGGCCACCGCCGCGATCCGCGGCGGCGTGCCGATCTGCTTCCCCTGGTTCGGTGCGAATGCGCTCGATCCGGCCGCGCCGTCGCACGGTTTCGCCCGCCTGATCGAGTGGGAGCTCGTGGACGCCCACGAATCCGACGACGACGTCGTGCTCACCTTCAGCCTCACCGACACTCCCGCCACACGCACCTCGGCTTGGCCCCACCGTTTCGAGGCCCGCTACACGGTCACCGTCGGCGCCCGCCTGACCCTCGCCCTCCGGGTGACCAACCGGGAGACGGATGCGCTCAGCTACGAAGAAGCGCTGCACACCTATCTGCGAGTGAGCAATGTGCGCGGCACGACGGTCTCGGGGCTGCAGGGCACTGCGTTCCTGAACCAGCTGACCGCTCTGACCGAGCCCGCGGAGAACAATCCCCTGGGCTTCGGCACCGAGACGGACCGCCTCTATCTGGGCAGCCGCGGCAGCGCCACCGTCGCCGACCCGGACGGCCGCACCGTCACGATCGAATCCGACGGATCCGACAGCACCGTGGTCTGGAACCCCTGGGCCGACAAGGCCGCCCGGATGAGCGACTTCGGCGACGACGAGTGGCCCGGCATGGTCTGCGTGGAAACCGCGAACGTGCGCCGGGACCAGGTACGTCTGGACGCTGGCCAGAGCCACACGACGACCGTCGAGTTCGCGGTTTCGGCCTGAGAATCGACCTTCGGGACTGCCCCGCAAAAACTTTCTTTCGGCGCTAGCGTGACGAATTCCCGTCGACCCACGTCATACTAGTGTCGCCCGGCTCGTGCCACGCGCCGCGACAGATTGGAGCTTGCCATCGTTGTACAGACGACCTCCGCACGACCAGCCGTCCCCCCAACCGGACCAGGGACGACTGTCATCGCCGATGGCGTCGTCGCGAAGGTAGCCGGCATCGCCGCACGCGAGGTGCCGGGCGTTCACGCGCTCGGCGGAAGCGCGGCCCGGGCTCTCGGCGCCATCCGGGAAGCCCTCAGCGTCGCCGACCTCTCCCCCGGGGTGAGCGTCACCACCGAGGGCGCCGCGGCATCCATCGCGATCTCCATCGTCGTCGAGTACCCGCACGAACTGCAAAAGGTCGCGGGCGCAGTGCGCAACGCGGTCGAGACGGCGATCGAGACAATCGTCGGCATGCAGGTCACCTCGGTCGATGTGACCGTCAAGGACGTGCACCAGGCGTCAGATGACACGGTCGCGGACGTCGACGAGGCAGACACCCCGGACTAGTCCGGCTCTTTTCCCCACTTCACCAGAACTGACCTTCATCAGTTCGCAAACAACAGAGAGACGCAAGGACAAATTATGGGCTTCATCGGATTCCTTATTCTCGGACTCATCGCCGGCGCAATCGCCAAGGCAATCCTGCCGGGCAACCAGGGCGGCGGCTGGGTCATCACCCTCATCCTCGGCGTGCTCGGCGCGTTCCTCGGTGGTTTCCTCGGCTCGGTCATCTTCGGCACGGGTCTGGAGAACTTCTTCGACATCTCGACCTGGCTTCTCGCCATCGCCGGCTCCGTCATCGTTCTCGTGATCTACGGCGCACTCACGGGGCGTCGCCGCCGGGCCTAAGTCACGGCAGCGCGACAAGCGCGAACGAACGGGCGCACTATTAGGGGGTGCTCCGGTTCGTTCGCGCTTATTTTTTGTTGATTCGTGCCTGCTGGCGTCCGATTGCCGGCATTCTGCGTGCCGGTGGCGTCAGCCGCCGGCGACGTCGTGCAGGTGGTGCACCGGATCGTGCACAAAATATTGCCCCATCGTGGTGACGGTGAACCGGGCACCGTCGCTGCGGCGACCGGTTCGGCCGTGGTCTGCGGGCGAAACGGCGGCGAAAGAGCCGGCGACGGATGCCGCGGCTTCGGCGAGTTCGCGGGCCACGACCGCCGGCTCCTGCTCGTTATAGCGCTCCATCACCGCGGTGGCGTCCTGGTCCCAGTTCGGGAAAGCCGGGTCGTCCTCGGCGAGCATGAGGGTGAGACGCTCGTCGAAGATGCGGAACACGTCGCGAACATGGGCCGCGTATTCCAGGGCAGACCAGGTCTGCTCGTCGGGGCGCGACGCGACATCCGTTCGCTGCAGCACCGGCTGCCAGCGGGCCGCGTTCTCGCGCACCAGCCGCGGAATGTGCGCGAAATCGACGTCGGCGGCGGAGAAACCGCACTCCGGGCAGGGGCGCTCCAGCACCCAGGTCCAATCTTTTGTATCCGCGCTGATTCCCATCCGGTGATCCTATCCGGTGGTCACGGCTACGCACCGGTGTCCGGCCAAACCGAACCGTCGTTGATTCCGAACAATGGGCGAGCACGGATGCACCGTGACATCTACTGGAGGTCTTCTCATGCGTACATCCCCCAACCGCATCATTGCCACTGTTTTCGGTGCCGTCTACGTTCTGGTCGGCGTGCTCGGTTTCTTCGTGACCGGCGGCGTCGACTTCTTCGCCACCGATGGCGGCCTGCTTCTCGGCATCTTCGCGGTCAACCCTCTCCACAACACGGCCCACCTCCTGATCGGCGCAGCACTGTTGATCGCCGGCCTGGCCACGGCCCCCGCCGCAAAGGCCGTCAACACCACGGTCGGTGCGGTGTACCTGCTCCTCGGAATTGTCGGTTTCTTCATCGCCGACACCGCGCTCAACATCCTCGCCCTCAACACGGCCGACCACTTCCTACATCTGACCAGCGCCATCGTGCTGCTTGGAGCCGGTCTCGCAGCCGACAAGACGGTACCGCGCACGGTCACCGTCTAGCCCACGCGCGCCACCCACACCGCGGACAGGAATCCCATGACGCAGATCACGCGCCTCTGGATCGCTTTCGCCGCCCTCGGGGCAGGGATTATTCACCTGGCCGTGGGCGCCGGCGCTCCAGCCCTGCTCGCCGTCACCTTCGTCGGGCTCGGCGTCGCCGAGCTCTGCTGGGGTGTGGCGACGCTCGTGCGAGGAAGGCATCTTTGGCCGAACCAGGCCCTCGTCGCCGCCCTTCTCCCTGGCGTCATTTGGGCTGCAATGGTGGCGCTCCGCAGCACCTCGGCGGTGCCGGCCGACGCCACAGTGCTGCCGGTCTTCCCGATGACCATCGCCACCCTGTTCGGCGTGTTCGTGGCCGTCTCCCTTGCCCTCACCCGGCGGCGTGCCAGATGCCGGACGGCGGCATCCGACACCCCTGCCGGGGTGACCGGGGCGACCGAACCCGCACCGCAGGGCTGGCGTTTCCTGGCCGCGCTGACGCTCGGCGGCCTGCTGGTTTCCGGCCTGACCACTCCGGCCCTGGCCGCGACGGATGCCGGCACTCAGGCGGTCCCGCACGGGTCCCACGGTCACTCGGGCCCCGCCGTTCTGCCCGACGCACCGCACTCCCACCACTGACCGGCTGCGGGCCAAAGATAATTCCCGGGTCTCGCTGGACCCGGCAGCCCTTCTAGTCCGGCTGCTGCGATCCGCAGACGGCGACAGCCCGGATTTCGCCGGCGACTTGGTTTTCGGTCCAGGGCAGGTTCAGCTGGGGTGCCGGCACCTCTCCGGACGCGGGCGCAGCGCCGGCGACCGCGGCAAGTCGGCGGGCGACCGCCTCGGCGAACCCGCGGCCGGAGGTCGAATTATTGAAGGAGACCACTACCGTGAGTCCGCTGACCGGGTCGGCCATCGCCGCCGAAATGAAACCGGGGATCTCCCCGGACTGACCGAGCAGCGGGCCGAACCGCTCGACCCCGAGGCCGTGTTGATGCCAGGAGAGGGCTCCGGCACCCGGCAGAACCGGCGCCCACTGCGCATCCGTCGATGTTTTCGACAGGAGGGTCCCCGCGGCCAGCGCCTGCGCCCAGATCTTCAGGTCGTCGAGGTTCGAGACCGCCCCCGCCGCCACTCCGCCCACCGAGGGCGACAGCTGCGTTACATCGAGCACGCTCCCACAGCGGGCCCTGCCGACCGGATCAAGGGCCGCGGCATAGCCGCGGGGACTCGGCCCCGGGATCGCAAGCTCGCCCGGCGATGGCAGGCTGGTGTTCGTCATGCCCAGCGGTTCGAACACGTAGTGCCGGTAGAGCCATGGCCAGTCGCGTCGGGTTGCCTGCTGCAGGGCGAGACCGAGCAGCACGACCCCGGTATCCGACGCGGACCAGGTTCCGCCGGGCAGCGCCACCCGAGGTGCGCCCGTGCCGCTCGCGATGACTTCACGTGTCGACCATTTGCGACTGGGGTTGGCCATAATCTGCGGAGCCATCAGGGAGGCGTGATCGGCCAGGCCGGACGTGTTGCGGCAAAGCTGCCCGAGGGTGATTTTGTCCAGCCCCACCACCCGGGGCACGTAGTCGGACACCGGATCCTCCAAGCGCACCCGCCCCTCCTCGACGAGCCGGAGCAGCACCGTGCAGGTCAGCGCCGTCGTGTTGGTGCCGATCCGGAATCGCATCTCCGGGGTGAGGGCACCCGGTGTCGTCCTCGAGACGGACCCGGGCGACGCGACCCAGGTGCCGGCCCACGGCGCCCAGACACCGGCAATGGCCCCCGAGGAACCGGACAGGGTCTTCGCCTCGGCGAGCACGTCATCCAGCCGGGACGTGACCTCGGACGAGAACGGGGCCGCCGCCTGCGCGCGGGCCTCCGGGGACGCATCCGTCGCCGCGGTGCACGCCGTCAGCACGAGGGCGGCACTCACGACGAGAGCCGGCACGCGGTGGTGGCGTGTGTGGGGGCTCGCGTGACGAGGTGCGGAGCCGGCTGGTACAAGGCCGGCTGCGGCTTGGCTGATCGGTGCCTGTCCGAGCTTCATCGCCTGACCCCCGTCGCGTCGCGGCCCACACAGGAGCGCCCCTGCACGACGGAGTGTACCCACGCCGCCGTCCGGCCGCACCGTATTGCTGCCGGCGGCCCCTCGGCTCTCGCTCTTGCCCCTACTGCCGCCCTCGTCCCTAACGAATTCGACGGAGATTTTGGGCTAGAGACTCAGTTTTGCGCTGTTCTGCACCGTTTTCGGCAAAATCTCCGTCGAATTGGTTCGTAGGCAGCGGCGGGAGAGGCAGCCGCGAGAAGGGCAGCCGCGGCGGTAAACACGGGGCTAGTCGGCGGGGGTGACCGGGCAGGGGGTCTCGGTAGGGTGCGGGCCGCGCATGAACCGCTGCACGTTCTCGTCCACGATCATGTCGCTCGGGCGCAGCGGACGGGTCAGATAAAGGCCGTCCAGGCTGGTCAGCCGACTGAGGGCCACATAGGTCTGGCCGGGGCTGAACACGCGCGCGCCGAGGTCGACGACCGCGCGTTCATAGGTGGCGCCCTGCGATTTGTGGATGGTGACCGCCCACGCCAGCCGCAACGGGAACTGCGTGAACTCGGCGACGACGTCTTTGCGCAGCTTCTTCGTGGTCGGGTTGTAGGTGTACTTGAACTTCTCCCACACCGCCGGTTCGACCTCGTGCGTTTCGCCGTCGATGTCCACGTACACCGTCGAATCGACCCGAGTGACGGTGCCGATGCTGCCGTTCACCCAGCGCGGGCCGCCGTCCTGGTTGGAGTCGTTGCGCAGAAACATGACCTGCGCCCCGACCTTCAGCTCGAGCACCTCATCGGCGGGGAATGTGCGCCCACCGAAGTCGCCGGTGACGTCGGCCTTGGCGGTCAGCGCCTTGCCGGGGAGGCGTTTGAGAGCGGATGCGTTGATCCGGTTCACGGAATCGTTGCGGGTGGCCAGCGTGATCACGCCCTCCCTCGGCGGGGTGCGGGCACCCGCGGCGTTGAGCGCGCCGCCGATCTCGGCCGTGACCTGCCCGTGCCGCACCGCGTTGAGCATGTGTTTGAAGTCGGCGTCGCGCTGCCGGTGCACCTCGGTGAGCTCGAAGATGCGCAGGTCGGCGACCTGCCAGACCTTCGCGTCGAAGAACCACATCGACCGGTAGGTGTCCGCGAAGTAGGCACGCTCGTCGGAATCCCCCGGCACCGGGGCCAGCTGGTACGGGTCGCCGAAGAGCACGATCTGCGCGCCGCCGAACGTGTCGTTCGGCCGTTGCCGCGCCTGACGCAGGCTGCGGTCGATCGCATCCATCAGGTCGGCGTTGACCATCGACACCTCGTCGATGACGACCGTGTCGATCGTGTTGAGCAGTTTGCGTACCTGGTCGGACTGGTCGATCGCGTTGTCGGCGATCACGCCGATCGGCAGGCGGAACAGGGAGTGGATGGTCTGGCCGCCCACGTTCAAGGCCGCCACCCCGGTGGGAGCGGCAATCACGATCTGCTTGCTCGTGTTCCAGGCGAGGTGATTGAGCAGCGTCGACTTGCCGGTGCCGGCGCGCCCGGTCACGAACACGTTCTGCCGGGTTCCCTCGATGGCCTCGAACACTTCGGCCTGCTCGCGCGACAGCGGAATCTCAGACACGGGGGCGCTTTCGATGGGGTGCGGACGGGACACACCACTGTATCCGGCCCGGCTGCACGAGTCGGCCCCGGTCTACGGGTTGGCGGAGAACCGGCCCCGTAGGATGTGGGGGTGAGCAACCGGGACGGCAGGCGCCGGCGTAACGAGCGGCGCGCCATCGTGGCCGTGGTCATCGTTGCCGCCCTCCTTGGCGCAGGCCTGGTCGCGACGATCGGGTCGCTCAACCGCGACCTCTACAGCGCCGGCAGCTTCGTGGGGCAGTATCTCGACGCCCTGGCCCGCAAAGACACCGCCAGTGCGCTGCTGCTTCCCGGGGTCAAACCCACGGCTGCGGAGCTCGAAGCGGCCGCGCTGCCGAAGGACCTGCCGGACACCCTGCTGCGGAACTCCGTGCTGGGGGAGCTCACCGACATCCGTCTGACCGCTGACGACGAGTCGGCCGACGGACGGCACACGGTCGACTACGAGTTCCGGCTGAACGGCACACCCGCGGCGATGACCTTCCAGGTGGAGAGCGCCGGCACGTTCTTCGGCGTTTTCGACAGCTGGCGCTTCACCACCAGCCCGCTGGCCGTGCTGCGAGTGAACGTGCTGCAGCAGGCCACGTTCTCGGTGAACAGGCTGACCCTCGACACGCGTGCGCACGCCGCCGATGGCGCGCCGGAAATGTTCTCGAACCAGGCGGCCTACCTGGCCTTCGCACCAGCCCTCTACTCGTTCGAGCACACCTCCACCCTGCTCGACGCGGCCTCGCAGGCGGTGCCGGTCGTCGCGTCCGGGGTGACGGATGTCACGGTCGACGCCCAGCCCAACGCCCAATTCATCGGTCAGGTCCAGGCCGAGCTGGACCGTTTCCTCGACGATTGCACCACGCAACAGGTGTTGCAGCCCACGAACTGCCCATTCGGCATCGAGATCAACGACCGGGTGCGAGACGACCCGATCTGGTCGATCGCCCAGTATCCCCCAGTCACCCTCGTGGCCGGCGACTCCACCTTCGAGATGCCCGACACCGAGGGGCAGGCGCACATTGTGGTGGAGGTGCAGTCGCTTTTCGACGGCGATGTCGAGGTGCGGGATGAGGACGTGGCCTTTGCGGTCGCGATCAGCGTGACCGTGAACCCGGACGGGTCGCTCGCTCTTCAGCTGCGCTGACCGGCAGCGGCTGCCCTGCTGAACGCTTTCTTGCTACTCCGAGCGGTCGTGCGCGGCGAGGCGGGCCAGGCCTGCGTTGTACTGGAGCAGTTCGGCGTCGCCCGTGCGGGCGGCGTTTCGGTCCTTGCGGCGGGTTTCCTTCTCGTCGCTGCGGCTCCATTGGATGGCCACCGCAATGGCCAGGGCGATCGTTGGGATCTCGCCGACGCTCCAGGCGATGCCACCGCCCATCTGCTGGTCCTCGATGCCGCTGAGCCCCCAATCGCGCCCCATGGCCCCGTACCAGTCGGCGAGGAGCAGCCCGGTGCCCGTCATCATGGTGACACCGAAGAAGGCGTGGAAGGCCATCGTGCCCAGAAGAAGCAGCAGGCGGCCGGCGTAGGGCAGGCGGTAGGGCACCGGGTCGATGCCGATCAGCGACTGCACGAACAGGTAGCCGGTGATCAGGAAGTGCACGATCATCCACTCGTGGCCGATGTGGTCGGTCGTCGCCCAGCTGAATAGCGAGGAGTAATAGAACACCCAGAGTGAACCGGCGAAGAGCACGGCTGCGACCAGCGGATTGGCCAGGAACCCCGCGTACGCCGAGTGCACGGCCAACAGGATCCACTCGCGGGCGCCGCGGCTGCCATCCTGCCGCTTGCGGATGGCCCGGGCGGCGAGAGTGACCGGCGCCCCGGGCACCAGAAAGACGGGCACGAGCATGGTCAGGGCCATGTGCATGAGCATGTGGGAGGAGAAGAGGTACTTCGCGTAGAGGTTCACGCCGCCGTTGGTGATGTAGAACAGGATCAGCATGCCGGTCACCCAGAGCACGGTGCGGAAGACGGGCCACTTATCGCCGCGGCGGGCCAGGCGGCGCACCCCGGCCACGTAGAAGAAGATGCCGAACGCGCAGAACAGCACCCAGGCCAGGTCGAAGTTCCACTCGGTGAAGTAGCGGCTGAAAGTGAGCGGCGGTGGCAGGAGCTCGCCGGTCAGGATCTGGGCGGGCGTCGAGGTGGGGATCTTGGTCGCCGTGATCTGCTCGACCGGCGTCGCGGTCTTGGCGAGGGCGGCGGCAGCCCCGGAGGCGAGCCCCATGAACGCCAGTTCCGTGACGATGAGCCACCAAAACCAGACGTTCCGGCGGGGTGCGGGGGTCTGGGCGTCTGCGGAAGTGCTCCGCAGCATCCGCCCGATCACGTACCGGCGTTGCAGCACGCCGAACACGCCGAGCACGGTGAGGGCGAAGACCTTGACCAGAACGAGGATGCCATAGGGCGAGAGCAGCCGGTCCCAGGCACCCAACCGCAGTTCGGCGCCGACGTAGCCGGACGCAGCGACGACGATGAAGGAAACGAGGGCGAGCGAGGAGTAGCGCGCGATGACCGGATCGAGGCGGCCGCCGGCCAACTGCTTGCGCAGCACGATGATGGTCAGCAGCCCGCCCAGCCAGACCGCGGCGAAGACCAGGTGCAGACCCAGGGCGGTGATGGCCACGTCGTGCCCCTCGGCGCCGGCCGCGTGCCCCTGTAGTGCAATCGGCACCAGGGCAGCCACGGCGAGGACCGTGACGAAGACGAGCCCGGTCAGTGAACGCACCGCGAAACACAAGACGGTGACGAAGGCCGCGATCAGGGTGGTGATCAGCCAGGCCTGGCCGATCTCGATGTCGCTGAAGAACTGTCCGGCGGTGGCGCTGAACCGGTCATCGAAGCTGAGCGGAATGGTCGTCACCTGCAGGAAGGTGAAGAAACCGGTGAGGGCGGATGCCACGGTGAAGACGGCGGCGGACCCGGCGGCGAAATCGAGGGCCGCGTTGTATTCGGGTTCCCGAGGGCTCAGGGCGAAAAGGGTGAGCACGAGGGCGCCGATGGTGCCGGCGGCGCTGAGGTTGACGAGGAGCTTGGCCAGCGGGAGACCCCACCGCACGACTGGTCCCGGATCGGCCAGCAGTTGCGCCGAAGCGCCGCCACCGTAGGCTAGCGCGACGAGCGTCGCCAGCGTCGCGACCAGCAGAAGCACTGCCGGACCGGAGATACGCACGAGACGAGGCACTGACTCAGCCTAACCGTGCCCGGTGGACGCACGCTCCACGAGGCACGCTGACGTGTGACGTCACAGACGAAAGCAGGGCGCCGACCGAAGGCGACGCCCTGCTTTCTTGGTTCGCGACCTACTTGGCGGCAGCCTTGAGCTTGCTACCAGCGGTCAGCTTGACGCGGTGGCCCGCGGCGATGGCGATCTCTTCGCCGGTCTGCGGGTTGCGGCCGGTGCGCGCTGCGGTAGCGGTGCGCTCGACTCCGAGCCAGCCCGGGATCGTGACCTTGCCGTCGTTCGCGACGGTGTCGGCGAGAGTTGCAAAGAAAGCGTTCAGAACGCTGTCAACTGCAGCCTGGCTCTGGCCAGAGTCTGCGGCAACCTTGGCAACGAGCTCGGTCTTGTTCAGCGACTTGTCAGCCATTGAGTGTCCTCCTCGGACCTTTGTCTGTAAAAACAGGGATTCACGTATTGCGGGCGACGCTCCGAGGAGCGACTCCGTTTGGCCGGTTGGACCGGGTTGAATCTAGCAGACAACCGCGGAATTCCGCGGATTTGCGGCGTTTCCAGCCGGTTTGGCTGCCGTAACGGCTTCATTTTCGCTGTGGGCGAAAAAAGAGGATGCCGACCGGAGTCGACATCCTCTCGCTTCAGAACCGAGGTTCCGAATGACCGGCTAAGCGGCTTGGTGCGTTGTTACCAGCTGGACTTGGTGATGCCGGGCAGTTCGCCGCGGTGAGCCATGTCGCGGAAACGCACGCGCGAGATTCCGAACTTGCTGAGGTGTCCACGGGGACGACCGTCGACCGCGTCGCGGTTGCGCAGGCGAACCGGCGACGCGTTGCGGGGAAGCTTCTGCAGGCCGAGGCGAGCAGCTTCACGGGACTCATCGGTGCCGGCCGGGTTGACGAGGGCCTTCTTGAGCTCAAGGCGCTTCGCGGCGTAGCGCTCGACGATAACCTTGCGCTGGTTGTTCTTGGCAATCATGCTCTTCTTCGCCATTTTTAGCGCTCCTCACGGAAGTCAACGTGCTTGCGCACTACGGGGTCGTACTTCTTGAGTACGAGACGGTCGGGGTCGTTGCGACGGTTCTTCTTGGTCACGTAGGTGTAACCGGTGCCGGCCGTCGAACGGAGCTTGATGATCGGGCGGACGTCATGCTGCTTGGCCATTAGATTTTCTCCCCACGAGCGAGAAGGTCCTTGACGACCGATTCAATGCCACGAGCGTCGATCACCTTGATGCCCTTGACGGACAAGGTCAGCGTGACGTTGCGGCGAAGCGACGGTACGTAGTACTTCTTGGTCTGAACGTTCGGGTCGAAGCGACGCTTAGTGCGTCGGTGCGAGTGCGAAATGTTGTGTCCGAAGCCGGGAACGGCTCCGGTCACCTGGCAAGTAGCTGCCATGGTTCTCCTCCAATACCGAAGGGCGAATGCCCTTCCCAAGATCTCTTGTCGGCTGGCATGACTACACTCCCGCGAAGCGAAAGCGAGCGAACCAGCAGTGCACGCACAGATATGCGCAGCAGCATGCAACATTACGCGGTGCTCTCCCCCAGCGCAAACTGAACCAATTCGACGGAGATTTTGCCGATTCAGGCCCTAAAACCGGCAAAACCGGGTTGTGGGGGCAGAATCTCCGTCGAATTCGTTCGGGGCGAGGACGAGTCCGGCGGGCGGCGGTGGGCGCGCGGCGGTGGGCCTAGTCCACGGATGTGGCGGAGCAGGCCGCGCAGAGACCGAACACGTCGACCACGTGGGCGGCCTGGCTGAAGCCGTGCTCGGCGGCCACGTTCTTGGCCCAGTTTTCCACGGCGTCCGCTTCGATCTCGACGGTGAGTCCGCAGTTGCGGCAGATCAGGTGGTGGTGGTGGTCGGTCGTGCTGCAGGCGCGGTAGAGCGCCTCACCATCGGGCGACTGCAGCGAGTCGGCCTCGCCCTCGCCGGCCAGGTCGGCCAGGGCCCGGTACACCGTGGCCAGGCCGATGGGCGAACCGGTGGCGTGCAGGCTGGCGTGCAGACCCTGGGCGCTGACGAATCCCTCGGCGTCGCTGAGTGCGGTGCGCACGGCCTCGCGCTGCCAGGTGTTTCGCTTCATGCTTTCAACCGTAACCGCGCCCGGACCAGCCGGCGACCGCCCAAGGCCACCAGGAAGAAGACGGCCGCGGTGAGGGCGATCGCCGGCCCGGCGGCCACGTCGATCGCCCGGGACAGGAGCACTCCGACCAGGCCGGCGGCCGCGCCCAGCACCGGAGCGAGAACCAGGATCTGGGTGGCGGTGCGCGTGACCAGGCGCGCGGCGGCGGCCGGGGCCGCGATCAGCGCGATCGCGAGGATCGCCCCGACGGCCGGCATTGCGGTGACCACGGTGGCGGTGATCAGGGCGAGGGTGAGCAGCTCGATCGGCCATTCCCGGAATCCGGCGGCGCGGAATCCGCTCGGGTCGAAGGTAGAGAACAGGATCTCCTTGCCCAGCAGCACCATCACGGCCACGGCCACCCCGAGCACGCCGACGGCCAGCCAGACGTCACCGGTCGTGACGGTGAGGATCGACCCGACCAAATAGGAGTCGACCTGCACCGGCAGCGACGGGTTGAGGGCCTGCAGAAGCACGCCGAGCGCGAAGCCCGCGGTGAGCAGGATGCCGGACGCCACCTGGGTGCCCTGCCGCTTCACCCGGCCGATCAGGGTCATGATGCCGACGATGAGGATGCTCGCCAGGGCCGCCCCGAGTGGGATGCTCACGCCGACGATCGTGGCGGTCACGGCGCCCGGGAAGGTGGCGTGGGTGAGGGCCTGGGCGAAGAAAGTGCGGCGGCGCAATACGACGAGGGATCCGACCAGCCCGCTGAGGGCGCCGATCACGGCGGCCGCGAGGAGTGCCTTCTCGAAGTAGCCCATCACGTCACCAGCTGTTCGTGCGGCGGCGGGGTGTGCGGCTGCGGGGTGTGCGGCTGCGGGGACAGCGGCGGCGGGGTGCGCTGCGGCCGAAGACGGGGCGAACCCAGCCGCCGAAGACCGTCGATGGACAGGCGCAACAGCAGCACCACGGCGTAGCCGGCGACCAGCACCAGCACCACGGTCGCGCCGCTGGGCAGGTCGAGACCGGCCTGCACGGATGCCTGGAAACCGAGCACGAGCCCAAGCCAGGCACCGAGGGCCGCGAAACAGGCCGCGATCGGGAACAGCAGCCAGAGCCGGTCAGTGATGAGCCGGGCCACGGCGCCGGGCACGATCAACACGGCCAGGACGAGGAGGTTGCCGACGGCGCTGGAGGCCGCGACGACCACGAGGGCGATGGCCACGTTGAGCACGAGGTCGAGCGCGAGCGTGCGGTAGCCGGCCGCGGCGAAGCCGACCCGGTCGAAGGCGCGGAACACCTCCTCCTTGAGCGTGAACCCGATCAGGACCAGCGCCACGAGGCAGATGGCGACGGTCTGCACGACCTCATTCGGGCTGACCGTGAGGAGGCGGCCGAAGAGAAGCTGCTCCAGCTGGCCGACGTAGTTCGTCTCGCGGGAGACCAGGATGATGCCCACGCTGAACATGGCGGTGAAGACGATGGCGATCGCGGCATCCGAGGACACGGACTGGCGCACGATCAGGGTGAGGGTGACCGCCGCGAACAGGGCGGCGACCATCGCGCCGGCGAACAGCCCCTCGCGCCCACCCCAGACGAAGCCGATCGCGATGCCGGGGAAGACCGCGTGGGTGAGACCGTCGCTGATGAACTCGAGGCCCCGCAGATTGACCAGCACCCCGACGACGCCGGCTACCAGGCTGAGCGCACCCAGCACGAAGAGGGCCCGGGTCATGAACGGCAGGGCAAAGGCGTCGATCAGCGGGCTGAGGAAGTCCATCTCAGTGACCGGTGTGCCCGGGCACAACCACGGTGTGCTCGTCGATCTCCACGCCGACCTCTCGGAACGTGCGCTGCACGTTCTCCAGGATCAGCACCGACTCGCGCGGCCCGAACGCCACCTGGGCGCCATTGAGCAGCAACACCTGTTCGCAGACCTCGCGGGCGAGCTGGAGGTCGTGGGTGGAGACGACCACGGCCACCCCCTCCTCCTTCAAACGCTTGACGGTGCCCACGAGCGCGTCCCGATTCTGCTGGTCGAGGCCGTTGAACGGCTCGTCGAGCAGCAGCAGGCGGGGCCCCGCGGCCACGGCCCGTGCGAGCAGTCCGCGCTGCTGCTGGCCGCCGGAGAGTTCCCCGAAGCGGGTTTTCGCGCGATGCGCGAGGCCCACCGCGTCGAGTGCACGGGCCACGGCCTGACGGTCGCGCTTACCGGGCAGGCGCAGCCAGCCTAGCGAGCGGTAGCGCCCCATCATGACGACCTGCTCGAGCGTGACCGGGAACTGCTGGTCGATCTCGTCGGCCTGCGGCACGTAACCGATGGATCCGGCCGGGGCCGCTGCAGCTCCCAGCACCTCGACGGTACCGCTCACGCGCTGGATCAGGCCGAGGATGCCCTTGAGCAGCGTGGACTTGCCGGACCCGTTGGGCCCGATCAGCGCCACGGCCTCGCCGGCGTGCACCTCGAAGTCGATGTCGGCCAGGGCAGGGCTCTGGCCGTAGGAAAAGGAGGCGCCCGCCACCTTGAGCGCGACAGGCGCGCTCGGCCGTACTTGAGAAGGGTTCTCGATCACTGACTAACTATCGCAGGTCTGCGGGCACCGCGGTGGGCTCGGCTCCCCAGGATTCGAGGATCAGGCCGACGTTGTGCAGCTGCGAACTGATGTAGGTGGCGCCGTCACTGTGCCGCGCACCGAGGGAGTCGCTGTAGAGCGCGTCCTCCCCCGAGTACACGCTGACGCCGGCCTCGCCGGCGATGGTGTCGGCGGCCTTCGGGCTGATCGAGGCCTCGGAGAAGACCGCCTTGACCCCGGTGGCCGTGATGGCGTCGACGAGTTCGTCGATCGCGGCGGCGCTGGGCTCGGCGTTGTCATCGAAGCTCGGGATGATGGAGCCGACGTAGGTGATGCCGTAGGCCTCGGTGAAGTAGCCGAATGCGTCGTGGTTGCTCACGAGCAGGCGCTGCTCGGCGGGCACGGCGTCGATGTTGGTACGGATCCAGTCGTCGAGCTCGGCCAGCCGGCCGGTGTAGGCGGTCGCGTTGGCCTCGACGTCCGGGGCCAGGTCCGGCTGGGCATCACTGAGGCCCGTGGCAATGGTGACGGCCATGGTCTCGGCATTGGACACGTCGGTCCAGATGTGCGGGTTGCCGCCCTGGTGGGAGTGCTCGGCGTCATCCGTCGCGGCCTTGTCGTCGGCGTGGTCCTCTTCGCCGGCTGCGATGTCCTGGATCTCGATGCCCTCGTCGGAGTCGATCGTCACGCCGTCGAAACCGCTGGCGCTGATTGCGTCGTCGAGCCACTCCTCGAGGCCGACCCCATTGATCACGAGCACATCGGCCTCACCGAGGGCTGTCAAGTCGGCCACGGACGGATCATAGCTGTGCGCGCTCTGGTTGGGCTGGATGAGCTGGGTCACTACTACGCCCGCGGTGTCGCCGACGACGTTGCGGGTGAGGTCCGCCACCTGGGTGGTCGTCGCGACCACCTTGAGGTCGCCGGCGGCGGCGCCATCCGCCGAACCGCCGGTCGGAGTGCAGCCGACCATGGTCAGCGAGGCAACGGCGGCCAGGGCGGTGAGGACGAATCGATTGTTGATCACAGGGCCGACGTTACGCCTAATGATAATGATTGTCAACACCAATAAGGGCCGCCGCCGGGATCTCCTCCGGGACCTTACTCGAGCAGCAGCGCGGGCTCCTCGATGATGCTCGCGACATCCGCCAGGAAGCGGCTCGCGACATCCCCATCGACCACGCGATGGTCGAAGCTCGCGCCGATGGTCGTCACCTGACGCACCCGCACCTCGCCGTCGACGACCCACGGTTTGGGCTTGATCGTTCCGAGGGCCACGATGCCGGCCTCGCCGGAGTTGAGGATGGGCGTGCCGGTATCCATGCCGAAGACACCGATATTGGTGATCGTGATCGTGCCGTTCGACATCTCCGCCGGCGAGGTCTTGCCGTCCCGCGCGGTGAGCGTGAGCTTCTCAAGGGCGCGGGCCAGTTCAAGCAGGCTCATGTCCTGCGCTTCCTTCACATTGGGCACGATGAGCCCACGGGGGGTGGCCGCGGCGATGCCCAGGTTCACGTAGTGCTTGATCACGATTTCCTCGTCGGTGAAAACCGAGTTGACCGTGGGGTTGCGCCGCACGGCCCAGATCATGGCTTTGGCCATGATCAGCATCGGGGACACGCGCACGCCCGCGAAGTCGGTGGACGCCTTGAGCCGCTTGACGAACTCCATGGTGCGGGTGGCGTCCACGTCGACGAAGAGGCTCACGTGCGGTGCGGTGAAGGCGCTGGAGGCCATGGCCTGGGCGATGGCCTTGCGCACGCCTTTGACCGGGACGCGCTCCTCACGGTCGCTGGGCCATTCCGGCGTCTGGATGTTGCGGAACACGCTGGCCTGGGTGGCCTCCCGCAGCACGTCCTCGCGGGTGACGTCGCCGACCGGGCCGGTCGCCTCGACCAGGGACAAGTCCACACCGAGGTCCTTGGCCAGCTTGCGGATCGGCGGCTTGGCGACGACGGGGCCCGCGGATGCCGCGCGCGGCAGCTGCGGGAGCTGCGAAGTGGCCGGGCGCGTGGGGTGCACGGGCGGCGGCGCGATCGACTCGTGGGCGACGGGGGTGACCCCGTGGCGCTTGCGCCGGGTGGGCATGGTCGCCGCGGCGCCGCGCCCGACCAGGACCGCGCCCGGCGTCTCGGCCGGCTCGTCCGTGATGGTGGAGCCGGCATCCGCTGCCGCGCTGGCCAGCTCGCCCGCGCCGTTCGCGATCGCACTGCTCGACGCAGACGCGACGGCGACGGTCTCGGCCACGATGGTGATGATGACCGTTCCGACGTCGACGGTCGTGCCGGGTTTCACCAGGATCTCCCCGACCACGCCGACGTACGGCGACGGCAGCTCGACGAGCGACTTCGCGGTCTCGATCTCGACCAGCACCTGGTTGATCGACACGGTGTCGCCGGGCGCCACCTTCCACTCCACGATTTCGGCCTCGGTGAGACCCTCGCCGACGTCGGGCAGTGTGAATTTCGACACGCTCATCGAGTACGCTCCTTGCGATTGGTGAGGCGAGAAGCCCTGGTACGACTCATATCAGTAGGAGAGGGCGCGGTCGACGGCCTCGAGCACGCGGTCCGGGCTGGGCAGGAAGTGCGTCTCGACGGCGGCCGGCGGGAACGGGGTGTCGAAACCGGAGACGCGCAGCACGGGAGCCTCGAGCAGGTAGAAGGCCTTCTCCATGACGGTCGCGGCGATCTCCGATCCGACGCTGACGAAGCCGTGGGCCTCCTGGGCGACGACCAGATGCCCGGTCTTCTCGACCGACGCGAGGATGGGACCGTAGTCGATCGGCGAGATTGAACGCAGGTCGATGACCTCGACGCTGGTTCCCTCCGCCGCCGCGAGATCCGCCGCCTGCAGCAGGACGCTGACCATGGCGCCGTGGCCGACGACCGTCGCATCCGTGCCGCTGCGTACCACGCGGCTGGCGTGCAGGGGCGTGCCGCTCTCGGCAAGGTTCACCTCACCCTTGGGCCAGTAGCGGCTCTTGGGCTCGAAGAAGATGACCGGGTCGTCGGAGGCGATGGCCTCCTGCAACATCCAGTAGGCGTCGTGCGGGTTCGACGGGCTGACCACGCGCAGGCCCGGCGTGTGCGCGAAGTACGTCTCCGGGCTCTCCTGGTGGTGCTCGATCGACCCGATGTGGCCGCCGTAGGGGATGCGGATCACGACGGGCATGGAGACCTCACCCTCGTGCCGGTTGCGCATCCGCGCCAGCTGGCTGGTGATCTGGTCAAAGCCGGGGAAGACGAACCCGTCGAACTGGATCTCGCAGACCGGGCGGTAGCCGCGCAGGGCCAGGCCGATGGCCGTACCGATGATGCCGGACTCGGCCAGCGGGGTGTCGAGCACGCGCTTGTCGCCGAATTCGGCGATCAGACCCTCGGTGACGCGGAAGACCCCGCCCAGCGGGCCGATGTCCTCGCCCATCATCAGCACCCGGGGGTTGTCGCGCATGGCCTGACGCAGGCCCGCGTTGAGGGCCTTCGTCATGGGCAGGTTCGCCGTTCCGGTGCCGGGAATGGCCCGCTTGGCGGCGGCCGGGTGTCCCGGGGTCGGCATCGCGGTGGTCGGTGTGGCGAGGCCGGTGGTGCTCGTCACGATCGTGTCGCTCACGCGTCGCCTCCTTCGAAGGATGCCTCGTAGTGGTCGAGCCAGGCCTTCTGTTCCTGGATCAGCGGGTGGGGTTCGGCGTAGACGTTGTCGAAGATGACAGCCTTCTCCGGGGAGTGGATGTCGAGGGCCCGGCGGCGCACATCCGCGGCGTAGTCGTCGGCCTCCTCGTCGACGGCGTCGAGGAACTCCGGCTCGACGCCCAGGCCCTGCAGGTAGCTGCGGAAGCGCACGATCGGGTCGCGGGCCACCCAGTAGGCCAACTGTTCCGGGTCGCGGTACTTGGTGGGGTCGTCGGCCGTGGTGTGGGCACCGACTCGGTAGGTCAGGGCCTCGATCAGGGCGGGGCCGTGGCCGGCGCGGGCGTCGTCGAGGTGCTTGGCCGTCACCGCGAAACTGGCGAGCACGTCGTTGCCGTCGATCTGGGTGCCGGGCATGCCGAAGCCGGCGGCACGCAGGTAGAGCGGAGTGCGGGACTGCCGGGTCACAGGCACCGAGATGGCCCAGTGGTTGTTCTGCAGGAAGAAGACCTGCGGGGTCTGGTAGCTGGCGGCGAAGACGAGCGCCTCGTTGGCGTCGCCCTGCGACGAAGCTCCATCGCCGTAGTACACGATGACGGCCTGGTCGGTCTCGGGATTGCCGGTCGCGGTCGCGCCGTCGAGCTGCATGCCCATCGCGTAGCCCGTGGCGTGCAGGGTCTGCGAGGCCAGCACCAGGGTGTACAGGTGGAAGTTGCCGTGGTCCTCGGGGGTCCAGCCGCCGAGGGTGACACCGCGCAGCATCCGCAGGATATCGACGGGGTCGAGTCCGCGGATCATGCCGACGACGTGCTCGCGATAGGACGGGAACACGTGGTCCTGCGGCCGGGTTGCGTAGGCGGAGCCGACCTGGGCGGCCTCCTGGCCGTGGCTGGGCACCCAGAGGGCCAGCTGGCCCTGCCGCTGCAGGTTCGCGGCCTCGGTGTCGAACCGGCGCACCACCACCATGTCGCGGTAGAACCGCCGATGGTCGGCCTCGGTCAGTCGATCGAGGTAGGGCAGGAACTCGGCCGCGGAATCGCTCGGGGCGAAGACACCCTCCGGGGAGAGCATTCGCACCGTGGGAGAGGCACTCGGGGTCGCTGACACCGTACTAACCTAGCCCTCGGGCTGGGTGCCCCGTTGGTAGATCGTCAACAATGTCGGCGCAAATACCCAGGAGCTTCTCCACGGATTCTTCCTCACCGATCGAAATTCGGATGCCCTCGGGGAACGGGCGCACGATCAGGCCGACGGCCGACAGGACATCGGCGATGTCGGCGGTGTCCTCGGCGGTGGGCAGCCAGATGAAGTTTCCCTGAGGCACCGGAATGTTCCAGCCCTGCTCGCTCAGCAGGCGCCAGACCCGGTCGCGCCGCTCGGTCAGGGCACGCACCCGCCGCAGCAGCTGGTCGGCGGCGTCGAGAGAGGCAATCGCGGCCGCGCTGGCAACACCTGTGACCGAGAGCGGGATCGCGGTGGACCTCGCCGCATCGAGCACGGCGACGGGACCGAGGGCGTAGCCGACGCGCAGGCCGGCCAGGCCGTAGGCCTTGGAGAAAGTGCGCAGCACGACCAGGTTCGGGAACCGGGACAGCAGTGGCAGGCCGGTGACCGCCTCGGGGTCGGTGACGAACTCGCAGTAGGCCTCATCGAGGATGACGAGGAGGTCCGGCGGGACGACGGCCATGAACGATTCGAACTCGTCGCCCGTGACGGCAGTCCCGGTCGGATTGTTCGGGCTGCAGATGATGACGACGCGGGTATGGTCCGTGATGCGGGTGGCCATCTCGGGCAGGTCGTGGCCATGGTCGGCCCGGTTCGGAACCTGCACGCTCGTGGCACCGGCGACGGTGACCAGACCGGGGTAGGCCTCGAAGGAGCGCCACGAGTAGAGCACCTCGTCACCCGGTCCCGCGGCGGCGAGGATGAGCTGGGCCAGGAGGGCCACGGAGCCGGCACCGATGTGCACCTCGTCGACGCTCAGGCCGAACTGCGTGGCCAGCCGTTCGCGCAGGGCCAGCGCCGAGGCATCCGGGTACCGGTTGTACGCGGTCTCGGCGTTCACGGCGGCGATGACGCCGGGCAGCGGATCGAAGGGGTTCTCGTTGCTCGAGAGTTTGAACGCACTGGCTGCGGCAGCTTGACCCTGCCGATAGGCCGGGAGGGCGACAATCTCGGGGCGCAGGCGGACCGAGGGCGGGTCTGATGGGCTCACTCGGCGATTCTACGCCGCGGCATATTCACGTGGCCGCATGGTTAGGCCCGGGGCTGGCCCATCCGTGCGACCAGTCACCGGCGATGCCATAGTGGAGTCATGGCCAGATTCCTGATCAAGCTGATCCTCAACTCCGTCGCCCTGTGGCTCACGACCCTGCTCGTCAGCGGGGTGCGGGTCGATCCGTTCGCCGAGGGCACGACCGCCCTGATCGCCACCTATCTGTTGGTCGCGCTGGTCTTCGGCCTCGTCAACAGTGTGATCGGCGGCTTCGTGCGGGTTGTCGCGTTCCCGGTCTACATCCTCACGCTCGGCCTGATTTCCTTGATCGTGAATGGTTTCCTGCTGATGATCGTGGCCTGGTTCTCGGGCCTGGTCGGCTTCGGGCTCGTGGTGGACGATTTCTGGTGGGGTGTGCTCGGCGCACTCGTGCTGGGCATCATCAGCTGGATTCTCGGCGTGCTGATCCGACCGGTCACCCCCCGCTCGTAGCGATCTCCAGCCGTCGGGTCAGCCGTCGGCCAGGCGGAAGCCCCGCCACCGGGAGGACTCGCCAGCTTCCGTGCCGAGGATCTTCCCGAGGGTCTCCCGGAACTCCTGTAATCGTGGTTCCTCGGAGCCGTCCATGAGCCGCCCGGTCTCCCGGTAGGCGGTGAGGGCGTGAGCCGGCAGCGGCCGGTCGACCGGCACCTCCGTCTCAGCGAACACCTCGCGGCGCACCACCAGGCGCTCATCGTCGCCGGTGGCCGTTCCCCCCAGGGCAGGGACAAGGTCGTCGGTGTGCTCGACCATGACGGCCTCCACGTCTGCGGGCAGGGCCACTTGGGCGGTGAGTCCCCCAAAGGTCGCCACCGCGACGGTGTTGAAGTCCCCGGACGCCGCGAGCTGCGCCGCGACCAACCCGCCCTGCGAGTGACCCACCGGAACCACCGGGTCGCCCGGCGCCACCCCGGCCTCCCGCAGGGCATCGACGACCGCCCGATAGGAGCCGGAGCCCTGGTCGGCGAGGGCGACGAGGTTGGAGGTGAGGTCCCACGGTTGTTCACCGGCGACCGGACTCCACGCCGCGGTGCCGCCGATGTAGACCACCCAGGATGCGTCGTCCGGACCGCCATAACGCTCGATGCGCACCTGCGGGGCGTCCTCCGACACCGAGGGGATGCGGGCAGCCAGGTCCTCGAAGCCGGCCGGCGGAGCGACGGGTCGGCCGGGGAGAGCGGCGCCGGGCCGCGCGGCACCCGCAGGCGGCGGGCCGAGGGGGCGGGTCCCACCGTCGAGCCGCTCCACCGACACGGGAGTCTCGCGCAGCAGGCCGAGGGGGCGGGCGAGCCCGACCAGGCCCGCCGCGGTCGTCGTGACACCGAGCAGGCCGAGGCCCTCGTCGCCGAGGGCCAGTGACACCGGGAACGGCACCCCGGCACGACCGGTGGCCGCGTCGTCGGCCGAGGAGACGATCACCCGCACCGCCTCGACCAGGACCGGGTTGGTCAGGGCCCGCGGATGCGCGTGGACCCAGGCGCCGATCTCGGCGGGCGCGTCTCCCGGACGCCGGCCGGTGAGCAGACCGCCGAGCACCAACCCCACCACGCCGACCGTGAGGCCGGGCACGGCCGCCAAGGCCAGAAGAGGTGCCAGCAGCCCGAGGGTGGAGCCCAGCCAGGCCCCGGAGAGGCTTGCTCCCCAGTCCCGCAGGCGCTCGGCCCTGCCGTAGCCCTCCGCCGCCGCGATGAGAGCGTCGGCGAGGGTCTGGCTGCGCTCCGCGACTCGCTCCAGGGCGGAGCGGGCCGCGAACACGTTCATCCCGGCGTTGGGCAGGCTCATCACCGGACCGAGGGGCTGGTCGGAATCCAGTGCCTGGATGCGCGCCACCCGCACCAGCCAGTCCTCGGCGTCACCCTGAAGCAGCCGCAGCCGCGCCGCCTCGGCCAGCAGCGTGTCGGTGGCGACGAGCGTGCTCCCGCCGCCGGACACGATCAGGGTGTCGCCGGGGCCGCCAGGCTGCTCCCCCGTCATCGCACCGCCCGGGCTGGAGCCGGGCCGGGTGCCAGGGTCGGGATCGGCGCCCGGGCCTCGGCCAGAGCAGCCCCGCCCTGATCGATCGCGGCCACCACCTCGGTGAGGGCGGCGTCGAGGAGCCCGGCGGCTCGGCGGAGTTCGCCGGCGAGGTCGCTGCGCTGACGGTCGTAGTTCCGCTGGGCCTCTGAGCGCCACGAGCCGGTCAGGTCGCCGGCCGTGAGCCGGCCCGCCGCCATGTCGACGTCGTCGCGCAGCAGGCGCAGCAGCATCCGTCGCTGCCGAAGTTCGTCGAGGCGCGCCTCCAGCGCGTAATGAGTCACGATCGTGCAAGTCGAGCTGGTGCCGCCCGGAATCTCCATCTCCGCCCTTCTGCGCGCTGCGGATTCGCTGCCAGTGAGCGTGCCACCCCCGGCAGACGTGGTCGCTATGAATCCGAGAGTTCACGGAACATGCCGCACGACGGCGGCTGGGGAGGGGGCCGGGTGCAACACAATGGGGAGATGGACATTGTGTCGATCACACCCGATGAGTCGACACCGTTCCGCATTATTTTCGTCTGCACCGGGAACATCTGCCGTTCGCCGATGGCCGAAGTCATGCTTCGCGATCTGATCACGCGCTCCGGCCTGGGTCGTTTGATCACCACCAGCTCCGCCGGCACCGGCGACTGGCATGTCGGCGAGCAGGCGGATCAGCGCACGATCGCCGCCCTGGCCACCCGCGGCTACGACGGCAGGCATCATCGGGCCCGCCAGTTCGACCCCGAGTGGTTTGCCGACCTCGACCTCGTCGTGGTGCTCGACCGCGCGCAGGAACGCATCCTGCGCAACTGGGCCACGACCGAGCGTGACCGCAGCAAGGTGCGCCTGCTGCTCAGTTTCGATGCGGCCCAGGCTGCCCTGCTGGACGTTCCCGACCCCTACTATTCCGACGATGCTTTCTTTGACACGGTTCTTGGCATGATTGAAAGCGCAAATGAAGCGCTCTTCGCGCAACTTGCACCCGCAATCCGACAGGGAGTCCGATGAGTCCGTTACCGCCCCAGGTCCTCAGCCCACTCGATGGCCGCTACCGCGCCGCCGTCACCGAACTGGGCGAGTACCTATCCGAGGCAGGCCTCAATCGGGCCCGGGTGCAGGTCGAGGTGGAATGGCTGATCACCCTCACCGACCGCAGCCTGTTCGGCTCCGTACCGCTGAACGCGGAGCAGAAGCTCGGCCTGCGCGCTCTGGTCACCGACTTCGGCCAGACCGAGATCGACGAGTTGGCCGTGCTGGAAGCCACCACCCGGCACGACGTGAAAGCCGTCGAGTACCTCGTGCGCCGCCGCCTGAGCACGCTGGGCCTCGACCACATCAGCGAGCTCACCCACTTCGCCGCCACCAGCGAGGACATAAACAACCTGTCCTACGCGCTGACCGTGAGCGACGCTGTGCGCGAGGTCTGGCTGCCCAAATTCCGCGCCGTCATCGGCGCCCTGCGCCTACGCGCCCTCGAATACCGCGCCGACTCCATGCTGGCCCGCACACACGGCCAGCCGGCGACACCCACCACGGTGGGCAAGGAGCTCGCGGTCTTCGTCTACCGGCTCGAGCGCCTGGCCCAGCAGGTCGAGGACAGCGAGTACCTGGGCAAATTCAGCGGTGCCACCGGCACCTTCGCCGCCCACGTCACGGCCGATCCCGCCGTCGACTGGCCGGCCGTGTCGCGCGGCTTCGTCGAGGGCCTCGGGCTCACCTGGAACCCGCTGACCACCCAGATCGAGCCCCACGACTGGCAGGCCGAGCTCTACTCGCGCGTCTCCCACGCGAACCGGGTGCTGCACAACCTGGCGACGGATGTCTGGACCTACATCTCGCTCGGCTACTTCCGCCAGATCCCGCAGGTCGGGGCCACCGGCTCATCGACCATGCCGCACAAGATCAACCCCATCCGCTTCGAGAACGCGGAGGCCAACCTCGAGCTGTCCAGCGCGATCCTCGACTCGCTCGCGGCGACACTGGTGACCTCGCGGCTGCAGCGCGACCTGACCGACTCCACCACGCAGCGCAACATCGGCGTGGGCTTCGGACACTCCCTGCTCGCCCTCGACAACATCCTGCGCGGCCTCGGCGAAATCGACATCGACCGCGCCATGCTCGCCCGCGACCTCGACGCCAACTGGGAGATCCTCGGCGAGGCGATCCAGACCGTGATCCGCGCCGAGGTGTCGGCGGGGCGCTCTACGATCGAGGACCCCTACGCCCTGCTCAAGGAACTCACCCGGGGCAAGCGGATCAACCGGCACGATCTGGTGGCCTTCGTCACCGAACTGGAGATCGGCGACGCCGCCAAGGCGCGGCTGCTCGAGCTGACCCCGGGCAGCTACGTGGGTCTCGCGGACCCGCTTCTCGACTACCTGACCTAGCGGCTGCGCGGGTGCTGCGCCGTTCCGCTGGTGGCGTGCCACGTGCGCAGCGGCGCACCCCACGCGCGGCGTCAGAATGCTCGTGGCGTCGGAGTACGCACGGCGCCTCCGTTCAGAGGCCGCGGTCCTGCTCGTCGAGGTCGGACCTCTCGGCCGGGTTCGGCTTCATGCCGAGCACGAGCATCGCGATCACGACGAGCACGAGGATGAACGTGCCGCCGAAGCCGATCAACGCCAGCACCACGTCCCGGGTGCTCATCAGCACGACCAGGCCGAGGAACACGGCCATCACGGCCGAGAAGCCGACGAGTTCGATCGGCTTGAGCTTCTCGGAACGGCTGGGCGTGCGCGGGGTGTTCTGGGTCACAGGGTGTCCGAATCGTTGGGTGAGGCCGTGAGGGCGCGGGCGGCATCCGTGCCGGACCACTTGAGGGAGAACCCGGCGATGGCGAGGTAGACGCCGAGCATCACGAGGTAGGCGCCGAACAGGCCGACCGACACCACTGCGTTGGGCGGCAGCAGCAGGAAGATCACGGCCAGCAGGGCGGTGACGGCGCCGACCAGCAGCCAGTCACGGTCGGCCGGGTCGCGCCGACGCGCACGGATGCCGCTGTACAGCTCGAGAAAACCGGTCACCGCCGCCCAGACCGAGACCAGGAGGAGGAAGAAACCGAGCCCGCCCGCGTGGAAGAGCAGCGCGAGGAGGCCGGCGGCGACACCAACGGCGCCCTGCACCACAAAGAGGGACCGCTCCCGCGGATCGGCCAGCGTGCGCCGGCTGAGCAGACCCACCGTGAGGCCGCTGAGAAGCGCGAAGACGCCGAACACGAGAAGGCCGAATTCCGCCGAATGATCGGCGTTGAAGGTAATCGCGGCCGCCGGCACAAGGGTGAGGGCGGCCCGCAGCACCGGCACCGGCCAGTACCGGCCGGTGGTGGAGTGTGGAGCCTGGGCGTTCGCCACGCGACGACCTCTTTCATTGCGGGTTGAGACGGATACAGTCTACGCGGGCGGTCCTGGCCGCCCGCTGGGCCCCGGTGCGCAGATCGGTCAGAACAGGGTGTCGCCGATGTAGCCGTCCGTTGCGCATCCCGGCGGAATCGCGAACACCGCGGAACCGATCGGGGTGGTCCACTGGTTGAGCAGGTCGAGGGTGTCGAGGCGCTGCTGGATGGGCACGAACTGCGCGTCGACATCCGCCTGGAAAGACGCGAACAGCAGTCCGGAGTTGGAGACGCCGGAACCCTGAGGCGCGTCGTCATAATTGTAGCCGCGGCGGTGGATGCGCTGGGACCGGTCCTCCGACCGGGCGCGACGCAGGTGGGAGTACTCGGGGATGACCGGGAACCCGAGCGCGTTCGTCGCCGTGAAGTCGGGCTCGTCGCGCTCCTTCGTGCCCGTGAGCGGCGCCCCGACGGCGAGAGTGCGTCCGACCGCGGACTCGCGGCCCGAGCGGTCGAGCCCGTCCCACGTGTCGAGGTTCATGCTGATCCGGCGCAGGACGAGGCTGGTTCCACCCACCAGCCAGCCGGGACCGGAGGCCGTGCCCCAGACCAGGGCATTGAAGTCGGCCGTTCCGGCGGCCGGGTTCGCGGTGCCGTCCACCTGGCCGAACAGGTTGCGCATGGTGGTGCCGGGCTTCTCCGAACCGGCTGCTCGGCGGAAGCCGGACTGAACCCACCGCACCGACGCGAAGGAGCGCAGGTCCTTCAGAAGCATCCGGGTGGCATGGGCGACCGTCATCGGGTCGTCGGCGGCGATCTGCAGCAGCAGGTCACCGTCGTTCCACTCCGGCTGGAGCCGGTCGATCGTGAATGCGGGCAGGGGCCTCAGCCAGCCGGGAGCCTCTCCCCCGGCGACGGCGACGAGGCCGGGCCCGAAGCCGAAGGTGACCGTCAGCCGGGCCGGCACGACGGCCAGCTCGGGTTCCGAGTCGGCCAGGGCGCCCCCGCCCTGGGTGAGCCGGGCGGCATCGTCGGTCAGGATGCGCATCATCCGCCGCAGCGCGGCCCGGTCGATCTGCGCGGGCAGGTTGAGCGCCACGAACGTGACCCGGGCCTGCGGGTCGGTGTCCACCCCGGCCTGGTGCACCCCGAAGAAGGGAACGGCGTCGGTGCCGCGAAAGAGCGGTACCGATGGAGCCGCAGAGCCGCCGATCCCGGCCTTGGCCACGAGGTCGATGCCCATGGCTCCGGCCGCACCGATCCCGGCGGCGGCACCACCCAGAAGAAGGTGGCGCCGGCTGAGCCGGCGGCCCGACTGCACGGACGATTCGGGCGGTCCACTCCGTTCATTCTCTGTGAGGGAACTCACTGGCTGTCGGTATCCATGTCCATTTCGGTGTCGCCCTCGTATGTTTCGTTGGCCCCGGTGTAGTCCTTCACCGGGGCTGAGAAGTCCAGGCTCGACCCGTCGGCGAGGTCGAGGGTGAAGGCGGCCGCATCGCCGGCGGCGAGCGGGCCGGTGAGCCCCATCAGCATGATGTGGCGGCCGCCAGGGATGAGTTCGATGGAGCCGCCGGCCGGCACCACGAAGCCATCCGGATTCTCCTGCATGACCATGTCGCCGGCGTCGTTGGCCACGGTTTCGTGAAGTTCGATCATCGAGGCTGCGGATGTCTCGGCTGAGACGACCGTGATGTCGTCGGGTCCGGAGTTCTCGAGCAGGCCGAAGGCGCCGGTCATGCCGGACTCGCTCGCCTTGACCCAGGCATCCGTCATGGCCAGGGTGTCGGCCGAGGTGGCGCTGTCGGTCGTCGCCGCGGGTGCCTCGGTCGCGCCGGCGCAGCCCGAGAGGGCCAGCATCAGAGCGGCGGCGGCAACGACGAATCGGGTGGGAACGGTGTTGAGCTTCATGAGGGGTTCTCCTGGTCTGGTGCGTTGGGTGCTCGGGAAACGATGCGGCGTGTCAGGTGCTTCAGGTGCTTCAGGTGCTTCAAGTGCTTCAGGTGCTTCACGGGTTGCCGCGGCGCCTGGCTCGCCAGGCAATGAACAGGGCGACGGCGGCCAGTCCACCGAAGGCACCGAAGAGCCCCACCGCGACCACCGAGAGTCCCGTTCCGTCGGCGGGCTCTTCCGAGGCGGCGGATGTCGCGTCGCCGGACGGGTCCGGCGCCGCGGTTGCACCCGCAGTCGACTGTGATCGAGGCTGGGCCGCGGCGCCCACGGTGAAGGCGAAGGCGCCAGAGACCGGGTGACCGTCGGCGGACACGACCCGCCAGCGCACGTCGTAGGCACCGTCGGGCAGGTCGGCCGCCACCGGCTGGGTGGCCTGCGGCCCGTCGAGCCGCATGTCGCCCTCTGCCCAGTTCTTCTCCTCGGTATCGACAACCATGACGATGGCGCCGACCTCGAGGATGTCGTCCGTGAACGTGATGGCGATCTCGGCGGGAGCGAGGTCGACGTTCGCACCGTCGGCCGGCACGGTCAACGCCACCTGGTCGTGGGCGTCGGCCGCCGGAGCCACCGGGCTGAATATGGACAGAGCGATCACGGCCAGGGTCAGGAAAACGGCGGCTGCCGGGCGTCGCGGTTGGGCAGAAATCATTGAAATCTCCGATTCGTGGAGGGAAGAGATGGGGCGGTGCGACGGCAGATTCACCGGGCACAGACGTGCCGGTGGCCGGGTGCGCAGACGCCGTCGACCTCACCGAGGTCGAACGGAATCACTCGGGCCAGGTGTCAGCGGGTCAGCGGGTCGCGCGCAGGGTGCAGCGCATCGGGATCAGAGCGCACGAGTGAGAAGGTCAGAGCCTCACGGTGCCAGGGCGCGCGGGGGCGGACCGCGGCGTAGCGCACTGGAGAGCAGCACGCCGAGATCGGCAGGAACGAAGACCCGGCGGAAAGCAGGGCGCAGCGTCGCCGCATCCGTTCCGATCTGCGCCGGAGCGAGGCGTTCGATCAGGACCGCGATGAGACGGATCGTCGTCTCCTCGAGCAGCGCCCAGAACGTCTTCTCGCCGCGGTACAGGGCGGCGATGGTGACGAGGGCGGCCAAGGCGTGTGCCACCCACATCCAGCCACCAGGCAGGGCGCCGACCGCGTGCATCAGGTGGGGGGTCGCGTCCGCCAGGGTGACGGCTCCGTGATGGGAGGTGCTCGTCATCGTCGTGCTCGAGGCCCCGCCGAGGCCGAACAGAACGTGCAGCAGAAGCTGGCTGACCCCGACGGAGAGGGAGAGACGCAATAGCGACAAGCTTGTGCCGGCCAACAGTACGGACGCTATCCCCGCGAAGGCGAGGGCCAGACCCACGCTGAGCCAGCCGGGAGCGTTGCCGCCGCCGGCGATGTGCGAGAGGGCGGCGACGAAGACGGCGACGGATGCGGTCAGCCATCCGCGACCGAATCGCGCCCACCTGCTCGTCATGGCCCTCCCTCGCACCGGAACCGCCCCGATCGGGATCAGGGTCGGATCCCTGACTGAACCCTACCGCCCTGACCTGTGCGCCGGGGCCGGGCGGGCACCGAACTCAGAGCGCGTTGACCGCGCCGAGCACCTTCGTCAGAGAGTCCTTGGCGTCGCCGAACAGCAGCGTCGTCTTCGGGTCGTAGAGCAGCTCGTTCTCGATGCCGGCGAAACCGGGACGCATCGACCGTTTGAGGAACACCACCTGCCGGGCATCACCGACGTCGAGGATCGGCATGCCGTAGATCGGCGAGCCGGGCGACGTCTTCGCGGCCGGGTTGACCACGTCGTTGGCGCCGACGACGAGGGCGACATCCGTGTTCTTGAACTCGGGGTTGACCTCGGCCATCTCCTTGAGCGCCTCATAGGGCACATTCGCCTCGGCGAGAAGCACGTTCATGTGCCCGGGCATGCGCCCGGCCACCGGGTGGATGGCGAAGACGACCTCGATGCCGCGCGCCTCGAGGGTGGTGGCGAGTTCGGCGATGGTGTGCTGGCCCTGCGCCACGGCGAGGCCGTAGCCGGGCACGATGACCACGCGCTGGGCGTAGTTGAGCAGCACCGCGACGTCTTCCGCATTGGAGCTGCGCACGGGCCGGTCGCTCTGGGCGGTCGACCCGGCGGTGGAACCGCCCTTGAACGCCCCGAACAGGATTCCGTTCACGCCGCGACCCATGGCGGATGCCATCGCCCGGGTCAGGATCGTGCCGCTGGCGCCCACGAGGGTGCCGGCCACCACAAGGAGCAGGTTGCCGAGAACGATGCCGGAGGCCGCGACGGCCAGTCCGGTGAAGGCGTTGAGCAGGGAAATCACGATCGGCACGTCGGCCCCGCCGACGGGGAGCACGAGCAGTGCCCCGACGAGCAGTCCCAGCACGAGCAGACCGATAGCCCAACCGGCCGCACCGGTGGCGACGACAAAGCCTCCGGCCACAAGGGCGGCCAGCACGATGCCGCCCATCACGATCGCGAGGCCCGGGAAGATGAGAGGCCTGGAGCTGATCAGACCCTGCAGCTTGCCGACGGTGACCGCGGAGCCGGAGAACGAGACGGCGCCGATGAGCATCGTGAAGACCACGGCCACCTTGCTCCACGGGCTGTCGGTGCTGCCGAGCTCCAGCATGGCGACCAGTGCCGCGGCACCGCCGCCGACGCCGTTGAACAGCGCGACGAGCTGGGGCATCTGCGTCATCTCCACGCGCCGCGAGATGGGGGCGGCGATCGCCGACCCCACCGCGATGGCGATGAGGATGGCCGGGATGTTCTCGATCCGGGCGGAGAGGAAGACGGTGATCACGGCCAGCAGCGCGCCGGCGGCCCCGATCAGGTTGCCGCGGCGGGCGGTCTTCGGCGAGGAGAGCCCGCGCAGGGCCAAGATGAAACAGACCGCGGCGATCAGGTAGAGCAGGCTGGTCCACTCGGGGCTGAGCAGGCTCATTTCGTCGCGTCCTTCGGATCGGTCTTCGGGCCGGCGCCGGCCGGTTTGCGGGGGGCGAACATTTTGAGCATCCGGTCGGTCACGACGAAGCCACCGACGAGATTCGCGGTGGCCATCACCACGGCGAGCAGGGCGACCGCGAGCAGCCACGGCTCCAGGGTCTGCCCGGCGACGATGATGGCTCCGATCAGGATGATGCCGTGGATGGCGTTCGCCCCGCTCATCAGTGGGGTGTGCAGGGTGCTCGAGACCTTCGAGACGACCTCGAAGCCGACGAAAACCGCCAGCACGACGACGGTCAGCAGGGTGATTGGATCCATCAGTGTTCTCCTGTCGCGGCGGCGGCCACGGCGGCGGCCGTGGGTTCGTGCCGGATGGTGCCGTCATGCGTCAGGCAGGCCCCGGCGACGACCTCGTCCGTGAAGTCGGGCGTCACCGTGCCGTCGACGGTCATCAAAGCGAGCAGGTTGGCCACGTTCTTGGCGAAAAGCCGCGAGGCGTCCGCCGGCATCGTGGAGGGGGCGTCCTTCATGCCCACGAGCGTGACGGAGCCGTCACCGACCTGGGTGGGCACCAGGGTGTCCACACCGGCGAGAACACCCTCGACGTTCCCGCCGGTCTCGGCGGCCAGGTCGATCACGACCGAGCCTGGACGCATCGCGGCCACCATCTCGTGCGTGACGAGCAGCGGGGCCGCGCGACCGGGGATGGCCGCCGTGGTGATCATGACGTCGGCTGCGGCCACGTAGGGTGCAAGCAGTTCGCGCTGGCGCACGGCACGGTCTACGCTCAGCTCCCGGGCGTAGCCACCCGTACCCTCGACGGCGTCCAGGTCGAGGTCGACGAAGGTGCCACCCATGGAGGTGACCTCATCGGCCGAGGCCGGGCGCACGTCGTAGGCCGAGACCCGGGCACCAAGGCGCTTGGCCGTGGCGATTGCCTGCAGTCCGGCCACGCCGGCCCCGAGCACGAGCACTCGAGCCGGCGGAATCGTACCGGCCGCGGTCATGTAGAGCGGGAAGAAGCGGGGGAATCGGATGGCCGCCTCGAGCACTACGCGATAGCCGGAGACCAGCGATTGGCTAGTGAGCGCGTCCATCGACTGGGCGCGCGAGATGCGCGGAACCAGCTCGAGGGCAAAGGCCGTCGCGCCGGCCGCGGCCAGGGCGGCGACGGTGGCCAGCTCGGAGGCCGGCGACGCCAGGCCGACCGTAATCGTGCCGGGGCGGAGAGCAGCCGCGAACTCCGGGGCGAGGGGGCGCACGTGGCAGTAGACATCGAGGTCGCCCGGGGTGAGGTGCGGCACAACGGCGGCACCGGCATCCGTGTAGGCGGCGTCGCCGTGACCGGAAGGGGCGCCCGCACCGGACTCAACCAGGACCTCGAGTCCAAGGGTTGTGAGCTGGGTCACTGTCTCGGGGGTCGCCGCGACGCGGCGCTCACCCTGCAGGCGTTCTCGTCCGATGCCGACTCTCACGCGCGTCTCCTTCGTGGCGAACGGCCACGAGCGAGAACGGACCGATCCGAACGCTTGCACGGCACTTTCGTCCCCGTTCGTAGCGTAGTGGGATTCGCGTGCCCCCGGAGAATATGACCGCGTTGCGGCGGGTGTGTAGGTTCCTGACTCAGTTGTCATTGGCTACTGCCGAAATCACGGCGAATTCTGTGCACCTGTCACCGCGCCAAGCCCCGTCTACCTGTCACTATCCTCGACCGTGTCTCAACCTTGTCCTGCAGGTGGTCAAGGGGTGAGATCACCCGGCAATACCCTTATGGCATGTCAGCAGTTGAGGAAATTCCGAGCATCGTGGCTTCAATCACAGCCGCCGTCGCGATAGGCGTCTCAGTCAGTGGCGCCTTCATGCCGAACGTCGGTCTAGGTCGAATTGAACGACTCACGTCTGCGATTGAGAAGCTCTCTGGTCCAGACCAAGCGCCCTCAGCGAAGTGAGATCGCAGCTGATCAGAAACTATGTCAAAGCATCTTCTTCATGGACATTAACTGCTGACCGGATTCAAGTTGGCGTGCTAACGGCCGGTGGAACTCTGATGTTCGTTTCGCTGGGCGCGAGCTTCATCGCGGCTGCGTCAACTTCACCGGGATCGGAGGACCAGTCGAGCGCCTGGTGGATCCCTGGCTATGTCATTGGCCTGGGCACGGTGGTTGTCAACTCAATCATCTTGTTGTGTCGGAGAGCTCGTGCCAAGAAGGATCCGGAAGGACACACAACTCGATCCATCGTGACCGTTCCACAGCCGCCAGTCGGCACACCGGCTAATGCAACATCCACTGCAGCAGAAACTTGTAAGAAGCTAGACCCGCTGCATCGTTAGCGCTTGGACGCTCCATGCCTGCTACGAAATGCGTCATCTCTCGATGCCAGAATCGAGAGTGGCGCGTGTCACGACCAACTTTTCGGCGGAAGGCGAGTCCACCCGTGAGTCCGAAGCACGAAGTTGAACTGGTATGAGCCTCGCGCCGCCTCTTGGACGCGTTTGGATGCCTTCCCGACGGAGTCTACGGAGGACAGCACTCGGGCTCATCCCGAGGATCGCTGCAATTTCCCGGGCGGACTCACCCTGGTCGACGTATTGCCGCACGGGAAACTCCCGTGAAATGTCTTTCGGGCGACGACCACAAGGAGGTGGCTGGATTCCATGTTCCTTAAATTGGCGAGAAAGCGTGGTTCTTCCGAATCCGGCGTCCTGTGCAATCCGGGTAAGAGTGTTCCCGGCGGCGGTCTCTGCGACGAAAGCACTCACCGTGAAAACTTCCCTCGCTGCGAGGTTACGGTGCCAATTCGAAGGGCGTTATTTCGGATCTCTGAAGCCGACGGCCGGTGGTTCGAGTATCAAGCCCAATACCGTTCATTTAAGCGGTTGAGTGGCGATTTCTGGCTCGTGGAGGGGTTGTGGCCAGTGCGCGTGGTGGAAGCGTTTGGCGGGCCATTTTGAGACCTTGCGTTTGATGACGCGAGGGTTTGAACGCCGTCGTCGCGCGGGGTTCAGCCGTCGGATCAGGGCGCGTACCGCATGGCGCCAGACCGCTTTGGCGTAGTCAGGGCGCGGAGGGGAAAAAAGCGCCCTGAGCCACGGAACGGCGGGCGATGCGGAGTGCGGCGATGAGGGAGACCCGGTCAGGGTCGCGGTGAGCATGCTGGGCGGCCTCGACCATGAGGGTGCGGATCGCGTAGTGGCAACAGAGGTGCCCCCAGATTTCCTGCTTGACCAGGTCGAGGAATTTGGACCGCATCACCATGCGCGGACCGCGTTGGTGAGACTTCAGCTCGTCGAACACGGACTCGATCTCCCACCGTTCGGAATACACGGTCGCGAGTTCTTCCGCGGAGGCCTCGGCCGGATCAAGGATCGTGGTCAGCAGCCGGTAGGCGTCAGGGTTGTCGCGTCCGTCGTCGATCGTGTAGCCCACGACCCGCACGGTCAGTGGTGGTGTCGATTGCCGCCCCGGGCCCGAGGTCGGGATGATCGTGGTCTCGGCCGAGCCGGTCCAGCTTCCGAACCAGGAGCGTGTCACCATGACGCAGCGCCTTCAGGCAGGCCGCCAGGTGTGGCCGTCCGTCCTTCTTGCCGGATACCCGGTCCTCGTAGAGATCCCCTGCAGGGACGCCGGCAGCCAGGAGTGCGTCTCGTTGTAGATCAGTGCTCTGCGAACCATCAGCTTTTGACACGCGCATGCATCCGACGTGCATGCTCGACCCCTGTCATCTAAACGTTCGATTACGTGACATCACGTCCGTATCGCCCAGAAACCCGAAATTTGTCACATAATCCGCCAGGCATTTCACGTGTTGCAAAGGATCAGCGCGCAAGCCAAATTGACGAGAATTACTAATATCCTGCGGATGCTGAAACCGAGGCCTGTGAGTCTCAATGGTCAAGGGCGTTGTTTCGGCAGTTATTTGTGACCGATTTCTGAGTCATCAACCGACTTGACACACCCCATTTGGGTCACATGGATTTTTTGCGTTGCTCTAGGCCCTGTCAGCGGATTCACTCACCACATCCAGGGAGTGCCTTGTCTACACTCGTCATTCGAGCGTCCGGGACCGCACCATGGCCACCGCCGAGACGGAGCCGCGTCCCCCCGTGACAGTGCCGGCGACCATTTGCTTCTCGAACAAGTAGCCGCCGGTGACGCACTCGCCTTCGGCTCCTTGTATGACGCCTCCGTCACCGAAACCTATGCAATCTGCATGTACAAGTTTGCAATGCCGTCGTCGGCCGACACAGCCATGGTCAAAATATGGATCTTCCTTTGGAGCCACGCCGCCGCACTCAACGAACTGGCGGGTACAACAAAATCCATCGTGCTGTGTCCACTGCCTGGGCCGTCATCTCGCAGCGCCGCAGAAGCCTCCGTCAGCTGATTACCCGTAAGATCCGTTAGGTCAGCTCGTCCTCATAAGACCAACAAAACGCGCGGCAAAACGATACGCGCAATGTTGGTAGCGGCAACGAATTTACGAGCCACCCCTACCTGCGCGCCAGCGTTGACGGATCGGAGGCGCTACCAGGCACACCAGTACAGTTCTGCCTGCGTGCCCAGTGCGCGATCAAGGCCGTCTCGCGTCATAAACCATAGTCAAATAAGCGTCCTCCGCCCTACTCCTTCTGATTAGGCACGCCAGTTATCGCAGGTTACGGTGCCAGGCCGAGTTGTTGGAGCATGCCCTGTTCGTCGCTGCTACCCCAACGCTCGACAAGTTTCCCGTTCTCGAACCGGCTGATTTGCATGCCACGAACAGACATCGTTTTCCCGCTAGCCGGGTGGCCCATGAGAGGGCCCTGGTGGGTGCCGGTGAGAGTGTACGCGAATGCGACGTCGGTGTCGTTCGCGACGAGGCGCTCGACTTCGATGTGCAGGTCGGGGAAAGCGGCAATCATCTCGCCGAAGAACGCTTTGTAGCCTGCGTGGCCCGGGGCCTGGCCCGGGGCCGGGTCGTTGTCGACTGCGTCTTCGGCCACGAGGTCATTGAGAAGGTCGAGTTCTCCGCTGTTCACGGCGTCACCAAACTTCTGCTGTGCAGCAATATTCACTTCTTGACTCATGTGTTCGCTCTCTTCCCAGAATTAATCATGGATGGGTTTGTGTGGGCCACGAGGTGACCATACCGCCGTTGACGTTCAACGTTGGGAGTGGTGAAAGAATCTGAGCATGAATCCGATGCCGATGAGGACGGCCTGCATTGCAATTCCTGGCAGTGTCGTTGTCTCGACGACGGCCCAGAGCACAGCGGTGCGAACCGTCGCCTCGACGCCGTTGAAGGCGAAGGATCGGGCAAATCGGATACATCCGGATGCGGCAGGTCCTCGGAGGTCTCGGAAGTCGAATCGCTCTTGGAGGAGGAAATTGCCGACGATTGTGACGGCTGCAGAGATGATTGCAGCAGCGATGTACCACACGCCGAGAGCCTGCAGTCCTGCCATGATGAGCAGGTTCGTTACCGCGCCAGCTGCGCCGATGTTGACAAAGCCGGAAAGGTGACCGAAGCGAAGTGCGGCAAGTTGCGTGACGAAGCGGACCCCTTGCTGGAAGTCGGCTCTGGATACACCGGCTTGTCGTTCGTCGAAAACGAACGGTTCCTCCACCACGGTGCCGTATTGCGGGCCAGAATCTCGAGCAGTATTTTGAATCCTCGTGGCTGCAACGCTGATATATCTATGGTGGCGCGGTGTACGGCGAAAAAGCCTGTCATCGGGTCGGTGCAGTTCTGCAGCCTGACGGGAGCATTGCGCGTGCCAGGAGGTTTGCTGCGGTGGAGACGATATGGCGGGATGCGCCTGCGAGCCCGCCGGATGAACCGTCGTCAAGGTTCCGGGAGGCGACAACCACATCTTCGTGTTCGCTAGCAGCTGCGGCTAGCAGAATCGGGATCATCTCGGGAGGGTGCCGCAGATCACCGTCCATCACGATGCACCCCTTCCCGTCGCTGGCGGCAATGCCCTCGAGGACCGCGTCCGCTAAGCCGCCGGTGGGTGTACTTCGGTGGATGATGCGGACGGGGAGGCGGGCGGTGTTGCCGACGTGAACTATTACCTGCGGTGTGTCGTCCGAAGAGACGAAGATGATTTCCGCGTCGTAATTGGTTGTGGCGTCACTAATCCGTGCGGCGAGCTCAGCGATGCTCGGTGCCACATTGTAGGTGGGTATCACGATCGAAACGGCCATCAGCGGGTCATTCCTTTCCTGTCCGGGGCGAGGCGAGCGTTCTTGTTCGCCGCTAGCGGGAGGCGAGGTAGAGCCGGTGGGCGGTGATGATTATCGCGAGCTACGCCAGTCCGACGTGGTCTTGCCCGCCCCGTTGTGCCCGAGCAACCCGAATACTTCTCCCATCGGCACCTCGAGAGCGAGGTCGGCTAACGCCGCCGGGAACCGAAGGACCGCAACAGGCCCCTGATAGTTATTGCCATCTTTGTCATAAAACTGACGCTATTGACACCACCGTGAGAAGAAAGTGAGAGAGCCAACGCTCACCGAGAGAGCCATCGACGCCCGTGTCAAGGGCGGGCTCCCCAGCGGTCGGCTCGACAAACGCCAAGCAGCACCGAGTGGGACACACTTGAGTCGGTACAACTGGTGGACCCCATCTCGGTTCACAGCAATAACCGCCAAGGCCGACGAGGAAGTGGGTGATAGTCGGTTGGAATGCGATTGGAGTTGGAATACTTTGCTGCGACGAACGCTAAGACGCTCGTGGTTTTCGTCACGGGGGGCGTGAATGATGACTGAATGGTGGCAGTTCGCGCTAGCGCCCTGGGAAGCCTCGCACTCTTCTGGCTCGCGCTCGTGCTTTTCCTCTGGATTGAATCCACGCGTCACCTAAGAGGTGCATCGCTCAAGGATTTGTTGCGGCTCGTGCCCGATACTTCGCATCTCCTTCGGCGGCTCGCGAGCGATCATTCAGTGTCCATGGGCGTGCGAATATGGCTCCACATTCTTCTCTTTCACCTTCTATTTCCCATTGATGTGATCCCTGACTTCATCCCGGTTCTGGGATATGCTGACGGAGCCCTTATTGTCGCGATCGCGCTGCAGTTCGCGACCCAACAAGCAGGTAGCGTCGCGATCAAACGCCACTGGCCTGGTGCGCCGGAAGGACTAGCCGCGGTACTGCGACTAGCTGGCCTGCACCAAGGGGAGGCATCTGATCATCATGGGGTTTGAGGCGCCGAAGGTACGATGCATCCGCACCGATAGTTGCGCTGGACAGTTTGTTGGACATTACCTATGTCCTCGTCCATGGTCGAACGATGACGACTTCCCAGTGAATATTGGGAGGAAGATCTATCAGCAGTAGCGGGCAAGACGACGGTGGGACCAACGAGAAAAAATTCCTATGGACGGGAGCGCGCGTCCGTGCTGGCTTCCACGGAGGCCGCTCCGTGTCCCTCGACGCTGTGCGCGTGTTCGCAATGCTCGCAATCGTGGCCGGCCACATCTGGGTAGACGGTCCAGCACGACCATTTCTTTACAGTTGGCATGTACCGATCTTTTTTTTGCTCTCCGGTTATCTCTGGAAGGTCGGTCGGTCGTTCAACCGGGAGGTTAGGAGCCGGGTCAGGTCCCTCCTCATCCCCTACGCGGTCTGGCTCGTGCTGCTTGGAACGGTCACGTTAGGGACCGAAAGTGTGGAGGGCGGCTTCGATCCGATCAGGCTCGCGCACCTTCTCTGGGGCGGCCAGTTCGCGACCGATGGGCCCTTTTGGGCGATGTGGTTTGTGACAGCGTTGTTCTTCGCCGCTGTCATCTATTGGCCTGTGTCACGGTTGCCGCTACCCGGGCAGTGGGCCATCGCCGCGATACTTTTCATCGCGGCGGCGTACATCCCGGGACATCCTGCACGATTCCTGCCGTTGAGCCTGGGGCTCGCCCTTGCGTGCATCATCTTCATCGTTGCCGGGCGTTCGATGCGGCGGGCCCGGGGTATGGTGCGGCACCCGATTGTCACTGGTGTCGTGTTGCTTGCGGTTTCCTTTACCCTCATCGTTCTGGGATGGTCGCAGCCGCTTGATTTGAAGCGGCTCGATGTGGGTACCCCGGTCGTGAGCATAGTGGTGGCCGTCGCACTTTCCTTCGGCTTCATTCTCATTACAGAGGGTCTGCTGGGCGGCGATTCTGTTGGGGAGGATGCCAAACCCAGTGTCAGACGAAAGAGCCGAGTCGACGGCATTGGCCAGCTCTCGCGAGTGGTCACTCAACTTGCCCGGGCGTCATTAACGGTGCTCTTTATCCACCCTGCGGTGGTCACAGGCCTCCACTCATTGGGTCTACCGAAACCCGTGGTCTACCTGCTCACGATCGGAATCGCTTGGCCGGTGGGACTGCTGTTGCTGCGCCTCCCCCACAGCCGCGCTATCACCGGCCTCAAGCCAGCACACTGACCAGAGGAGAATGGCGTAAACATGCGAGTTCGGAACGCTGCGCCGCGGACGCCGCAACGACTTTCAATCCGAGTGCCGAACTGAACGTAAAACCTCGAAGCCGAACCGTTCCATATCCTTGAAAGTGGAACGCCTCCTACGGCGGAGTTTAGAATTTCGACACGCTGTGGAAATTCGTTCCAAAAGTTAGGTTCGAAAAGGTCTTTCGTTTCTCTCGTACAAAAACGACTTCCGGTACGGCCGCTGTGGATATTGGCTAAACTCGCGTCTCGACTGCCAAGCAAGACCTCGACCGGCAGCTCGACGCGCTCGGCGCCGTCGGGATCCCCGCCGATCAGGTCTACGTCGACAAGAAATCAGGCTCGACGACAAACCGACCGGGGCTAACGGCGGCTCTCAAAGTCGCTCGATACGGCGATGTAATCGTGGTGCACACCCTGGACCGTCTCGGCCGAACTGTTCGAGACACGCTAAACATGATCCACGACCTGCGCGAACGTGGCGTCGGGGAACGAAACCTAGCCGATCCGATTCGGGTCGACTCCGCCAATCCGGATGATTCGATGTCGCAGCTAGCCGTAGTCATGCTCGCCTTATTCGGACAGATGGAGCGCATCTATTCGCTCGAACGTGCCGCCCATGCCCGTGCAGTTGCGATGAGCAAGGGCCGGCGCATCGGGCGCCCCAGCGTCCTGGATCCCACAAAACTCGCCTACGCTGATCACCTGCGCAACGCGGGGCACACAATCCCCGACATTGTTTCTAAGACCGGCATCACGAAATCGAGCCTGTACCGCATTCTGCCTCCACGACGGGCTGACCCTGCTCCAGGTGCAGACCAGTAGAACGCAAGATCGACGAACCTGATGCAAAAGATTTGCCCATGATCCCGAATGAAATAGCCGACGCCTTCAGCAAAATCGACGTTCCCGTGCTCGTCGCTCTCATCACGACTCTCGTCGTAGAGTACTTTGCTACGCCCGATTGGAGGCCAAAAAATCACGGCTCATCCGTGATCGCCAGCAGATCGATGAGGTCATCTTCGCATTTCAGAAGGCAGCGATGCTCGCTCCGGCATTGCTTCCCGACGAATACATAACTCATCACCCAAACACGAGCGCGGTGAAACGACGCCAAATTTGTTAACGCCGACTGAAAACAGGGCCACTTCTGCCAACTGAAAACAGGGCCACTCTCGTGTGGTTCTAGTGTGCCGTAGTC
>NZ_PJJS01000037.1 GCF_002929845.1 Cryobacterium sp. M96
TAGGACACCGCCGGACTCAACGTAGCAACACACACAATGGCCACCCCAACGGGTGGCCATTGTGCGTTAACCACCACCACCCCGCCCGGCGCCCGGCGCCCGGTGGCCACGCGTCCAACAGCGACGCCCCCGCCCCATCCACCCCGCGGCGCACATCCAGCAGCGGTCGTGGCCAACTCAGGAGATCCAGCCGGGCCGTGCCGGGCATCCGCACCAATGCCGCACTAACCCGCGGCGGCCGTCTACTCCGGGCAACAGATGTCCTGAGTTAGCCACACACACACGGGCCCTGATGCGAGGGCGCCCCGCGGGCGGCAGCGCCACATTCTTCGTCGGATACTTCGCGGGAACGGCCGGGGAGAGGTCCGTTGCCCTACCGCTGGGGAAAACCGTGCGGGAGGCTATGCAGAATGGGCAGCAGACGGTCGAGACGCTCCCGCTCGAGCTTCAGCGCCGTGGACTCCCGGCTTCGGCGCACCGCGGCGACCCCGGCCAGGAAGACCTCCGCCGGGGCCTCTGGCTTCGGCGACACGAACGGGGCGGCCTCGGTGGACAGGCTGTCTGCGAGGCGCAGCCGCGTAGCCGGAGTCAGCTTGTCGGCCTGGCGGAGAAACTGCGCGATGCGGCGGGACAGGCGATCGGGGAGACGCACAATGTCGACCGTCTGGGCCCAGGCCTCGAGCACGGGCGGCAGCGGGACGGTTCGATCAGTGAGGCGGGGCACCCGCTCGTGCTGGCTGTACGTGCCGGCCAGCAGGTCGCCCAGGCGTTTGGACTTGCTGTTCAGAAGCGCAGTGGTGGCGGCGATGCCGCCGAACGTCAAGTAGATCTCGATGATGCCCAGCAGGGCGCGGATGAACGCGTGGCGCAGCTGGATCGCGCCGCCGTCGTCGCGAACGATGCGGGCGCCGATGGCGAGCTTGCCCAGGGACCGTCCGCCGCTGGCCGTTTCGACGGCCATCGGCACGATGAGCAGGCAGACCACCAGGCCTGCGATCCCGAGCGCCCGTCCGAGTGCGTCGTCGATTGCCACGCCCGTGAGACCCGCCACAAGAAAGGCCACCCCCAGGAAGAGGAGGATGTAGGCAACATAATCGATGATCGTTCCGGCGGCGCGCAGGATGATGCTGGCCGCCCTTACATCGAGGGCAACGGCCTCGCCGGTGACCAATTCCTGCTCGCTCCACGAATACTGGCCGTGATCGGCCACCTTGCCGGGCTGCTCCATGTCTACTATTAGAGCAGATGGACCTTGACGCATATTCAGCGGCGCACCGCGCCGAGTGGGACCGCCTGGCTGAGCTCGGTTCGCAGCGGCGGCTCTCCGGCGCGCAGGCCGACGAGCTGATCGAGCGGTATCAGTCCGGCGCGACCCAGCTGTCCGCGATCAAGTCGACCGCCGGTTCGACGCTGGAAGGTGACCGGCTCTCGGTGGCGCTGTCCCGGGCGAGGCTGCGGTTCACGGGGGCGAGCGCGAACGTTGTTTCCCAGATCCCGAGCTTTTTCGTGCTGCAGTTGCCAGCCGCCCTCTACCGCCTGCGGTGGCTGACCCTTGCCGTGGCGGTGGTGACGATTGTGGTCGCGGGCCTCTACGGTTTCTGGATCTCCGGCAACCCTGAGGCCCTGGCCGCCGTCGGCTCCGACGCCGAGCTGCAGAAACTCGTCAACGAGGATTTCGTCAACTACTATTCGGAGAATCCCGCGGCATCCTTCACCGGCTTGGTCTGGACCAATAACGCGTGGATCGCCGCCCAGGCCATCGCCTTTGGGATCCTCGGCGTCTACGTGCCCTACATCGTGCTGCAGAACGCGCAGAACGTCGGCATCACGGCCGCGGTTATGTTCGCCTACGGCAAGGGCGACGTGTTCTTCCTGTACATTGCACCGCACGGCATGCTCGAACTGACCGCTATTTTCGTGGCCGCGGCAGGTGGACTGCGCATCTTCTGGGCCTGGATCGCCCCGGGGGCCCGCACTCGCGCGCAGGCTTTGGCCGAGGATGCCCGCGCCCTCTCGACGGTGGCCATCGGTCTGGTCTTCGTGCTCTTCGTCTCCGGGGTGATCGAGGGTTTCGTCACCCCGGCCCCGTGGCCGTGGCCGGTGAAGATCGGGATCGGCGCGGCCGCCCTCCTCGCCTTCCTCGCCTACATGCTCGTGCTCGGCCGGCGTGCCGTGCGGGCGGGTGAGACCGGCGATCTGGCCGAATTCGAGGCCGGCAGCACTCGGATCTACGCGGCCTAGCACCTAGAGCCGGCCGGCGGCCTTGAGCGCGATATAGCGGTCGGCCAGTGCGGGTGGCAGGTCGGCGGGGGAGCCGGTGACGACCTCGGCGCCCTGGCGTCGGATGGCGGCCGAGACCCTGGCCACGTCGAGCAGTGCCCGTTCGGCGGCCGCCGCCCGGTAGATCTCCTCCCGGTTGCCGCGCGGGCGCGTGGCCTCCAGGGTGGTTGGGTCGGTGACGGATGCGACGATCACGGTGTTTCTGCGGGTCAACTGGGGGAGCACCGACAGCAGGGCGCTCGAGGCTCCGGCCGCGTCGATCGACGTGATCAGTACGACCAAGGCCCGGCGGCTCGTCACCGCGCGCACCTCCCCGGGAACGGCCGACCAGTCAGTCTCGATCAGCTCCGGTTCGATCAGGGCCATGGTGTCGACCATGCGCGAAAGGAGCTCCGCTCCCTGCGCACCCTGCACGCGGCCGCGCACCCGACGGTCGTAGGCGATGAAGTCCACGTGGTCGCCGGCCCCGGCCGCCAGCGCGGCGAGCAGCAGCGACGCCTCGAAAGCCGTGTCGAGGCGCGGCTCGTCGTCGATGCGCGCGGCTGAGGTGCGGCCGCTGTCGATCAGGATGACCACCCGGCGGTCCCGTTCGGGGCGCCAGGTGCGCACCATGACGTCGTTGTGCCGGGCCGTGGCCCGCCAGTCGATCGAGCGTACGTCGTCTCCGCGCACGTATTCGCGAATGGAGTCGAACTCGGTGCCCTGGCCGCGCACGAGCAGGCTGGTGCGCCCGTCGAGCTCCTTGAGTCGGGTCATGCGCGACGGCAGGTGCTTGCGCGAGTTGAAGGGCGGGAGCACCCGAATCTGGCCCGGTGCCCGGAGGGTGGCCTGACGGGCCCACAGCCCGAGCGGCCCGAACGAGCGCACCGTGACCTGGTCCACCCGGCGTTCACCGCGCCGGGTGGGCGTCATTCGCAGCGACACCAGCCGTCGCTCGCCAGGAGGCAGCACCAGCGGCGTGCGGTTGTTGCCCGTCCCGGCTGACGGCTGCCAGGCATCCCGCACCACCATGGTCAGTCGTCGACCCCCGGTGTTGGTCAGGTACAGGTCGCTCGTCACGCTTTCGCCCAGGCGCACCCGGGAGGGCATGCTGCGGGAGAGCACGATCTTCCGCGGCGATCCGGCCTGGGCCAGGTCCAGGATGCCGAGACCCACCAGGGCGAGCACCCATAGTCCCAGCACGGCCGTCGCCATCCCCGGGGTACTCCCGAGTATCACGATCGGCACGACGCCGAGCGCGAGGAGGGCAACGAACCGACCGGTGAGCGTCACTTAGATCGGCACCTGCACCTGGGCGAGCACGGCACGCAGGATCGCGTCCACGGACACGCCCTCGAGTTCCGCCTCCGGCCGCAGCTGCACGCGGTGCCGCCAGACCGGCAGCACCATCGCCTGCACATGGTCGGGGGTGATCGAGTCATAGCCGCTCAGCCAGGCCCACGCCTTGGCCGCGGCGAGGAGCGCGGTCGTGCCGCGCGGGCTGACGCCGAGCTTGACCGACGGACTGCTTCTCGTTGCGCGGGCCAGGTCGACGATGTAGGCGAGAACGTCCGGACTGGCGCCCACGGATGCCACGGCGGCCTGGGCCGTCTTCAGCTCCTCCGCGCCGAGAACCGCGGTGACGCCCGCACCGGCCAGATCGCGGGGGTTGAAGCCCTCAGCGTGGCGCCGCAGCACCTCGAATTCCGCGTCGCGCTCCGGCACGTCGAGCACGAGCTTGAGCAGGAACCGGTCGAGCTGGGCCTCGGGCAGCGTGTAGGTGCCCTCATATTCGATCGGGTTCATGGTCGCCGCGACGATGAACGGGTCCGGTAGCGGGAGGGAGCGCCCGTCGACGCTGACCTGGCGTTCCTCCATCGCCTCAAGGAGGGCCGACTGGGTTTTCGGCGGGGTGCGGTTGATCTCGTCGGCCAGCAGGATGTTGGTGAAGACGGGGCCCTTGCGGAACTCGAAGTCGCCCACCCGGGCGTCGTAGACGAGTGAGCCGGTCACGTCGCCCGGCATCAGGTCCGGCGTGAACTGCACCCGTTTCGTCTCCAGGCTGAGCGAGTGGCTCAGGGACCGCACCAGGAGGGTCTTGGCGACGCCCGGCACACCCTCGAGCAGCACGTGGCCGCGGGCGAGCAGCGCGATGATCAGCCCGGTTACCGCGCCGTCCTGTCCGACGACGGCCTTGCCGACCTCGGTACGGACTTGGGCGAGGGAGCCTCGCAGGGTATCGACAGGGGTATGAGTGCTCATGAGTCCATTCTTCCGGGTGGCAGGGGCGTGGTCGCGCGGGCCGTGGCCCGCTCAATTTCCTGGATGCGGTCGGAGAGGGCGACGAGATCGGAGTCGGATGCCGGAACGGCGTCCACCAGCACGGTCCGAACGTCGGCCGGCGGCCGGTCGACCACGGTGGCCACCATGGCGATCACATCGTCGAGGCTCGCCAGCCGCGACAACCCGACCTGGCCGGCGAGGCGCTGCACGGCGCCCACCCGCAGTGCGTCGAGGGCGCGCAGACGGGCGTTGCTGCGCGCGTAGAGCCGGGCCCGTCCTTCCATCGTCTCGCTGGCCCGCACGGTGACCGGCAGGTTCTCGGCGACGAGAGGCCCGAAGCGCCGCCCACGCCAGACGGCCGCGGCCACGGTGACCAGCACCAGCAGGATCAGGGTCGGGGTAACCCAACCGGGCGTCAGTTCGCCGAGCGACGGCGTTCCGGTTCCCGGCACATCGGCGATCGTTGGCAGGTACCAGACGAGGTCGTCCCCCGCGCCCAGCAGGTTGAGTGCGAGAGCGGCATTGCCGGCCTGGCCGATCTTCTCGTTGCTGAACAGGGTGCCGTCGGCGAGCAGGGTGAGGGTCCGGTCGGCGGTTGCCTGTTCGACCAGGGCGAAGGCGTTCTCTCCCGAGGTGAAGCATCCGCTCAGCTCGGCGTCGTCGGCCGGGATCGTGAGTGTGGAGCCGCCGGGGGAGAGCTTGTCGGCCTTGACCGCGGCCGCGACCGTGCAGGCGGCACGGGACACCGCGGTCTGGGACACGCCGCCGAAGCCCACCGAGGGGATCAGCGTCTGCAGCGCCAGGAAATCGGGGGAGGCCACCACCGTGCGCGGGGCCAGGGCGGACATCGCGCTCAGCTGGTCGTCGGTGAGGTAGCCGCTCTCGTCGAAGAAGAACACGGTGGGGTTGGCGGCGGCGCCGGCCAGGCTCCGCGCCTCCGCGAGGGTGTCGGCGGCGGTGACGTTGACACCCTGTCGGCGGAGTACCTCGACGAGCGCCCGCGCGCCGGCTGGGGCCGCGCTGTCGGCCTCGAGGGGCTTACCGCCCACGCCGCCGCCCGCAGCGAGGACGGTGCTGACGACGGCGACGATCAGTGCGCTGACGCCGGCGAGCAGCCAGTACCGCGCCCGGCGTCCGGCTTCGCGCAGGGTTGGTGTGGAGGAGACGGCGTTTTCGGCCGACTGTGAGGCCGTTTCGATGAGAAGACTCATGGCTGCTTCGTCGGGGCTGGGTCCTCGAGGTGCGGCGGCCGGGCGGCCCGCAGGTCGCTCTCGAGCGCCGCCAGGGCCAGGAAGCGCTGCTCGGTGCCGTCGACCCCCAGGTAGCGCACCCCGTCGAAGAGCTCGGCCGCCTCGCTCAGTCGCACCCGTTCGCCGGGAAAGGCCTCGGCGGCCCGCGCCGCGAAGGAGTGCGCGGTGGTGCCCGGCGTCACGATCAGGATGGTGCGCTCGGACAGTCCGCGCGCCAGCGCCCGGAACATCTCGGCACTCGCCAGATTCCAGTCCCGGTGGGAGGCGGCGGCCAGCGCGGCACGACGCAGGTCGGCGGCGCCGCGACGGTCGTCGACGCCGAAGAGGTCGGACGCGAGCCGGCTGCGCCGGTTGAGCCGGGGCAGGCCGAAAATGAGGAGGGCGGCGACGACCAGGACCACCACGGCCACGGTCAGGAGCAGGGGCACCCAGGCGGCGAAACCGTCGGCCGAGGGCGCGGTGAGGGAGGCGAACCAGTCCAGAATCGATGTCGACAACCGGTCGAACCAGGTGGGCTTGGCGGCCTCGTACGGAGCCTTGGCCAGCTCTTCCCGCAGCCACTTCCGCGCTTCGGGCGCGCCGGGATCGACCGGTATCGCCGCCCGGATCACCGTGTGGATGTGCGACCCTGCGATCATGCTCAGGCAGTCTCCGAGGCGTGTGCCGGCTTCGACCGGTAGGGGTCTACACCGGCGCCGGCGGCCGATTCGACGAATCGGGCCAGCTCGAGGTCGAGGCCTTCCTTGCGCATCCGCAGATCGATGTAGATCAGGGCGGTCGCGGCCGACTGCACCACGGCTGCTACGGCGCCGAGCACCAGGCCGATGAGGATGGTCAGAACGTACAGGATCACTGACGGGAGGTACGCATCGAAGGCGGCATTCGGGTCGACCACGGAGATGGCGGCACCGAACAGGAGCGACAGCGGCGTCGTCACAATCTGGGAGACGACGTTCACGACCGTCGCCACCAAGAACTGCACGCCGAACGTGCGCCAGAAGTAGCCGCGGGTCAGCGACCAGGACCGCCCCACCGCCGCCCGGATGCCGAGCCGTTCCAACACGATCATGCTCGGCACGAGCGAGGTCTTCGTGAACAGCCAGATGCCGAGCACGAGAAGGGCGACCGTACCGAGGATGCCGGTGACCACCGCCAGACCCACGCCCGCTCCGCCGAGGGAGACGAAGAACACCACCAGTCCGGCCACGAGGGCGATGGCCGCGATCAGGGCCGAACTCAGCATCAGGGTCCAGAGCACCAGCGGCCAGAGGCGCGGCAGCACGGCGCGCCACAGGGCGCCCAGCCGCAGCTTCTCTCCGAGCGTGGCCCGGGCCACCTCGATCACGATGACGCCCTGCAACAGAGCGGATGCGACCACCGCCAGAGCCAGCGGCACGATGGCCGAGAGCACAATGCTGAGGGTCGCGCCGGCCTCGAGCGCGTCGCGGTCCTCCAGTGGAGAGTTCTCCACCCGTGCGAGCGCGAAGTAGGAGACCAGACCCACGATGACGACGGCGATCAGGGCGACGCCCGCCTGAACGAGCAGCGCGCTGCCGAAGGTCGCCTTCGGGTTGCGACGCAGAACCTGGAACGGCGCCCACAGCAGGGTTCCGAAACCCAGCGGGCGCAGAGGGATCAGTCCCGGTCTGGGTGGGGGCGTCCAGGTCGGTGGGGGACCCCAGACCGGCGGCGTATTCGCGCCGGGAGCAGCGGTCGGTTTTGCCGGGGGCATAAAACCGGCGGGCGCGAGGGGCGGTTTTTGCTCGTCGCCGACCGGGATGCTGCGCCCGTCATCGGTCGGGGAGTGCCAGTTCTGCGGGTCGGTCACGAAACCTATGCTGGCATACCTCGGTGTGGAATGAGCGCGTTGAGCTTTCCTGCGGCGCCGTCGACTACTCTTGAGCCAGTGATTGCATGACTCACCGGGGTATTTTGGGTGACTGAGTGGAAAACGGTTTGATGAACGCACGCATTCTAGTCGTAGACGACGACACCGCGCTGGCCGAGATGATCGGCATAGTGCTGCACGCGGAGAGCTTCGAGCCGGTCTTCTGCGCCGACGGCTCCCTGGCCCTGGAGGTCTTTCGCGCCGTCAAGCCCGATCTGGTCCTGCTGGACCTGATGCTGCCCGGCCTCGACGGCATCGAGGTCTGCAGCCTGATCCGCGCCGAATCCGGCACGCCCATCATCATGCTGACCGCGCGAACCGACACGACGGATGTCGTGAAGGGCCTCGAGTCCGGCGCTGACGATTACATGGTCAAGCCGTTCAACCCGAAGGAACTGGTCGCCCGGATCCGCACGCGCCTGCGCCCGATTTCATCGGAGACCCCCGCCAACCTGCAGATCGGGGACCTGGTCGTCGATGCCGCCGGGCACGAGGTGCGGCGCGGTTCGCGGCAGATCAACCTCACCCCGCTCGAATTCGACCTGCTGCTGGCACTTGCGTCCAAGCCCCAGCAGGTCTTTACCCGGGAAATGCTCCTGGAGCAGGTCTGGGGCTACCACTACAAGGCGGACACCCGCCTCGTCAACGTGCACGTGCAGCGTTTGCGCGCCAAGGTCGAAGACGACCCGGACAACCCGCGCATCGTCATGACGGTGCGCGGGGTCGGCTATCGGGCCGGCGCGGCCGGCTAGGTTCCTCGTGTTCGGTGGCACCGGTAACGACCGCAGCGTGTGGCGGGACTGGCGGGACTGGCGGGACTGGCCGGCCAGGATCGGCGGACTGTGGCGTTCCTCGCTGCAGTTCCGCACGGTGACCATCACGGTGGCGCTGTCCGGGATGGCCATCATGGTGGTCGGGGTCTACATCTCCGCGAGTGTGGGCAACGACCTGTTTCAATCAAGACTGAACCAGGTGCTCGTCGACTCGAACCGGGCCACGACCGCCGCCCAGGGCATCTTCGACGCCTCCGACGCCGCGGACCGGGTGGAGGTGCAGACCCTGGTGGGCTCCGCCCGCACCCTGATTACCGCGGCATCCTCGTCCCAGATGATCGCCATCTTCCGGTCTCCCGGGCAGGACGCCTCCACTGTGGCGCCGCAGGACTCCTCGTCATTCGGTGATTCGACCGGCGTGATCACGCCCGCTCTCCGCCTCCAGGTGCAGGAGAAAGCCGGGGAGCAGTTTTGGCAGTCGGTGACGCTTGCGACGGATGACGGCGCGCTGGTTCCCGGCATCGTCGTCGGTTCCCAGCTCACCGTGCCGGTCGCCGGCCGGTACGAGCTGTACATCGGGTACAGCCTGGCCGACGCCGAGGCAACCCTGGCTTTCGTGCAGCGAACCCTCGGCATCGCCGGCCTGGTGCTGATCCTGCTGATCGGTGGCGTGACCTGGATTGTAGTGCGCTTCGTGGTCACCCCGATCCGCGTGGCCGCGGCCACCAGCGCGCGGCTGGCCTCCGGTGACCTCGGCGTGCGCATCCCGGAAAAAGGTGAAGACGTCATCGCGACGCTGGCCCGTTCCTTCAACGGCATGGCGGACAGCCTGCAGAGCCAGATCAAGGAACTCGCCGACCTGTCCGAGGTGCAGCAGCGCTTCGTGTCGGACGTCTCGCACGAGCTGCGCACCCCGCTGACGACGATCCGGTTGGCCGGCGACGTTCTCTATGACCACCGTGCCACGTTCCCGCCGGCGGTCGAACGCACGGCCGAGCTCCTGCACACGCAGGTCGAGCGCTTCGAGCTGCTGCTGAGCGACCTGCTCGAGATCAGCAAATACGACGCCGGGTCGGTGCAGCTGGAGACTGAGCCCACGAACCTGGTGCACCTGGCCGAGGACGCCATCGAAGGGTTGCGCTCGCTCGGCGACTCCAAGGGCACGGTGCTGACCCTGGTGGCACCGGGCGGGCACCTCGACGCGGACGTCGATCCCCGCCGCATCCGCCGCATCATGCACAACCTGATCGGCAATGCCATCGAGCACGGAGAGGGCAAGCCGATCATCGTGTCCGTCGACAGCAACGAGAGCGCGGTGGCCCTGTCGGTGCGCGACTACGGCATGGGTATGAGCCAGGCCGAGATGGCCCACGTTTTCGACCGGTTCTGGCGGGCCGACCCGTCGCGCAAGCGCACCATCGGCGGCACCGGCCTCGGCCTGTCGATCTCCCTCGAAGACGCCGTCGTGCACGGCGGCTGGCTGCAGGTCTGGTCGCACCCGGGGGAGGGGTCGTGCTTCCGGCTGACCCTGCCGCGCAGCGCGAACGGAACGCTGTCGAGCTCGCCGAGCCCGCTGCCCCCGGCCGATGCAGGCGGCGGCACGGCCGCCGGAGAAACGGGAGGGCACTATGCGTAGTCGAACCCGGATGTTCGCTGGCCTGGTCGCGCTCGCGGTGGCCCTGACCGGATGCGCGGGAATCCCGCGCGACGGAGGCGTGCGCGCGGGGCAGACCGTGCAGCCCGGCGCCACCCCGGCACCCGTGTTCCTGCCCTCGCGACCGCAGAAGGACGCCACCCCCGAGGCGATCCTGCGCGGCTTCATCGACGCGGCGACGAGCCCCGACAACGACTACGCGATAGCGCGGGAGTTCCTGGCTCCGAACTACAGCAGCTCCTGGGAGCCCGACTCCGGGGTGACCATCGACGACGCCACCGGGCGCAGCATCGTCTCCGTCGGCGAGGGTCAGATGCAGTTCTCGGTGAATCCGGTCGCCGAGGTGGATGAGCGCGGCGAGTACCGCGAGGTCGAGTCGCCCACCGCGGTGGCGTTGCGCTACCAGTTCGTGCAGGTCGGCGGCCAGTGGCGCATCGGCGCGGCCCCGAACGGCACGGTCGTCGATCGGAATATCTTTCAAGATGTCTTCACCGCCCAGGCGCTCTACTTCTTCGACCCGGGCTTTAGCTACCTGGTGCCCGATCTGCGCTGGTACCCGCGCAGTGGGGCTACTCTGACGAAGATCGTCAACGGACTGCTCGACGGCCCGAGCCCCTGGTTCACCGGAGCCGTCGTGACGGCGTTCCCCGACGGCACCAAGCTCACCGCCGATGCCGTGCAGGTCATCGCCAGGGACGCCAAGGTCGACCTCAACAGCGAAGCGCTGAACGCCGACCGGGTCACCCTGCAGCGAATGAAGGCCCAACTGTCCAACAGCCTTCCGCCCGGGCTGTCCGCCACCATCACCGTCAACCGCAACCTGCAGGACATCGCCGAGTTGAGTGCGAACGCCCCGACCGCGAATTCCCGCGTCGACGCCCGGGCGCTGATCCTGCGCGAGGGCGAATTCGGATTCCTGGCGGCAAGCGGTTCCTCGATCAGCCCGATCGCCGGATTGTCCGGCTCGATCGTCGCCCTGGACCCGACCTCCGTCACCCTCTCGCCCGGTCAGACCGCGGCCGCCGTGCTGACGGGAACGGGAGTGTACGGCGTCAGGGTCGGTGACGACCCGGTGCAGCTCGATCCCCGCCAGGGGTTGATCGCGCCTGCCATCGACAATTACGGCTTCGTCTGGTCGGTGCCCGCCGCCCGCCCCGGTGAACTGTTCGTGTACGGCCCGAACGGCGAAGCGACCGCCGTCCCTACACCGTGGCCGGAAGTCTCGGCGATCCAGTCGTTGCGCGTGTCGCGGGACGGCACTCGGCTGATCGCCCTGCTCCAGTCGGGCAAGGACAGCCGATTTGTCGTCAGCGCCATCACCCGGGACAAGAGCACTCCGGTCGCGCTGGGCGACGCGGTGCTTCTGGCCGCGCCGGGAGGCACGGCCGTGGACGCGGCCTGGATCGACGAACTCACCGTGGCCTGCCTGACCCGCCTCCCCAGCGGTGAGGGACGGATCGTGGCCTTGCAGCTGGGTGGACTCACCACGCGCCTCGAGTCCGCGCCGGACAGCGTCACCATGGTCGGCAGCAACAACCTGCGCGACCTGCGTGCGCTCTCGTCCACGGGCGGTCTCCTGGTGCAGCGCGGTGCCGGCTGGCAGGAACGACTCGGCGGTGTCACCCTCCTGGCCACCCAGCAGGGCATCGGCGGGTAGCCCCTCCACCGATCGTGCGGAAGCCGGTTCTGCACCGGTTCGAGCCCCGCGCCCGGGCCGGCCGGGCCTGGCCCCACGATGGCGGGATGCGCCCTCCAGCCGGCCTCTCCCGGGCTGCCCTCGACGCGTGGGCAGTTCTGATGCCCACCGAGTGCAGCGGCTGCGGCATGCCCGACCGGGCCCTGTGCGGGGTCTGCCGGGCAGCCCTGGCACCGCGGGCGCACAGCTCCGAACGATCGGGTGTCCTGGTGTGGTCCGCTTTGGACTACTCCGGCGTGGCCAGGCGGGTCCTGGGAGCGTTCAAGGACGGTGGCCGAACGGATGCCGCCGGCGCGCTGGCCGGTCCGCTCCGGGTCGCCGTGGCTGCGGCGCTGGCCACCATACCGGAGGGTGCCGGGGTGCACCTCGTGACCGTCCCCTCGTCACAGCAGGCGTGGCGCATCCGTGGCTATCACCCGGTGGAGCTGCTGCTCCGTCACTCGGGGCTCCGGCCGACTCGGTTGCTCCGTACCGTGGGCGAGACGCAGGACCAGGTCGGACTGGGCAGCGCAGAGCGAGGCCGGAATCGAACGGGTTCGCTGGTCGCGAACCGGTCGCTGTCCGGCCTCCGTATCCTGGTCGTCGACGACATCCTGACCACTGGGGCAACCGTGCTCGAGGTGCGACGTGCCCTGCTCGCTGCGGGCGGCGAGGTCGTCGGCGTGGCCACTCTGGCGGAAACACGGCGTCGTTTCCCCGTTGCCGAAAGTACATCGAAAACAGATTGACAAAAGGCTGTGACTTATCCGGCGCGCACGGCTACGGTGGGTCGTGAAGGCGCGTAATAATCGCCCAGATACGGGCGGTTCGCCAGATCTGGAGGTCGTCATGGAAATTAACATCGTTGGACGAAACCTAGGGATCACTGATCGTTTCCGCGAGTATGCCACCGAGAAGGCCGAGAAGGTCGCCGGTCTTGCCGAGAAGGCGCTGGCTCTCGAGATCAAGCTGAGTCGCCACCGGGAGAAGAACGGTGCCACGGGCAACGACCGGGTCGAACTGACCCTGATCGGCAAGGGGCCGATTGTTCGAGCCGAAGCCGACGGCTCCGACAAGTACGCGGCGTTCGACGTCGCCCTGGGGCGGTTGCTCGAACGGGTGCGCCGTGCCAAGGACCGCCAGAAGCTGCACCGCGGCGGGGCCCACCGTCCCATCTCGTTGCACGACGCGGCATCCGTCGATTTCAGCGTGGTCGACATCAAGCCGGCCGACGCCGAGGTGCTCGAGCGGGTGCGCACCGGAGCAATCCCCGTCGTGAACGCGGAGACGCCGGCAACCGAAGAACCGGACGACGTCTACAACCCCGTCGTCATCCGCCGCAAGGTTTTTGCGGCCGCACCGATGACCGTCGACGACGCCCTCTACTTCATGGAACTCGTCGGCCACGACTTCTACCTGTTCCAGGATGCCGTAACCAAGCGTCCGAGCGTCGTCTACCGTCGCAAGGGCTGGGACTACGGCGTGATCGAACTTGACGAGAACGCCGATGAGGCCGGGGAGGTCGTGCCGCCCTCCCGGGAGCGCAGCAACTGACCATCTAGCCTTGTTATAGTTGCCGCATGCCGGACGCTGTGAGCGTGCGGCAACGACGACAGGCGTGTGCACACGCCGTGACGACAAGTGGAGTGCATTCGTGGCCTCAATTCTGGAAAAAGTACTTCGTGTTGGTGAAGGGCGTCTGCTGCGCCGTCTCGAGCAGTATGCGAAGGCCACCAATGCGTTGGAAGATGACTTCAGCCACCTCACCGATGAGGAGTTGAAGAACGAGACCGTGGTGCTGCGTGAGCGCTACTCGGGCGGTGAGTCGCTGGACGACTTACTGCCCGAGGCGTTCGCCGCCGTGCGTGAAGCCTCGACCCGCACCCTGGGACTGCGCCACTTTGACGTGCAGCTGATGGGCGGGGCGGCCCTGCACCTCGGCAACATCTCCGAAATGAAGACCGGTGAGGGCAAGACCCTCGTGGCCACGACGGCGGCCTACCTGAACGCCATCACCAGCCGCGGCGTGCACATCATCACGGTCAACGATTACCTCGCCAGCTACCAGAGCGAGCTGATGGGTCGCGTGTTCCGTGCCCTCGGCATGACCACCGGCTGCATCCTGTCCGGCCAGACGCCGGCCCAGCGCCACGAGCAGTACCTGGCCGACATCACCTACGGCACGAACAACGAGTTCGGGTTCGACTACCTGCGCGACAACATGGCCTGGCAGTCCTCCGACATGGTGCAGCGCGGGCACTACTTCGCCATCGTCGATGAGGTCGACTCGATCCTGATCGACGAGGCGCGCACGCCCCTGATCATCTCCGGTCCTGCCTCCGGTGAGGCCAACCGCTGGTTCACCGAGTTCGCGAGCCTGTCGACCAAGCTCATCCCCGACGTCGACTTCGAGGTCGACGAGAAGAAGCGCACCGTGGGCGTGCTGGAACCCGGCATCGAGAAGGTCGAGGACTACCTCGGCATCGACAACCTCTACGAGTCCGCGAACACCCCGCTGATCTCCTTCCTGAACAATGCGATCAAGGCCAACGCCCTGTTCAAGAAAGACAAGGACTACGTCGTGATGAACGGCGAGGTGCTGATCGTCGATGAGCACACCGGGCGCATCCTGATGGGCCGTCGCTACAACGAGGGTATCCACCAGGCGATCGAGGCCAAGGAGGGCGTCGCGGTCAAGGCGGAGAACCAGACCCTGGCGACGGTCACCCTGCAGAACTACTTCCGGCTCTACTCGAAGCTGTCCGGCATGACCGGTACCGCGGAGACCGAGGCGGCCGAGTTCATGAGCACGTACAAGCTCGGCGTGGTGTCCATCCCCACGAACAAGCCGATGAAGCGCATCGACCAGTCAGACCTGATCTACAAGAACGAAGAGGCCAAGTTCGGCCAGGTCGTCGAGGATATCGTCGCCCGGCACGAGAAGGGGCAGCCGGTCCTGGTCGGCACGACGAGCGTCGAGAAGAGCGAATACCTGTCGCGCTTGCTCGCCAAGAAGGGCGTGCGGCACGAGGTGCTCAACGCCAAGAACCATGCCCGGGAGGCCGCGATCGTCGCGCAGGCCGGACGTCTGGGCTCGGTGACCGTCGCCACCAACATGGCCGGTCGAGGCACAGACGTCATGCTCGGCGGCAACGCCGAGTTCCTCGCCGTCGCCCAGATGAACGCGAAAGGCCTGAGCCCGGTCGAAACCCCCGAGGACTACGAGACCGCTTGGGACGACGTGTTCGACGCCGTCAAGGCCGAGGTCGCCGTGGAAGCTGCGAAGGTCGTCGACGCCGGCGGCCTGTACGTGCTCGGCACCGAACGGCACGAGTCGCGCCGCATCGACAACCAGCTGCGCGGTCGCAGCGGACGCCAGGGTGACCCGGGCGAGAGCCGCTTCTACCTGTCGCTGACCGACGACCTGATGCGCCTCTTCAACGCCGGCGCAGCCGAGAGCCTGATGGGCCGCCAGGGGATTCCCGACGACATGGCGATCGAATCCAAGGTCGTCAGTCGAGCCATCCGTAGCGCGCAGGCGCAGGTCGAGGGCCGCAACGCCGAGATCCGCAAGAACGTGCTCAAGTATGACGACGTTCTGAACCGTCAGCGCGAGGCGATTTACGGCGACCGCCGGCACATCCTGGAGGGCGACGACCTCCATGAGCGCACGCAGCGCTTCCTGGAAGACGTCGTCGACGAGGTCCTCGAGGTGCACACAGGCGAAGGCAACGGCGACGACTGGGACTTCGATGCCCTGTGGACCGAGCTCAAGACGCTGTACCCGGTGGGACTGACCATTGACGAGGTCGTTGCCGAGGCCGGCAACCGCGGCAAGATCAACCGCGACTTCATGCGCCGTGAGATTCTCTCGGATGCCAAGGTCGCTTACCTGCACCGAGAAGAGTCGCTGGGTTCACCGGCGATGCGTGAACTCGAGCGCCGCGTCGTCTTGTCGGTCATCGACCGCCGCTGGCGCGAGCACCTTTACGAGATGGACTATCTGAAGGACGGCATCGGCCTGCGCGCCATGGCCCAGCGCGACCCCCTGGTGGAGTACCAGCGCGAGGGCTTCGTCATGTTCCAGCAGATGATGGGCCAGATTCGCGAGGAGACCGTCGGTTTCCTGTTCAACCTCGAGGTCGAGGTCAGCCAGGCCCCCGGCGCCGTCGCCGGTCCCATCGTCGCCGCCAAGGGACTCGCCCCGGCCGCGGCCGCGGGTGAGAAGCTCAGCTACACCGCCCCGAGCGATTCGGGCGGAGTCGAAGTACGCAACCAGCGCGGACAGATCCAGCAGGCCGCTACCGACCGTGCCCGCCGGGCGAGCGCCGCGGCTCCCGCCGATGAGGCGGAGACGGACGTGGTGGCCGGACCGCCCCAGCGCGGCGCGTTCGGCCAGCGCGGCGACGACTCGAAGCCCGTTCCGGTCAATCGCTCCGAACGGCGCGCTCAGGGCAAGAAGTAGCCCGGTCAGGTCCGTGCGCCTTCATCGAACGATGGAGGCGCTCCCGGGGCCCAGAGCCGCCCGCACCGCGTGGATGCCGTTCATCACGGCGGGGCTCCGCGTCCGGTAAGCGAATTCGACGGAGATTCTCGGATGAAACTGCCTTTTCGGAGTTTTTAGAGTCGATTCCGGCGAAATCTCCGTCGAATTCGTTCGGGCTGCGCGGCGGAGTTCGACGGGGATCCGAACCGCTCGAGCGCCGCCGCGCATCCGGCGGGTCTTGTGGCCAGCATGGGAGAATCGACCCGCCGGGCCGGACCTCCGCGCTGGTCCCGCACTGGTCCGCAGCGGTCACACACGTTCGAGTCGCGTCGCGGTTCACTGCGCGCCTACCTCGGCAGTGGGAACAATCCCCTTGGAGCGCGCCCCCGGGGCGAGGGCTCATTTCTCCCGCGGAGCCGGTTGTCACAACACGTTGATAGCGCTGGCCCGCCAGCGTTGGTCCATCCCTTCCAGGCGCAGGGCCACGGCGCGAACGCGAACCTTACTGTGCACCATCACGACGGCCTCGATCACGCCGTCTCGCGGCTCGGAAATCGTGACCCGCCCGATCGTGAACGCGGGCCGCTGGGCCTTCTGCCCCTTGACGGCGCGCGCCCGTGCCGAGAGCACCACCCGTTTCAGCAGGTGCCGGTAAACGTCGTCGCTGACCCACCGGGCGAGCTGGTCGAGCTCTCGGGCGCCGGCAAGCACCTCGATCACGCAGCGGGTGAGGTTGATCAGCAGTGGCTCCGGGTCTGGCAGCTGGTCCCTGCTGCTCGGTTGGTGGCCGAAGAAGTCGTCCTGGACGAACTTGTTGTCCCTTGACCGGGGTTGGCGTGCCGGGGTGTTGGCTGGATCGCTCATGACTCCTCCGAGGTGCGTGAGTCCGCTGCCGGCGGCACACCTGCCGTGGCAATCGGGTGGTTCAAGGGGTTCGGGTGGATCCGGCGTGCGATGGAGCAGACATTCGGTGGAGCAGGTGTTGGCGAGGGTCAGGCACCCCCACGCGGGGGGGTACGGGCCGTGCTCGACACTCAATCAGCCGGGGACGGTGGTGTCGAGTGCTTTTAAGACCTGTGGATAACCCGGGCAGGATGTTGGTCGTGCGGGCTAACTTCGGGACTGTGCGCTGGGACAACCTTTTCGACGACCTCGAGGGGCAGCTCGAACACGAGTTGCACGCCGAGGAGATCGACCTGCGCGCCGAAGAAGAACGGTTGCGGCTGGGTCGGCTGTCTCTGCGTAACCGATTGACCAACCTCGCGCGCACTCCCGCCGTCGCCGCAGATCCCCGGAAAGGATCAGAGCCCTGGACCGGGTCGGTCCCCGGTGCGGGTGTGCTGCGGATCGTGCTCGCGACGGGGGAGACGATCGCCGTGCGGCCGACCACATTCGGGCGGGATTGGCTGGCGGGTGACCTGCTGGACTCCGTCTCCGCCGGTTCCCAGTGCGTGCTCCCGCTGGCCGCCGTGGCCGGGGTCGTCCTGCGCCGGGGGGAGATCCCCGGATCGCTCGGCACCGAGCCCGAATCCGCAGCCCGGGTCGTGGACCGCATCGGCCTGGCGTTTGTGTTGCGAGACCTCTGCCGACGGCGCTCCAACTTGGAGGTGCACACCCGTGCGGGTGTGCTCCCCGGCACCATCGACCGGGTGGGCCGGGACCACATCGACCTGGCCCTGCACGCGCCGGGTACCCTGCGCCGCGAAGCGGAGGTGCACCAGTACCGCATCGTGCCGGTAGGCGAGATCCAGCTCGTACGGCTGGCCTAACCCTCTGGCCAAACCCTCTGCCCTAACCCTCTGGCCTAACCCTCTGGCCTAACCCTCTGGCCTAACCCTCTGCCCTAACCCTCTGGCCTAACCCTCTGGCCTAACCCTCTGGCCTAACCCCCTGGCCAAACCCTCTGGCCTAATCCTCTGCGCCAACGCTCTGCGCCAACGCTCTGCGCCAACCGTCTGCGCCAACCGTCTGCGCCAACCGTCCGCGCTGAGCCGCCGTGCCTTTCGCATTCACAGCCCGCAGCAACTCGTCCGAACGAATTCGACGGAGATTTGAGTCTGAACAGCCCGTTTGGGCTCGAGAACGGTGGTTTGACCAAGAATCTCCGTCGAATTGGTTCAACGCCGGGGACAGCGGTCCGCCTGGATGAGCAGCGTGCCCCCGTGTGGTCAGCCCTGACCCTCCGGGAGTGGCACAACCACACGACGAGGATGCATCAATCTAGCCGGGTCAGTCGTCGGGACGGATGATCGTGCCGCCGGACAGCTCGGGGATGTTCCCGAAGTCCGACTGCTGCCACAGCGACATGCGCCGGGCCTCTTCGTACTTGGCCTCGATGAAAGACTCGAGCACGATCCGTTCGACCCGCCACACGCCCGCGCTGCCGGCCCCGATCGTGCCTGCGCCGCCCGCCGGGGTGCTCTGGGTGCCGAGCCGGATGGCCGGCAGCTCACCGGTGCGCACCAGCTCCAGCACCTCGGCCACCGTCAACGAGAGGATCTCCGCGGTGTCGGCCAGGGTGAGGAACCGGCCCACACTGGAAGCAGCCCCGGAATCGTTCATGGATCGATTATCCGTCGGCGGGCGGGCCCTAATCGGGGCGGAGTGAGGCTGTGGATAACTTTCCCGCGTGGGGGCGAAGACGACCACGATGGACGTCGAGGCGGATTCCCGGGTCAAACGGAGTTTCGAGTCGAAACTATTGAGTCGGCACCATCGATCCGGCTCCATCGAGTCAGCACCAATTGAGTCAGTATTGGGGAGGCAGGCGCCCGTGAGCAAGACCGCCAGGAACGCACGACCGAAATTCTGGTTCGATCCGCGATTCGCGATCGGGCTGGCGCTCGTGGTCGCCGCCGTCGGAGGCGTCTATCTGATCGTCTCCGCCGCCGACCGGTCCACGGCGGTGTTCACCGCGCGCTCGGCGCTCGCCGTCGGGGACCGAGTGGAGGCATCCGACCTCGTGGCCACGCAGGTGCGGCTTGGTGTAACGGGAGACCTGTACGTGACCCCCGACGGGCTGCCGGATGACGGGCTGGTCGTCACCCGCACGATCGCCGCCGGGGAACTCGTGCCTGCGTCCGCGGTCGGGCGCACCGCCGGCACCGAGGTCACGAGCGTGGTCGTTGAGCTGACCAGCGCCCTGGCCTCGAACATCGGTCCCGGCTCCGTGGTCGACGTCTGGTCCGCCCGCAAAACGGACCCGAACACGTTCGGGCCGCCGACGGTGCTCGTCGACCAGGCCGCGGTCGTGCGTCTGGTCGAGCCCACGGGGCTCGTGGCGGGAGGCGGCATCCGAACACTTGAGATCCTGGTGCCGAAGGGAGCCGTCGCGGCGGTGCTGGAGTCCATCGCGAACCGCGACGCCATCGCGGTTGTGCCCGTCAACGCACCGCTGGAGAAGTAAACGTGGCCACCATCGCACTGGCACTCGACCGGAACACCGAAGACCGTCTGCTGATCGACATCATCGAGCAGGGCCATGTGATCGTGGCGCGTTCGACGACTGCGGGCGAAGTGATCCTCGCCCTGCGGCAGTGCGCGCCCGAGGTGGTGATCGTCGGAGCCGGCCGCAGCACGCTCACGGCCGAGCTGATCACCGCCTGCGACGCCCACGGCGCCCGGGTGATCGCGCTCGCCGCCAACGACCAGGACCGACGCAATGCGGCCGGGCTCGGCCTCTTCGACGTGGTCGACGCCGCCGCCGACTGGGCCGAGACTGAGGCGCTGATCGGCGCCGGGGTCGCCATTCCGCTGCGGGTCGGCGATCCGGCGGGCTTGCCCGGCACAAAACGGCAGGGCACGGTCATCGCCGTCTGGGGGCCGGCCGGCGCCCCGGGGCGCACCACTCTGGCGATCAACATCGCGGCGGAGATCGCCGCTGCCGGGCATACCGTCGCCCTGGCGGACATCGACACCTACAGCGGTTCGGTGGCGCCGAGCCTGGGGATGCTCGATGAGGCGCCGGGCTTCGCCGCTGCGTGCCGCCTGGGCGGCTCGGACAGCTTCACCCGGTCCGAATTTGAGCGCATCGCGCAGCGCTACAACTCACCGCAGGGAGCCTTCTGGGTGCTCACCGGCATCGGGCGGCCGTCGCGCTGGCCCGAGCTCTCCACCGAGCGGGTGACGCGCACCATCAACGCGCTCCGTATCTGGGTCGACTACGTCGTGCTCGACACCGGGTTCAGCCTTGAGAGCGACGAGGAGATCTCCAGTGACCTGTTCGCCCCGCGCCGCAACGCGGCCACCCTGACGGGCCTCGGACTGGCTGACCACGTCGTCGCCTGCGGCCTCGCCGACCCGGTCGGGATGGCCCGGTTCCTGCGCGCCTGGGTGGACCTGGCCGAGGTGGTCACGACCGATCAGGTCAGCGTGGTCATGAACCGGGTGCGCCGGGGCGCGGTCGGGCTGGATGCGAACGGGCAGGTCGTATCGGCGCTCCGCCGGTTCGGCGGCATCGAGTCGCCGATCCTGGTGCCGCAGGACCAGGTGTCCACGGATGCGGCCATCGTCGCCGGGCGCACGCTGCGGGATGCCGCGCCGAAGTCCCCGGCGCGCACCAGCATCCGTCGCTTCGTGCGCACGGAGCTGCTGCCGGTGCCCGCGCCCGCCACGGGGCGACGGCGCCGGGAATCGAGATGGCGACGGCCAGCGGTGGCCACCTGAGCCCACCGTCGGCGTCGAATCCCGCGTCGAACCCCGCGTCGACTTGCGCGTCGACCCTTGTGCCGACCCCGATGCGGAAGGCCGCACCGGCGCTCATTCCTGAAGCGGGATCACCTCAACCCGGTCGCCGGGGCCCGTGACGACCAGCACCCGCTTTCCGGTTACGCCGGTGAGGGCCTGGGCGAGATGCTCCACCGTTGCCGAGCTACCGGCGCCGTCGGCGCGCTTCAGCACGAAGACGGCCGCGCCTCCGGTCGCTGCGCCGATTGCGAGGCTGAGGGGTTCCGGGTCGGCGTCCGTTACCAGGAGCACGCGGCCGATGGTGCGCGCCGGCTGCGGGGCCTCTGCACTCACGGAGCGGTCTCGTCGCCAGACAGCGAAATGATACCCAGCGGCGAGGCCGGTGGCTACCAGCAGCCCCAGCGAGGCCCGCACCCGGTCGATCACGCTGTCCCCGGTGAAGTCGCCGAGGGCGAACTCGAAGAGCCGGTAGCCGATCACCAGAAGCGTCACGATGGCAACGACCGCGCTCACGCCGAACACCAGGATCAGGTACACCCTTCGTCCCGTGGAGCGGACCTCCGCGGGGGAGAGCGGCGTCGTAGGCTGCCAGGCCAGCCACCAGACCGGGCCGCCGACGACGAGGGCGCTGATGCCGCCCAGCAGGAGGGTTCGGGTTCCTGAACCGGCGAGCGGGGTGGTCGTGGCGGCGAGGATCGCGTTCACGACCACGCCCAGCCCGGAGGCCGCGGCCACGAGACCCACGCCGGAGGTCACAAGCTTCGTCGCCACCCTCGTCGTGTCCGACCGGGCCAGGGTCAGGCCCCGGTGGTAGCTCCAGACGAGTGCGCCGATGAAGGCGACCGAGACGCCGAAACCCAGTAGGTCGAGGATGTCGGTGACCGGGTCGGTGCGGTCGAAGGCCAGTCTGAGCAGCAGGAACACCACGGTTCCGATCCCGCTCAGCGTCAGGATGGCCGCCCCGGCCACGCCGACGGCCACGACCATTAGATCGGCGAGGCCGCCGCGCAGGTCGCAGGCCTGGCTGCGGATCCAGTGCCACCACCAGATGACCAGCCCGCCGGCGAACCAGATGAGCGCCTGGAGGGTCAACTCCCACCAGGGTTCGCCCGGGGTGAGGCTCGGTGCGGCGTCGACGGCGGCGTCGACGGCGGCGTCAAGAAGAGAGCTGAGGGCCGTGACGGCGCCGCCCACCGCGATCACGAGACCGAAGACGGAACCGAGGATCGGGGCCACGGTGACCAGCTGGGTGGGGCTCTTCTCCTCGTGCCGGGACATCCACAGGTGCCAGACCCACACGCCGGCCCAGACCACTCCGGTGGCGAAGAGACGCGGTTGCCAGTCCCCGCGCACGAGCACGGCCGCCGTGGTCAGCAGGGCGGTGCTGAACGTGACAAGGGAGACCGTATACAGGCCGGCCAGGTAGAGCCCCCAGGCGACGGATGAGCGTTCCGCGCCGTCCATTCGGCGCCACAGCACCCACCAGAGTACGGCCGCGAACGGGCCGGCGATAAGGGTGAACGCGAGCGAGCGGGCGAGCCCGGTGATGTCGCTGGAGGCAAGTGCGTTGCCGGTGTCGAGGAGGCGCCCGAGCAGTCCGCTCACTCCGATGGCGGCAATCACGACCAGGGCGAAGAGCAGAATGTATACGATCACCCGGCGTACCGTGGGCTGTGCCGCGCTCTCCCCGGATGGCGTCGATTTGCGCACCGCGATCACGATGCCGGCGATACCGCCGCCGATCACCAGGACGGCAACCAGCAGCACCACGCTGACCATCAGGAACCGGCCTTCGGATTCGGGCAAATGTTGAGTTCGTAGGGGGCGTCATCGATCAACCACGTGCCCTCGACGGCCACCAGGTCGAAGACACCCTGGGTCTCGTACTCGTCGGCTCCGAAGGGGCCGCTGCCGTAGGAGGTGACGATGGACACCTTCACGTCGGCCGACTCGGCCCGCTCGGTGGTCGACACGAGAGTGACCCGCATGTTGTCGGTGGGGCCCCGGTCGAAGTCCTCGCAGCCATTGAAAGCGTCCTCGGTGAGGTACGCGCCAGCGGCCTGCTCGTCGCCGTCGATGACGGCCGCGGAATAGTCCTGGACGAGGCCTTCCGGGGTGTCGGCGTCAAGCTGTTCGGGTTCGCCGCCGGTGAAGACGACGACGAGGGCGATGACCACCAGCGCTCCGATCACGGACAGTAGGACAACCAGGGTCCGATCGGGCTTTCCATTTGCTGTGCTCATCTGTTCAGCATGGCCCAAACTACGAGACGGCACCACGACGGCGGTGGCACGTGTCCGGGGGACCTAGGCTATTGCTGTGTCGACGCTCAGTAATCTCGTACTTGCCCAGGGCCGCAGCAGTGCGGAGGATGTGGACTGGCTCCATATGCTTGTCGCGGATGGCCAGCTCCTGGCCGATCTCGCCTTCGCGGACATCGTCGTGTGGGTGCCCAGCAGCACCGGGAGCTTCGTGGCCGTCGCCCACGCCAGGCCGTCGAGCGCCGCCACCCTCTTCTATCGTGACTTCGTCGGGCAGAGCATCAAGGTCGAGTGGCGACAGCAGGTCACCGAGGCTTTCGAAACGGCGAAGATCGTCGACACCACGGCCCCCGACTGGTACGAGGAGACCCCTACCCGGGTGCGCGCGATCCCGGTGCGGCGGCGGCTCAGTTCCACGGGTTCCCAGATCTCGGACACGCCGGTGGCGGTGCTCACCCGGCACACCAACCTGAGTGAGGCGCGCACGCCGAGCCGGCAGGAGCTGACCTTCAACGACTGCGCCAATGACCTCTTCGCCATGATCGCGTCCGGCGATTTTCCCGATCTGGGCGCCCCCACCGGCCCGAGGCGCGGCGCCCCGCGCGCCTCGGACGGACTCATCCGTCTCGACGTCGACGGCGTGACCACGTTCGCGAGCCCGAATGCCCTCTCCGCCTTCAACCGAATGGGGTTCGCCGACGAGCTGGAGGGCGAGTCCCTCGCCGAGGTGACCACGAGCCTGCTCACTGGAACGGCGGTTGTCGACGAGACCCTGCCGCTCGTGGTCACCGGCCGGGCGCCATGGCGCACCGACGTGGAGGCCCGCGGCGTGACGGTCTCGCTGCGTGCCATCCCGATCCGCAACCGGGGCGAACGGATCGGAGCCATCGTGCTCTGCCGGGACGTCACCGAGCTGCGGCACCAGGAACGTGAGCTGATCACGAAGGATGCCACCATCCGGGAGATTCACCACCGGGTCAAGAACAACCTGCAGACGGTGGCCTCGCTCCTGCGGATCCAGGCGCGCCGCACGCATTCCGACACGGCCAGGGAAGCGCTCAACCAGGCGATGCGCCGCGTGGCCGCCATCGCCGTCGTGCACGACACACTGTCCGAGGGCCTCAGCCAGAAGGTCGACTTCGACGTGGTGTTCGACCGGGTGTTGCTGCTGATCATGGAGGTGGCGTCCGCGCACAACACGACGGCGCATCCGAAGTCGTCCGGCAGTTTCGGCATTCTTCCCAGCGCCTACGCGACGCCGCTCGCCCTCGCGCTGACAGAGCTCGTGACGAACGCCGTCGAGCATGGGCTGGCCGGACGCGAGGGGGAGGTGTCGATCGAGGCCGAGCGTAACGAGGAGACCCTCACCGTGCGGGTGCGGGACAACGGCACGGGCCTGCCGGAGGGCAAGGTCGGGTCGGGACTCGGAACCCAGATCGTGCGCACCCTGATCCAGGGAGAGCTTAGCGGCAGTATCGACTGGCACACCATGATGGGCAGCGGCACCGAAGTGACCATCGAGATCCCGCTGCGGTACATGCGCGAAGCGTAGGGCCGGGCGCGGGGTGACGCCGTGGGGTGTCGCCTCGGGTTCCGAGCGCGTCGCGCGCAACGAAGAAAGGCCCGGCCGTTCAGCTAGGCCTTTCTCTGTGATCCCGTGGTGCGGGGGGGGGCGTGCTAGGACGCGCGCCGGGCCCGGGCCGCGCGTCGCTTGAGCGCGCGACGCTCGTCTTCGCTCAGTCCACCCCAGACGCCGGAGTCTTGTCCGGTTTCGAGGGCGTACTGCAGACACACCTCGGTGACGTTGCAACGGGCGCAGACCGACTTGGCCTTCTCGATCTGGTCCACAGCGGGGCCAGTATTACCGACCGGAAAGAAGAGTTCCGGGTCGGCGGTGAGGCAGGCAGCTTTGTCGCGCCAGTCCATAGGGGTGCTCCTTTATTGCAGGGATGCCTGGCCGATTGGCCGAAGATGAAAGGCTGCCGATTGCAGGAAGGGTAGTAGATCTACTCGTTCAGATCGACTCACGTCCCTGTGAGCGTCAACCGGGCCTCAAAAATGATCGCATAATGGTGGAGTCAAATCAATAGTTTTGAATGGGATATCTCTGTGAATGCACGGTCAGACCACAGCGGCGACGACGAGAACCAGGCCGGCCGGGTGCGTCGGCCGGGGGCCGTGCTGCTCCTCGCCGCGATCCTCTGCGCGGAGGCGGCCCTCCTCTGGGTCGCGGTCGCGTGGCTCATTCTCGAGTTGCTGATCGCGACGCCGACCTCCCTGGCCACGGCCCTCGCCATCCTGGTGCTGGTGCTGATCGCCGCGTCCTGGGTAACCGCCATCGCGGTCAACTCCCTGCGGCGCCGGTCCTGGATCCGGGGCGCTGCCGTCACCTGGCAGATGGTGCAGATCGCCGTCGCCATCGGCTCCTTCCAGGGGTTCTACGCCCGGCCCGACCTCGGCTGGGCGCTTCTTCTGCCGTCGGTCGTGGTCCTCGTGCTGCTGTTCCAGCGGCGCGTAATCGCAGAAACGACGTCAGCGCGCTCCGAGGACGGCTTGCCGCAGTAGCGGCGCAGTAGCGGCGCAGCAGGGCCGCAGCTGGGCCGCTCCGGCTTCGGCAGCGGCGGGGTGGGTAAGACGTTTGTTCGAGCGCTCCGGGGGCCGGTAGGGGCCACCTGCGGCCGGTGGGGGCAGCGCAGGGACCGTGCCGGGACTGTGCCGGCCGCGTGGCGGCATCCGTTTGGTCAGGCCGGCAGGCCGAGCTTCTTGCGCAGGCTCGCGACATGGCCGGTGGCCTTCACGTTGTAGAGGGCTAGCTCGACCATGCCGGTCTCGTCGATCACGACGGTGGAACGCAGCACGCCCGTGACGGTCTTGCCGTAGAGGTTCTTCTCGCCCCAGGCGCCGTAGCCCGTGTGCACCGCGAGGTCGGTGTCGCTGAGGAGCGCGAACGTGAGCTGCTCGGTCTCCTGGAACTTCTTCAGCTTGACCGGGGCATCCTTCGACACGCCGAGCACCTGGTAGCCGGCCGATGCCAGTGAGCTGAGGTTGTCGCGGAAGTCGCAGGCCTGCTTCGTGCAGCCGGGCGTCATCGCCGCCGGGTAGAAGTACACGACGACCTTCGAGCCGGCGAAATCGGCCAGCGACACGGCGTTCCCGTCCTGGTCGGACAGGGTGAACGGAGGGGCTTGGTCGCCGGTCGCGAGCCGCGTGGAATCGGTCATCCCCCCACGCTACTGGTCCCGCCTGTACCCATTTTCCGCCCATCCCTGACGAATTCGACGGTGATTTGGGGTCAGGCACCCGTTTTTTGGCCCTGCACGGCTTTCTAGAGCAAAATCTCCGTCGAATTCGTTCAATGCAGGGGCTGCTGGCTCGGGGTGGTGGGTGACAGGGGCTAGTGGGTGGGGGCGGCGGCGAAGGTGGCGAGCAAACGCTGCAGCGAGTCCAGGCGCACCTTGCCGGTCTCGCCGAGCTTGCCGGCGCTAACGGCCTCATTGATCGCGCAGTCGGGCGAGTTCGGCAGGTGGGTGCAGCCGCGCGGACACTTTTGGGAGATCAGGGCCAGGTCGGTGAAGGCCTTGAGGATGTTGTCGGTGTTGATGTGGCCGAGACCGAAGGAGCGCACGCCGGGGGTGTCGATGACCCAGCCCCGGCCGGCATCCGTTTGCAGTCGCAACGAGATGGTCGACGAAGACGTGTGCCGGCCGCGGCCGGTCACCGTGTTGACGACTCCGACGGCGCGGTGGGCGCCCGGCACCAGGGCGTTGACGAGAGTGGACTTGCCGACGCCGGAGTGACCGACGAAGACCGTGTCGTGGCCGACCAGGGCCGCGGAGATCTCCGCCAGCGGCATGGCGTCGTCGCGGCTCTCGAAGACGGGCAGGTCGAGGCCGGCGAAGTTGCGGAGGAAGGCGGTGGGGTCGGCCAGGTCGGTCTTGGTAATGCAGAGAATGGGATTCACGCCCGCGTCGTAGGCGGCGACGAGGTAGCGATCGACGAGACGGATGCGCGGCTCCGGGTTGGCGGCGGCCACCACGATCAGCATCTGGTCGGCGTTGGCGACGATCACTCGCTCCACGGCGTCGGTGTCGTCTGCGCTGCGGCGCAGCAGCGTCGTGCGCGGCACGATCCGCACGATCCGGGACAGGCTGCCCGGTGCTCCGGTCGTGTCGCCGACGATGTCGACGCGGTCGCCGGTGACGACGGCCTGCTTGCGCAGTTCGCTCGCCCGGGCGGCGGTCACTCGGCGCTCGGCAGGCAAGTTCTCGTCGAGCATGACGGTGTACCGGCCCCGGTCGACCGAGAGGATGCGCCCGGTCAGCGCGTTCTCGTGGTCGGGGCGGGTCTTGGTGCGCGGTTTGCTGCCCTTGCGGTTGGGGCGCACACGCACGCTCGACTCGTCGAACTCGGGCTCATCGTCGTCGGCACTCGCCCACCACGTCACGACGGGGCTCCGGAAACGAGCGTCGACCAGAGGTCGGTGAACTGGGGAAGGGTCTTGGCGGTCGTGTCGATGTTCTCGATCAGCACGCCGGGAACGAGGAGACCGATCAGCGCGCCTGCGGTCGCCATCCGGTGGTCGTCGTAGGTGTTCCACGGCCCACCGTGCAGCGGGCGCGGGTCGATCCGCAACCCGTCGGGCAGCTCGGTGACGGAACCGCCGAGCCCGTTGATCTCCGCGGCGAGGGCCGCCAACCGGTCGGTTTCGTGGTGCCGGATGTGCCCGATCCCGGTGATCGTGCTCGGGGACTCGGCCAGGGCGGCCAGGGCCACGAGCGTGGGCGCGAGCTCTCCGCCGGTCGACAGGTCGAGCTCCACGCCCCGGATGCGGCCGGTCCCGGAGACCGTGAGCCGTTCGCCCTCCCGAGACACCTCGGCGCCGAAGCGCGGCAGCAGGTCGGCCAGGTCGGCGCCGACCTGGGTGGTGGTCTCGGGCCAGCCGGAGATGGTGACGCTGCCCCCGGCCACGAGGGCCGCGGCGAGGAACGGCGCCGCGTTCGAGAGATCGGGTTCGATGTCGACCTCGGCGCCCTGGATCGGGCCGGGAGCCACGATCCACTCGCCGACGGCCGGGCTGTGCACCGTGACGCCGCGCCGGGCCAGCGTGGCGATGGTCATCTCGATGTGCGGCAGGCTGGGCAGGCGCTCGCCGGAATGGCGCAGGTGCAGGCCCTGCCCGAAGCGCGGCGCGGCGAGCAGCAGGCCGGAGACGAACTGGCTCGACGTGGACGCGTCGATGGTGATCTCCCCGCCGACTAGCGTGCCGGTGCCGTGCACGGTGAAGGGCAGGGCGCCGCGACCGTCGTCGTTGATGTCGGCGCCGAGGGCCCGCAGGGACGAGATGGTGGTGCCCATCGGGCGGCGGCGTGCGCCGGCGTCCCCGTCGAAGGTGGTCGGCCCGAGGCCGAGCGTCGCGACCGGCGGCAGGAAACGCATCACGGTGCCGGCGAGACCGCAGTCGACGGTCGTCGACCCGAGCAGCTCCCCGGGGGTGATCCTCAGGTCGGAACCGAACTCCCCGGCGCCGGGGACCTCCTCGATGACGGTGCCCAGTTGACGCAGCGCCGCGACCATCAAGTCGCTGTCCCGCGAGTGCAGCGGGGCACGCAACAGCGACGGATGCGCGGCGAGGGCGCTGAGCACCAGCTCCCGGTTGGTCAGCGACTTCGACCCCGGCAGGGATACGGACGCTGAAAGCGGGCCGGCGGCCGTCGGAGCGGGCCAGCGGGCATCCGTCACCTCGGGCGACGTGTCGCCGTAGGGATCGAACTCAGGCTTGGAATATCTCGAGATCAACATCGGTTATCAGAATAGTCGGTGATGAAAAAAAGAGGGAGGCCAGGGTGACGCTGTCCATGGTGCTGGAGCGACCTGCGGTCGTTTCACGCGACGGCTTAGGATTGTCCGTGATGACAACCGATGCGATCGAAATGCGAGACCTGTTCGAAGAGCAGGCGCTGCCCTTTATCGACCAGCTGTACGCCGCGGCCATGCGCATGACGCGCAACCCCTCCGACGCCCAGGATCTGGTTCAGGAAACGTTCGTGAAAGCGTTCGCTGCGTTCAAACAGTTCGAGCAGGGCACGAATCTCAAGGCCTGGCTGTACCGCATCCTGACCAACACCTTCATCAACACGTACCGCAAGAAGCAGCGTGAGCCGTTCCAGGGCACCATCGACGATCTCGCGGACTGGCAGCTCGGCGGCGCGGAGTCCCGCACGGCGATGGCGAATCGTTCGGCGGAGGCCGAGGCCATCGACCACCTGCCGGACAGCGCCGTCAAGGACGCTTTGCAGTCCATCCCGGAGGACTTCCGGCTGGCTGTCTACTTCGCCGACGTGGAGGGGTTCTCTTACCAGGAGATCGCCGAAATCATGAAAACACCCATTGGCACCGTGATGAGTCGCCTGCATCGTGGCCGGCGCCTCCTGCGCGACCTGTTGGCCGGTTACGCCCTTGAGCGCGGCCTGGGAACAGCGGCGGGCCAGACTCGAACCGGGAGCACACCAGCATGACCGATTATGGCTGCGAGAAGGCCAAGGCCGAACTCGAGGAATACCTGCACAACGAACTGTGCGGCGAAGACGCGTCTGACATTCAGGAGCACCTCGCCCACTGCAGCGACTGCAGCGACGAGCACCTGGTCGGGCGCACACTGACCGAGGCTGTGCAGCGCGCATGCCGTGAAATGGCCCCCGAAGACCTGCGCGACCAGGTGTTGCTGAAGCTGCGCACCATCCAGTCCGCCCACTAGCCGATCGGCAGGTCGGCGTCCTCCTCACCGGCGTCGTCGATGTTCTTCTCCTCGGGGAGCGGCTCGTCGACCGAGCCGAGCACGAACAGGGCCCCGGTCGGGTCGGTGACCAGCGCGAAGGTGCCGAACTCCGCCGTCCACGGCTCACGGACGACCGTGCCGCCGAGCTCTGTCACGGTCGTGACGGCCGCGTGCACGTCAGGCACCCCGAGATAGAGCTGCCAGTGCGAGGGCACGCTGTCGGGCAGGTGTTCCGCGGCGTCGAAGACGCCCGTCACCATCTCACCCTCCGCCCCGATCGTGCTGTAGCGGAAGTCCTCCGTGTCGCTCAGGACGACCGGTTTCCAGCCGAACACCTCGGTGTAGAAATCGAGAGCGGCGGAATAGGAGCGGGTGTTCAGCTCGTGCCAGACCGGTGAGCCCGCCTCGCCGAAGACGTCGAAGCCGGTGAACTCGTCGGCCTGCCACACCCCGAAGGGCGCACCCGTCGGGTCCATCAGGATGGCCATGCGGCCCATGGTTCCCACCGTCATCGGCTCGGCCAGCACGTCTGCGCCGGCCGCGCGGGCGGCGGCGACGGCGGCGTCGGCATCCGTCACCGACAGGTAGGTGGTCCACGCGTCGGGCAGTCGGGAACCCGGCTCCTGTGAGCTCATGCCGGCGACGTCCGCGTCGCCCTTCCGGAAGGTGACGTAGTTGCCGTACTCCGAACCGGAATCGCTGGCCGTCCAGCCGAACAGCCGTGTGTAGAACTCCCGGGCGCGCGGCAGGTCGGAGGTCATCAGGTCGGCCCAGCAGGGCTGACCGGTTCGGTTCGCGTGCGGTGCGGGCATGGCGGAGCTCCTTGTCGGTGGCCGATGCGTCGGCGGGCGGTGCGGCCAGCCTAGATGAGTGAGTCCTGATAGCCGAGGGGCGATAGGGGTTCGCGGTTCCGAAACGGTTGTTCCCGGTGCTGACGCCGGGCGATCAGGGGACCGTGACGCTGGATGAAGTGTGGCCCGCCGTGTCTTTCGAGTCCGAAGCCGTGCAGTAGCGCTGTCCCGAACGAATTCGACGGAGATTCCGCCCCAATCAACCCAAAACGTCCGGAAATGCTGTTTTGGAAGAAAATCTCCGTCGAATTGGTTCGACGCCGGGTCATGACCAGCGCTACGCGGTCGTCGCCTCTGATCTTGCGGGGGTGACACAGCCCGTCGATCAGGCCTCACCCGTCGAGGACTGGGCCGTAGCGTCCGGTGCGGCCCATTCTGTCGAACGGTTCTGCCGGTCGGCGCAGGTCACAGGGTAAGCGCCTGGCGTAGTAGTTCGGCCTGCTCGACCGCGTGACGCTTCGCCGAGCCCGCCGCCGGCGACGCCGACGCCGCCCGGGAGAACAGGGTCACCGGGCGCGGGCCCAGCTTGTTCGTCTCGAGGTAGAAGAACGGCCAGGCACCCTGGTTCTCCGGCTCGTCCTGCACCCAGGCGAGTTCAGCGTCGGGGTACTGGTCTGCGACCTGCTTGAGTTCGACGGCGGGCAGCGGGTAGAACTGCTCCAGGCGAACCAGCGCGATCTCCGGGTTCGGGTTCTTGTCGAGTTCGGCGAGCAGGTCGTAGTAGAGCTTGCCGGCCAGGAACAGCACCCGCTTGACGCGCGGCTTGTCGGTGATCCGGGCGTCGTCGATGACCGGTTCGAACCGGCCGGTGGTGAAGTCGGCCACCTCGCTGGTCGCGCCGCGCAGGCGCAGCATCGACTTCGGAGTGAAGACGATCAGCGGGCGCCGCGGGCGCATGTAGGCCTGACGGCGCAGCAGGTGGAAGTACGACGCGGGCGTCGACGGGCGAGCGACGGTCATGTTGTCTTCCGCGCACAGCTGCAGGTAGCGCTCGATCCGGGCGGACGAGTGGTCCGGCCCCTGGCCCTCGTAGCCGTGCGGCAGCAGCAGCACAACGGATGACCGCTGGCCCCACTTCTGCTCGGCGGAGGAGACGAACTCGTCGATGACCGTCTGGGCACCGTTGGCGAAGTCGCCGAACTGCGCCTCCCAGAGCACCAGGGCGTCGGCGCGTTCCACCGAGTAGCCGTACTCGAAGCCCATGGCCGCGTATTCGCTGAGCAGCGAGTCGTAGATCCAGAACCGGGCCTGGTCTTCGCTGAGGTTCGCCAAGGGCAGCCATTCCTGGCCGTTGATGCGGTCGTGCAGCACCGCGTGACGCTGCACGAACGTGCCGCGGCGGGCATCCTGGCCGGCGAAGCGCACCGGTGTGCGCTCGAGCAGCAGGGAGCCGAGGGCGAGGAGTTCGCCGAAGCTCCAGTCGATTTTGCCGTTGCGACTCATGTCGTTGCGCTTCTGCATCAGCTGCTGCAGCTTATTGTGCACGGTGAAGCCGGCGGGCTTGTTCAGGAAGGCATCGCCGATCAGGTGCACGACCGCTTCGGGCACCCCGGTCGTGGCCGGTTCCCCGACCGCGTCGTCGTGCTTGTCGGTACCGTGCTTCTCGGCACCGATGCCCTGCGGCGCGGCACCGGCCGCGCTGACGATCGGGATCGACGAGGACTGCGCCGCGTGCGTCTCCATGAACGCGCGCTCGAGGCGGTCCTGGAAATCCGCGTGCGAGGCCTCGTATTCCTCCTGCGTGATGTCGCCGCGACCGACGAGAGCCTCGGTGAAAAGCTTCCGGACGGAGCGCTTGGCCTCGATCAGGTTGTACATCAACGGCTGGGTCATCGAGGGGTCGTCGCCCTCGTTGTGCCCGCGGCGGCGGTAGCAGACGAGGTCGATGACGACGTCCCGCTTGAATTCCTGACGGTAGGCGAAGGCGAGCTCCGCGACCCGCACCACGGCCTCGGGGTCGTCCCCGTTGACGTGGAAGATGGGCGCCTGGATGGTCTTGGCGACATCCGTCGAGTACACCGAGGTGCGTCCGTCACCGGGCAGTGTGGTGAAGCCGACCTGGTTGTTGACGACCAGATGGATGGTGCCGCCGGTGCGGAACCCGCGCAGTTGGGACATCTGGAGCGTCTCCAGGACGATGCCCTGGCCGGCCATGGCCGCGTCGCCGTGCACGAGGACGGGGAGGGTGGAGAAGGTGCCGATCGGCTTGCGGTCCTGCTTGGCGCGCACGATGCCCTCGAGGACGCCGTCGACGGCCTCGAGGTGGGACGGGTTCGCGGCCAGGTAGACCGGCATCTCCGTGCCGTTGGTGGCACGGAAGGTGCCCTCGGTGCCCAGGTGGTACTTGACGTCGCCGGAGCCCTGCACGGTGCGGGGATCCTGCGTGCCCTCGAACTCGCGGAAGATCTGACCGTAGGTCTTGCCTGCGATGTTGGTGAGCACGTTCAGGCGCCCGCGGTGGGCCATGCCGATGCAGACCTCGTCGAGGCCGGCATCCGCGGCACCCTGCAGGATCGAGTCGAGCAGCGCGATGGTGGACTCGCCGCCCTCGAGGCTGAACCGCTTCTGGCCGACGTACTTGGTCTGTAGGAAGGTCTCGAAGGCCTCCGCCTCGTTGAGCTTGCCGAGGATGCGCATCTGCTCGTCATGCGTGGGCTTGACGTAGCTCTTCTCCATCTTTTCCTGCATCCACTTGCGCTGGGCAGGGTCCTGGATGTGCATGTACTCGATGCCGGTCGTGCGGCAGTAGGAGTCGCGCAGCACGCCGAGGATGTCGCGCAGGAGCATCAGGCGTTTGCTGCCGAACCCGCCGGTGACGAACTCGCGGTCCAGGTCCCAGAAGGTCAGCCCGTGGTTCGAGATTTCCAGGTCGGGGTGGGAGCGCTGCGTGTATTCAAGCGGGTCGATGTCGGCCATCAGGTGGCCGCGCACGCGGAACGCGTTGATGAGCTCCTGCACGCGGGCGGTCTTGTCGACGGCGCTGGCCAGGTCGACGCTGATGTCGGGCGCCCAGTGGATCGGGTCGTACGGGATGCGCAGGGCCGAGAAGATGTCCTCGTAGAAGTTGTGCTGCCCGATCAGGAGCTCGTGCACGATCTTGAGGAATTCGCCCGAGCCGGCACCCTGGATGACCCGGTGGTCGTAGGTGCTGGTCAGCGTGATGGTCTTGGAGATGGCGAGGCCGGTCAGGGTCTTGCCGCTGGAACCCTGGAACTCGGCCGGGTAGTCGAGGGCGCCGGCGCCGATGATGCAGCCCTGGCCCTTCATCAGGCGCGGCACGGAGTGCACCGTGCCGATGCCACCGGGGTTGGTGAGGGAGACCGTGGCGCCGGAGAAGTCATCCGCCGTCAGCTTGCCTTTGCGGGCCCGGGTGACGAGGTCTTCGTAGGAGGAGAGGTACTCGCCGAAGGTCATCGTGTCCGCGCGCTTGATGGCCGGGACCATCAGGGAGCGGGTGCCGTCGGGCTTGGGCAGGTCGATCGCGATGCCGAGGCCGACGTGCGCGGGAGCGATGACCGAGGGCTTGCCCTCGATCTCGTTGTAGTAGACGTTCTGGCTGGGGAACATCTTCAGCGCCTGGATCAGCGCCCAACCGATCAGGTGCGTGAACGACACCTTGCCGCCGCGCGAGCGCTTCATGTGGTTGTTCATCACGATGCGGTTGTCGATGAGGAGCTTCGCCGGGATGGTGCGCACGCTGGTGGCCGTGGGCACGGTCAGGCTGGCCGCCATGTTCGCCGCGAGGCTCTTGGACATGCCGCGGAGCGGGGTGACGACGTCGACCTCGGTGGCCTCGGTGGCGGTCGGCTGCGAGTTCGTGATCGGGATGTCGGCCGGCACGGGGACCCGCTTGGGCGCGCTGGACGTCGTGCGCGCGGTGCGCTGCCCGCCGACGACGGGGATGGGCGCCGTGATCGGGGCCGGCTCCGCCGCTGAGGCGGCCGGGGTTGCGGGGGTGCGTGCCGCGGGCGTGGTCACGTCGGGAGCGATCACGGCGGGCGCGTCGCCTGCGGGTGCGCTGCTCGCGGGAGCCTCTGAACCGTCGCTGCGGCCGTTCGCGGTCCGGTGGTAGCTCTCGAGGACGGGCCACCAGGACTCGTCCACCAGCTTCTTGTCGACGAGGTACCGTTCGTACAGTTCGTCGACGAGCCACTCGTTCGCTCCGAATTCACCCGACGTCGTCTCGTCGGATCCACTACCGGTCAACTGGCTTGACACAGCCGGTTCCCACTCTCTACGTTGATTTTGAATGTCCCGAGCGGTCGTGCACGCCCGGTGCGGTCTGCCCGTCCAGCCTAATCCCCTCGGGCCTGGCTGCGGGCATCCCCGCGGGGCGCTAGCGTTATTTCCATGCAGTTCTATGGAGCGGTACCCAGCCACGACCTCACGTATTCCGACGTCTTCCTTGTGCCGAGTCAATCGGATGTGAGCAGCCGCCTCGATGTCTCCCTCGCCCCGGGCGACGGCAGCGGCGCCACCATCCCCATCGTCTCGGCGAACATGAACTCGGTCACCGGGCCGCGCCTGGCGGCCGCGCTCGCTCGCCGCGGCGGGCTCGGCGTGCTGCCGCAGGACATGCACCTGCAGGAACTCGACGCCGCGATCCGCTGGGTCAAGGCCCAATCCACCCGCTTCGACACCCCCTTCAACTTCGCCCCGGGGGACACCGTGGCGCTCGCCCTGCGGCAGGTGCCGGCTGTGGCCGGCCAGGGATTGGTCATCAACGACCAGAACGGCGACTACCTGGGTGCCATCGACGCGTCCCGGCTGGCGACGGCGCTGCCCGACGCGCTCCTCGGAGACCTCCTGCACGGAACGATGACCTCCCTCGACGCCGACGATATCGAAGGCCCGCGCCGCGCTTTCGACGTGATGACCGCGGCCGAGCTCGACTTCGCCACCGTGCAGCACCACGGCCGGGTGATCGGCACCCTCAGCCGCAAGAGCGCGCTTCGCTCCACCCTGTATCAGCCCGCGCTGGACGCGCAGGGCCGACTGCGCGTGGCCGCGGCGGTCGGCATCAACGGCGACATCGCGGCCAAGGCCCGGGCGCTCGTCGCCGCGGGGGTCGACGTTCTCGTGATCGACACCGCGCACGGCCACCAGGGCGGCATGACGCGGGCGATCGAGATCGTCGCCGACCTGGGCCTCGGCATCCCCATCGTGGCCGGCAACGTCGTGACCGCGGATGCCGTGGGTGACCTCGTCGGCGCCGGCGCCACCATCGTAAAGGTCGGCGTCGGCCCCGGCGCCATGTGCACCACGCGCATGATGACGGCGGTCGGCCGCCCCCAGTTCTCGGCCGTGCTCGAGACCGCGGCCGCCGCCCGGGAACTCGGAGCGCACGTATGGGCCGACGGCGGGGTGCGCTACCCGCGCGACGTGGCGCTCGCGCTCGCCGCCGGCGCGGCATCCGTCATGATCGGATCCTGGTTCGCCGGCACGATCGAGGCACCCGGCCTGCTCGACCGGGACGCCGCCGGCGGCATTTACAAGGAGAGCTGGGGGATGGCCTCCACCAGGGCTGTGCGCCAGCGGTTCGACCGCCTCGACGCCTACGGGCTGGCCCGCAAGACGCTCTTTGCCGAGGGGATCTCCAGCTCGAAGATCTACCTGGACCCGCTGCGGCCGTCCGTCGAGGACCTGCTCGACATGATCACCTCCGGCGTGCGCAGCTCGTTCACTTATGCGGGCGCGACCTCGGTCGCGGAGTTCCACACCCGTTCGCTGGTCGGGATCCAGTCGGCGGCCGGCTACGAGGAGGGCAAGGCCCTGCCCGTCTCCTGGTAGAGGTGGGGGGCCTGACACCCGGGAACGACTCGTGGCCTCGGTGCCGGGCGGTAGACTGAGCGGAATAATGGACGACCCCCCTCCTGCGCATGCGCCCGGTTTCTCGCCCGGAAATTCTTCCCGTCACCCGAACGGCGTCTCGGTCATGAACTTCGGCGCCGCCGTCGTCGAGGTCCGCCATGTATGAGTGGATCATGCTCGCCGCGGGGCTCCTCCTCACCATCGGCACCGGCCTGTTCGTCGCCAGCGAGTTCGCCCTGGTCAACCTGGACCGGTCGGAGCTCGAGGCCCGCCGCGATCGAGGAGAGACCCGACTCGGCCTGACCATCGCCGCACTCAGGATCACCTCGACGCACCTCTCCAGCGCCCAACTGGGCATCACCCTCACCACCCTGCTCACCGGTTACACCATGGAGCCGGCTCTGACCATGCTGCTGTCGCCGTCGCTGATCGGCCTGGGACTGTCCACGGCGGTGGTGCCGGTCGTCGCGGTCACGACCGCGGTCATCGTCGCCACACTCGCCTCGATGATCATCGGCGAGCTGGTGCCGAAGAATTTCGCCCTCGCCCTGCCCGTGCAGACCGCGAAGCTGGTCATCCCGTTCCAGACACTGTTCACGACCGTGTTCAAACCAGCCGTCGTCGTGCTCAACGGCAGCGCCAACGGTGTGCTGCGGTCGATCGGGATCGAGCCGAAGGAAGAGCTGTCCGGGGCGCGCACCGCGGAGGAGCTGTCCTCCCTCGTGCGGCGCTCGGCCAGTGCCGGGCTGCTGGAGAAAGACACCGCCACACTCCTGCACCGCACGCTGCTCTTCTCCGGGCATACCGCCTCGGACGTGATGACGCCCCGCCCGCGGGTGGCCAGCATCGAGCGCACCGCCTCCGCCCAGGCCGTCATCGACCTCACCCGCCAAACCGGGTATTCGCGCTTCCCCGTCGTCGACGAGGGCGTCGACGACATCGTCGGGATCGTGCACGTGAAGCAGGCCGTGGCCGTTCCCCGACGTCGCCGGGCGGATGTCCCGGTATCGGCCCTGCAGTCCGAGGCCATCCGGGTGCCCGAGACCATGAAACTCGACGGACTGCTGGTCGAGCTGCGCGGCCGCGGTTACCAGATGGCCATCGTCGTCGACGAATACGGCGGCACGGCCGGAGTGGCCACGCTCGAGGACCTGGTCGAGGAACTCGTCGGAGAGGTTGCCGACGAGCACGACCGCACCCGCGCCGGTGTGGTGTTGTCTACCGACTCTCTGACATTCCCTGGCATGCTCCGCCCGGACGAGCTGCTCGACCGCACGGGCATCGTGATCTCGGAGGACGGCCCCTACGAAACCGTGGGTGGGTTCGTGATGAGCGAATTAGGTCGCCTGCCCGTGGTCGGCGACGTCGTGCAGCTGGCCGGCGGCGTGCTGTCCGTGGAACGCCTCGACGGCCGACGGATCGACCGGCTCCGCTTCACACCCTGCGGCGAGCCCGTCGAGCCCGAGGAGGGCGGCGAGCCTGCCCAGGGCGACCGCGGTACCAGGACCGACAAGAAATCCGAAAAAAAGTTGGACAAAAAGGGTGACCGCAAGAAGAACGGCACGGAGCGCACGGTGAGTGACCATGAGTGACTGGGCGGGGCTGGTCTGGCTGGTCGTGCTGCTCGCGGCCAACGCCTTTTTCGTCGCCGCGGAATTCGCGGTCATCTCCGCGCGCCGGTCCCAGATTGAACCTCTCGCCGAGGCCGGCGAGAAGCGCGCAATCACAGCGCTGTGGGCGATGGAACACGCCACCCTCATGTTGGCGACCACCCAGCTGGGCATCACGGTCTGCTCGCTGCTCATCCTGAACGTCTCGGAGCCGGCGATCCACCACCTGCTCGAGATCCCGCTGGGCCTGACCCCGCTACCGGAGGAGGCCATCGGCGTGATCGCCTTCGTGATCACGCTGCTGCTGGTCTCCTACCTGCACGTCGTGTTCGGTGAGATGGTGCCGAAGAACCTGTCGTTCTCCATCCCCGACCGGGCCGTGCTCGTGCTCGCCCCGCCGCTCGTCTTCTTCGGCCGCCTGGTCAAGCCCGTGATCGTGACGCTCAACGCCACCGCCAACCTGGTGGTGCGAATGTTCGGGGTCCAGCCCAAGGAGGAGGCCACCAGCACCTACACGTTGGACGAGGTGGCGACCATCGTCTCCCAGTCGACCCGGGAGGGCGTGCTGCGGGACGGCACCGGGGCACTCAGCGCCACGTTCGAGTTCACCACCCGCAAGGTGCGGGACGTCGCGGTGAACCTCGACGGCCTGATCAGCCTGCCCGAGGCGGCCACCCCCGCAGACGTGGAGAAGGCCGTCACCAGACACGGTTTCTCCCGCTATGTTCTGGTGAACGAGTCCGGTGAACCAACCGGGTACGTTCACCTGAAGGACGTCATCGACCTCGACGGCGACACGGCCACCTCGGTCGGGCAGGGCAGCTACGCGGAGCCGATCCCGGGCAAGCGCATCCGTTTGCTGGCGTCGATCTTCGAGGACACCGACCTCGAAGATGCCCTGGCCACCATGCGGCGTTCCGGCGCGCACCTGGCGCGCTCGTTCACCGCGACCGGTGAGACCGTGGGGGTGCTGTTCCTCGAGGACATCATCGAAGAGCTGGTCGGCGAAGTGCAGGACGCGACCCGCCGCCTGTAGCCGTTCTCAGGCGGCCGGCCACCGGGCGCGCAGGTACTGCGGCGGCCAGTAGTCCACGCCGGCGCCGAGCTCGTGGGCGGCCCGCAGCGGGAAGTGCGGGTCGCGCAGGAGTTCGCGGCCCAGAAGGACCGCGTCGGCCCGGCCGGATGCCACGATCTGCTCGGCCTGGTGCGCGGTGGTGATCAGCCCCACGGCGCTGACCCGCACGTCCGCCGCCGTTTTCACGTGCTCGGCGAGCGGCACCTGGTAGCCGGGACCCAGCGGGATGCGCACCCCGGTCACGTTGCCGCCGGAGGAGATGTCGAAGAAGTCGGCGCCGGCGGCCGCGGCCCAGCCGGCGACCTCGGCCGTCTCGTCTTCGGTCCAGCCGCCCGGGGTGTAATCGGTGGCGGAGAACCGCACGAACAGGGCGCGCTCCTCGCCGATGGCCGCGCGCACGGCGGCCACGACCTGAAGCAGCAGGCGGGCCCGGTTCGGCAGCCCGCCGCCGAACCCGTCGGTGCGCCGGTTGCTCAGCGGGGACAGGAACTGGTGCAGCAGGTAGCCGTGCGCCGCGTGCAGCTCCACGACGTCGAACCCGGCCTCCACCGCCCGGAGCGCGGCGGACGCGAACCCGTCAACGATTCCCTGGATGCCCGCGGCATCCAGGGCCACGGGCGGTGCGTAGCCGGGGAACGGCACGGCCGAGGCCGACACGGTCGGCCAGCCGCCGTCATCCGTCGCCATAGTGCCGTGCCGGTCTCCGCCCCAGGCCGGCCAGACGGAAGCCTTGCGCCCCGCGTGGGAAAGCTGGATGCCGGCCTTCGCGCCCTGCGCATGAAGGAAGGCCACGATCGGTGCCCAGGCGGCGGTCTGTTCCGCGTTCCAGAGGCCGGTGTCGGCGTGGGAGATGCGGCCCTCCGGGCTGATCGCGGTTGCCTCGACCAGGATCAGGCCGGCGCCGCCCGCGGCCAGCGCGCCCAGGTGAACGAGGTGCCAGTCCCGCGGGACGCCGTCTTTCTCCCGCACCGCGTATTGGCACATCGGCGCCGCCCAGATGCGGTTGCGCAGTGTGACGTCGCGCACGGTGAACGGTTCGAACAGGGCGGCAACAGCCACGGATTTCCCCCAAGGGTCGAGTGGGCGGGCGAAGCGGCCGGCCCGACGCACTCAAAACAACCTATCGTGAGTGCATGAGCGAACCACGGGGATGGCTGGAATGGGACGACGCACGGGCGCGCGAGCGGATCGCGGTTCCCCGGGCGGACGACGACAAGTACCGCCGCGGCGTGCTGGGCGTGCGCACGGGCTCCGACGAGTACCCCGGGGCCGCGGTGCTCGGAGTCGAGGCGGCCCTCCGCACCGGGGTCGGGATGGTGCGCTACCTCGGCCCGAGACGGGCGTCCGACCTGGTGCTGCAGCGACGCCCGGAGGCCGTCACCGCCCCCGGGCAGGTGCAGGCCTGGCTGCTCGGCTCGGGCCAGGACGCCGCCGCGCGCGACCGGGTGACCGAGGCCGCGCTGCTCGGCGCCCTGGCCGAGGGGCTGCCCACGGTGTGCGATGCTGGGGCCCTCGACCTGGTCGGCCGGGCGACCGGGCCCGTCGTGATCACCCCGCACTACCGCGAACTCGCCCGGCTGCTTACCCGCCTGCTCTCCCCGCAGGGCGAGTCGGTGGCCGGCTCCGAGGTGGCCGCTGCGCCGGGAGAGTGGGCCGTGCGCGCCGCGTCCGGCCTGGGCGTCACGGTGCTGCTCAAGGGAAGCGTCACCTGGATCGCGGCGCCCGACGGCACCCGGCTGACGGTGTCGAAGGCGCCCTCCTGGCTGGCGACGGCCGGATCCGGGGACGTGCTCGGCGGCATCCTCGGCGCCCTCCTGGCTACGCATTCACGGGCGATCCAGACGGATGCCGCCGCGCCGGCCCATCTCGCGGCGACGGCCGCCCTGGTGCACGCCCGGGCAGCGGCCCGGGCGTCCAACGGAGGTCCGATCACCGCGCTCGACATCGCCGGCGCGGTGCCGGCCACGATCGCGGACCTGCTCGGCTCGCGTTGACCGCCGCGCTGGGCCCCGCGCTGACTGTCCCGGTGCGGCGGCGGAGCCGTGGGGGTGTGCGAAGGTGGAGCGTGCCCCAATCCGTCGCAGAACACCTGGCCGCCGGAGCCGGCGTGCCGACATCGCGAACGCTGCTCTGGGCCGGCTTCGCACTGGTGCACGGCGTGCTCTGGTGGCTCTGTTTCGCGTCCCCCGGCTGGCCGCTGGGCGATGTGGAGGTCGTCTACCTCGGCTGGGCGACCGACGTGGCATCCGGTGCCGACGTCGTGGGCATCACCACCGGCTTCGTCTACCCGCTGCTGGCCCTCCTGCCCATCCTGGCGCCGCTCGCGTTCGGCCCCGACCTCTACGCCGCCGGCTGGCTCGGGCTCGTGACCCTGCTGAACGCCGGGACCTTCGCGCTGCTGCTCGGGCGGGGCCGCAACCGGCGTGCCCTGGCCGCGGCGGCCTGGTGGCTGGGTTTCCTGCTGCTGCTCGGGCCCGTCGCCCTCGCCCGGATCGATGCGGTCACCGTGCCGCTGGCGATCGCCGCGCTGCTGTTCGTCGGCGCCCGGCCGGTCTGGGGCACCGTGCTGCTGACTCTGGTCACCTGGGTGAAGATCTGGCCGGTGGCCCTGGTGATCGCGCTATTCGTCGTCTCGAAGGACCGCTGGCGGGTGCTCGTCGCCGCGGCCGGCACGAGCCTGGGCATCGTGCTGGTGGCGCTCGGGCTCGGCAGCGGGCCGAACGTGCTCAGCTTCGTCGGCGAGCAGACGAACCGCGGCATCCAGATCGAGTCCCCGGTCGCCGGCCTCTGGATGTGGCCGGCCGCGCTGGGTCTGCCGGGCAGTTACCTCTACTACGACCGGCAGATCCTCACCTTCCAGATCATCGGCACCGGCACGAACGTCGCCATCGTGGCGATGACCCCCCTGCTCGCCCTCTGCGGGCTGGCCGTGGTGCTCCTGGCCTGCCAGCGGATGCGTGCAGGCGCCGAACCGGCCGGCCTGTTCCCGCCGCTGGCGCTGGCCCTGGTGCTGACCCTGATCGTCGTCAACAAGGTCGGCTCGCCGCAGTTCACGACCTGGCTGGCCGCGCCCATCATTTTCGGGCTGCTGGTGCGGGGGCGTGCCTGGCGGCTCCCGGCCGTGCTCGGGCTTGTCATCGCGGCCCTGACCCAACTCGTCTACCCGCACTTCTACGACCTCTTGCTCGTGGCAGACCCGGCTCTGGTGCTGGTGCTGACCGTGCGCAACGTGCTGGAGGTCGTGCTGCTCGGCTGGGCCGTGTGGCAGATCCTGTTCCCACCCACCCCCTATTAGAAGGAGTAACCCCATGCTGGTTGCATTTTCCGTCGCCCCGTCCGGCTCCCACGATGACGAAGGGTCGGTGCACGACGCGGTCGCCGCGGCCGTGCGCATCGTGCGCGCATCCGGGCTGCCCAACCACACCGATTCGATGTTCACCACCATCGAGGGCGACTGGGACGAGGTCTTCGCGGTGGTCAAGGCCGCCACTGAAGCCGTCGGAGCCTGGGGGCCGCGGGTGTCCCTGGTGCTCAAGGCCGACATCCGGGGCCGCCGCACCGGGGAGCTGACCGGGAAGGTCGAGCGCCTCGAGGCGGCGCTGGCCGAGGCCGCAGCATCGACGGCCGCCACACCGGCCGCGTAGCCAGGTGAATCCCATCTGGTTGCATCGCTCTCCGGGAGTAAGAGCCGACCATACCGCGGGGCGCTGTTTGACCCCGGCGGAACGCCGTACCGGGCGTCTAATTAATTCGACGGAGATTCTGGGTCAAACCCTCGTTTTTGAGCCCAAACGCGCTGTTTAGAGCAATATCTCCGTCGAATTCGTTCGGGCCACCGGCCCCGTACTCTGGAGGCAGACCTGCTCACGGCCTCGGCATCGCGGGCGACTTCGGCTACGTCGCCCCGGTCTGGATCGGCCAGGGCCAAAGCTTCTTCGGCCTGTTGCTCACCGTGGGGACGTTCCTCCTGGACCGCACCCGGCGCGGGAACGGTGTGGAGCTCCCGGATGGAACCCAGGCGATCCGCGTGGCCGGCGTGGTCGGCGCGAGGCAGCCGGGCCGTTCGGCAGCCGGGCTGTTCGGCAGCGCTGAAGTCAGTCGCCCTGGAGCAGGATGCCGTCGTGGATGGCGCGCTTGCGCAGGGCGACCTTGGTTCCCACGTCGAAGCCCGCGAGGCGGTACTTCTCCCGGATGCGCTTGAGGTAACTCTTGGCGGTCTCCTCGGAGATGCCGAGCTGGTGCGCGACGGCCTTGACCGGCTCGCCCGCGCCGTAGAGGGCCATCACCCGACGCTCCTGCGCGCTGAGGCGGGGAGAACCGCCGTTCGCGCCGTTGTTGAGGGCCTCGTCCAGTTCGGCCGAGATGAAGGAGTCGCCGTCATAGGCGGAGCGGATCGCTTCGACGATCATCGTTGCCTCTTCGCTCTTCACCAGGTAGCCGAGCGCACCGGCAGCCAGCGCCTCGCGCACGAGCCCGGCCTCGGAGTAGGTGCTCATCAACACCGTCTTCACGCCGGCCGTCTTGAGCGTCGAGATCTTCAGTGAGACCGGGATGTTGTCTTTGAGGTCGAGGTCGAGGAGCACGACGTCGACGGGAAATTCGGGGTGGGTGAGCAGCTCGGGCCAGGTGGTGACGGCGGCGACCATGTTGATGTCGTCCGCGGCCCCCCGGATCCACTCGGTGAGGGCCCCCAACAGCATGCGGTGGTCGTCGACGAGGGCCAACCGGATGGGGTTGTCCTTGCTCGGCGCCTCAGTGCTCAACGTGGTCGTGTTCGTCACTTCTGTCTCCTTGTGCTTCTGGCCCCGAATGAGAAGCTCAACAGCGTAGTTCCACGGACCCTAAGCATCCGCGGGATTGTCGATACTGCATTCGATTTCCAGATGCAGACTTCCGTCCCGGCTGGAATCGACGTGAGGGCCGACTATTCGGATAGCTTGCCACGTCTCGGGGTCCACTCGACGTCGTGGCACACCCGTCGTGGTCAATTCGATCGGAAATCGTAACTTCTGGCGAGCGGAGACGCCGTGCGTGGGTCGGATCGGACCGAGAGAGAGCGAAACGGATGCCTCGTCGCGGGTTGTGTCGCTGATCAGCAGCCAGATCGTGCGCAGAAGGGCATCGCGCTGGTCGGGGTTGAGCATGCCGGCCAGCCCCGCCGGGTCGTGCAGGCCGACGGACGGTCCCAGGAACTCGGACTCGGTGATCGCGTGGTGCAGCCAGGTCTCCCGGCGGCCCCGGATCAGGTGCAGCCGCAGTTGCGTGGCGAGGTCTGCCGCCGTCGTCGACTTCTCGGAACTCAGCGGCAGCGCCGTGCGACCCTTCGCGACGTCGTCGAGCAGAGTCTCCGCGTCGAGGTCGATACGGGCGAGTTCCTCGGAGGCGAACATCCCCACCGCGAACTGCGGCTGGGAGATGGTGCTCTGCACCAGCACCAGGTCGAGCTCACGCTGGGCCATCCGGCGGAATCCCCGCACCGTGGCGACGCCGAGCAGCGGAGGCAGGATGGCGAGGCTGATCGCAAGGAGGTCGGGGGCGAAGGTGAGCGGATCGGCGCGCTCCTCGGTGAGCGCCCCGAGGAAGAGAAGCAGGCCGAGCGCCATCGCGGCCGAGACGAGGTCGTGCCCGCGGCGCACGGTGGCCAGGGAGATGAGCAGGGTGCCGACGGCGGCGGCGGCGGTCGGGTAGACGCCGGAGTCGGTTTCGCCCCACGACCCGATCAGGTCGAGCGCCACCACGGCGGCGCCGGCGGCGATGGCCGCGGCGAACAGCCAGTCCGGCATCCGAGCCGAAAGGCGCTGCACCGTGATCAGTGCCAGGACCGTGGTCGCCATCAGGAGACCCCACGCGATGAGGCTGGGCGTCGGGTCGGGATATTCGGACCACTGCACGGCGAACTGCCCGAACAGGAACAGGGTGATGAAGCCGCCGCTGAACGTCAGGCCGATGCCGAGGTGGCGGCCACCCAGGCCGCTCTGGTTGGCGCGCGTGGTCTGCTCGGTGCGTTCGGGGCGTCGGAAACTGCGCCGGTAAGCCCGGCGTTCCTGGCGGTCCTGATTGCTCGGCTGGTCGGACCCGCCCGCCGCCGCAGCGCGGCGCGCGTCACGGCGGCGGGCGTCGACGATGCCGGGGACGGTCACTTGGGCACCTCGAGCACGACCGTGGTGCCGGAGCCGGGGGAGGAGAAGAGGCGGGCGTTGCCGCCCACGTCGCGCAGGCGGGCCACGACCGATTCGGCGAAACCGAGGCGTTCGGCGCTAACGCCGCTGAGGTCGAAGCCGACCCCTGCGTCGGTGACCATGGCGCGCACGGTTGTGTCGTCATCAGTGATCGTCACGTCGGCGCGGGCGACGCCGGCGTGACGTCGCACGTTCTCGAGGCACTCGCCGAGGGCGAGGAGGAAGGAGTCGAGCACGTCGCTGGGCAGAAGAACCTGTCCGCTGCCGTGCCAGTCCACATCGAGTCCCATCCGCCCGAACCGCTGCTTGACCGATTCGAGGGTGCTTCCGAGCATTGACTCGGTGGCCGGCTCGAGCGTGTAGACCCCGGAGCGGCGCGGGGTGGGGAGGCCGCCGAGCCGTAGCTGCCGCAGCAACCGGGCGTCGTCGCCGGCCTGTTGGCGCAGTGCGGCCGGGCTGACGCCGACGCCGGAGTGCGCGAGGAGGGTGAGGGTGGCCAGCACGGTGTCGTGCAGCAGCCGGGCATCCTGCCGGCGTTGGGCTTCGAGCTCGCTGGCATGGCGCTCGGCGAGGTGGGCGCGGCCGATGAAGGCGATGCGCGCCATGACGCGCGGCACGCTCTGGGCCAGCCACCAGGCCACCAGGGCGATGGCAAGCCAGACGCTGAAGGTGAGCAGGAGGGGCACGGTGGCGTCGGACGAGGCGCGGGTGGCGGCGAGCACGCTGGCAACGGTCGCACCGAATGCCAGGGACAGCACCAGCAGGCGGGCGGTGCTGACCACGAGCACGAGGGCGACGCAGCTCAGGGCTCCGGCGGCGATGTCGCCGATGATGGCCTGCTCGACGAGGTTCAGGCCGGTGGCACGCTGGCCCGACCAGCCCACGAGCAGGATCACGGCGATGCCGGAGACCAGGATCAGAGCGACCCAGCGCATCCGGCCGGACCGGCCGAGCAGGTACTGGCCGGCCACCAGCAGCAGCAGCAGTGGCAGGCTCCGGGCCAGGGTGCTCACGGTCAAGCCGCCCGGGACAAGCATCGCGAGGAGCGCGGCGGCCGAGCCGGCCAATCCGCACAGGCGAGCCGCTCTGCGGAGCAGACGGTCACGTTCCTTGTAGATTCGTTGCATAGCGGCGCTCTCACCCCATTTGCCCTCTATACAGAACCCTACCGGCCCGGTGTCCGTTCCCCCGCGCGCTCCGTGGCATCCGTCGGCGTCCGCGCGGCCGACGGCGTTACCGACGGGCGTGACCGGCGACTCAGGGCGTGCTCGACACCGCTCCGCCGGCAGGTGCGGCGGGTGCGATCGGTGCTCGTGTGACCGCGGCCTCCGGGGTGTCGGCGCCGCCCTGGTCGAGGCGGAACGGCGGGTACTCGTCGCGGAACAGGGCGGTGTAGACGGCTACCCGGAAGATCCAGCGGTCGATGCCGAGGATCAGATCGAACAGGCTGCGCCGGTACCGGCCGGTGAAGAGGAGGATGACCGCGGCGATCAGCACCAGGACCCCGATCAGGGACGGGACGGTGTTCAAGACCGAGTCGCCCTCGTCGTTCCGCCAGATCGTCGCACTTCCGGTCAAGGCCGCCACGATCAGCAGGTGCGGAATCGCCAATAGCCACCATTTGACCAGAACGAGCCCGTGCGAGAGGCGCTCCGGGTAATCGACCTGCAGATCGGCGGGATAGTCGGCCGACGCCGCCAGGCTGAAGGGGGGGTACCGGTCGGTGCCGAGCGCCGAGTAGGCGTAGAAGGACACCCGCCAGCTCCAGCGCAGCACCCCGACGTTGAACTGGAAGAGGGCCGTCGGGTATCGACCGGTGAACAGGATGGCGAACCCGGCGACGATGGTGGTGACGACAAACCCGAACCAGAGGAACAGCAGCACCACCACGTGCGGGAAGATCAGGATCCACTTCACCAACCACAACCAGCGGGACAGCCCCTCGTCGAGGGTTCCGGTCAACCGGGCGGGAAACGTCCGCCCACCGGGATGGGCAGGGACCGCGGTCGCCCCGGGTGGGCCTGCTCCGACGAAAGTTGCTGCTCCGAGCGGTGTGTCGGGCCCGGTTGCGGGCAGTGTGCCGCGGCCCAGGCCGATTGCCCCGAACACGGTCAGCACCAGGCCGATGAGAAGGATGAACAGGCCGACCAGAAGCAGCCCCACCGCCAGCGGGGCGAGGAACCCGAGGCGAATGCCGGCCTGCAGGGCGACTGAGACGCCGGAACTGGCATCCTCGTTCATGACGACGACCGCCCAGCTGCCGCTCGTCAGATCCCAGTCGATCTCCTGAGTGCCGGGACCCTCGGCGGAGGACACCCAGAAGTCCTGGGCGCCGGGAGCTTCGGGAGCGCGGCTGCCCGGAATGTCGCGGTACACCGCACGGAAGGGATTGATGTTCAGGTCACGCAGCTCGGTGCTATTCACTCCGGCCAGGTAGCGGTCGACGTCGGCCTGAGACGCGACGCCGATGAAGACGTCCGCTGTGGAGGTGGAGAGCGCGCGGAGTCGGAGAGTGCCGATGTCCGCCGGGACGTCCTGGAGCTCGATCGAGCCGATCCGGGGCGAGGTGAGCACGAACGACTGTACCGAGAACGAGCGGGCGGGGCTGGTGATGTAGCCGTCCTCGCCCTGCGCGTTGACCACGGCGGTCATCGCCCCGGCCAGGGCCAGCGAGAAGCCGAGCAGGGAGAGGATCGCGCCAAAGATCAACATGATAACGGAACCGGGTTTCATGGCGCGTGTCCTCTCATCGGGTACGTCTCGAGTCAGGGTACGTCTCATTCACGGGCACGACTCGGTTCACGAGGGTGTCGCGTTCCGTGGCCTGCCGGTCGACGTCGTCTTGATCCGGGACCGTGTCAAGCTCGATGCGAGGGAGCGGGACGGCTCAGAACGCGCAGAAGTTGCGCGCCGATGGCCTCGTTCTCGATCAAAAAACCGTCGTGGCCGAAGCCGGAGTGGAGCGTGACGGCATCCGTGTCGTCGATGTTGCCCTGCAGGTGGGCGGCGATGACCTGTTGGCCCTCGAGGGGGAAGAGGCGGTCACTGTCGATGCCGACGACGACGCTGAGCGCATCGATGCGGGAGAGGGCGGATGCGACACCGCCGCGGCCGCGGCCGATGTCGTGTGAGTTCATGGCCTCGACCAGCACGATGTAGCTGTTCGCGTCGAACCGCCGGGTGAACTTGTTGCCGTGGAAATCGAGGTAGGACTCGACGGCGAACCGGCCGCCCGCGCCGAGCGGACTGATCTCGCTTTGCCAGCCGCGCTCGAAGCGCAGGTTGAGCTCCTCGGAGCTGCGGTAGTTCAGCAGCGCCATCCGCCGGGCCAGGGCGAGGCCGCGGGTCGGGCCGTCGCCGTCCGCGGCGTCGTAGTAGTCGCCGGAGCGGAAGAGCGGGTCGCTGCGGATGGCTTCGATCTGCACCGAATTCAGCGCGATCTGGTCGGCGGTCGTCACCGGCGGTGCCGCGAGGATTGCCAGGCGGGCGACCCGGGACGGATGCTCGATGGCCCACTCGAGCGCGTGCATCCCGCCCATCGAGCCGCCGACGACGGCGGCCCAACGGTCGATGCCGAGATGGTCTGAGAAGGCGACCTGCGCGGCGACCTGATCGCGAATGGTGAGGTAGGGAAAGCGGGTGCCCCATTCGGAGCCGTCCGGGGCGAGGGAGGCCGGACCGGTGCTGCCCTGGCAGCCACCGATCATGTTCGGGGCAACCACGAACCAGCGGTCGGTGTCGATGGCCAGGCCGGCGCCGACGATCCTGCTCCACCAGCCCGCGGTCGGGTGGCCGTGGCCGGCCGGGCCGACCAGGTGGCTGTCGCCGGTGAGGGCGTGCAGCACGAGCACGGCGTTGTCGCCGCTCGGGGACAGTTCGCCCCACGTCTCGTAGGCGATCCGCACGGCGCCGAGGCTGCTGCCCCCCTCAAAGTGCAGCGCACCGACGTCGAGGAAACGACGGTTCCCCACGGGGTCGCCGTCGCGCCACGCACCCGTCGCCGGGGGTTTGCCGAGCAGCGACCGCGCCTGGGCTTCGGTCACGAAGCTCGACGGGACGGTGTCTGCCGAATATTGCCAGTCCATAGGCTCCCTATTCTGCCGGGTGAGCAGCCCTTCCGGCTTATTGTCACCGCACCGTCTGGTGAGCGCACCGCGCGCCCGGCCGCCGCCGCGGAGTACCCGGCCGGCACTCGGGCCGCACCCGATTTTCACTCGGGTTGCACTGGGTTTCCACTCTGTTCGCACTCTGTTCGCACTCGGCGGAGCCGAATCAGCTCGCCACCCGAACGAATTCGACGGAGATTTTGCCGATTTTGGCCTGAAACGGGCCGAAACCGGGTGTAGAGGGCAAAATCTCCGTCGAATTAATTACCCACCCGCCTGGGGGGATACCCATCCGGATTGGCAGCGGCTGGGGGCGTGTCAGGCGTTGGCGCGGGATGCCTGCACAACCGCGCGGGCGGCCGCCAGGCCGGTCTCGAGGTCGGCCTTCAGATCGGCGATGTTCTCGATGCCGACGGAGAGGCGCACCAGGCCCGGCGTCACACCGGCCGTGAGCTGCTGCTCCGGGGTGAGCTGCGCGTGCGTGGTCGAGGCCGGGTGGATGACGAGCGACCGCACGTCGCCGATGTTGGCCAGGTGGCTGAACAGGGAAAGGTTGTCGACGAGGGCGCGACCGGCATCCACTCCGCCCTTCAACTCGAAGGACAGCACGGCGCCGACACCGCGGGGCGCGTAGGTGTTGGCGGCGGCGTACCAGGGGCTCGACGGCAGGCCGGCGTAGTTGACCGAGGCGATGTCGGGGTGGTTCTCGAGCCACTCCGCGATGTCCTGGGCGTTCTGCACGTGGCGTTCGATGCGCAGGCTGAGAGTCTCGATGCCCTGGATGAGCTGCCAGGCGCTCGCCGGGGCGATCGCGGATCCGAGGTCGCGCAGCAGCTGCACGCGCGCCTTGATGATGTAGGCGATGCCGTCGCCGACCGCGCCCGTGTAACTGACGCCGTGGTAGGACGGGTCCGGCTCGGTGAGGCCGGGGAACTTCTCCACGTTCTTGGACCATTCGAACGTGCCGCCGTCGACGATGACGCCGCCGATGACGGCACCGTGGCCACCGAGGAACTTGGTCGCCGAGTGGACGACGATGTCCGCGCCGTGCTCGAACGGGCGGATCAGGTAGGGGGTGGCGATGGTGCTGTCGACGATGAGCGGCACCCCGCCGGCGTGCGCCACATCGGCCACGAGACGGATGTCGAGCACATTGATCTTGGGGTTGCCGATGGTCTCGGCGAAGAAGAGCTTGGTGTTGGGGCGCAGCGCCCGGCGCCACTCCTCGGGGTCGTCCTGGTTCTCGACGAAGGTCGTCTCGATGCCCAGCTTGGCCAGCGTGTACTTGAACAGGTTGTAGGTTCCGCCGTAGATTGAACTCGACGAGACGATGTGGTCGCCGGCCTGGGCGATGTTCAGCACCGCGAACGTGGAGGCGGCCTGGCCCGAGGCCAGGAGCAGGGCTGCGGTGCCCCCTTCGAGGGCGGCGACGCGCTCTTCGACGACGGCCTGGGTCGGGTTCATGATACGGGTGTAGATGTTGCCGAATTCGGCCAGTGCGAACAGGTTCTGCGCGTGCTGGGCGCTGTCGAACACGTAGGACGTGGTCTGGTAGATCGGGGTGGCCCTGGCATTGGTGGTCGGGTCGGGCTGGGCACCGGAGTGCACCTGCTTGGTTTCAAACTTCCAGTCTGCAGCGTTGTCGCTCATGAGGTGATCTCCCGGGTGATCCTCGACGAGCGTGGACCTTCCAGCGCTCTGCCAGCGATTCTAGGCAGGGGGTTGTCGAGCTGGCAACGGACACCGCAACACAGCGTCACGAAGCGGTCAGCGCGGCGTGTCGCGCGGTGTGCCGACGGCAGGGTCTGCGGGCGGTGCGTCTGCGGGAGGCTCTGCGGGAGGCTCGGCGGCGAGCGTGCCGGCAGGCGCGTCGAGGTGCGGAAGCACGATAGTGCCGGTGTCGGTGCGCGCCTTCTTGCGGAACAGCCAGCGGGCGCGCGGCTCGATCAGCGGGTGGAACACCCTGCGCACGATCCGCTGCGAGAGGGCGATGGAGATCAGCACGCTGAACCCGATCATCGCGGGCAGCACCCAGCCCGGCTGGGGTCCGCCGAGCACCCCGCTCTCGCGCAGGAGGAACAGCACGAAACTGTGCAGCAGGTAGATGTACATCGTGGCCGCGCCGTAGGGCGTGAACCAGAGCCGTCGCCGGGGCATGAGCACCAGGAATGCCACGATGAGGGCGAACGCGAGCAGCAGCAGACCCAGACGGATAACGCCGGCCCAGAGCTGGTCGTAGCCGAACGCCGGGTAGGCCTCGTCGTAGAGCAGGAACTGGCGCACCTGCGCCTCACGAAGGGCGTCGATGTTCGCCACGATCACGCCCAGCAGTGCCGTGAACAGGGTGAACGCGCCGGTCCGCCAGCGCCATACCGCGGTGGCGTGCAGCCCCAGCCAGCGGTCGGTGAGCTTCCACTGGCGTAGCTGCCAGCCGAAGACGAAGAACGGCAGCAGCCCGAGCGTGCGCGACAGCGCGAAGGTGCTGTCGATCGACGCGAAGTACCCGGCGCCGACGGAGATGATCAAACTGATCAGCAGCGGATGGCGCAGCAGCACGAGGAAGGGCAGGGCGAGGCGCCAGGCCAGGAGGGCGATCAGGAACCACAGGGTCCAGGAGGGGGACGAGTAGTCCAGGCGGAATTCGCCGCCGAGTAGCCAGTGCACGACTGTCCAGATCGTCTCGAAGATCACGTAGGGGAGCACGATGTCGGTGACCAGACGATGCAGCTGGCGGGTGCCGAGCGGGCCCGACCGGGCGAAGTACCCGCTGACGGCGACGAACAGCGGAACGTGGAAGGCGTAGACGAACAGATAGAACTCGTAGGCGACATCCGACTCGGCGATGAGTTTCAGGATGGCGTGCCCGAGCACAACCAGGGCGATCGCGATCCAGCGCGCATTGTCCCAGAGCGGCACGCGTCGTTTCTGCACGTGCGGTATTCCGGCGGCGCGTGGGCTCATCATGCTGCTTCTCCGACCAGAATGGAACCATGAGTACAAAAAGAGTCGTTGTGACCGGTGCGAGTTCGGGGATCGGTGCCGCCACCGTGCGCCTGTTCCGCCAGCGGGGCTGGGATGTGGTGGGGGTGGCTCGCCGCGCCGACCGCCTCGCGACGCTGCAGGCGGAGACCGGGGCGCAGGTCTTCACGGCCGACCTCACCCGGCAGGCCGACGTGGACGCGCTGCGCGACTATCTCGCGGCGTCCGGGCCGGTGCACGCGCTGGTCAACAACGCGGGCGGCGCAGTGGGGCTGGACACCGTCGAGGAATCGAAGATCGAGGACTGGGCCTGGATGTTCGAGATCAACGTGCTCGCGGTCAAGCGGGTCACGAGCGCCGTACTGCCCTTGCTGCGCGCCGGGATCCGGGCGGAGGGCGGCGCCGCCGACATCGTCACGGTCACGTCCATTGCGGGTCATGTCGCCTACCTCGGAGGTGGAGGGTATAACGCGGCGAAGTTCGCCGCGCACGCCTTGATGGAAGTCTTGCGCCTGGAATTGAATGGCGAGTCGATCCGGGTGATCGAGGTTGCCCCCGGGATGGTGCAGACCGAGGAATTCGGGCTGGTGCGCTTCAACGGTGATGCGGAGAAGGCTGCCGCGGCCTACGCCGGGGTGCCGAATCCGCTCACCGCCGAAGATATTGCCGAGACGATCGTGTCGAGCGTCGAACGCCCGGCCCACGTCAATCTGGACCTGATCGTGATCAAGCCGGTTGCGCAGGCGGACCCCACGCGAGTCGCGCGGGGGCCGCTGGCACCCAAAGACTGACGCACTCAAGCGTTCTGCCTAGGGGTGGACCAGGATCTTCACAGCGGTGTCGTTGTGGTTGATCAGGGTGTCGAAGCCCTCGCTGGTGAGGTCGAACTCGTGGCCCATAGTGACCGGGAGGGATTCATGCGAAAGCGGATGCGGGTGCGGGTGGCCGGGCACCGAGGTGAAGATCGGGCCGTCGAGGTATTCATGAAGGTCGGTGCCGCAGATGCCGCACCAGGCGACTGCGATCTTCACTGTGCCGCTGCGGGTCTCCGGATCTTCGATGCTTTCAATGCGGACGTTTTTCTGGCCGTGGAAACGTGCAGCTTTCATTGAGAATCTTCTCCAGTCATGCGTCAAAGGCTCGGCGTCGGCGGATGGTCTGGCCCTCCGGCCCGCGGAATGACACTACTCCCCCCGGCTGGGGTGCAACCGAGGGGAGTAGTGGTCATGCGGGTCGTACGGTTTCGATCAGTGCTCGGAGGCCTTCTCGGCGCCGAAGCCGGTCATGGACCGCACGGACATTTCCGCGGCCAGCAGCGGGTCTTCCTTGCGAGTGCTGGTGACCGAGCCGAGCCAGCCCAGGAAGAACCCGATTGGGATGGAGATGATGCCGGGGTTGCTCAGAGGGAACCAGGCGAAGTTGACGTCTGCACCGAACATCGACGTCTCCGTGCCGGAGAAGACCGGCGAGAAGATGATCAGACCGACGGTGACCGCAAGGCCGCCGTACATGCTCCACACGGCGCCGCGGGTGGTGAAGCCGCGCCAGAAGAGCGAGTACAGGATGGTCGGCAGGTTGGCGCTCGCCGCGACGGCGAAGGCCAGGGCCACCAGGAAGGCGATGTTCTGCCCCTGCACGCCGATGCCGCCGGCGATCGAGAGGATGCCGATGATGACGACGGTACGACGTGCGACCTTGACCTCGGCGTCGGGGTCACCCTTGCCCTTCTTGATCACGCTCATGTAGATGTCGTGAGCGAAGGAGGTCGCGGCGGTGATCGTGATCCCGGCCACCACGGCCAGGATCGTGGCGAACGCAATGGCCGAGATGAAGCCGAGCAGCAGCGGTCCGCCGAGCGCGAGGGAGAGCAGCGGCGCGGCCGAGTTCACTCCGCCGGGAGCGGCGAGGATGACATCTGCTCCGACGAGCGCGGCGGCACCGAAGCCGAGCACCAGCGTGAACAGATAGAACGCACCGATCAGCCAGATCGCCCAGACGACCGAGCGACGGGCTTCCTTGGCGCTGGGCACCGTGTAGAAGCGCATCAACACGTGCGGCAGGCCCGCGGTGCCGAGCACCAGGGCGATGGCGAGCGAGACGAAGTCGAGCGGGTTCTCGCCGTATTTCAGGCCGGGCACCAGGATGGCGTCGGCCGGCACACTCGTCGAGGCGGCGATGGCCGAGTCGAGAAGCGCCGAGAAGTTGAAGCCGTTGATGGCCAGCACCCAGACGGTCATCGCGAATGCGCCGATGATGAGCAGGAACGCCTTGATGATCTGCACCCAGGTGGTGCCCTTCATGCCACCGATGAGCACGTACATGATCATCAGGCCGCCGACCACGGTGACCACGACGGACTGCCCGACCTTGTCGTTGATGCCGAGGAGCAGCGACACGAGGCCGCCGGCTCCGGCCATCTGGGCGAGGAGGTAGAAGAAGCAGACGGCAAGGGTGGTCGTCGCCGCGGCCACGCGCACGGGACCCTGACGCAGGCGGAAGGAGAGCACATCCGCCATGGTGTACTTGCCGGTGTTGCGCATGAGCTCGGCCACCAGCAGCAGGGCGACGAGCCAGGCCACGAGGAAGCCGATCGAGTACAGGAAGCCGTCGTAACCGCTGACCGCGATCGCCCCGACGATGCCGAGGAACGACGCCGCGGAGAGGTAGTCGCCGGCGATGGCGAACCCGTTCTGCGGGCCGGTGAAGGACCGGCCGCCGGTGTAGTAGTCGGCCGCGGTCTTGTTGTTGCGCCCGGCGCGAATGACGACGATCAGGGTGACCGCCACGAAAGCGAGGAAGATCGAGATGTTCAGCACGGGGTTGTTTTCCGCGGGTTCGACGGCTTGGGCCAGGCGGCCCGGCAGGGACTGCAGAATGCTGGTTGCGATCATTTCTTGTCCATCTCCTCAAGCTCGGCACGCAGCTCGGCCCCGAGGGGGTCGAGACGGCGGTTCGAGTACGACACGTACCACATGGTGATGGCGAAGGTGGTGACGAACTGGCCGAGGCCGAGCACCAGTCCGAGGTTGAACTTGCCGAAGACCGGGATTGCCATCACGTCGGGCAGGTAGGCCGCGACGAGCACGAAGGCGAAGTACCAGATGAAGAAGAAGGCGGCCAGCGGCAGCACGAACCCGCGGCGCTGCTTCTTCAGCTGGATGAACTTCGGCGTCTTCTCATACGCGATGTAGTCGATGGTGGACGGTTTTACTCCGTCCGGGAGTTTGTCTTTCAGTGATTCCGCCATGCGGGCTCCTTTGCTCCGGTGAAGGGATGTGACTGTGTGGGATGGTGCTGGGGTGATCTGTGGGGGTCGACTGGTGCTTCAGGCGTTCGGGCCGACTCCATGCACGGCCTGCTTGAGGGCGTCGAGAACCGTGGGATCCTCGATCGTCGGCGGTACGGTGTAGGCCTCGCCATCGACGATCTGCCGGATGGTCTTGCGGAGAATCTTCCCCGACCGGGTCTTCGGCAGCCTGTCCAGGATGGTCACGTCTCGGAACGCGGCCACCGGCCCGACATGCTCCCGCACCAGCGCGATGAGCTCTGCGCCGAGAGTGTCGTGGTCGATCGTGGCCCCGGACTTGAGCGTGACGAAGCCGGCCGCGCGCTGCCCCTTGAGAGGGTCGCGCACGCCGAGCACCGCGCACTCGGCGACCGCGGGGTGCAGGGTGAGCACCTCCTCGAGCGAGCCGGTGGACAGTCGGTGCCCGGCAACGTTGATCACGTCGTCGGTGCGGCCCATCACATAGAGGTAGCCGTCCTCGTCGAAGTGGCCGGAATCTCCGGTGGCGTAGAAGCCGGGGAAAGCCGACAGGTAGGAGCTTTCGAAGCGGTCTTCGCTGCCCCAGATCCCGAGCAGGGCGCCGGGCGGCAGCGGGAGGCGGATGGCGATGTTGCCGTCCTTGCCGGCCTTCGTGACCGGCTTGGCCTGGGAATCGAGGATGGCGATGTCGTAGCCGGGGACCGGGAACGTGGCCGAGCCCGGTTTCGTCGGGATGTCGGCGATGCCCCGCGGGTTCGCGCAGATCGCCCAGCCGGTCTCGGTCTGCCACCAGTGATCGACCACCGGGCAGTGCAGCCCGTCATTGGCCCAGTGGTATGTCTCCGGGTCGAGGCGTTCGCCGGCCAGGAACAGCCCGTGCAGGCTCTGGATGTCGTGCCCCGCCAGTTCGACCAGGTCAGGGTCGACGCGGCGGATGGCACGGATGGCCGTGGGCGCCGTGAACAGGACTGACACCTGGTAGTCCTCCACCACGCGCCAGAACGCCCCGGCATCCGGGGTGCCGACCGGTTTGCCCTCATAGATGACCGTGGTGGCGCCGACCAGCAGCGGGGCATAGACGATGTAGGAGTGGCCGACCACCCAGCCGACGTCAGAGGCCGCCCAGAAGACGTCGCCGGGCTTGACGTTGTAGATGTTGGCCATCGACCAGGCCAGCGCCACGGCGTGGCCGCCGTTGTCGCGGACGATCCCCTTCGGATTGCCGGTCGTTCCGGAGGTGTACAGGATGTAGAGCGGGTCGTCGGAGCGAAGGCTGATCGGCGCGGCCGGGGAGGCCTCGTTCTCCTCGTGGGCCCAGTCCAGCCAGGCCACGTCGCTGGTGCCGGCGTAGTCGGCGGCGCAGCCGGGGACCATCTCCCGGTCGCGCACGATGACGGTGTGCACCGAGCCCTTGCTGCGAGCGAGGGCGCGTTCGACCAGAGGCAGGTATTCGACCGCCCGGCCCGGTTCGAGGCCGCCGGAGGCGGTCACGATCACGGTCGGTCGCGCATCGTCGATCCGCACGGCGAGCTCGCTGGCTGCGAAGCCGCCGAAGACGACGGAGTGGATGGCGCCGATGCGGGCACACGCCAGCATGGCGACGATGGCTTCCGGGATCATCGGCAGGTAGACGATCACCCGGTCGCCCTGGCCGACGCCGCTGGCGCGGAGCACCCCGGCGAAGCGCTCGACGCGTCCCAGAAGTTCGCGGTAGCTCAGGCGCACCCGGGTGCCGGACATCGCCGAGTCGTAGATGACGGCCGTCTGTTCGCCGCGGCCGGCGAGCACGTGGCGGTCGAGCGCGTTGTAGCTGGTGTTGAGTTCGCCGTCCGGGAACCAGCGCCAGGCGCCGGGGAAGCGTTCCTCCAGCGCCACCGTCGGCGGAACGGTCCAGTCGATTGCCCGGGCTGCCTGCAGCCAGAACGCCGAACGCGTGCCGTCATCGATGCTTCTCTGCCACAGGTCGTGATACCCCGCCGAAGCTTTCCCTGACATTCGAACCTCTCCGTTGAAGTTCCTATGTATACATAGAATTCGTGAAGTCTGGCACATAACCCGCGATAAGGGAATAACATGTGATTTGTGTATACAGAAACCCCAACGACGGGGACCACGGCTCCGGTTCGCGCAAGTGAACGCGCCTACCGGCAGCTGCGCGGCGAGATTCTCGACGGCCTCCTGGCGCCCGGCACGGGGCTGCTCGAGGTGGAGCAAGCCGCCCGGATCGGGGTGTCGCGCACCCCTCTGCGCGCGGCGATCGCCCGGCTGATCGCCGACGGTCTGGTGGCCGGCCGCACCGGCCGTGGGTTCATGGTCACCGAGATGAGCGTGGACAGAATCGGGGAACTCTACGAGGTGCGACGGGCGTTGGAGGAACACGCCGCCCGGATCGCCGCCGAGCGCCGCGACCCGGCGGTCTTCGAGGCTCTCCGCACGCAGTTCCTTGCGGCCCCGGAGCTGCTCCGGCACGGCAAGGCGGGACTACGGCGCTACTACGAGCTGATCGACGAGTTCGACCTGGCCCTCGACGTGGCCGTGGCGAACCCCTTCCTCGTGGGTGCGCTCGCCGGGGTGCGCACGCACCTCGCCCGCATCCGTCGCCTGGCCCGGGACAACCCGGACCGGCTCCGAAGCGCCGCCGCCGAGCACCTGCTCATCGTGGACGCCGTTCTGGCGGGCGATTCGTCGCTGGCCGCCCACGCCACGCACGTGCACCTCCACCAGAGCCTCACCAGCGTTCTCGCGACCCTCCGGGGATCGTCGGCCGTTCCGGCCGACCCATCGCCTCCACCGCGCTGACCGCACTATTCGAACCAATCGAACCAATCGAACCAATCGAACCAATCGAAGGGATCCACCGTGCAGCTCCACCACGTTCGTGTTCACCGCAGCGACGAGAACCTTGCCCGCACCGACCAGCTGGCCTGGAAGATCGCCGAGGTCGCTTCCGACCCGGTCGGGGTGAGCGACGAGGTGACCGAGATGATCGTCAACCGGGTGATCGACAACGCCGCCGTCGCCGCGGCGTCGCTGACCCGGCGCCCGGTGGTGTCGGCCCGCTCGCAGGCGCTGGCGCACCCGCGTTCGTTCAACGGCGTCGGGGCGACCGTGTTCGGTGAGCAGCGCTCCCGCCGGGTGTCACCTGAGTGGGCGGCCTGGGCCAACGGGGTCGCTGTGCGTGAGCTCGACTACCACGACACGTTCCTCGCCGCCGAGTACTCACACCCCGGCGACAACATCCCGCCGGTCGTCGCGGTCGCCCAGCACCTCGCCACCGCCCGCGGATTGACCGGTCGCGACCTCGTGCGCGGCATCGCCACGGGCTACGAGATCCAGATCGACCTGGTCAAGGGCATCAGCCTGCACGCGCACAAGATCGACCACGTGGCCCACCTCGGCCCGTCGGCGGCCGCCGGCATCGGCACCCTGCTCGGGCTCGACCCCGAGACCATCTTCCAGGCGGTGGGGCAGGCGCTGCACACCACGACGGCCACCCGGCAGTCCAGGAAGGGCGAGATCTCCAGCTGGAAGGCACACGCCCCGGCCTTCGCCGGCAAGATGGCGGTGGAGGCGGTCGACCGCGCGATGCGCGGCGAAACCAGCCCCACCCCGATCTACGAGGGTGAAGACGGCGTGATCGCCTGGCTGCTCGACGGGCCGGATGCCGCCTACGAGGTGTCGCTGCCGTCGAATGGTGAAGCCAAGCGCGCCATCCTGGACAGCTACACGAAGGAACACTCGGCGGAGTATCAGGCGCAGGCGTGGATCGACCTGGCCCGGAAGCTGCACCGGGAGCACCCGGCCCTGTCCGATCCGGCCAACGTCGTATCCGTCGTCATCCACACCAGCCACCACACCCACTACGTGATCGGCTCGGGCGCGAACGACCCGCAGAAGTACGTCCCCACGGCCAGCCGGGAGACCCTCGACCACTCCATCCCGTACATCTTCACGGTCGCCCTGCAAGACGGCAGCTGGCACCACGTGGATTCCTACCGGCCCGAACGCGCCGGCCGGGCCGACACGATCGCCCTCTGGAACAAGGTGACCACCACGGAAGACAGCGAGTGGACCCGCCGGTACCACTCGCTCGACCCGGCCGAGAAGGCCTTCGGCGGTCGAGTCGAGATCGAGCTCACCGACGGCAGCCGGGTCGTTGACGAGATCGCCGTCGCCGACGCCCATCCGCTCGGCGCGAAGCCATTCGGGCGGGCCGAATACGTGCACAAGTTCCGCACCCTCGCGGCCGACGTGGTCGAGGAGGGCGAGATCGTGCGCTTCCTCGCCGCGGCCGAACGCCTGCCGCGGCTTGGCGCCGGGGAGCTCGGCCAGCTCACCATCGTGGGCCGTAACGGGTTGCTCGCCTCACTTCCCACCCCGAACGGAATCTTCTGATGTTGTACTCGAAAGTCAGCCCGGCCGCCAAGCGGGCCGCGTTCCGCAAGGACCTGGCGAGCGGCCGGCTGCTGCGCTTCCCCGGTGCGTTCAACCCGCTCTCGGCCCGACTGATCGCGGCCAAGGGCTTCGAAGGGGTGTACATCTCCGGCGCGGTGCTCTCGGCCGACCTGGGTCTGCCCGACATCGGCCTGACCACTCTCACCGAGGTGGCCGGCCGGAGCCAGCAGATCGCCCGGATGAGCGACCTGCCCACGATCGTGGACGCCGACACCGGCTTCGGCGAGCCGATGAACGTGGCACGCACGATCCAGACGCTCGAGGATGCCGGCCTGGCCGGCATGCACATCGAGGACCAGGTCAATCCGAAACGCTGCGGTCACCTCGACGGCAAGCAGGTCGTCGACGACGACACGGCGGCCAAGCGCATCCGGGCGGCCGTCGACGCCCGGCGCGACCCGAACTTCCTGATCATGGCGCGCACGGACATCCGTGCCGTCGACGGCCTGGCTGCCGCGGTCGACCGGGCGAAGAAGCTCGTCGACGCCGGGGCCGACGCGATCTTTCCGGAGGCGATGGCATCCCTGGCCGAGTTCGCGGCCATCCGCGCCGCCGTGGACGTGCCGGTGCTGGCGAACATGACCGAGTTCGGCAAGGGCGAGCTCTACACGACCCAGCAGCTGGCGGATGTCGGCATGAACATCGTCATCTTCCCGGTGTCCCTGCTGCGCCTCGCGATGGGGGCGGCCGAACGCGGCCTCGACACCATCGAGGCGCAGGGCTCACTGACCGGCTTGCTGCCGGAGATGCAGCACCGGGCGAGGCTCTACGAGCTGCTCGACTACGAGTCGTACAGCCACTTCGATTCCGGCGTCTTCAACTTCACCCTCAACCCGGATGTTGCCTCGTAGCAGCCCGGCCCCGCACGCAGATCCAGTCTCAACGCAAGGGAGCGACATGAGTCAGAACGAACCGACCATTTACAAGGGCCTCGCCGGCGTCGTGGTCGACCATACGCAGGTGTCCAAGGTCAACCCCGAATCGAACTCGCTGCTGTACCGGGGCTACCCGGTGCAGGAACTCGCGGCACAGAAGAGCTTCGAGGAGGTGGCCTACCTGCTCTGGCACGGCGAGTTGCCGACCGACGTCGAGCTGGGCGAATTCGAAGAGCAGGAACGCTCCCTCCGGCACCTGACTCCTGCGGTGAAGCGCGTCATCGACGAGCTGCCGATGACGGCGCACCCGATGGACGTCGTGCGCACGGCGGTCAGCCTGATCGGCGCGAACGACCCCGATGCGGCCGACGCGTCGCCGGCGGCCAACCGTGCCAAGGGCCTGCGGCTCTGGGCCCAGATGCCGGCGATCGTGGCCTACGACCAGCGCCGCCGCCACGGCCTCGAGCTGATCGAACCGCGCAGCGACCTCGGCTACTCGGCCAACTTCCTGTTCATGACGTTCGGCGAGGTGCCCGAACTCGTGGTCGTGAACGCGTTCGATGTGTCCATGATCATGTATGCGGAGCACTCCTTCAACGCGTCGACGTTCACCGCCCGCGTGATCACCTCGACCCTGTCCGACCTGCACTCCGCGGTCACCGGAGCGATCGGGGCTCTCAAGGGCGCGCTGCACGGCGGGGCGAACGAGGCCGTGATGCACATTTTCGACGAAATCGGGCTCGGCCTGGGCGCCGGGAAGCGCGCCGAGGCGTGGCTGAATGAGACCCTCGCCGCAAAGCGGAAGGTGATGGGCTTCGGCCACCGGGTGTACAAGCACGGGGACTCGCGGGTGCCGACCATGCGCACCGCGCTGGTCACCCTGGTCGAGCATTATGACCGGCCGGACCTGCTGGAGCTCTACGAATCCCTCGAGGCGGGGATGACGACGCGCACCGGCATCCTGCCCAACCTGGACTACCCGTCGGGACCGGCGTACAACCTGATGGGATTCGACACCCTCACTTTCACGCCGATCTTCGTCGCGGCGCGACTGACCGGGTGGACCGCGCACATCATCGAGCAGACCGCATCGAATGCCCTGATCCGGCCGCTCTCGCTCTATAACGGCCACGAGGAGCGGCACCTGGCCTGAGCTCATCGTGACCGCGCCGTGACCTACCATTGGGAAATGGGATTCGACGCGGACGACGCTGCACGTGATGTGACCGGAATTGAGCGGGAAGTGCTGGGCTGGGACGTGTTCGCGGACGCGTCCCGCCAGCTGTCGAAGGCGGTGCTGTCGAGCGGCTTCCAGCCGGATGTCGTGATCGCCATCGCCCGCGGCGGGCTGCTGCTCGCCGGCGCCATGTCGTATGCGCTGGGCACCAAGAACTGCGGCAGCATCAACGTGCAGTTCTACACCGGCGTCGACGAGCGCCTCCCCGTGCCGGTCCTGTCGGGACCGATGCTCGACGCGCCGTCACTGACCGGCCTGCGGGTGCTGCTCGTCGACGACGTCTCCGACTCCGGGCACACCCTCGCGATGGTCGTCGCGCTGCTGCGGGAAACCGCCTGCGAGGTGCGCACCGCCACCCTGTACACGAAGCCTCGCACCGTGCTGGTGCCCGATTTCACCTGGTGTGAAACGGACCGCTGGATCGTGTTCCCCTGGTCCTCGCTGCCTCCCGTAGCGGAGAGCCTCACCGGTGCGAGCCTGCCGGGCGGCGCACAGCTCGATGACGACCTGCCTGTCGCGAGCCTGCTCGCCGCCAGCCTGCCCCTCGTGGCCCGGGGCGCCCTGCTGTGAGCGTGCACCTGGTCGGCGGCGGTTGGAACCCCCGGACAGACGCGGCCGTCTTCGGACCCTTCCTGGCCGAGGCCACGGCGCGCGGAGTCGTGGCAGGCCGCGCGGAGCCTGGCATCGCGATCCTCGTCGTGCGTTCCGAAGACGCCGCCGACCACGCCGCGAACCTGGTCGCCGCCGTTTCCGCGGCCGGCGAGTTCGAGCCGAAGGTCACCGTCGTCGCCCCGGGCGACGTCTTCGCCCTGACCGCTGTGTCCGAGGCCGACGGAATCCTGGTCGGCGGCGGAGTCACCCCCGCCTACCTGGTCGCCGTGGCCCCGATATTCGGTGAGATCCGTCGTCAGGTGGCCGCCGGCATCCCCTATCTCGGATTCTCTGCCGGCGCGATGATCGCGGCCGAGCGTGCCCTGATCGGCGGCTGGCGCATGGGCGGCGTCGAGGTCAGCGGCGAACACGCCGCCGAGGGGCTCGACGAGATCACCGTTGAACCCGGCATCGGGCTGCTCGACGTCACCGTGGAGGTGCACGCCGCCCAGTGGGGCACGCTGTCCCGGTTGGTCGCGGCCACCGAGGCCGGCCTGATCGACGGCGGCCTGGCCGTCGACGAGAACACCGCGCTGGTCGTCGGCGAGGGCGCGCTCAGCGTCGTCGGAGCCGGCAGTGTCTGGCGGGTCAGCGAGGCCGACGGCGGGGTGCTCGTGAGCACCTTCGGGGCCTGAGCCGAGCATCATGCCCGTCACCCTCGCGGCGCTGACCGAGAGCCGGGCCATCGATCTTGGCTGGGCCCAGGCGCTGGCGCCGGTGGGGCCGGAGATCGACCGGATGGCGGAGCTCCTGCGCGCCGAGACTCTGGCCGGCCGTATCTGGCTACCGGCCCCGGAGAACGTCTTCCGCGCCTTCGCCGAGCCGTTCGATGCCGTGCGGGTGCTCATCGTCGGCCAGGACCCGTACCCGACCCGGGGACATCCGATCGGGCTCGCCTTCGCGACCGAGGCACACGTGCGGCCGCTGCCGCGCAGCCTGGCGAACATCTGCCGGGAGCTGCACGACGACGTGGGCGTCACCGCCGCCACCGGAGACCTCTCGCCGTGGTCGCGGCGGGGGGTGCTGCTGCTCAACCGCGTACTCACCGTGCAGGCCGGCTTGGCCGGGTCGCACCGGCGCCGCGGCTGGGAAAGCGTGACCGAGCACGCCATCCGCGCCCTCGTCGCCCGGGACCGGCCGCTCGTGGCGATCCTGTGGGGGAAGGATGCCGGCACGCTGCGGCCGCTCCTCGGGGACACGCCGGTGATCGAGTCCGCGCACCCGAGCCCGCTGTCGGCCAGGCGCGGATTCTTCGGTTCAAAGCCGTTCAGCCGGGCCAACGAGTACCTCGGCCGCACCGGGGCGGCCCCGGTGGACTGGTCCCTCGGGTAATCTGGAGCTCTCTGGAGGAGTTAGCTGTGCTTGAAGAGGAATACCAGCCGCGTCGGCAATTGCCCCGGCACCTTCGACCGACGCCCGCGGAAGAGGCGCCGTTCGGATTCACCATGCGTGAGGCCCAAATCACCGATCTGCCGTATATCCGGGAGGTCTACAACTACTACGTCGCCAACAGCACGGTCACCTTCGACGTCGACCCGATGACCCTCGCCGAGTGGCGCAGCAAGTTCTACTATCTGGGCAAGCTCGGGATGCCGTTCATCGTGGCCGTCTCCCCGGCCGGCCAGCTGCTCGGCTACGCCCTGGTCAGCCCGTGGAAGCAGAAACGCGCCTACCGGTTCACGGTCGAGAACTCGATCTACCTCGGAGCGGCCTCCACCGGCAAGGGACTGGGCCGGATGCTGCTCGGCGAACTCATCGAGCGCTCCCAGGCGGCCGGGCTCAAGGAGATCATCTCGGTCGTCGCCGACCAGGGCGCCGACGCGTCGATCAAGCTGCACCTCGACTTCGGATTCGCGGAGATCGGCCGGATGGGCAAGGTCGGCTACAAGTTCGACCGCTGGCTCGGCACCGTGCTCCTGCAGAAGAGCCTCAAATAGGCGCAGCGGCGAGCCTGCGGCCGGCGGGCGCCTAAAATCGAGGGATGACCGATGCCCTGCCCACCCTGCCCGAGCGCCACATCGTGTTGCGCTCGTTCGCAGGACACCTCGAGGCCGGCCCCGACGCCGTGTTCAACCGGCTCGTGACGGCGATGGCCTCGGGGGCGGCCGGCGGGGGCAACGTGCACACCGACCGGGACCGACGCCGACTCGTGCTGCGGCGCGGCTGGTGGTACCGCGGCGAGTACCAGGTGCTGCCCGAGGAGGAGGCCGGGTCGCTCGTGCAGTACGAGATCATCAACGTCGCGCAGCTGCTGCCGTGGGCCGGGTCGTGGGCGGCGGCATCCGTTCTCCGCGCCGCGCCGCGGGCGTTCCAGGCGTTGCTGACCGGGCTGTCCCACTCTTGAGCGTCGCGCCGCTGAGCGTCTCGCCGCTCCGTCGCGCCGATGCCCGGCATCCCGGCTGGCTAGGCTCGGGGGATGGCCGCTCCGCATGAACTGACCGCTCTCGAACAATGGCAGGCGCTGCAGCGCGGTGAGATCAGCCCCACCGAGCTGACCGAGCACTACCTGGGCCGGATCGAGGCTCAGGACTCTGGCCTCGGCGCGTTCGTGAGCGTGACAGCGGATGCCGCGCGGAAGCGGGCCCGCTTCGTCGAGCAGCTGATGCCGCGCAGCATGCCGCTCTGGGGTCTGCCCTTCGCCGACAAGGACCTGCAGAGCCGCGCCGGCGTGCCGGCCCGGTTCGGATCGCGGCTGATGCAGGATTACGTGCCGGCCGAGTCCGACGATCTCGTGCTCGCCCTGGACGCGGCTGGCGGCGTGAGCCTCGGCAAGACCAGCACGCCCGAGTTCGGGCTGCCGTCGTACACCGAGACGCTGGCCGGGCCGCCCGCGCGCAACCCGTGGGACCGCTCCCGGGGCGCGGGCGGCTCCAGCGGCGGGGCGGCGGTGGCCGTCGCCGCACGGCTGCTTCCCTTCGCTCCGGGCTCCGACGGCGGCGGCTCGGTGCGGATCCCCGCGGCAGCCTGCGGTCTCGTCGGCCTGAAACCGTCGCGTGGCCGGGTGCCCTCGTCGTCCGGGATCAACACGCTCGGCGGTCTCAGCGTGGCCGGACCGCTGGCACGGACGGTGGCGGATGCCGCCCTGCTGCTGGACGCCATGATCGCGCCGCGAGGCGGGCATCCGCAGCACCTGTACTCGCTCCGGCCCCCCGGCGACGATGCACCTCTGCTGGCCGCCGCCGTGCGCGGCGAGGGCCGGTTCCAGCTCGGCGTGATGACAACCTCCGCCTGGGATGACGCCTACCCGATCGAGATCGCTCCCGAGGCGCTGGCCGCCCTGATGGTGGCCGTCGACGGGTTCGCGAGTATGGGCCATGGCCTGGAGGAGACGGCGCTCGAGCCCGACGACAGCTATGTGCCGGCGTTCCGCGCGATCTGGCAGGCCGGCGCTGCGAGCATCCCCGCCGACACCCCGGAGCAGGAGAAGCTGCTCGAGCCGCTCACCCGCTGGCTGATGAACCGCGGCCGGGAGCTGTCCGCTCGGGATCTGGCTCAGGCGCTCACGGCCCTGTCGGCTTACGAGCGGTCGTTCATCCGCCAGTTGTCCCGGTTCGACGCGGTGCTGACCCCGGCGCTCGCGCTCACGCCGCGCCCGCTGGGCTGGTACGACGCGGTCGACGGGGAGCGCAACTTCGCCCAGCAGGTGCAGTACACCCCGTTCACGTCCATGGTCAACGTGAGCGGACTGCCCGCGATCGTGCTGCCCGTTGCCGAAACCGGGGCTGGACTGCCGATGGGAGTGCAGCTGATCGGCCGGCCGGGCGGGGAGGCCACGCTACTGGCGCTCGGTGCGCAGCTCGAACGGAGGCTGCAGTGGCAGCACCGCACGCCGCCCGAGGCCGGCGGCCCCGGACTCCCGTGCGCCCGCTGAGCGATTCCGAGCGCGCGGTCAAACCAATTCGACGGAGATTTTGGGTCAAGCACCGGTTTTTGAGCCTGAACACGCGGTCTAGATGTTGTTCCCACACAGGTTGTGAGCGTGGCGTGAGCTAAAAAGGTGAGGACCTCCGGTATCGATTGGGTTACCACACTCAA
>NZ_PJJS01000041.1 GCF_002929845.1 Cryobacterium sp. M96
CGCGGGCGGCGCCCATGCGGGCGGCCGGGGACCCGGCCCAGCGTTCACCCGGCGGCACCGGTCCGGAGACGGCCGAGCCCGGCTCGATTACGGCGCCCCGCCCGATGTCGGCGCCGCCGAGCAGTGCGCTGCGGGAGCCGACCGTGGCGCCGGCGCCGATCCGCACCGGCCCGATGCGCAGCACGTCGCCGTCGATCCAGTAGCCGGACAGGTCGGTCTCGGGTTCGATGGCTGCCCCGGCACCGATGTCCAGCATTCCGGTTACCGGCGGCAGGGAGTGCAGGTCGACGTCGGTGCCGATGCGGGCGCCGAGAGCCCTGGCGTAGTAGCTGATCCAGGGGGCACCGGCCAGGCTCACGGCATCCGAGAGCAGTGCCACCTGTTCGGCGAGCCAGAGGCGCAGGTGCACCGATCCGCCGCGCGGATAGTTGCCGGGCTCCACGCCGCGCAGCAGCAGCCGGGCGGCGACGACGGAGATGGCCATTTTGCCGGGCGGGGTGACGAAGAGCACGAACCCGAGCGCCACCCACCACCAGGAGATGGTGGGCGCGAAGGAGGCGCCTGACCAGCCCGCGAGCAGGTTGTTCGCCGCCGAGAGGTAGACCAGCCAGCGCGCGCCGACCAGCACGTGCAGCGGCACGCCCAGCAGGGTGATGGCGAGGCGGCTGCGCCGGGGCACCGGCTGAACCTCCCGCACGATACTCGCCGCCGCGGGTGCGCGTCCGTCGAGCTCGTCGGCGAGGGAACCGATCCGGGGGTAGTCGTAGATGTCGGAGACTCGGGTGTCGGGGAACCGCTCGCGGACGGTCGACACGAACTGGGCCGCGGAGAGCGACCCGCCGCCGTGGGCGAAGAAGTCCGCGTCGGGGCCGTCGGCCGACACCCCGAGGATGGCGGCCCAGCCGACGGCAAGCCACGCCGCCGTCGGCGAGAAGGCCTCCGCCTGCTCACCCCCGGTGGCGGGAAGGGGCCAGGGCAGGGCACCGCGGTCCACCTTGCCGGAGGTACGCGTGGGCAGCTCGTCGACGACGTGCACCAGCGGCACGAGCGCGGCCGGCAATTCTTCGCGCAGACGAATGTTGGCGGCCGCCCGGTCGAAGAGGGCCCCCTCCACCTGGGCCAGGTAGCCGACCAGGATCTGGTTGCCGGCCGGGGTTCTCTGCACGACCGCGGCCGCTCCGGCCACCCCCGGGAGCGCGCGCAGGGCCGCCTCGATCTCGCCGAGTTCGATACGCCGGCCGCCGAGCTTGACCTGGTCATCGGCCCGGCCGACGAACACGAGACCCTCGCGCTCGTAGCGCACCAGGTCGCCGCTGCGGTAGGCGCGGTGCCAGCCCAGCTCGGTATGCGGGGCGTACTTCTCGGTGTCCTTGCCGGCGTCGAGGTAGCGGGCCAGCCCGACCCCACCGATAATGAGTTCCCCGGTCTCGCCGTGGGCCACCCGGGCACCGGCGGCGTCCACCACGGCAAGGTTCCAGCCGGCCAGAGGAAGCCCGATCCGCACCGGCCCGCGGCCGTCGAGCAGGGCGGCGCAGGCGACGACGGTGGCCTCGGTCGGGCCATACGTGTTCCAGACCTCCCGGCCGCGCACGGCGAGGCGCGAGGCGAGCTCGGGTGGGCAGGCTTCGCCGCCGAAGATCAGCAGCCGCACCCGCTCCAGCGATTCCTCCGGCCACAGGGCCGCGAGGGTGGGCACCGTCGACACCACGGTGATGCCGTGCTTGATCAACCACGGGCCCAGGTCGACCCCCGAGCGCACCAGGGAGCGGGGCGCCGAGACGAGGCAGGCACCGTTCCGCCAGGCCAGCCACATCTCCTCGCAGGAGGCGTCGAAGGCCACAGAAAGGCCGGCCAGCACCCGGTCCGCGGGACCGATCGGGTCCGACCGGAGGAACAGGTCGGCCTCCGCGTCGACGAACGCGGCGGCGGAGCGGTGGGCCACCGCCACCCCCTTGGGTACCCCGGTGGAGCCCGAGGTGAAGATCACCCAGGCATCGTCGTCGGGGGCCGGCATGGCGCCGATCGTGCCGGCGAGGGCCAGGTCGTCCCCGGGCGCCAGCATCCGTTCGGCGAACATCTCCGCGTCGATGCCGGTGCGCACCTCGAACACGCCGCCCGCCCCGATCACGCCCACGACCCGGGCCTCGCCGAAGACGAGCCGGGCGCGTTCCTCGGGGTCGTCGGCGTCGACGGGCACGTAGGAGGCGCCGACCAGGAGGGTCGCCAGAATGGAGAGATACAGTTCCCGGGTTCCCGACGGGATCCGGATGCCGACGGTGTCGCCGCGGCGCACCCCGCGGCGACTGAGCTGCTCCGCCTGCTCGGTGACCAGGCGCACCAGATCCCGGTAGTTGATCGCCCCGTCGACGTCTTCGAGGGCGAGCGCGCCCGGATGCCGACCGGCGGTCGCGAGCAGGATGTCGACCAGGGTGCGGGCCGGCGCCGCGCGGTGTCCGGCCTCGAGCACGTCCTGGCCGGGCTCAATCGGGGTCAGGGTCACGCAGGCTCCTCGTCCAGGTCACGGTGCCAGCCACCGCGCGCCACCAGTTTAGAACCCGCAGGTAACAGGGAGGTGTCCGGTTACGATGACACCGGCGACGGGTGCCGCGACGCGTCAGATCAGACCATGGCGGCGGAAGGCGTTCCAGACGCCGTCGCCCTGCACGGTGGTGGTGACCTCGTCGGCGTAGGCCTTGACGGCATCCGAGGCGTTGCCCATGGCGATGCCGACCCCGCAGACCTGCAGCATCTCGATGTCGTTGCTGCTGTCACCGATGCCGAGGGCGGATGCCGCGTCGAGGCCGAGCCGGTCGAGGAGCCGCAGGATCGTGGAGCCCTTGTTCACACCATTCAGCGTCACCTCGCCGCTGCCGCGCCCCATGTGCGGGATGGTTCCGGTGATGACATGGAAGTCTCCGCTGAGCGCGTCCGACACCCGGTCGTACGCCCGGAGGTCGCCGGCGAGGAACACCGACTTCGCGATGCCCGTGAGGCTGAAGGGGCGCACATCGGCGAAGGCCTTCAGCGCCGGGTCGACGGCACCGGTGACGGATGCCGTCGCATACCCGGCTCCCGCCTTCCGCTTTTCGCCGGACGCGTAGTAGTCCGCGAAGCGGTCATGCACGCCGGGGCTCGGAAACAGCTCGTCAAAGGACTGCAGGTAGAAGTCGTACCCTGACTCCTCATAGAAGCTGATCATGCGGGCCACGGCCGCTTCGGGCATCGTGCGTTCGATCACGAGCTCATCGCCGATCTCCGCGAACCCGCCGCCGGAGCTGATGAAACCGTCGAATCCGATGTCGCGGATCGCGGGGTAGATCTCCACGGACGCCCGTCCGGTGCTGAGGTACACCAGGTGCCCGTTGTGCCGGGCGGCGCGCACCGCGTCGATCGCCGACTCCGCGATCATCGAGCCGGTCTCCATGAGCGTGCCGTCGGCGTCGACGAACGCGATGCGGGGGGAAATCATGAGGCACTCCAGACGAGGTGGTCTCCGGGACGTGTGCATCATCGGAGACGACCGGAGTGTGGTGATCGTATACATCGACGCTAGCTGCTGAGGCGTGTACCGCGTGACCGGATAACATCGGCGAACCGGTCGACAGAACTGTCGCCTAGCCTGAAGGGGTCCGGATGATCGTCTGACCGACACCGTCAGGGCTGCGGGCCAACGACGCCAAACGGCGCTCAGCATGCCCGAACCAGAAATGAGAAATACCATGACCGTTTCGAACAAAGTCGCACTCGTCACCGGAGCCGGGCAGGGAATCGGACGCGGCATCGCACTCCGCCTCGCCCAGGACGGCTTCGACATCGCCGTCGCCGACCTCGACTTCCAGGCAGAAAAGGGGGCCGGTGTCGTCGCCGAAATCGAGGCTTTCGGGCGCAGGGCCGTCTTCGTCACCGCCGACGTCTCCAACCGCGATGATGTGTTCGCCGCCGTCGACACCGCGGCCGAGAAGCTCGGCGGATTCGACGTGATCGTCAACAACGCCGGCATCGCCCAGGTCACGCCCATGCTCGAGGTCACGGCGGACGATCTGGAGAAGATCTTCCGCATCAACGTGAACAGCGTCGTCTGGGGGATCCAGGCCGCGGTCGCGAAGCTCGACGAACTCGGCCACGCCGGCAAGATCATCAACGCCGCCTCCATCGCCGCCATCCAGGGCTTCCCCATCCTCGGCGCCTACTCGGCCTCGAAGTTCGCCGTCCGCGGCATCACTCAGGCTGCCGCCCAGGAGCTCGCACCTCGGGGCATCACGGTCAACGCCTACGCCCCCGGCATCGTCGGCACCGGCATGTGGGACCTGATCGACGAGAAGCTCAGCGCCATCAACGGCAAGCCGCTCGGCCAGAACCTCAAGGAAAACGTCGACGGCATCGCGCTCGGCCGCATCGAGACCCCGGAGGACGTCGCCAAGATCGTGTCGTTCTTCGCCGGCCCCGACTCCGACTACGTCACCGGCCAGGTCCTGCTCGTCGACGGCGGGATGCTCTACAACTAGGGCCTGGAGCGCCCCGGGGAACGACGCTCAGTGACACCCGGAGGCGAGGTTGGGAGCAATCCGGACCTCGCCATCCGTGCGCGGAGGCTGGGTGTCCCTGGAAGGATTCGAATCCCCAACCGGTTCCCGGCCGTCGCCCTATTTCTTCTTCTTCGACTCGCTGTCGTCACTCGTTCGTCTGTTCAGCCGCAACCGTCGGCCGATCGCGATGCCCTCTTGTACCTTGTCAGCGGCCTTGTCGCTCTTGCGGGTGTCCCGCGGCGGCAGCTGAAGTTCTTCTTCTGCGGCGATGCCCGCCTGCAGCTCACGGCCTTGTTCCAGCTCGGCGTCGAATTCGGCACCGAAGAGCAGGGCGAGGTTGGCTATCCACAGCCAGAGCAGGAACACCACGATGCCGGTCAGGGAATCATACGTGCGGTCGTAGTTGGAGAAAATGGTGACGTAGAGGCCGAACAGGAATGAGGAGATCACCAGAGTGAGGAATGCGAGTAACGCACCCAGGCTGATCCATCGGAACTTGGGCTGCTGGGCGTTGGGGGTTGCCTAGTACAGGATTGCGATCCCGGCTGAACGCGCCGACGCACCCGGATGCCGACCACAGCGCCAACAGGATCCCGACGACGAGGGCGACGCCGACCGCCGGCGACGAGCTGAACTGCCCGAGCGGGGAACTGTGGGCAGGGCTGCGGTCGACGCTGCAGCGCTTTCACTGGGGATATCGCGAGGCCGGGTCTACGTCCCGATCAAGCGTCACCAGGACGGGACGGGGCTGCTGACGCAGCACATACCGCCAGGACGGCTTGGCGATCTCGCTCAGCGAGTCGGGTTTGCGGGAATCGTCGGGCGCCGGTGCTCGCTCGCTTTTTTCGCGCACGCTATTTTTGCCATGGGTGCTCTCCTCGGCTTCGCCAGCGATCGATTCGTGCGCGCATCCGTTGCGCCGCCGCGGAGTCAGTTCGATTAGTTTCATTGACTCCGGGAAGGAATTCAAACCAAATCTGCACATCAGGTCAAACACACTATTTCCGTGACGAAACGGGAAATTCCCCGACTTTAAAGGAGGAAGTCGACCGCTCCGTGGACACGTCGACACAAGGGCGATGTGCTGGTCGGTCGGCATCGACCGATGATTAGTGGTGCCCCTGGAGGGATTCGAACCCCCAACCGTTTCCTTAGGACGGAACTGCTCTTCCGTTGAGCTACAGAGGCTGGCTACTGAAGTTTAGTGGTTGTCTGCCGGCGCCGCAGCGCACCGCTGCGACGCGCTTACGTCGGCGGGTACAGGAAGAGCGGAACCTCACTGGCCGACACGGTGCGCGTGTTGTACGCGTGACTGCCGTTCCAGTTGTATTCCTCGAGAATGACCGAGCCGTCGCTGTTGACCGACTGCACGTAGGCCACGTGGTTGTAGTTGAACCAGGCGACCGCGCCGACGACGGGAGTGTCGCCGGTGGCCCAGCCCTGGTCAGCCCAGGCGCTGGCCCAGTTGCTCGCGTTGCCGCCGCTGGGGGTGAGCTTGCTCCAGGTCCAGGTCCACGGGGAGCCGGTCGACCCGGCGTCGCGGTTGAGCCGATATGCCACGAAGTCCACGCATTCGCGGTAATAGTAGCCAAGCGGAGACAGCCCGCCGCCCTGGGTGTCGGTGGCCCGGTCGAACCACGGGTAGTCGTCGCCCTTGGCACGCACGCTGTATACAGCGAAGTCGGTGGCAGCCGATCGGGCTGCCTCGGCGGTCTGCTGGGCGGCCAGTGCACGCTTGGCCTCGGCATCCCGCTGGGCGAGTTCCTCGCTCGTGGTCGCCGTGAAACCGTCGCGAGCGACGGTGATGGCTGCGGCGCCACTGTCCACCGTGACGCCCTGCGTGTCGGCAACCCGCGGAGTCGTCGAGGCGGTGTCGCTCGCACCGGGCGCGAACGCATAGGCAGGAAGGCCGGCGGTGAGGAACAGTCCCGGAATGGCCAGCAGGGTCACGGCGATTTTCATGGGCCGCCGGCGGCGCGACCGGGGCACCGGGCGGCTGACGGCCGGTGCGACCCGCGGGGAAGCGACCGGATTGAGCCGGTTGCTCCGCGCCGCGATCGATGCCTTTTCGAGGTCCAGAGCCTTGGTTTCCGCCACCGCAACCGCATCGGGAATGCGCACAGCCACCGGCACGTCCATGCGCACCGGAGTGTTCACGGTGGCGTCGGCTCGGGTCTCTGCCGCCTCACGCTGCGCACGCAGTTCGCGGCGCGAGAGCGGAAAAATCGGGGTCTCTGGCGAACCAGAAGTGCCGGGTACGCCGGGTTGGGGCAAAAGAAGATCCTCTAACGCACCGAGATCGAGGTTCGGTGCTCCTCAACCATAGGCGACGGCGATCGGGAAGTCACCTTGGCGCGTTACATCCCTGTTACATTCGCGGGTCAGGCGGCAGGAGCAAGGAATTCATCCCACTGCGGTAACGGCCGCTCAGCGCCGCGCACCACCCAGGTCGTGCCGACCGGCAATCCCGGGTGGAACAAGAGTTTCCAGCCCATCTCGGCCGGCGTCCGGTCGCTTTTTAGGTTGTTGCAGCGCAGGCAGCAGGCCACGAGGTTGTCCCAGGTGTCCCGACCTCCGCGCGACCGAGGCATTACGTGGTCGATCGTGCTGGCGGTCTTGCCGCAGTACCCGCAGCGATGCTCGTCCCGGCGCAACACGCCGCGACGGCTGACCGGCACGGCCCTGGACCGAGGGATGCGCACGTAACGCGTGAGCAAGATGACGCTCGGTCGCTCCCAGGAACCGGAGGCGGCACAGATCGGATGCCCCTGGTCGGCCTGCACGATCGTTGCCTTGTGATTCATGACCAGCACGAGTGCTCGTTTGAAGGACACCACGGCAAGGGGCTCATACCCCGCATTGAGGACCAGTGTGCGCATGCGTTCCCTTTCGAAAAGGGCTGGACGGCTTCCAGCCATTCGAACTACGACAGTCAGTGAGAAGGAGCGAACAGGCAAACAAAAAGGGCGCCGTCACCATGACAACGCCCTACCGGCCACACGGTGTCCCTGACACGCGCAACTCAAGTTTGCTCGACTGCTCTGCCGCAACGCGGAGCGGCAGCGCACATCCATGGTGTGGATCGTGCGCCGCTCGCGCATGGGCTCTCCCGAAAACTCGCAAAACATCAGAGCATCAGGTTAACCCACATTCGGCGCCACCGCGAAGTGCGGGACGCCGAATGTGCTAGGTGTTACGAAACATTCATCTGGCAGCCGGCCGGCTCGGATCTTCCGGCAGGCTCAGATGCCGAGCCGCACGATGTAGTACGAGCTGGTCCAGATCGGCTGCACGCGCACGGCCGCCCCCTCATACGGCGCATGCAGGATGTTGCCGTTGCCTGCATAGAACCCGTCGTGGCCGTCCATGATGACGAGGTCACCCGGCTGAGCCTCAGATTCGGGGATTCGGGTGCCCGCCGCGCCCTGCCCGGTCGAGGAATGCGGCAGCGAGATGCCGAACTGCGCGTAGACGTACATGATGAAACCGGAACAATCGAAGCCGGCCGGGGTGGCCCCGCCGTAGACATAGGGGACACCCTGGTAGCCGGCCGCGACACTGTAGACGGATGCCAGGTCGAAATTCGGGTATGCCGGGGCAGCCAGGTAGTCGGCCGACGACGGACCGGAATACGACGCGGCATAGGAGGTCATCGCGGCCGCGGCTTCCTGTCGGCGCCCCTCGGCTGCCGCTGCCTCGGACGCGGCAACGGCCGCCGCTGCTGCGGCCGCTGCCGCCGCCAGTTCCTCGGGGGTGGTGGCGGTGAACCCGTCGCGCGCGACGCTCACGGTATCGGCCGCGGCGGCGACCGCCACGGACTGCGCACCCGATTCGGTCAACTCGGCCGAGGCCGTTGACGCGTACTCCTTTTCGGTCGGCGCGAACGCATAGGCCGGGATGGCCATGGTCGCGACGAGGCCGCCGGCGAGAGTCATGAACACGATGTTCGCCACGGCGCCTCGGCGGCGTGACCGCCGGCCGGAACGGGGACTGGCGGCCCGATAGTGGCTGAGCTCCGCGTGTTCATTGTCGTTGGTGATGGGAGGGCTGGTGATGGATCCGGTGGTGGCTACCGAGTTCGGGGCTCGACGAAATACCTTCTTACCTAATGCGGCCAAAGTGATTACCTCCGACGCCTCGACAACACTAGGTAGTTGCCCCGTCCACTGCGCTCGTCGCGTGTGTAAGGAACGAATCAAGAGACGGGCAAGAAAGGCGTCTTGATCCGTGTCCGTCGACCGGAATCTGGACTGTGGACGACTCCAAGCTAACTGACGCTCATCCGTTTGTCACGCCGCAGGCTACTTTTTCTAACATATTGATAACAAAATTGTGGGGCGAGTGATCAATGGTGACGGGGCAGGCGGTGACCGCCGAATGGCTAGGCGACCGCTGCCGGCGTGGCGACGAAGATGTGGCCGGCGACCTCGTTGGGCAGTTCCAGTCCGTCCTCGAACCCATGCACCTGCACGAGCACATAGGAGCCCACGGCGGAGAAAACCCCCGTGGCCCCGGGGAGTACACCGAAGTTTTTCAGCTGGGCCAGGAGCTCGGGGTCGACCTGAACGGGTTCGCCCAGACGGCGCACCACGGCGGTGACCGGACCGGCAGATCCGGCGACCAGGTCGACGAGGCTTGTCACCCCGGCCATGAACGCGACGGCCGGCGAATCGCCCAGCTCATCGAGGCCGGGGATGGGGTTGCCATACGGAGACTCGGTCGGGTGATCGAGCATCTCCAGAATTTTGCGCTCCACCCGCTCACTCATCACATGCTCCCAGCGGCATGCTTCGTCGTGGACGAATTCCCATTCGAGCCCGATTACGTCGCTGAGCAGGCGTTCCGCAAGCCGATGTTTGCGCATCACATGCACGGCCTTGCTGCGTCCGTCGACGGTGAGCTCGAGGTGCCGGTCGCCGGAGACGACTACGAGGCCATCCCGTTCCATCCGGGCCACGGTCTGCGACACGGTCGGCCCGGAGTGCCCGAGGCGTTCCGAGATGCGTGCTCGGAGGGGAACGATGTGCTCCTCTTCGAGATCGAGAATCGTGCGGAGGTACATTTCGGTGGTGTCGATGAGATCCGTCATGCCCAGCGTTCCTCTCGGCTCGGTACGTACTGCCCAACCTTATCGCCGCGAGAGCGGCCGTTAGAATCGCCCTATGTCGAACCTGATAATTCCCACGGAACTTCTGCCCGATGATGGACGATTTGGCTGCGGCCCGTCGAAAGTTCGAAAAGGACAACTCGAACACCTCTTAGAGTTCAGCGCGAGTGTGATGGGCACCTCCCATCGCCAGGCACCCGTCAAGAACTTGGTCGGTCGCGTGCGCACCGGCCTCGCGGACCTCCTTCGCGCCCCTGCCGGTTATGAAGTCATTATCGGCAACGGCGGGTCCACCGCGTTCTGGGACGCCGCCGCGTTCTCCCTTATTCTCCGCCGCAGCCAGAACCTCGTCTTCGGCGAGTTCGGCGGCAAGTTCGCCGCGGCCGCGGCCGCTCCGTTCCTCGAAGCGCCCGACGTGGTCAAGGCCCCGGCCGGATCGCGCAGCGAGTTCGTCGTGACCGAGGGTGTCGACGTCTACGCCTGGCCCCAGAACGAGACCTCGACCGGCGTCATGGCTCCGGTCACCCGCGTGGTTGCCGACCCCAACGCCCTGACGGTGATCGACGCCACCAGCGCGGCGGCCGGTATCGACTACGAGGCCGACCAGGCGGATGTCTACTACTTCGCGCCGCAGAAAAACCTCGCCTCCGACGGAGGCCTGTGGATGGCGCTCTTCTCCCCCGCCGCGATCGAGCGCGTCGAGCAGATCGCCGCGAGCGGGCGCTACATTCCCGAGTTCCTCAGCCTGAAGAACGCGATCGACAACTCGCGCCTCAACCAGACTCTGAACACTCCGGCCGTGGCCACGCTTCTTTTGATCGAGAACCAGCTCGACTGGATCAACGGAAGCGGCGGCCTGGCGTGGGCGTCCGCGCGCACCCTTGAATCGTCATCCGTTCTCTACGACTGGGCCGAGAGCGTGCCGTTCGCGACGCCGTATGTCACCGACCCGGAGCACCGGTCACAGGTGGTCGCGACGATCGACTTCGACGACGCGATCGATGCCGCCGCCATCGCCAAGACCCTGCGCGCCAACGGGATCTCCGACACCGAGCCCTACCGCAAGCTCGGCCGCAACCAGTTGCGGGTTGCCACCTTCACCGCGATCGAGCCCGGAGACGTGCGCCAGCTCGTCCGCTCGATCGAGTTCGTGGTGCAGAACCTGGGCAAGTAGGCCTCGACATGCGGCTCTGGCTGAGAGACAGTGAGCGTCGGCCAGACCCGCTGCCGGCTCGAACGAATTCCCGCAAGGCTTTCCTTGCGGGCTCCGCCGGCTGGCTAGTGGCGCTCGCGCTCGCGCTCGTCTTCCGGGACGACCTCGCCGCCGCCGGGGTGGGCTGGTGGCTCTGGGCTGCCCTCATCGGCCTCGGCCTCGGCCTGCTCGGGATTGCCTGGGTACGGTTCCGGCGCCGTTAGGGCCGCACCGAAGTCGATCCCGTCAAGCACATCTTCGCCGCGGTCTTCGTCGTCGTCTGACTCGTCGCCGTCGTCGCCGTCATCGTCGTCGTCAGATTCGTCCTCGTCGTCAGATTCGTCGTCGTCGTCCGATTCGTCATCATCGCCCAACGCCTCGGCGTCGGCCACGGCCGCAGCCAGTTCCTGGGCCGTGCGGTAGTCGGCCAGGCGGTCAGACCACGGCACCCACTCCGGCGCGATCAGGGCGTCGTTGCCCGGCGTGAGCTCGGCTTCCAGAACCGACGGCTCGGAGCTCTTGTCCACCCGGGCGAGGGTGACCGTCCAACGCCAGCCCGGGTAGCCGGACAGGTTGCAGTCGAACAGCAGCGAAAGCACATGCTCGCCTTCGACAAGGTGGCCGAGGGGTTCGCCGATGCTGTCGGCCGGCGTGATCTCCAGCAGCGCGGTGCGCGCCTGGTCGACCGCGGACAGCAGGCGCTCGTCGGCAGCGGCCTCAGGCATCGAGTTCCTCCGCGACCTTGCGCAGCATGGCCGCGATCTTGTGGCTGTGGGTTTTGTCGGGGTAGCGGCCGCGACGCAGGCTCGCTCCGATGCCGTCGAGGAGTTTCACCAGGTCCTCGACAATGACGGCCATGTCGTCAGCCGGCTTGCGGCTGAGTTTGACCAGGCTCGGCGGTGCCTCGAGAACGCGAACGGACAGCGCCTGAGCGCCCCGCTTGCCGTCGGCGATGCCGAATTCGAGCTTCGTTCCTGCCTTGACCGTGACTCCGGCGGGCAGTGCAGAAGCGTGGAGAAAGACCTCGTGGCCGTCATCAGAGGAGATGAAGCCGAAACCTTTCTCCTCGTCGTAGAACTTGACCTTGCCGGTGGGCATCTGGACCTCGCTGGATTCCGGGCGCGCGGATTGCGCGCCAACCACCCCCAGCCTATTCGGTCGGACCGGTTCCCGCCCCGTATCCTTGAGTCTGTGACCAATCAAATTCCACCCGCCGCGAGCCGGCTCGAACGCATCCTTGCTTACATGGTTGCGGGTGTGGTGGGTCTGTCCATCCTCGCGTTCCTTGCCGTCATCCTCGGCACAGCGGCCGGGGCCGGGGCGGACAACGGTTTCGGCCAGGGGGTCTGGCCGGCGGTGCTTGCTTTGCCGCTGTTTGGATTGCCTCTCGGATTCGTGCTGATCATCGTCCTCATGGTGATGTCCGGCATGCGTCGCGCTCGTGAGGCACGACAGAATAAGGAGTAGCAATGCTCACACTCGCTTCGCGCCTTCGGGCGCTGGATGACGCAACGTTGCGTCGCACGATCGACATCCGCATGGTCTCGGCCACGGGCATCCGTGATTTCTTCGACCTGGCCGAGGCTCTCCTCGAACCAACCGCAATCCAACGGGTGCTGGCACGGCTCGATCGGGCCACCCTCGCCGTTCTCGCCGTCGCCGGTGAGCTCAGCCAGGGAACGGAGGTCGGCACGGCTGCCGCGCCGTCGCTGTTCGACCTCGCCGAGCGCCTGTCCGAACTGGCAGGTTCGCCCGTCGACGTGGCCGAGGTCGCCGGCCGTGCCGCCGAATTGGACTCCCTCATGCTCGCGCGCCTGACCGACGGGCGTTTCAGTTCCTACCCGGCGGTGGCCGCGCAACTGCTGACCTGGCCGGACCTGGGCCTGCCGACCGCGCTCGAGCTGGCTTCGACGCCAGCACCCGCGGCGCTGGCCAGTGTCGACACCACCGATACCCGCTTCACAGACCGTCTCGCGGCGGAGCGTGCCTTCGCCGCGGTGTCCTCCATCGCCGAACTGGTCACCGAGCTCGCCCGCGAGCCGGCCAGGGAGCTCAGCCGGGGCGGGCTCGGCCTGCCCGACACCAAGCGTCTGGCCGCCGTGATGGGGGTCGAACTCGAATTCGTGCCCTCCTTCGTCGCGACCGCGGCCCGAGCCGAACTCATCGCCCATTCCGACGGCTACTGGAATGAAACCGAAGCCGGCGAGGCCTGGCTGCTCGAGAGCACCGCCCGCCGCTGGGCAACCCTGGCCGACGCCTGGCATGCGGCCCTGCCGCCGGATGTGCGCGGGATACTCGCCCGCCGGCCCGGCGTGTCCTGGGGCGACGTGCTGCGCAGCTTCGTGGCCTGGCTCTACCCGGCCGGCGGCCAGTGGATGGACGACCGGGTCACCGAGTTCGCCGAGGACGCCGAACTGATCGGCATCACCGCCCACCAGACCACCAGCCCGGCCGGTGCATCGGTGCTGGCCGGTGACCTCGAGGCGGCCGTCGCCACCATGGCGGCCGCGCTGCCGGCGACCGGCGGCGCGGTGTACCTGCAGAACGACCTGTCGATCGTGTCCCCCGGACCGCTCGCCCCCTCGATCGACAGCCGCCTGCGGGGGCTCGCCGACGTGGAGAGCCGGGAACTCGCCCTGAGCTACCGCATCACCGCCAACTCCGTGAACCGCGCCCTGGCGGCCGGCGAAAGCGCGGAGTCACTGCTCGATTTCCTGCGCACGGTCTCCCTGACCGGCATCCCACAGCCCGTCGACTACCTGATCCGGGAATCCGCCGCCCGCTACGGGCGCGTGCGCGTCGGCCCGACGGACCCGATGGAGTCCCCGGCCCAGGCCTATGTCCAGTCCGACGACGCGGCCCTGCTGAGCACCATCGCCGTGGACCAGACGCTCGCCTCCCTCGGCCTTGTGCCCGCCGAGGGCAGCCGACTGACCAGCCGGTTCCCCTCCGACGTGATCTTCTGGGCGCTCAGCGATGCGCGCTACCCCGTCGCCGCGGAGGACGCCACCCATGAGATCGTGCACCTGCGCCGCCACCAGCTCGCTCGGGTCGTGCCGGTGGACGCCCCGGATCCGGCCGTCACCCTGGTCGAGAGGCTACGTGCCGCCGATGGCGGCGAGGGCCAGGCAGCGGATGCCTGGCTCGCCCGCCAGCTCGACCTGGCAATCAAGGCGAAGCAGACCGTCGTCGTCAGCATCGCCATGCCCGGCGGTGTGGTGGTCGACTATCTGCTCGAGCCGGCCAGTGTGGGCGGCGGGCGTTTCCGGGCCCGAGACCGTCGCGCCGACATCGAACGCACGCTGCCTCTGTCCAGCATTATCAGCATCACGCCGGCGCCGTAGGTGCGGGCCTTCACGCTGACCGGGCGTAGGATTAACGGCTATGTCTGATGGCCCTCTGATCGTCCAAAGTGACCGTACGGTTTTGCTCGAAGTCGCCCACCCTCTTGCCGAGGATGCGCGCCACGACCTGGCCGTGTTCGCCGAGTTGGAGCGTGCCCCCGAGCACATCCACACCTACCGCATCACCCGGCTGGGGCTGTGGAATGCCCGCGCCGCGGGGCACGACGCCTCCAACATGCTGGCCACGCTCGAAAAGTACTCGAAGTTCGCCATCCCGCAGACCGTCAGCGTGGACATCACCGAGACGGTCGGCCGGTATGGCCGGCTCATCATCGAACGTGACACCGAGGGTCAGCTCATCCTGCAGAGCAACGACCAGGCCGTGCTCACCGAGATCGCCGGGGCCCGGCGCATCGCGCCCCTCCTGATCGGGCATCCGTCGCCGGACTCGTTCCTGGTCGAGCCGTGGGCGCGCGGCCAGCTCAAACAGGAACTGGTGAAACTGGGCTGGCCGGCCGAGGACCTCGCCGGCTACACGCCGGGAACGCCGCATCCGATCGGTCTTTTGGAAGACGGTTGGGCGCTCCGGGACTACCAGAACAAGGCCGTCTCCAGCTTCTTCGACGGCGGCTCCGGCGTGGTCGTGCTGCCCTGCGGGGCCGGAAAGACGCTGGTCGGCGCCGGGGCCATGGCCACCGCCAAGACCAACACGCTCATCCTCGTCACCAACACGGTCTCCGCCCGTCAGTGGCGCGACGAACTGCAGAAGCGCACGACCCTCACCGCCGACGAGATCGGCGAGTACTCCGGGCAGGTCAAGGAGGTCAAGCCGGTCACGATCGCGACCTACCAGATCCTCACCGCCAAACGGAAGGGCGAATACGCGCACCTCGAGCTACTCGACGCCATGGACTGGGGCCTCGTCATCTACGACGAGGTGCACCTGCTGCCGGCCCCCGTGTTCAAGCTGACCGCGGAGTTGCAGGCCCGCCGCCGCCTCGGCCTCACCGCCACCCTGGTGCGCGAGGACGGCCGCGAGGGCGACGTATTCAGCCTGATCGGCCCGAAGCGGTTCGACGCGCCCTGGAAGGAGATCGAGGCCCAGGGCTTCATCTCCCCAGCCTCCTGCTTCGAGGTGCGCATCGACCTGCCCCAGTCCGAGCGACTCAGCTATGCCGCCGCCGCCGACGACGAGCGCTACCGGATGGCCGCGACCGCACCCGCGAAGCTCGACGTCGTCAAGCGCCTGGTAGCCAAGCACCCCGGAGAACGCATCCTCGTGATCGGACAGTACCTCGACCAGATCGACGAGCTCGCCGAGGCCCTGAATGCCCCCAAGCTCACCGGTGCGACCCCTGTCGACGAGCGCGAGCGCCTCTACCAGGCCTTCCGAGTCGGCGAGGAGAACCTGCTCGTGGTGTCAAAGGTCGCGAATTTCTCGGTCGACCTGCCGGAGGCCACCGTCGCCATCCAGGTTTCGGGTTCCTTCGGCTCACGCCAGGAGGAGGCGCAGCGCCTCGGCCGGCTTCTGCGGCCGAAGGAGTCCGGTCTGTCCGCGAACTTCTACACGCTGGTGGCCCGCGACACCGTCGACCAGGACTTCGCCCAGAACCGCCAGCGCTTCCTCGCCGAGCAGGGCTATAGCTACACGATCCTTGACTCGCAGAATCTGGACGCGCAGGTCGTCTCCGTCTGACCGGCGGTGAAACGGCCGGTCAGGCGGTCGGAGAGGAAGCCTTCCGGCGGGCATAGCGCAGGAACAGCATGTCCCCGGCGGTCAGCACGTGCAGCAGGGACATCTCCCGGGTGATGGCGGCGGGACCGGCGGAGATCCGTCCGGCCGGGCCGCCCTCGAGCACGGGGCTGACGGTGAGGCACAGCTCGTCGACGCAGTCGGCGTCGATCAGCGCACCGAACAGGTTCGGCCCACCCTCGCAGAGTATCTGCGCCAGACCGCGCCGAGCCAGCTCCGCCCGCATCAGCCGCGGGTCCACGACGTCCTCCCCGCAGACCAGCACGTCCGCCACCTCTGCGAGCTCCGCGCGTCGCCGCAGCGGTGACGCCGCGTGCGTCACGACCAGCGGCCGCACGGCGGCGTCCGCGAACAGCGAGTGGCTCGGCTCGAGGTCCAGCCGTGAGGACACGATGGCGACGGGCAGCTGCGCCGGAAGTCCGTGCCGGACCCGCCACGCGGCATCCGCGGGGCCCTGACGGATGCCGACGTACCCCTCGGCGCGCACCGTGCCCGCACCGACCACGATCACGTCAGCGAGCATCCGAAGGGTATCGAAGACGAGCCTGTCGTCGGCGTTCCCGAGCCCGCCGCTCACACCCTCCCGGGTGGCGGCGCCGTCGAGGCTGGCGATAAAATTCACTCGAAGGTGCGGCAGAGTGCGGTCAGGCACCCGGTAACGGATGATCAGCTCGTCACGATCCAGCATCGTCAGACCAGGTTGTGGCGCACGTACGCCGGTTCGCGGAAGCCCAGGATCGCCTCGGTCATCCGCACGGCGTCGACCGCGGCGACGACGTTGTGCATCCGCACGATCCGGGCGCCCTGCAGGATGCTGTAGACGGCGGCGGCGAGCGATCCCGCGATCCGGTCGCCCCGCTCACGGTTCAGCGTCTCCCCGATGAAGTCCTTGTTCGAGACTGCGACCAGAGTGGGGTAGCCGAGGGCGGTGATCTCGCCGAGCCTCCGGGTCAGCTCGAGCGAGTGGTAGGTGTTCTTGTTCAGGTCGTGCCCGGGGTCGACGATGATGCGGGATGCCGGGACGCCGCGACTCCGGGCCAGCTCGATCCGTTCATCCAAGAAGGTTGCGACCTCGTGCACCACGTCGCCGTAGGTGGGCCCCGGCCACGGTGTGCGCGGCGGCGCGAGGCTGTGGGTGATCACCAGCGTCGCGTCGCTGTCCGCGACGACGTCAGCCATGGCCGGGTCGTGCACCCCGGTGGTGTCGTTGATCACGTGGGCGCCGGCGGCCAGGCTGGCGCGCGCCACGGCGGGATGAAAGGTGTCGACGGAGATGACGACGCCCGAGCCGCGCAGGGCCTCGACCACCGGGACGACCCGGTCGATCTCCTCCTCGATCGGAATGGACGGGCCGGGCGCGAATCTCGCCCCGCCGATGTCGACCCAGTCGGCGCCGTCCAGGATGGCGCGCCGGGCGGCCGTGACGGCCTCGTCAAGAGCGAAGGTCGCCCCCTTGTCGTAGAAGGAATCCGGCGTGCGGTTGACGATGGCCATCACGGCCACCTCACGGGAAAAATCGAACAGTCTCTCCCCGATCAGTCGCCGTGGATGGATCAGGTCGGGCAGCGCCGGGCCAGGTCGAGTGGTCGCGTTGTCCATGTCAGGTCCTTCAGTCGGGTGCTCCGGCGAGAAGTTCGTCCAGTTCAATGCTCTCATCCGCAAGCCGGGTCGTGTCGACCCGCACCTCCGTCCGGATGAAGCGCTGCACCGTCTCGTTGACGTCCCACACGTTGACGTTCATGCCGGCGACGACCCTGCCGTCCAACACCCAGAACGCAATGAATTCCCGCCTCGCCGGGTCACCGCGAAACACGACCTCCGCATCCCGGGCAAGTGCGCCGTACCCCGAGTATTCCATCCCGAGGTCGAACTGGTCGGTGTAGAAGTACGGGATCGCGTCGTAGCTGACCGCCTGGTCAAGCATCGAGCGGCCGGCCGCGGCGCCGGCCCGCTCGGCGTTGTCCCAGTGCTCGACGCGCAGATGGTGCCGCAGCACGGGGTGGAAGACCGTGGCGACGTCACCCACCGCGTAGACGTCCGGGTCGATGGACCGGAACGCCGCGTCGACGACGATGCCGTCGTCGACGGCCAGGCCCGCGTCCCGGGCCAGGTCCGTGTTCGGCACCGCGCCGATGCCGATGACGACGACATCGGCCGAAACGACCTCGCCGCCGGGGAGTCCCACTCCGGTGACCCTCCCCTGCGTCCCGATCAGTCGGTCGGCCTGAGTTTCCATCCGCAGATCCACCCCGTTCACGCGGTGCAGCTCCGCGAACACCGACCCGACCTCGTCGCCGATCACCGGGGCCAGCGGCACGCCGTCCCGCCCGAGCACCGTGACGGTGTTGCCGTAACCGCGGGCGGCCGCGGCGACTTCGAGACCGATCCAGCCGGCCCCGACGATCACGACCCGGCGGTTTCCCGGCTCCAGCTCGGCTCGGAGCGCCTGCGACTCGCCGACCGTGCGCAGATGGTACACCCCGGCCAGGTCTGCGCCCGGGCCGGGAAAGCGCCGTGACGACGCCCCCGTCGCGAGGAGCAATCTGTCGTAGCGCACGGATTTGCCCTCCCGCAGGGTCAGCTCGTGAGTGTCGAGCGCCAGCCCGGTCACCCGGGCACCCAGCCGCACGTCGATGCCCCGCTCGTCGTACCACGGTGCCGGGTGCACGTCGATCGTGTCCCGGGCGGCCCGCCCGGCCAGGTAGTCCTTGGAGAGGGGCGGCCGCACGTAGGGGTACTCAGTCTCCCCGGCCAGCAACACGATGCTCCCGTCGAACCCCTCGGAACGGATGGCCTCGGCCGCTCTGGCCCCGGCCAAGCCGGCCCCCACAATCGCAAAAGTCGGAACAGTCATTCTGGTCTCCCCACGCCGCGGCCGTCTGGTTTGATCACCAATCTACTCGCCAGCGCGCATACCGGGCATTTTCAGTGAACCTTCAGCTAACGCGCAGATAATAAACTCATGACTGACGGCCCACGCATCCTTATTGTCGACGACGAACCCAATATCCGGGATCTCCTCACCACCAGCCTGCGTTTCGCCGGATTCGCCGTGCGAGCCGTCGGAAACGGCGCGCAGGCGATCTCCGCCGTCCTCGAGGAAGAACCCGACCTCATCATCCTTGACGTCATGCTGCCGGACATGAACGGTTTCGGAGTGACCAAGCGCCTGCGGTCCGCCGGCTACACGGCCCCGATCCTCTTCCTCACGGCGAAGGACGACACCGAAGACAAGATCACCGGCCTGACGGTCGGCGGCGACGACTACGTCACCAAGCCGTTCAGTCTCGACGAGATTGTGGCCCGGATCAAGGCCATCCTGCGCCGGACCATGCAGGCCGACGAAGACGCGATCATCCGCGCCGGCGAACTCACCATGGACCAGGACACCCACGAGGTCCTGGTCGGCGACGCCCCCATCGAACTCAGTCCGACCGAGTTCAAGCTTCTGCGCTACCTCATGCTGAACCCGAATCGGGTCCTGTCGAAGGCTCAGATCCTGGACCATGTCTGGGAGTACGACTTCAACGGTGACGCCGGCATCGTCGAGTCCTACATTTCTTACCTCCGCCGCAAGGTGGACGCGCACTCGACCGAACCCCTCATCCAGACCAAGCGCGGCTTCGGCTACATGCTCAAGGCCGCCAAGGCGTAGACACAGGCTGCGCTCATACACTGGTTTCCTATGCATCAGTCACTTATGGAGCGGTGGAGCCGCATTTCCCTGCGTTCCAAAATCACGGGTGTCACGGTCCTGATGCTGACGCTCGGCCTGCTCGTCTCCGGCATCGGCACGATGGCCATGCTTCGCCAATACGTGGTCCAGCAGGTCGATTCGCAGCTGCAGATCGACGCCCAGTCCGCCTCGAACAGCTATTCGGCGGCGGCTCTCGGCCAGGGCACTACAGCCGTGGTCTCTTCGGACTACTACGTCGCCCTGTATGACGAGCACGGCAGCCTCGAGGACCACACCTGGCGGGATGTCCCCCGCAGTGAGCTGCCGATCCTGACCGCACCGCTCGACCTGCAGACCGTGATGGAGCTCGACGGCAAGACGATGACTCTGGTGGACTCGGCACACGACACCGAGTTCTTGGCGGTCGCCGTGCCGCTCGTGATCTCGCCTCAGGGAACCTTGGGCACGCTGGTCATGGCGGTCTCGTTGAGGCCGACCGAGAACACCATGGCCACCTACCTCACCATTTTCTTGGGGTTCGGGCTCGGGGTCGTGCTGGTGGGCGCCCTGCTCACCCGGCTGCTGGTGACCACCACCTTTGCACCGCTGCGAGAGGTGGAGCGCACGGCCGCGGCCATCGCCGATGGCGACTTCAGCCAGCGGCTCGGCGGCGCCACGCCCAACACCGAGGTCGGGCGCCTCAACCGATCGCTCAACACCATGCTGAGCCGCATCGACCGCCTGTTCAAGGACCGCGCCCGCACCATCGACCAGATGCGCCGCTTCGTCGGCGACGCCAGCCACGAGTTGCGCACTCCCCTCGTCTCGGTGCGCGGCTACGCCGAGCTCTACCGAATGGGTGCCTTGCAGGCCCCGGAAGAAATCGCACTGGCCATGGAGCGCATTGAGAAAGAAGCGATCCGCATGGGCGGCCTCGTCGAAGACCTGCTCGAGCTGGCCCGGCTCGACGAGACAAAGCCGCTTGCCCTCGCGCCGGTCGACCTGATGCCGCTCGCCCGTGACGCGGCCCTCGACGCCATGGCCTCCTCCCCCGGTCGCACCATCACCGTCGTCACGCCGATCCCCGCCGAGATCGAGGACAGCACCGAACGCCCCGCCATCGACCTCGCTCACTCAACGGGAGAAGTCCCCTCCGCTGCCGCACCAGGTTCGAAGCCCGACGAGCCGAACCAACCGGCGGGCGGATCCGTCTCTTTCGCCGGGGCAACCCTCGCGCGGCTGCGCACCCGCAAACCACGCAAAGCGGATGTTACGCCGCCGGCTCCGGAACAGACTCCGGTGACCGAGCCCGGCACCGTGCAGGCCGTGGTGATGGCCGAGGAGAACAAGATCCGCCAGATCATCACGAACCTGATGGGCAACGCGCTACGCTTCAGCCCGACGGACAGCCCGGTCGAGCTCGAGGTCGCAGTCGACCGCCGAAACCAGCGCGCCTCCATCGCCGTCATCGACCATGGTGAGGGTATCCCGCCGCAGATCAGGGAGAAGATCTTCCAGCGCTTCTGGCGTGCGGACACCTCCCGTGCACGGGAGACCGGCGGCAGCGGGCTCGGCCTGGCGATCGTCGCCTCGATCGTCGCCAGCCACAACGGCACCGTCCAGGTCGTGGACACCCCCGGCGGCGGCGCAACGTTCCGGGTCTGGTTCCCACTGGCCTGTTCTCCGAGCGCGCCCCAGCGCGTCGCCCCCGTCATCACGTCGTAGCGCGTGCCGCGGCGTCAAACCCCCGCGGTTCCTCCCCCGCGGTCCGGGAGGATGATTTGCCATGGCACAACGGCAGCCAACGGGAACGGCTGCAGGCGGCTCCGTAGTCTGATCGGTATCTTCCCCTGCCGAAAGGACCCCCATGACCCGCTATCAGGTCGACAGCGAAGCAGTGCTCCACACCACCTCCGTGGCGCGCGCCACGATCGGGCGCATCCAGGGCGAGGTCGCCGGGCTCATCGCCCAGCTGACCGCGCTGGAGGGCTCGTGGACGGGCCAGGCCGCCACCGCGTTCCAGGCGGCGGTCTCGGACTGGCGTGCCACCCAACAGCAGGTGGCCCAGAGCGCGGAGGGATTGAATCTGGCCCTGAACCAAGCCGGCCAGCAGTACGCCGAGATCGAGCAGGCCAACGCGCGCCTCTTCCTGCGTTAGCCGCGACGGCCTGCGCATTGGCGACGCCTGTTTTGACGACATCTGTTTTGCCGACGCCTGTTTTAGCGAGGCCTGCATTAACGACACAGGGCGCCTCCCGGCGGAGGCGCCCTGTGTTGTGAAGCGGTGAAGCGGTGTGGACTTAGAAGTCCATTCCACCGCCCTGGTCGCCGGCCGGAGCAGCGTTCTTCTCCGGCTTGTCGGCGACTACGGCCTCGGTGGTGAGGAACAGTCCGGCGATCGACGCTGCGTTCAGCAGCGCGGAACGGGTGACCTTCACCGGGTCATTGATTCCGGCCGCGAGCATGTCGACGTACTCACCGGTCGCGGCGTTGAGGCCCCAACCGATCGGCAGGTTGCGCACCTTGTCGGCGACAACGCCCGGCTCCATGCCGGCGTTGAGGGCGATCTGCTTGAGTGGAGCGTCGATGGCAACCTTGACGATGTTCGCTCCCGTTGCCTCGTCGCCGACCAGCTCGAGCTTCTCGAACGCGGTCTTGCCGGCCTGGATCAGCGCAACGCCACCACCGGCGACGATGCCCTCTTCGACGGCAGCCTTCGCGTTGCGGACGGCATCCTCGATGCGGTGCTTGCGCTCCTTGAGCTCAACCTCCGTCGCGGCGCCGGCCTTGATGACTGCGACTCCGCCAGCGAGCTTGGCGAGACGCTCCTGGAGCTTCTCGCGGTCGTAGTCACTGTCGGTGTTTTCGATCTCGCTGCGGATCTGCTGGACACGTCCGGCGATGGCTTCGGGGTCTCCGGCGCCTTCGACGATGGTGGTCTCGTCCTTGGTGATGACGATCTTGCGCGCGTTGCCGAGGAGGTCAAGCGTGACGTTCTCGAGCTTGAGACCGACCTCTTCGCTGATGACCTGTCCACCGGTGAGGATGGCGATGTCCTGCAGCTGGGCCTTGCGACGGTCGCCGAAGCCGGGAGCCTTGACGGCGACCGACTTGAAGATTCCGCGGATCTTGTTCACCACGAGCGTGGCCAAGGCCTCGCCGTCGACGTCCTCGGCGATGATGAGGAGCTGCTTGCCGGTCTGGATGACCTTGTCCACGATGGGGAGCAGGTCCTTGATGTTGGAGACCTTGGAGTTGACGATCAGGATGTAGGGGTCTTCGAAGACCGCTTCCTGACGGTCGGGGTCGGTCACGAAGTAGGCGGACAGGAAGCCCTTGTCGAAGCGCATGCCCTCGGTGAGCTCGAGCTCGGTGCCGAGAGTGTTCGACTCCTCGACGGTGACAACACCCTCCTTGCCGACCTTGTCGATGGCCTCGGCGATGATGGCGCCGATTTCGGCGTCACCGGCGGAGATGGAAGCGGTGGCCGCGATCTCTTCCTTGGTCTCGACCTCTTTGGCGTTGGCGATGAGCTCAGCGATCACGGCGGCCGTGGCCTTCTCGATGCCACGCTTGAGGCTGATCGGGTCTGCTCCGGCCGCGACGTTGCGCAGGCCTTCACGAACGAGCGCCTGAGCCAGGACGGTGGCGGTGGTGGTTCCGTCGCCCGCGACGTCATCGGTCTTCTTGGCGACCTCCTTGACGAGCTCGGCACCGATCTTCTCGTACGGGTCGTCGAGTTCGATCTCCTTGGCGATGGACACGCCATCGTTGGTGATCGTGGGAGCGCCCCACTTCTTTTCCAGCACCACGTTACGTCCGCGCGGGCCGAGGGTGACCTTGACAGTGTCAGCGAGGATGTTCAGGCCACGCTCAAGGCCGCGACGGGCCTCTTCGTTGAAAGCAATGATCTTTGCCATATGTGTTTCTCGTCCCTCCCGGACGTTACCAAAACGGTGATGGGTTGGCACTCAAACAGAGAGAGTGCCAAGTAGATTCTGGCACTCTGGGGTCGAGAGTGCAAGTGAACGGCAAGGTGCCGCGGCCGCGGCTACGGCACCAGCACAACCGTGCCTCGGTCCGACGGCACCAGCTCGATCCAGGTGTTACCGGCGGCGAGACGAATCGTCACGCCGAAGTCATCGACGAGACGGATGGGGGCGGTCTGGTCGGCCTTGGACCAGACCGCATGCACGGACTTGCCGCCGGCCGACACCCAGGCTTCCCCCGAACCGATCATTGTCGTCGTGGGAACATCTCCGTAGGTGCCGTCGATCGCGACCCGCAGGACCAGGACGTTGGTCGCCCGCAGCTGCGCACCGGTGGCGTCGAGGTCAGGTGCGCCCTCCTGCGAGCGCAGGTAGGCAGCACCGGCCGCATCCCACGTCCAGCCGGGCCAACGGGCGGTGGAGAAGGTGGAGTTGATCGCCGCGACGGGCGCGCCGTCGACGGCCGCGGACGATCCCTGCACGGTCGCGGAGTAGGCAAATTGCTGGTTCGGCGGCGGCACGGTGGCGTTCCGCGCGACGAGCGCTGAGGCCTGGAGGATGACGTTGTGCGGGGCTTCCCGGTCATCCGAACGCGCGAAGAGGCCGGTGTCGTCGGTATCGAAAGCGGCGCTGACGACATCCGTCGCGTCCATCAGGTCGATGAATTTCTGTTGGCCGCCGGAATAAGCCGCGATTCCGCCGAAGGGCGCGATGATGTCCGGGTCCATGGGTCGGATCGATCGCACCGGCCCGACGAGTTCAGGCACGTCGGAATGCCAGACCGCGACATAACGGGTCAGCCCGCCCTCGACCAGTTCTTCGAAGACGATGTCGGCGCGCTCGAGAGAGAGCTGCGGCCTGGCCGCTTCGTGGTTGTCGATCTTCACCGAGAGGGCAGGGTTCTGGAGGCTCCCGGCCGGCACACTCGTGCCACGCAATGGGGCGACCGCCGGGTCTGCGGCCGACTCGAAGGTGGAGTTCCAGGGCGTGCTGGTCGAGCTTGCCGGCGGCTTCGGCGCGTCACTGGCGCATGCGGAGACCAGCAGAAGGGGCGGCAGAAGGACGACCCCGAGCATCCGGATGGACCGGATTCTCGGTGCCGCACTTCGTCGCTGCGCTTGAACCACTATTTTCGTTGTCACGCCCCAAACCCTAACGCGGCTGCACTGCCGCGCACACATGCCTGGGAGCGACCCGACCCTGCGGTCGACCGCTGGAACATCCCCCGCTGGATCAGATCGGACGAACCGCTTCTGCCTGGGGCCCCTTTGCCCCTGTACCCAGTTCGAAGATGACGTGCTGTCCCTCTTCCAGAACCTTGTAGCCGTGCATGTCGATGGCCGAGTAGTGGACGAAGACGTCCTGGCCACCTCCATCGACGGTGATGAAGCCGAAACCCTTTTCAGCGTTGAACCATTTGACGGTTCCGTTCGCCATGTATAACTCCTTGTTGCTGTGAATTCGTCGACACGCGCCCGCTGGCCGTACCGGGCCTGGCGCAAGGATTGCGTCCATTGCATTCGACCGATGGAATACGTCTCCTGCGAGAACGCCCGGACAAACAAAATGAGGGACCAACGCCCAATTTACGGAAGCTCCGGAAGAACGAAAGGGGGTTGACGCGCGAGCGCCGGACGTATAGGCGACGGCTATTCGGCCGGCTCGTAGTCGGCGCCGACAACAACGGTCAGGTCCGCTGCGGAATCGGCGAAATCGCTTGAAAGCAGCACCTCCGAGCCGGGCAGTGACTCCGCGACTCCGCGGGCCGCTCCCTTCAGGGCCGCGTCGGCGTAGTAAACCGTCGTCGTCTGCACATCCTCCGTGCTCGCGTTGTCCAGCTCTTCGATCGTCCAGCCCTCCGCCTCGAGGAGATCGCCAACGGACCGGGCGATCCCCTCGCCGGCGGTCCCGTTTAAAACGGTCACGGTCGAGTCAGGGTCCACGGTCGCGGCCGGCGTCGGCACCGGCGCCGGCGCCGGAGTGTCACTCGGAGTGGCGCTCGGCTCGGCCGTGCTGTCAGCAGTCGTCGCCGTGCCCGGCAACTCGAAGTTCAGGTTGTTGTTCAGGACGGCCAGGCCGACGACTCCGATTCCGACCAGCAGCACGGTTGCGCCAAGAGACCACCACACTGCGACCCAGCCGCGCCCTTTCTTGCCGGGCGCGCGGTGGGCCCCCACCCGCTCCAGGAAGTGCGGGAAGTGGTCGAAGCGGTCTTTAGCGTAGGAATTCGGCATCGTGAGGCTGGTCAGATCCTTTGTAGTGGTGATGAGACACGGGAAGGGTGCAGGTCAGGGAGTCAATCGGTGGACTGTAGCGACCGGCGGCCCCTTGCCTCCGACCGGGCGTCGCGCAGCCGCTGCAGGCGTTTCACCAGCATCGGGTCGTGGGCCAGGGCCAGCGGCGAGTCGATCACAACCCCCAGTAGTTGATAGTACCGGGCGGCCGAGAGGCCGAACTCGGCCCGGATCGCCTGTTCCTTGGCGCCGGCATGCTTCCACCACTGCCGCTCGAAGGCGAGGATCAACCGGTCGCGCGCGGACAAGCCTGCCGGCGAGGAGGACTCCGAGGCAGGCTCCGCGGGAGTCGACGAGCCGGGAGCTCCGTCCACGTGCCACCTCCCTCGATCTCTGCAATCCTAATTGTCGATGCCTGCGTACTCGCTGGGCCGTTGGCCGTGCTGTCCAAGGTGGAAAATCCTGCCGGGCTCCTGATCGAGGAATACCACCGCGGTCTGGCGAGTTTAGTGTTGATACGGACAGATTTCGGCCTCTCCGGGGTCGAGCAGGAAGGAACGGAACATGGACTACGAGGTCGAGAAGTCGGATGCGCAGTGGCGCGCGGAGCTGAGCCCCGAGCAGTACGCCGTACTGCGCGGCGCCGCCACCGAGCGGGCGTGGGCCGGCGAGCTCCTCGATGAGGGCCGCTCCGGGATTTACACCTGCGGGGCTTGCAATGCCGAGCTGTTCAAAAGCGGCACGAAGTTCGACTCCGGTTGCGGCTGGCCGAGCTTCTACGAATCGGTGCGTCCCGAGGCCGTTGAACTCCTCGAAGACCGCACCCTCGGGGTTGTGCGCACCGAGGTGCGCTGTGCTAAGTGCGGCTCTCACCTGGGCCACGTTTTCGACGACGGATTCGGAACGCCCACCGGCGACCGGTACTGCATGAACTCCATCTCGCTCAATTTCAAGCCGGTCGAGTAAGCGTTGCCCGACCTCCTTGATACGGTCAATCATCGACGCTCCCACTCCAAGGTCACCGGGCAGGCACCGAGCCATGCGGAACTGCTGCCTTTGGTGGCTGTCGCGGCCCGTGTCGCCGACCATGGCGCTCTGCGTCCGTGGCGGCTGATCGAGTTGCGCGGTGACGCCCGGCGCCGCCTGGGCGAGGCCATGGTCGAGGCCGCCGGGCTGAACGGCGCCGAAGCCGCCAGGCTGGCCGCTAAGCCGCTGCGCGCCGAACTTCTGATCGCCGTGGTCGCGAGCCGTCGCGAAAGCGACACGGTGGCGGTCTGGGAACAGGACGCCGTCGCGGCCGGTGTCGCCCACATGCTGAGCCTTCTCCTCGCCGCCCAGGGCTGGGGCGTCATGTGGCGTTCCGGCGCCCTGGCCCGCACGCAGCCGGTGAACGAAACCCACGGCCTCGCGGCCTCGGAAGAATTGCTCGGCTGGCTGTACGTCGGGGGCATTCCGGCCGATGCAAAACCGGGCGTGCGCTCGCCGATCGATCCGACGGATTTTCTCAGCGCCCTCGAGGAAACCGTCACCGAGAGAATCACGATCTGAAGCGATGAGAGAACAGGGCCGGCCACGGGACTTGAACCCGTAACCCCCACTTTACAAGAGTGGTGCGCTACCAATTGCGCCAGGCCGGCATGAGGCGATTGACGCCTTGACTAATTATCCTAAATGACGAACCCGTGCTGTGCCGCCATCGAAGCGGGGCGACTACCCTGCCGGTGCCGGCTCGGGGGTCGGCGTCGAGGTGGAGTAGGTCGCACCGGCCGCCTGTAGCACGAAGGCCGCGAACTCCCTCGGGTCGTCGAGTGCGCCGACGTACTGCTTTCCGTTGACGAGCACGGTGGGTGTGCCGGTGATGGCCTCGACCTCGGTGTTCGGCAACGGACCGGACAGAGCCCGGTCGGTGGATGCGATGACCCACGATTTGAAGGTCGTATCGTCAATGCACGCGTTGATCTGCGACACCCGGTCGCTCACGCCGGCGTCCTTCACGAGGCCCTTGATGGCCGCGTCGTCGTGACCGGCAGTGCCCTCCTTGGGCTGTTCCTGGAACAGGATGGCGTTGAAGTCGTAGAAGTTTGCGGGGGCGTAATTGGCCACACATGCGGCGGCGTTCGCAGCCCGAAGCGAGTATTTCGTGCCGGAGGACTTGTGGGTCAGGATCGAAACCGGGTGGATCTCCACGGTCGCGGCACCCGACGTGACCCATTGGCTGATCTGGTCACTGTTGGCGGCATCGAACTCGCTGCAGAACGGGCAGAGGTAGTCGGCGTAGACGCGAATGTCGGCGACCGTGCCGGTCGCATCCGGCTTGGACGGTATCGGCTTGGCCTCGGGCTGGAGCGCGGAGGTCGTGACCGGGGTCATCCCCTCGGAGATCAGCACGCCGTCACTGGCCATGTTCGCCGGACCGGGGCCGACCGGGGGAATCGAGTTGATGATGACCACGACGATGACCGCGGCAATGGCGACGCCGGCGACGGCGATTCCGCTGCGCAAGGCGACCCGGTAACGGCGGTCCTTCTTCTTCTGCTCCTCGCGGATCCGCTTGGCCTTGGTGCGCACCGCGTCACGTCGCTGATTCTTAGAGGGACGGCTGTCGCCCGATCCGCCAATAGTCATGAATGCTCGCTCCGAGTAGTTAGTGCAGAGGCAAGCCATTTGCGAATGCCTCCCAAATAGTAGGTCCCCTTTCTGGGAAACGTCCAGACGGGGCCTGTGGGCGGGCTCCGCCGCAGAATTCCCGCCGTCGCCGCGATCCCCCGACATGACATACTTAGATAGTTGACCTGTGGCACATGACGTGTGGCAGGCGTAGTAACCCATCACAACGGATCGTCCGGCACGTACCTGCCGGTGAAGGAGTAATCAACCATGGCTTCAGTCACGTTCGACAAGGCGACCCGCCTGTATCCGGGTTCCTCTATTCCCGCCGTTGACAAGCTCGACCTGTCGGTTGCCGACGGCGAGTTTCTCGTGCTGGTCGGCCCGTCCGGCTGCGGCAAGTCCACGTCCCTGCGCATGCTCGCCGGCCTTGAAGAAGTCAACGACGGCAACATCTTCATCGGTGAGCGCAACGTGACGGATGTCCCGCCAAAAGACCGCGACATCGCCATGGTCTTCCAGAACTACGCCCTGTACCCCCACATGACGGTCGCCGAGAACATGGGCTTCGCGCTCAAGATCGCCGGCGTCAACAAGGATGAGCGCGCCGCCCGCGTTCTCGAGGCCGCCAAGCTGCTCGACCTCGAGCCGTACCTGAGCCGCAAGCCGAAAGCACTCTCCGGTGGCCAGCGTCAGCGCGTCGCCATGGGCCGTGCGATCGTGCGTCAGCCCCAGGTGTTCCTGATGGACGAGCCTCTGTCGAACCTCGACGCCAAGCTGCGCGTGCAGACCCGCACCCAGATCGCTTCGCTCCAGCGCCGCCTCGGCGTCACGACGGTCTACGTGACCCACGACCAGACCGAAGCCCTCACCATGGGCGATCGCATCGCGGTCCTCAAGGATGGCGTGCTCCAGCAGGTCGGCACGCCTCGCGACCTGTATTCGAAGCCGAACAACGTCTTCGTTGCCGGCTTCATCGGCAGCCCGGCCATGAACCTGTTCCTGGCCGACACCGTCGACGGTGGCGTCAAATTCGGCACCGCAACAATCCCCGTGCCCCGCGAGACCCTGGCCGGCTCCACCGGCAAGAAGGTCACGATCGGCGTTCGCCCCGAGGACATCCACCTGTCCACCACGCATGGCGAGGGCCTCGAAGTTGCCGTCGACCTGGTCGAGGAGCTCGGCGCCGACGGTTACCTCTACGGTCACTCCACGGTCGAGGGCAAGCGCACCGATATCGTCGCTCGCGTCGATGGCCGTTCGCACTCGTCCGCCGGCGACACCGTTTACCTCACCCCGACGCCGCACCACATGCACGTTTTCGACGCCGAGACCGGCCTGCGCCTCGGTGGAGCAGTCGCCGACTAGGCACCCGCTCCTCAACGAACGGCCGGATAGAGCATGCTCCGTTCGGCCGTTTTGTCGTTCCCCGACTGCGGAGCACACCGGTAAACTCGACGGATGAGCGGTTCACTCAACATCACATCGGCCACTGCCGATCCAGCCCTACTTGACCTTCCCTGGCACCTCCCGCTGGATGCCTGGCCGAACGAGAACATCGCAGCCCTGCCCAAAGGCATCTCCCGCCACCTTGTGCGCTTCGCTCATTTGAGCGGTCGTGTCGTCGCCATCAAGGAGACCACCAGCGAGATGGCCAAGCGCGAGTACGAGATGCTCCGTACCCTGCAGGGCCTGGAAATTCCCTGCGTCGAGCCGCTCGCCGTGATCACGAACCGCACCGATGACGACGCCGAGCCGCTGAATTCGGTGCTCGTCACCCGGCACCTCAAGTTCTCGCTCCCCTACCGCGCGCTCTACTCGCAGACCCTGCGGCCCGACACCGCCACCCGGCTGGTCGACGCCCTGGCCCTGCTGCTGGTACGCGTGCACATGGCCGGCCTCTTCTGGGGTGATGTGTCGCTGTCCAACACCCTCTTCCGCCGTGACGCCGGCGCGTTCGCCGCCTACCTGGTCGACGCCGAGACCGGGCAGCTATATCCAGGCGGGCTCTCCAACGGCCAGCGCGAGAACGACCTGGAGATCGCGCGCGTCAACATCGCCGGTGAGCTCATGGACCTCGAGGCCGGCGGTCGAGCGGCCGACGAGCTGGATCCCATTCGGGTCAGCAATGGGATCGTGGCCGCCTACCGGCTGCTCTGGAAAGAGCTCACCGGGTCGGAATCCTTCTCCAGCTCCGAACGCTGGCGCATCACGGAACGCGTCGAACGCCTCAACGACCTCGGGTTCGACATCGAGGAACTGGCCATCAAGACGGACAACACGGGTACGACCGTGCGCATCCAGCCGAAGGTCGTCGACGCCGGCCACCACCAGCGGCGCCTGCTGCGGCTGACCGGGCTCGACGCCGAGGAGAACCAGGCCCGGCGCTTGCTCAACGACCTCGACTCCTACCGGGTCTCCTACGGCGACCCGGAGGCCGACGAGGAGATGCTGGCGCACGAGTGGCTGGTGCGCGTCTTCGAACCCGTCATCCGGGCCATTCCCCGCGATCTCAAGGGCAAGCTGGAACCGGCCGAGGTCTTCCACCAGCTGCTCGACCACCGCTGGTTCATGGCCCAGAACCAGTCCAGGGACATCCCGCTGGCCGAAGCCGTCACCTCCTACGTCAAGGACGTGCTCCGGCACCGCCGCGACGAGGCCACCGTGATCGAGCCGGCCACCGGCGAGATCACGATCCCGATCGACGTGACCGACGATGAGACCGCCGCACTGGCGGACGCGGCCGAGTCGGCCGCCGACGACGCGGCCGACTGGCGCCTCAAGGTCTGATCCGGCCGGCGCTCCGCCTGGTCCGTGTACCCAGCCGAACCGTGAGAAAAGGCCGCCGATTGTGGGATTAAGGGGCTTTTCTCGCGGTTCGGCCTGCCTGGTGGGCGCCCGGCCGGCGGGTCGGGTTAAGAGGCTGCGGAGGCGGCTGCCGCCGTCGCGGCGGCTGCCTGCTTCGCGACCTTGGCGGCCTTGGCAGCCGCGCGCAGTCGGGAGACCTCGTACAGTGTCACGCCGGCCGCAATCCCCGCGTTGAGGGATTCGGTCGAGGCGCTGATCGGGATCGACACAATCGCGTCGCAGGTCTCGGTGACGAGGCGGGACAGCCCCTTGCCCTCGCTGCCGACCACGATCACGATGGGGCGCTCGGCGAAACCGATGCCGAGCTCGGGCAGCTGGGTGTCGCCATCACCGGCGAGGCCGATGACGAGCACGCCGCGCTCCTTGAGCGCCTTGAGCGACTGGGTCAGGTTGGTGGCCATGGCGACGGGAAGTCGGGCAGCGGCGCCGGCCGACGTCTTCCACGCCGACGCGGTCACGCCGACGGACCGACGCTGCGGCACGATCACGCCATGTCCGCCGAACGCGGCCGTCGAGCGGATGATGGCGCCGAGGTTGCGGGGGTCGGTGATGCCGTCGAGGGCGACGAAGAGCGGCTTGTGGCCGCGGCTGATCGTCAGTTCCAGCAGCTCGAGGGGCTGGGCGTACTCGTAGGACGGCACCTTGAGCGCGAGACCCTGGTGCACCGAGTCCCGGCCGGCCAGGCGGTCGAGCTCCGGGCGCATGACCTCGAGGACGGGGATGCCGCGGGTCGTCGCGAGGGTGAGGACCTCCTTCACCCGTTCATCCATTTCAATGCGCGTGGCGATGTACAGGGCCGTGGCGGGGATCTTCGCCCGCAGCGCTTCCAGTACGGAGTTGCGCCCGGTCACAACCTCATGCTCGTCGATCTGCTTGGCCCGGCGGGTGGACGCTCCGCCGCCGCCGGTGTTGCCGGTGGTGGCGCTGCGCGGCGCGCTCTTGGGACCCGCGGAACCGCGGCTGCGGCCGCCGCCGGCCGCGACGAAGCGGTCCTGGGCGAGCTTGCGTTTGCCGGCGGGGTGGTAGGGGCGGTCTTCCGCTTTGGGCGTGGGCTTCTTGCCCTCGAGCGCCTGGCGTCCCTGGCCGCCGGAACCGACCTGTGGTCCCCGGCTGCCCTTGCGCACGGCCCCGGTGCGGGACTTACGGTCTGTGTTCTTCATCAGTCAAAACTCCAATGGGCACCCGAGGGGGTGTCTTCGATGGTAATTCCGGCGGCGACGAGCTCGTCCCGGATACGGTCTGCGGCCGCATAGTCGCGGCCCTGCCTTGCGATTTCGCGATCGTCGAGCAGGCGCTCGACGAGGGCGGTGAGTGCGATCATGGCCGGTTCGTCCGTGGCCACGGACCAGCCCGGTGAGAGCGGGTTGATTCCGAGAACCTCACTCATGGCGAGCACGTGACCACGCGCGGCGGCGGCCGCGTGCAGATCTTCGGCGTCCAGCGCCGCGTTGCCGGTACGCACGGTGTCGTGCAACACGGCCAGAGCCTGAGGCACCGCCAGGTCGTCGTCCATGGCGGACGCAAATTCGTCCGGGACGATCTCGACGCCGGATCCGGCGAAGCGGGTGTCCGCCAGGCGGCGGTCGGCGCGGTCGAGGAAGCTCTCGATTCTTTCGAGGGCCGCTTCGGCCTCCACGAGGGAACCCTCGTGGTAGTCGATGGTGGACCGGTAGTGGGCCGCCCCCAGGTAGTAGCGCACGACGATGGCGCGCGCCTGGTCGAGCAGCTCCGCCGCGAAGACCGAGTTGCCCAGCGACTTGGACATCTTCTGTCCGTTCACGTTGACGAGACCGTTGTGCACCCAGTAGCTCGCGAAGCCGTCGCCGGCGGCGGCGGACTGGGCCAGCTCGTTCTCATGGTGCGGGAAGCGCAGGTCGAGCCCGCCGCCGTGGATGTCGAAGTGGGAGCCGAGGTAGCGGGACGCCATGGCCGAGCACTCGATGTGCCAGCCGGGACGGCCGGCTCCCCACGGGGACGGCCAGGAGGCGGACTCCGGTTCGTCGACTTTGCGACCCTTCCACAAGGCGAAGTCGCGTGGGTCATTCTTGCCACGCGGGTCGGCATCCGCTGCCGGTTCCATGTCGCCGCGCCGCTGGCGGGTGAGGTCACCATAGTCGGGCCAGCTCGCCGTGTCGAAGTAGACGTCGCTGGAAGCGTCATCGGCCGGGTAGGCGTGCCCGAGTTGGATCAGTCGGGTGATCAGGTCTTGCATCTGCTGGATGCTGGCGGTCGCCCTGGGTTCGTAGCTGGGGGCGAGGATGCCCAGCCGCTGGTATCCGGCGGTGAACTCCAGCTCGTAGCGGTAGGCGAGCGCCCACCACTGCTCGGTGCCCCCGACCGCGTGGGCCAGAATTTTGTCGTCGATGTCGGTGACGTTGCGCACGAAGGTGACATCGAAGCCGCGGTAGGTGAGCCAGCGGCGCAGCTGGTCGTAGACGAGGGCGCTGCGCAGGTGGCCGATGTGGGGCGAGGACTGCACGGTGGGTCCACAAACGTAAATACCCACCGCGCCGGGCGTGAGGGGTATGAAGTCGCGGAGGGCCTGGGCCCTGGAATCGTAGAGTCGCATGGTCACGCTTCCCAGCTTAGGTCAGGGTCTGCCGGGGGTTCGGGGAGAATGAGCGCCGTCGCGATGGCGGCGAGGCCCTCGCCGCGGCCAGTGAAGCCCAGGGCATCCGTCGTGGTCGCCGACACGGCGACCGGCGCCTTCAGCAGCGATCCGAGCAGCGCCTCCGCCTCGGCCCGGCGCGTGTTGAGTTTGGGCCGGTTGCCGATGATCTGCACCGTGACGTTGCCGACCCGGAATCCGGCGGCCGCCAGCAGGCGCAGGGTCTCGCCGAGGAACACGTCGCCATGGGCGCCGACGAGGCGCGGATCGGATGTGCCGAAGACACCACCGATATCGCCCAACCCGGCGGCGCAGAGCAGGGCGTCGCAGATGGCGTGCACGGCGGCATCGCCATCGCTGTGCCCGGACAGTCCGCGCTCCCCCGGCCAGTGCAGGCCGGCGAGCCACAGTTCGGAGTCGTCGTCGAAGGCGTGCACATCGAGCCCGGTGCCCACGCGGGGCGCGGTGTCGGTGCGGGGCGCGGACTGGGCCGGCACGCGCGCGCCGAGCAGGGCCTCGGCCCGGCCCAGGTCCCACAGGGTTGTGATCTTGAAGGCGAGCGGGTCCCCGGCGATCACGCTGACCGGGTAGCCGGCGGCGGCCACCACGCCCGCGTCATCGGTCGCCGCGAGCGACGAGCCGGCGGATGCCGCGGCGGCCGCGGCGGTGAGCATCTCCCTCGGGAAGCCCTGCGGGGTCTGCACGGCCGAGAGTGCGGCGCGGTCCACCGTGCCCAGGATCTCGCCGGCAGCGGAGATTTTCTTGATGGTGTCGACCACGGCCAGGCCGGGAACGATGCCGTGACCGGTTGACTGCACCGCGTCGACGACGGCGTCGCAGAGCGCGGCGGGCGTGAGGGCACGCGCGGCGTCGTGCACCAGGACGGTGCGCACGCCGGGGTGCAGCGCGGCCAGGCCGCGGTTCACCGATTCCTGTCGGGTGGCGCCGCCGGCCACCACGTCGACGGATGCTGCCCCGCCCGCCCTCGAGGCGACCCGGCGGGCGTGAGCCAGGTGGGTGGCGGGCGCGACGACGATGACCTGCACCGGGTCCCGCATCCCGAACACAGAGGCAAGCGCGCGTTCGAGCAGCGTGCGTCCGGCCAGCGAGACGAACGCCTTCGGCTCGGCGTGCCCGAGCCGGCTGCCACTCCCGGCGGCGACGACGATGACTGCGACCTGGGGCGCAGGGGTTTCAGTCATATCTGGACGCTATCTGGTGAGGTCGGCGACGAATGGACGCGAGACGGTGAGTACGAGGTGGTGCGGGAGGTACTGCGGCAAAAGACCGCGTCGGTGCGGGCGTCGGAAGCACGAAATGCGAAAGGCGGCACCTCGCGGCGCCGCCCTCCATCGAAAGCAAGTCTGGTTACGTGGGTTCTGGTTCTGCCGGTTCCGGCTATGCCGGTTAGGACGCCAAGACCTCGTCGAGGACCGTGGAGGCCTTCTCTTCGTCGGTCTTCTCCGCCAGGGCCAGCTCTGAAATAAGAATCTGACGGGCCTTGGCCAGCATCCGCTTCTCGCCGGCGGACAGGCCCCGGTCCTGGTCGCGGCGCCACAGGTCACGAACGACCTCCGACACCTTGATGACGTCGCCGGATGCGAGCTTTTCCAGGTTGGCCTTGTACCGGCGGGACCAGTTGGTGGGCTCTTCGGTGAAGGGAGCGCGCAGCACCTCGAACACCTTGTCGAGACCTTCTTGGCCGATCACGTCGCGGACGCCGACCAGGTCGACGTTCTCGGCGGGAACCTCAATGGTGAGATCGCCCTGGGTGACATTCAGCTTCAGGTACAGTTTCTCTTCACCCTTGACCATGCGCGTCTTCACCTCGGTGATCGTCGCAGCACCATGGTGGGGATAAACGACAGTTTCGCCAACCTCAAACAGCATATGTGTATCCCTTCAGCAACGTCGAGGATACCACAGCCGCCAGTGGTAAGGTGCGCCGCGCCCGGGCGCGCGCGGCTCAGCCCGACGGGAGCCGGTAGGCTGAAGGGGAAAGCTAAATTTGCAGCGTTTGGCCGTCAGGCGGAACGGTGATCTGTTGGAGGCGTTGTGAAAGCTCGTATCATCGTGTCCGTCGTTGTGGCGACCGGCATCCTTCTGGGGACCAGCGGTTGCAATCTCCTGGCACCGCAGTCGACGACCGCGAAATACGACGCGAGCGACGGAGTCAGCGGCAATGTCGGCGACCTCGCCATCCGCAACGCCATGCTTCTGTCGGACGACGGCAACATCGCCAACCTCGTGGTCACCGTCGTCAACTCGGGCGATTCGGCACACAACCTGAACGTGCAGTACGACGACGGCACCGAGAAATTCACCCAGGAGGTGAACGTGGACGCGAACTCCAGCGTCACGTTCGGCACACCGGATGCCCCGACCGTCACCGTCGCGGCCGACGTCGCGCCGGGATCGCTGTTCCCAGTCTTCTTCCAGTACGGCAACGAGACCGGCGTCGAAGTTCTCGTCCCGGTGCTCGACGGCTCGCTCGAGGAGTACTCGACGCTGCTGCCGACCTCCGCCCCGTAGGGCGAGGGCGACCGGCCGCTCCGGATCGCGGCACGCATTCCCGCGCGGGCGCCCTCCGTCGCCCCCGGCCTCAGGCGTCGAAGCGGTAGCCCAGGCCGCGCACGGTGACCAGCATGGTCGGATCCGAGGGGGCGGCTTCGATCCGCGACCGGATCCGCTTGATGTGCACGTCCAGGGTCTTGGTATCCCCGAAGTAGTCGCTGCCCCAGACCCGGTCGATCAGCTGACCTCGAGTGAGCACCCGGCCGGCATTGCGGAGCAGGAACTCCAGCAGCTCGAATTCTTTCAGCGGCAGGTTCACGATCTCGCCGGACACTGTCACGGTGTGCCGCTCGGTGTCCATCCGCACTGTGCCCGCCGACAGCAGGCTCAGGTCCTCCCCGACCTCGTCGGTGCGGCGCCGGGAAACGGCACGGATGCGGGCGAGCAGTTCCCGGGTCGAATACGGCTTGGTGACGTAGTCGTCGGCGCCGAGCTCGAGCCCGACCACGATGTCCACCTCGGAGTCCTTGGCGGTCAGCATGATGATCGGCACTGACGACCGCGTGCGGATCTCCCGACACACCTCCGTGCCTGGGATGCCGGGGAGCATGAGGTCGAGCAGAATCAGGTCTGCACCGGTGCGGTCGAACTCGCTGATGGCGCTCGGACCGTCTTCGGCGACGGTAACCTCGTACCCCTCCCGCTCGAGCAGGAAGCTCAGCGGCTCACTGAGCGCGCTCTCGTCTTCGACTAGAAGGATGTGGGTCATGGGGTGTCTCCTATCGCCGCCGAAGCGGGGTGCGGCGCCTCCGGGAGGCGGATGGTGAAGGTCGAACCGCTGCCCGGCTGCGACCAGACGCGGATGTCGCCGCCGTGGATCTGAACGATGTGCTTGACGATCGCGAGGCCGAGCCCCGTACCGCCGGTGTGCCGCGAGCGGGCCTGGTCGACCCGGAAGAAGCGTTCGAAGATCCGATCAAGATCGGCTTCCTCGATGCCCACGCCCTGGTCGGTGACGCTGATCTCGACGACTCCGGCGTTCTTGCGCACCCCGACCCCGACGCGGGAACCCTCTGCTGAGTAGTTCACTGCATTGGCCACGAGATTGTGCACGGCCATCACGAGGAGCCGCTCGTCGCCGCTCACCTCAGCCCCCGATTTCTTGCCGAGGGCGATCGTGATCCGGTCCGCCTCCGCGGTGACCCGGCTCTGGTCCACCGCCGTGGCCACGATGACGTCGACGTTGACGATCTCGGGCTCGGTCAGGGAATCCTGCGCCTGTAGGCGGGACAATTCGATGATCTCCTGGGTCAGGCGGCTGAGGCGACCGGACTCAGTGGTGAGGCGGTTCGCGAAGCGGCGCACCTGCACCGGCTCGTCCGCCGCCTGGGTGAGCGCCTCGGCCAGCAGCCCCACGGCGGCGATGGGCGTCTTCAACTCATGGCTGATGTTGGCGACGAAGTCCCGGCGCACCTCGTCGAGCCGGAAGGCCTCGGTGCGGTCCTCCGCCAGCACCAGAACGTACCGTGTTCCCAGCCGGGCCAACCGCACCCGCACCCGCATGCTGGCATCACCGAAGGGCCCGCGGGAGAGGACCAGATGGTCCGAGATCGGCTCGCCGGAACGGCGCACCTGGCTGATCAGGTTCAGGAGCTCGGAGTGCACCAGCTGCCGGTTCCAGACCAGTCCCATCGACACCGCGGCCTGGGATGCCTTGATCACGTTGTTGGACGGGTCGACGACGGCACCGGCCGTCTCCAGCGCGTCGAGCACCTGGTCGATTCCGTCGGGGACGGCCGGGTTGACGACCTCGGCGGCGCGCCGACCGTGACGCTCGGCCACGTGCAGCAGCGTCATGAAACCGGCCCCGACAGTCAGGCCGAGGGCCAGCGCCAGAAGCACAAGCCCTGTCGATTCCATTCATCAAGAATACTGACGTTTATTCCGGGTGGGTGACAGGGCCGTCCCGGCGCGCAGGCTACTTTAGGTAGAGTTCAAGACCACGGCACCTGCCGTTAACCTCCCTCCCCCATGATTCGGTGGGGCCAGGTGGGTCTCACGCGTCTGCGTGTTACGCGCGCCCAGGAAGGACCACACACCATGCGTGAAGTATTCCAGCAGGAACTCGCCGAAGTGCAGGATCGCCTTGTCGAGATCTCCCGACTCGTGGCGATCTCCATCGACAAGGCGACGCGCGCCTTCAACGAGTCCGATGTCGGTCTGGCGGAAGAAGCGATTTCCGAAGACGAGAAGATCGACGAGCTGACCATCGAACTCGATGAGCTGGCCATCACGATCCTGGCCCGCCAGCAGCCGGTCGCACGCGACCTGCGCATCGTCGTCAGCGCCCTGCGCATCAGCGCGTCGCTCGAACGGATGGGCGATCTGTCCACGCACATCGCCCAGCTGGCCCGTTACCGGTTCCCCGACAAGGTCGTGCCGAAAAGCCTGCGCGCCACCTTCGCCGAGATGGGCACGCTCGTCACGGCAATCGCGCACATGCTCACCGCGCTTCTGACCAATGAGGACATGAAGCTGGCCGAAACCATCCGCAACGAAGACGACAAGGTCGACGCGCTGCACCTCAGCGTGTTCGACGCCGTGCTCGGGGCGACCTGGAAGGGCCAGGCGGCCGACACGGTCGACTCCACCCTCGCCAGCCGCTACCATGAGCGCTTCGCCGACCACGCGGTCTCGATCGCGAAGAAGGTGCAGTACCTCGGCACCGGCGCCTGGCAGCAGAACACGAACGCCTAGAGTCCAGGCGCTCCGGCGTCACCAGGAACGAGAAAGCCCCGGAAGCAGTTGCTTCCGGGGCTTTCTCGTTCCTGGTGGGTTGGACGCTACTTCTTGTTTCCCTGGGCCGCGACGGCGGCAGCACCGGCGGCGGCAGCCTCGGGGTCAAGGTAACGGCCGGGGCCGAGCGGCATCATGTCCGCGCCGAGGCGGTAGACCAGCGGGATGCCGGTGGGGATGTTCAGCTCGGCGATGTCCGCGTCGCTGATGCCATCGAGGTGCTTGACCAGCGCGCGCAGCGAGTTGCCATGGGCGGTGACGAGAACCGTCTTGCCCGCACGCAGGTCGGGGGTGATGTCGGATTCCCAGTAGGGCAGCATCCGGTCGACGACGTCGCTGAGGCACTCGGTGCGGGGCAGGTCGTCGCCGAGCGCCGCGTAACGCGGGTCGTGCGCCTGAGACCAGCGGGAATCGTCGGCCAGCACGGGCGGCGGAACGTCGAAGGAGCGGCGCCACAGCTGGAACTGCTCGGGCCCGAACTTGGCGAGGGTCTCCGCCTTGTCGAGGCCCTGCAGGGCGCCGTAGTGGCGCTCGTTGAGCCGCCAGGAGCGCTTGACGTCGATCCACAGCCGGTCGGCTTCTTCCAGAGCGATATTCGCGGTCTGGATGGCGCGGGTAAGTAATGAGGTGTGCAGGATGTCGGGCAGCAGGCCCGACTCGGCGAGAAGCTCGCCGGCGCGCTTGGCTTCGCCCGCGCCCTGCTCGCTCAGCCTGACATCCACCCAGCCGGTGAAAAGGTTTTCCTGGTTCCATAGGCTTTGGCCGTGACGGAGAAGGATGAGATTGTATGCATCTGACATGAGTCCAACTCTACCGACGTGGCGAGCGCGCCGGGGCTGGGTCGGCGGCCGGGGTCAGTGGCCGGGGTCAGTGACCGGCGTCAGTGGCCGGGCGTGCGGATGCCGAGCCGGGGCAGGCGCGGGATATCGGCCACCGAGCCCGCCGACTGAGGCACGATGACCTCCTGCGCGGCCGCGACGAGGATGTCCTGGGAGGCCACGTACAGGGTGACCGTGGCGGGAACGGTGCGCTTCACCGTGGCGAGCGCGATCGGGCCCAGCTCGTAATGGATGGCGCTGGAGGTGATCCGGCCGATCCCGCGGTGCTCGGTGGTTCCGTCGGCCAGCTGCTTCACGGCCTGCACTTCGTCCCCGTGCACGGGGAGCACCGCGTCGGAGCCGTCCAGGTGCAGCAGCACCAGGCGGCGGGGCGGATGCCCGAGGTTGTGTACCTTGGCCACGGTCTCCTGGCCGCGGTAGCAGCCCTTGTTCAGGTGCACGGCGCTGCGCAGCCAGTCGAGTTCGTGCGGCAGGCTCTTCTCGTCGACCTCCGTGGCCCGGCGCGGGCGCCACGCCGCGATCCGGAGGGCCTCGACGGCGAGAAGGCCGGCCGCGGCGACCCCTCCGTTCCGCACGGCGTCGCGCAGAGCCGGCAGGGACGCGCGGGGGACGAGGGTCTCGGTCCAGTGCCACGCGGCGGCCGGGTGCGCCGGTCCAGGCGCGTACTGGTATCCGCCCGCGGAGACCTGGGTCCAGGGGTCGTGCCACACCAGAGGCACTCCGCTCGGCGCGGCCGGTGTGAGCGGCAACACCGACGGGTCACCCATCGACCCGATCACGGCGTAGGCGAGAGTGTGGTCGACGACCTGCACCCGCAGTGTGAAGCGCATCGTGTCGAGCCACGCGTGCAACCCGGGCAGTTGGGCTGCCTCGACCAGCAGCCAGGTCTCCACCCCGTCGTCGATGACCGCCATGGCGTATTCGACGTGGCCGTTCGGGTCGAGCAGGAGCGTCTCGGTGGACTCCCCCGGCGCCAGGCGGCGCAGCTCCTGGCTGGAGATGGAGTTGAGCCAGGTCAACCGGTCCGGTCCGGCGACGCTCAGCACGCCGTGGTGGGACAGGTCGACGACGGCTCCGCCGGCGAGGAGCCGGCGCTGCTCCGTGAGAGGTCCGCCGTAGTGCGCGGCCACGCCGGCATCGATGCCCTCGGCCTGCACCGCGCCGTCGAGTTCGAGCAGCGGGGATCTGAGCGGCGAGGACGGGAGAGGGGACACGGGTGCATCGGTCATGGGAACTCTTTCCAACGGACGGTTCGGCGCCGGGGCACCTGGATGTGACGCGCAGGGATGCCCGGTTTATTCGACGCGCTTGAGGCGGCCGGACGCGTGGGTGCGCAGGCTCTGACCTAAGGCGGCCATGTCCCAGGCCCAGAGCAGATGGCCGTCGACCAGACCATAGAGCCTCGTCGCCGCCGAGTAGGGTTTGGCACCCTGGGTGCGCATCACGGCATCCGTCGCCAGGTCGATGCGCGGACCCTTGACCTGGCCGAGGTAGATTTCCGCGACTCCGCCGGGGTGCACGATGGTCACGTCGATATCGAAGCCGTTGTCGGCGTTGCGGAGGGTTTCGACCGCAGCAGCGGTGACGAACGGATGCTCACCCACGGCCGGCAGCAGACCCGGACCGGGATCGCCGAGCCCTTGGGCACGGCTCAGCCGCCAGTACCCGGTTTCCGTCATCAGCGGCGTCGACTCACCGCCGTCGGAGTCGGGCGTCGGCTCGAGCCAGGTGTAGGAGCTGTAATTCAGGTGCGGCAGGCCGTCGTGGCTGAAGCTCAACCGGTGACCGAACTCCCGGCTGACGGACTCTTCGCCGATCTGATAGTCGATGATTCCCGAACCTTCCCACACCCCGAGGAGCCACGACAGCGGCACCAGTTCGGAGGGGAGCTGAGGGGGCAGCTCAAACATCGAGGGCTACCGCTGCCCCCGGTACAGCTTGAACAGAACCAAGCCGGACACCCAGGCGATCGACAGGCTCGCCAGCGCGAGCAGCCCCAGGAAGAAGATTTCGATAGCGAGGATAGACATACGTCTTACTCTAGCCCGCTCGCGCGCGATAACCCCTCGGCACGCCTTAGCAGAACCACACGAGCACGGGCTGACTCAGATCAGAGTCAGAGGAGCCCGGCGAGAGCGAAGATTCCGGTGGCGGCGGCGAGCACGGCCACGGCACCGACGAGGCTGGTCGTCACCCGGTCCACGTAACCTTCCTTGCGTCCGGTCGCGAGCTGTACGCTCAGGGTTCCGATCGTGCAGCCGGCGAAGGAGAGGCTCATCCAGATCAGATGCTGGCCGGGCAGGGACAGCCATCCGGCCAGCACGGCGCACGCGAACGCGAACAACCACACCACGACGACGCTCTTCCACTGCCAGCTCACCCTCTCATTCTGCCCTGCCCGGGACCCTTTCCGCGGCACGCTAGGATGGGGCGCACAATCCTTGGAGGGTGAGTGTGGCCCAGTTGTTGATCCTGACCTCGGCGGTCAACAGTGACGTTCTTCCCGCCCTCGCCCTGCTGTCACACGGCACGCGCACCATCCCCGCCCAGCCGGACCAGCTCGTGACGGCGCCCGACGCCGACCTCATGCTCGTCGATGCCCGCTCCAATCTGATGGCGGCCAAGTCGCTCTGCCAGATTCTGCGCACCACGGGAAACACCGTTCCGCTGCTGCTCGTGATCACGGAGGGCGGCCTGGCCGCGGTGAGCCCGGACTGGGGCGTCGACGACGTCATCCTCGAGACGGCCGGGCCGGCCGAGGTGGATGCGCGCATCCGCCTCGCCGTCGGGCGCGTGCCCCGCACGGAGGAATCCGCCACCATCCGCGCCGCCGGGGTCATCATCGACGAGGCCAGCTATTCCGCCAAGGTGCACGGCCGGCCGCTGGACCTCACCTACAAGGAATTCGAGCTCCTGCGCTTTCTCACCGCGCATCCGTCGCGGGTCTTCACCCGGGAACAGCTACTCAGCGAGGTCTGGGGCTACGACTACTTCGGCGGCACCCGCACGGTGGACGTGCACGTGCGGCGACTGCGGGCCAAGCTCGGCGACCAGGAATCCTTGATCGGCACCGTGCGCAACGTGGGCTACCGCTTCAATGTGCAGGAACAGGACGGCACCCGTGGCATTCATCCGGTTTGCGCCTGATCTGACGGATGCCGCCTTCGCGGCCGAGTTCCACCGGGTCAGCGCCACCGCTACCCAGGGCGACGGCTACGCGCCGTTCAACGAACAGTCCCTTTTCGACGTGGCCGCGGGGCACCGCGCCCCGTTCCTGGTCGTGGAGAAGGACGGGAACGTCGTCGTGGGTGCGGGCATCCTCGGCGCCGGCGAACTCGACCTCGTCGTCGACCCGGCCCGACGCCGGCACGGGTACGGCACGGCCGCCCTGGCCGAAATCCTGGCCGACGCGCCCGGGGAGCTGACGATCTGGTCGCACGGCGACCACCCCGCTGCCCGGGCGCTCGCCGATCGGTTCGCTTTCACGGCCGAGCGCACCCTGCTGCAGCTGCGGCTGGACCTGTCGAAGGAGACAGCCGGCAGCGCGCCGGCCGAGCCCGGAGGCCCTGCCCGCACCGGCATCCGTGCCGCCGTCCAGATCGACGCGTTCCGGCCCGGGCCGGACGACGCGGAATGGGTAGCGCTGAACGCGCTGGTGTTCGCCGCGCACCCGGAGCAGGGGGCTCTGACCGCGAGCGATCTGGCCGCCCGCTGTGCCGAACCGTGGTTCTCGGCCGGTGATTTCCTGGTGGCCCGCGACGCCGGCACTGGCACCGGTCGGATGGTCGGCTACAACTGGTTGAAGATCGAGTCGGGCTCCCCGGTGGGCGAGATCTACGTCGTCGGCGTGCACCCGGATGCCGCCGGTCGCGGCGTCGGCCGCCGCCTCATGTTGGCCGGGCTCGACCGCCTCCGCGAACGCGGGTGCCGTACCGCGGACCTGTATGTGGAGGCCGACAGCGCCGCCGCGGTGGCCCTGTATCGTTCGCTCGGGTTCACCGAGCGAACGATCGATGTGCAGTACCGCCGCAGCCCGCGTTGACCAGTGTTCATCCAAGATCGTCGCATTCGCGCGGTCCGCAGTGTCAAGATGGTTGAATGGACGGCGATAACATTCAGACCGACTCGGGCCTGGGCAGCGACTTTGACGATGATTTCGATCCCCTGATCGGCGTGAACGATCCGGCGCTCCTTACCGAGCGCTACCTCGACCGGGAACTGAGCTGGCTGGCCTTCAACCAGCGGGTGCTCGAGCTCGCGGAGGACCCCGATCTCCCGGCTCTGGAACGGGCGAACTTCCTGGCCATCTTCGCCAGCAACCTCGACGAATTCTTCATGGTGCGGGTCGCCGGCCTGAAGCGCCGCATCCTCACCGGGCTGGCCGTGCCGACCAACATCGGGCGCGCCCCGCAGGACGCCCTCTCCGACATCTCCACCACGGCCCACGTTCTGCAGGCCCGGCACGCCCACGCCTTCCAGGACCTCGTCAGCCCGGCCCTCGCCGAAGCCGGGATCGACATCGTCAACTGGGACACCCTGGACGACGCCGACCGCCGTTCCCTGCGCGACTACTTCTCGAACCAGATCTTCCCGGTGCTGATGCCCCTCGCGGTCGACCCGGTGCATCCATTCCCCTATATCTCCGGGCTCTCGCTGAACCTCGCGGTCCGGGTTCGCAACTCCAAAACCGGCAAGCAGGAGTTCGCCCGGCTCAAGGTGCCCACCATGCTCCCCCGCTTCGTGCGCGTGGACCGACGCGAGAAGGCAGACAGCGTACGCTTCATCACGCTCGAGGACCTGATCGCGAACCATCTCGGAGACCTGTTCCCGGGCATGGACATCCTCGAGCACCACGTCTTCCGGGTCACCCGCAACGAAGACGTCGAGATCGAAGAGGACGAGACCGAGAATCTGATCAAGGCCCTCGAGAAGGAGCTGCTGCGCCGCCGGTTCGGCCCGCCCATCCGTCTCGAGATCACCGAAGACATGGACGAGGTCACCCTCGGCCTGCTCGTGCGCGAGCTGGACGTCACCGATCAGGAGGTGTACCGCCTGCCGGCCCCGCTCGACCTGGGCGGCCTGTTCGACCTGCGGATCGACCGCCCGGACCTGCGCTATGTGAAGCACGTGCCGACGACGGCCGTTCAGCTGCTCGCCCCGGAACCGAACGCGGAACCGGACATCTTCAGCGCCATCTCGCGCCGGGACATCCTGCTGCACCACCCGTACGAGTCGTTCGCAACCAGCGTGCAAGCGTTCCTCGAGCAGGCCGCGGCCGACCCGGACGTGCTCGCCATCAAGCAGACCCTGTACCGTACCTCGGGCGACAGCCCCATCGTCGAGGCGCTGATCGCAGCCGCCGAGTCGGGCAAGCAGGTTCTCGCCCTGGTGGAGATCAAGGCCCGCTTCGACGAACAGGCCAACATCACCTGGGCCCGCAAGCTCGAGAAGGCCGGCGTGCACGTGGTCTACGGCCTCGTGGGCCTGAAGACGCACTGCAAACTCGCGCTCGTGGTGCGGAACGAAGACGGCGTTTTGCGCCACTACAGCCACATCGGCACCGGCAACTACAACCCCAAGACCAGCCGTCTCTACGAAGACCTCGGGCTCCTGACCGCGGACCCGCAGGTGGGCAAGGACCTCACCCGTCTGTTCAACGAACTCTCCGGCTACGCGATCGAGAAGAAGTTCAAGCGCCTGCTGGTGGCGCCGCTGCACCTGCGCCGCGCCCTGCTCAAGAGCATCGCGACGGAAACCGCGGCCGCCCAGGCCGGCAAGCCGTCGGGCATCCGGATCAAGGTGAACTCCATGGTCGACGAGGCCATCATCGACGCACTGTATCGGGCCAGCCAGGCGCGCGTGCCGATCGAGATCTGGGTGCGCGGCATCTGCAGCCTGAAGCCCGGGGTCCCCGGGATGAGCGAGACCATCAAGGTGCGCTCGATTCTCGGGCGATACCTGGAGCACTCCCGGATCTTCTCGTTCCACACCAACGGTGACCCGCAGGTCTACATCGGCAGCGCCGACATGATGCACCGCAACCTCGACCGCCGGGTCGAGGCGCTGGTGCGCCTCGTCGACCCTGACCACCTGACCGAAATCGACGCCCTCTTCACCCGGGCCATGGACGACCGAACCTCATCGTGGTGGCTGGACAGCTCGGGCGAATGGACGCGCCACCACCTGGACGGTTCCGGCCATCCGCTCGACGACATGCAGAACAGGCTCATGCAACAAATCTCCCTCCGCAAGCGCCCGGCGGGGCGCCGATGAGCGACCCTGCCATCTACGCTGCGGGCGCCGTCTGCTGGCGCCTGATCGACGGCAAGATCCACGTTCTCCTGATCCATCGCACCGTGTACGGCGACGTGACCATTCCCAAAGGGAAGGTCGACCCAGGCGAGACCCTGCCGCAGACGGCCGTGCGCGAGATCGGGGAGGAGACCGGCCTGGCCGTGGCCCTCGGCGTGCCACTGGGCATCTCCGCCTACTCGCTGCTCAACGGCCGCGAGAAGATCGTTCACTACTGGGCCGCAGAGATCACGCCCGCGGCCATCCAGCACTCGACCTTCGTGCCCAACGGCGAGGTCGCGGCGATCGAGTGGGTCACCATCAAGAAGGCCCGCACCTACCTCAGTTACACGCCCGACGTGGAGATCATCGACGCATTCGCCAAGCTCGTCGACACCGGTGTCACCCGCACCTTCGCCCTGATCGCGCTCCGCCACGGCAAGACCGTGCAGCCCGGCAACTGGGACGGCCCCGACTGCAGCCGGCCGCTGACCGAGCGCGGCGTCAAGCAGGCCGCCGCCATTGTGCCCACGATCACCGCCTGGCAGCCCCTGCGGATCGTGTCGAGCACGGCGACCCGCTGCGTGACCACCGTGGCCCCGCTCGCGGCGGCCACCGGCATCCAGATCAAGCGCACCGAACGCTACAGCCAGGACGCGTTCGAGCAGGGCCTGGCGGATGTCCGTTCCGGCATCGGCAAGCGGGTGCGGTCGCGAAAGACTGCTGTGATCTGTAGCCACGGGCCGGTTCTCCCCGAGATCCTGCACGAGATCGCCCTGGCCACCGGCACCACCCACGGTGCGTACATCTCCGACGCGGCGGCCCTCGAAACCGGGTCGTTCTCGGTGGTGCACCTCTCCGCCGACAATCCGAGCGCGGGAATCGTCGCGATCGAAACACACTCGCCTGCCCTCTGACCACGGTATTCGGTGAATGCCCCGCTGCTTCTTTCGGCCTGCCCCGCCGCGTTCACCTTCCGTTAACCTTTTCGCAGGGGTGTCGTTAACCAGGCGGAATATGGTCACGGTGAGGCCAGCACCGGCCTCGAACCTGCAGTCACTTGTTATGAAGTCAACCCTCGAAAGGGATATCTGTGAATTTCATGCGTTTTGGCCGACCCGCGGTCATCGCCGTCGTCGCCGCACTGGCACTGTCTTCCTGCGCCGCGAACGAGGGCGCTGCACCGGGGTCCGACTCCGCCAGCGCCCTCACCGGCACGATCAACGCCGGTGGCGCGTCCTCCCAGGGCTCAGCCCAGGAAGCCTGGATCTCAGCGTTCCAGACCGCAAACCCGGACGTCACCATCAACTACGACCCGTCCGGTTCCGGCGCAGGTCGGGAGGCGTTCATCGCCGGTGGCTCCGACTTCGCAGGCTCCGACTCCTACCTGAGCGACGACGAGCTCGCCGGCACCTTCGGTTCTTGCGCAGCGGACACCACCGCGGTCGACCTGCCCGTCTACATCTCCCCCATCGCCGTGATCTTCAACGTCGATGGGGTCGACGACCTCAACGTCGACGCCGACACGCTGGCCAAGATCTTCTCCGGCGCCATCACCACCTGGAACGATCCGGCCCTGGTCGCACTGAACGAGGGCGTCTCGCTCCCGTCGACCGCGATCACCGCCGTGCACCGCTCGGATGACTCGGGCACCACGAAGAACTTTGCGGACTACCTCGGCCAGAACGCCCCGGACGTGTGGACCGAGAAGGCTTCCGACACCTTCCCGTTCCAGACCGGTGAGGGTGCGCAGGGCACCTCGGGCGTCGTCGACGCCGTCACCAACGGCGTGGGCACGATCGGCTACGCCGACGCGTCGCGCGCCGGAGACCTCGGGGTCGCCAAGCTCAAGGTCGGCGACGAGTTCGTCGCGTACAGCGCCGAAGCCGCCGCCGCCGTCGTCGACGGTTCTCCTCTCGTCGAGGGCCGCGAAGCCAACGACCTCGCGTTCGACCTCAACCGCATGACCGACAACCCGGCCGAGTACCCGCTGGTCCTGGTCAGCTACGCGATCGTTTGCACCGAGTACGCCGACCCCGCCCAGGCTGAGCTCGTCAAGGCCTACGTCGGCTACATGGCCAGCGCCGAGGGCCAGGCCGAAGCGGTAGCATCCGCCGGCGCGGCATCGATGACGACCGAACTCCAGGACAAGGTCGCAGCGGTTCTCGAGACCATCAAGTAGCTCCTGTTTCGCCGTTCCTCAGCTGCCCGATCCGGGACTCGCATGGCTTGCGAGCACCGGGTCGGGCAGACTGGGGTTCGTGGCCTGTGACCTGAACCTCTCTTTCTTAGCTTTTGCCCCAACCCTCCCAGGGAGATACCCGGCATGACGACCGCAGTAGAGCGACCCTCGCTCAAGGCCAAGGAACGCCCCGGCGACCGCATCTTCGCCACGAGCACGATTGTGGCCGGCAGCCTCATCCTGGCAATTCTCGCCGCCGTAGCGGCCTTTCTGCTTGTGCAGAGCCTGCCGGCCTTCCTCGCCGACCCGGAGGAGTTCAAGGGCGACACCACCAACTTCTGGTCGTATGTCTGGCCGCTCGCGTTCGGCACACTCTGGGCGGCGTTCCTCGCGCTGATCATGGCCGTGCCCGTCGCCATCGGCATCGCGCTCTTCATCTCGCACTATGCCCCCCGCAAGCTCGCGCAGGGCCTGGGCTACCTGATCGACCTTCTCGCCGCCGTGCCCTCCGTCGTCTTCGGGCTGTGGGGCATCGGCGTGCTCGCGCCGCTCGTGCAGCCGTTCTACACGAACCTGGTCGAGTGGTTCGGCTGGATCCCCCTCTTTGCCGGCCCGGTTTCCGGCACCGGGCGCACGACGCTCACGGTCGCCATCGTGCTGGCTGTCATGGTCTTGCCGATCATCACGGCGTTGTCCCGGGAGATCTTCCTGCAGACCCCCGTGCTATACGAGGAAGCATCACTGGCCCTCGGCGCAACCCGCTGGGAAATGATCGCCATGGCCGTGCTGCCCTTCGGCCGTGCCGGGATCATCTCCGCCTCGATGCTCGGCCTCGGCCGGGCCCTGGGTGAAACCATGGCCGTCGCCATGGTGCTCTCACCGAGCCGGGACGTCATCTTCCAGCTCCTGACCTCGCAGAACCCCACCACAATCGCCGCGAACATCGCCCTCAACTTTCCGGAGGCGCACGGCGTCGGCGTCAATATTCTGCTCGCGACGGGTCTCATTCTCTTCGTCATCACGCTCGTGGTGAACATGATCGCCCGCGTCATCATCAACCGCCGCAAGGCATTCTCCGGAGCGAACTGATGAGCCTGACGACCACGACCTCGAACACGGCCGCGCCCCTGACGAACTCCCTCACCGCGGGCAAGCTTCCTCGGCACACCTCTCTGGCCGTGCTCCTGGCCAGCTGGCTGGTCACAGGCGCGTTCTTCTTCGTGGTGATGCTCTCCGGCGCTGCCGAGGGATTCAACATCGTCGGAACGCTCTTCTTCGGCACCGTCGTCTACTGCGTCGCCATCTACCTGCTCTCGTACTTCGTCGAGGGCGTGCGCAAGGCCAAGGACCGCCTGGTCACCGCCCTCGTGACCGTGGCCTTCGCGGTCGCCCTTCTGCCGCTCTTCTCGCTCGTCATAACCACCCTGGTCAACGGACTGCCGGCGTTCCTCACCCCGAGCTTTTTCACCCAATCCCAGCGCAACGTCGTGGGCGAGGGCGGCGGCGCCTTGCACGCCGTCATCGGCACGCTGCTGATCACCGGTGTGGCCACGCTCATTTCGGTGCCGATCGGCCTCCTGGCAGCGATCTACCTCACCGAGTACGGCCGAGGTCGGCTGGCTCGGGCGATCACGTTCTTCGTCGACGTCATGACCGGCATCCCGTCGATCGTCGCGGGACTCTTCGCGTTCGCCCTGTTCTCTCTTCTGTTCGACGACCCCGGCATCCGCTTCGGATTCGGCGGCGCCATCGCCCTCACAGTGTTGATGATCCCCGTCGTCGTTCGTTCGAGCGAGGAAATGCTCAAGCTTGTTCCCAACGAGCTTCGCGAGGCGGCGTACGCGCTCGGTGTGCCGAAATGGCTGACCATCGTCAAGGTCGTGCTGCCGACATCCCTCGCCGGGATCGTGACCGGGATCATGATCTCGATCTCCCGCGTGATCGGTGAGACGGCGCCGCTGCTGATCATCTCCGGGTTCACGGCCAGCATGAACTACGACCTGTTCAACGAGCGCATGATGACCCTGCCCGTGTTCGTCTACACCCAGTACGCCAACCAGGGCGCAGACACCCAGTCCTACCTCGACCGTGCCTGGGCCGGCGCCCTGACGCTCATCTTGATCGTGATGCTATTGAACCTGGGCGCGCGCGTCATCGCCAAAATCTTCTCCCCCAAGCTCGGCCGCTAGGCTCCACCTCCCGGCCTCGGCCGTCTGATCCAAAGGAATGCATGTCCAAGCGCATTGAAGTCAACGACCTCAACGTCTACTACAGCAAGTTTCTGGCTGTCGAAGACGTGTCGTTGGTGATCGAGCCTCGAACCGTGACGGCCCTGATCGGGCCCAGCGGATGCGGCAAGTCCACGTTCCTGCGCACGCTGAACCGCATGCACGAGGTCATCCCCGGGGCGTACGTCACGGGCGATGTACTCATCGACGGCAACAACCTCTATGGTCAGGGAGTCGACCCGGTGCTCGTGCGGCGCCAGGTGGGCATGGTGTTCCAGCGCCCGAACCCGTTCCCGACCATGTCGATCGGCGACAACGTACTGGCCGGCGTGAAGCTCAACAACCGCCGGATGGCCAAGTCCGACGCCGACGACCTGATCGAGAAGTCGCTGCAGGGCGCGAACCTCTGGAAAGAGGTCAAGGATCGCCTCGACAAGCCCGGCTCGAGCCTCTCCGGAGGCCAACAACAGCGCCTCTGCATCGCACGCGCGATCGCGGTGCACCCCGACGTCATCCTTATGGACGAGCCGTGCTCGGCCCTCGACCCGATCTCGACGCTGGCGATCGAGGACCTGATCGAGGAGATGAAGGCCGACTACACGATTGTGATCGTCACTCACAACATGCAGCAGGCATCCCGGGTCTCCGACCGCACCGGATTCTTCAACATCGCCGGCACCGGCAAGCCCGGCAAGCTGATCGAGTACGACGACACGACCACGATCTTCTCCAACCCGAGCGAGCAGGCCACCGAGGACTACGTCTCCGGCCGCTTCGGCTAAGCCCGGTTCCGTGCCTGGCGCGCGGACAGCACTGCGCCCTCGCTCCGCGCCCCGAACGAATTCGACGGAGATTCTGCCCTGAACGCGCCGATTACGCGTGAAACGGCACGATTAGAGCAGAATCTCCGTCGAACTGGTTAGCAAGCCGGCTGCGGGGCGACGCGCTGCGGTGGGGCGTCAGACGGTGCGGGCGAGCAGGGCGGCGTTGAGGGTGCGGGTGCGCTCGGAGTCGACGGGCATTGGTCTGCCATCGAGTTCGGTCACGTGCACGGCCAGGCGCAGGCTGGAGAGCAGCCACACGGCATCCGCCGACCGTAGCTCGTCGACGCTCATGTCGCGGTATTCCGTGCGCTCCCCTGCCGCCCGAAGGTGCTCGAACGCGCTCTGTTGGGTGGTGCCGTGCAGGATTGCTCCGCTCGGCAGGGGAGAGACGTAGACATCGCCCCTGCAGAGCATCACGGTCGAGGTGGGCCCCTCGAGCACGAAGCCGTCGTGGGTGAGGAAGATCGCGTCGTCGGCGCCGCGGCGGCGGGCCTCCCTGAGGGCGGCCATGTTGACCGCATAGCTGAGCGTCTTCGCGCCCATAAGGAGCCAGGGCGCCTGCTCTGCGACGCCGTGCGGGTAGCCGCGGTCCAGGGTGACCGCCCGGATGCCGTCCTCGCGGACGACGGCGAAGTCGGGCGCGGGGGTCGCGTGAAGCCAGGCCGTGGGTGCCGGGCCGGAGTCGACGCCGCGGCTGTAGACGAGTTTGAGCACAACTTCGCCCTCGTGCGGGACGCGGTCGACCACGTGCGCGATCGCGGCCAGCCACTGAGCCGTGTTCGGCTCGGGCAGCTCACAGGTCGCGGCCGAGGTGCCCAGCCGGGCAAGGTGTGGGCCGACCGCCTGAGGGTGGCCGCCGACCACGCCAAGTGTCTCGAAGACGCCGTCGCCCCGCTGGGCGCTCAACTCCCCCACCCGCAACGCCGGGGCATCCGAGTCCACCTCGTGGAACGTGTCGTCGAATTCCGTCTGCGGCGCGCCGGCGGGAACCGGGTCGAGGAGCAGGGTGAAGGGCAGCGTCGTTCGCCGAACAGTCATTTGACGAGCATAGAGGATCGGGTCAGGAGCAGGTCAGGATCAGGTCGGGATCGACTCAGATCAAGCAGCTCAGGAGCTCTGGATGGCGAGGATCGGGTCGCTGGTGGGCTGCTCCGAGCCGCCCTTAGGCTCGACCGTGACGCCGATCGTGTCGCCGGCGGTGAGGCTGCCGTCGAGCACGCGCCAGACGGTGCCGGTGCCGGTGCCGGACGAGTCGAAGATTCCGGCGGGAACCGGGCCGGAGCCGCCGATGTACCAGAGCTGGTAGTCCCGGTCGGACGGCAAGTCCGGCAGGTCGTCGACCAGGAGCGCTGAGAGTCCGCTCTCTTCGGACCAGACCAGGGTGGCTTCCTGACCGTCGGCGGTGGTCGCCGACGCGCGCTGGATGTCAGCGGCCGCCGTGATTTGCACGAGACCGGCCGCCTGGTCCTGTTCGAATTGGTCGGACTCCAGAGACTGGCCGACGAAGGTGCCGCCCGCGAAGAGGGCGACGGCCGCGGCGGCCGCCGCGAGAACGCCGACGGGCCGCTGGAACCAGCGCAGGCGGGCGCGCTCGGAGGCGCTGCCCGCTGCAGTGGCGCCTCGGATCGGAGCGGGATCGACGCGCGGCGCGGGGGTGGCCGGTGCCGTCTGATCGGCCGGCAGGGGCGCGAGCTGCGGCGTGGCGGCAAGTTTGGCCATCAGGGAGGCCCTGAGTCCGGCCGAGGGCTGCACGGGGGTGGCGGCAAGGCCCAGCGCCACCGCGGTGTCACTCAGCTCGGCCGCCTCGATGCGGGCCGGCTCGGACGCCTTGAGGTGCTCCTCATAGACGGCGGCCTCTTCCGCGCCCAGGGCGTGGAGGGCGTAGGCGCCGGCGAGCTCGCCCGGGTTCTGCCCTGCGGCGTTGCGGGTTTCGTCATTCCAGGTGTTGTCGCTCATGACGCCACTCCCAACTCGTCGCGCAGGCGGATCATGCCGTCGCGCAGCCTCGTTTTCACAGTTCCGAGAGGGATCTGCAACCGCTCGGCGACTTCACTCTGGCTGAGGCCGCCGTAGTAGGCGAGGCTGATCGCCTGGCGCTGCAGTTCCGTCAATCTGGACATCGCCTTTTCCACTCTTTCGTGCTCGATTCGTACTCCGACCGTTTCGGACACCTCGTCGTAGGCAACCGCAAGATCACGGATGCCGATTTTAATATCCCGGTCGCGGCTGGCCTGCGACGACCGAATCCGGTCGATCGCCCGGCGGTGCGCCATGGTCAGGATCCAGGTCGCCGCCCCGCCGCGCTGGGCCTCGTACCTCGTCGCCGTCTGCCAGATCTCCAGGAAGATCTCCTGCGTCACTTCCTCCGACTGCGAGGGGTCAACCAGAAGACGTCGAACGAGACCGAGAACACGCGAGGCCATCCGGTCATACAGCTCTCCAAATGCTCCTTCGTCTCCCTGCGCCACCCGGCCCAGCAATTCCTCATGGGAGACAGGAACAGTCCCCTCCCGGTTGACGTTGAATTCAGCACTCATGAGAACAAGCATCTCAGGTCTTGTCCACGTCCATGGTTCGGCGCGGAGACCGAATCGGATTGGTGTGTCACACCAGGCAGAGGAGGAGTGACGGCCGGACCGCAGAACGCCTCTCGGCGCGAGGCCGCTCACAGCGGCGAATATTGGAGCCCGGGGTTACTGCGGCCCGACCAGACTCCAGTGTAAACGACCCGGATGCGGATCGCGCACCCGGCGGGACGGCTCGCGGCCGATCAGTTAGACAGGTCAGTCCAGCGAGTCACTGCGCCAGAGCCGGGCGCAGGAGCCGAACTCCTGGGCGGTGGTGGAGAACCGGAGGGCACGGGTAGTCAGTTCGGTGGACCGGAGCGGTTCGGTCGTCTCCAGGTCGTCCGCGACGCTGGTGCAGCCGACGGAGATGACGCGGCAGAACGCCGCCGCGCGGTCGAGTGCCACGGCGAAATCCCCGGTGAAGATCCCCCGCAGGATCTGGTCGGCCAGGACGATGATCTCCGCCGTGCCCGTGGGCACCGCGGCCCCGGCAATGACCGGGTCGATCGCCACCGTGACTTCGGTTCCGCGCTGGTAGAGGAACGCCGTGCCCTCGGGATCCTGGCGGATGAGCAACCGCACCAGGTAGATCCGCCAGAGCGCCCCGGGCAGGCTGCGCGGCGTTGCCCGCGACCAGAGTTCGGCCACCGCGTCGACGCCGTTCTCGTCGGTGTAGGTCACGAGCCGCTCGACGATGTCGGGGTCAGGGTCGCTGCGCACGCGGGCCAAAAGCGCGTGCGCGGTTTCATGCGCCACCCGGCTGATCAGTGCCGGGTCTTCGCCCCCCTGGAAGGACTCGAATTTGCTGCCGGAGAACTGGGTCGGCTTGTGGAAATTCTCGGCCATGGCATCCTCCTGGGCTCGGTTTCGTGTTCGCTGTGGGCACATCCGTCTCGTCTGCAGAAAACCCTCTCCCACGGTACCTAGAAAAACGGATCCGAAATCCCCTGTACATTATTAACCGCGGGCCTCTAGCTCAGTTGGTAGAGCAAAGGACTTTTAATCCTTGGGTCGTCGGTTCGAGCCCGACGGGGCCCACTCACAGGATCAGCGTCGGTGCAGACCCGGGTCTCGCGTGGGCCCAGCATCGACTCCGGACTCCCGGCGAGCACCCAGCGATGATTCGGGCGGCGTTCGGGTAGCTCCTCCATACTTCTCTGACATGGTGCCGGGACGCCCGATGCCGGCGACCTGAGAAGGAGGCCCCGTGGGCAGAGTGAATGAAGAAGTTGAAATCGAGACCGGGATCATCACCCGGTACCGGCGTCACCCCAACGGACGCGGCCTGGTGTCCCCCAGCGCACGCGTGCACCCCGAGGCGTTCGTATCCCGAACCGCCTACGTGGAGAGCGGCGCGCGGGTCGGGGCGGAGGCGTGGATCGGCCCCGGCAGTTGGATCGACCAGGACGCGGTCATCGGTTCTCACGTGTTCATCGGCCAGAACGTGCACGTCGGCGCGGACGCCGTCGTCGGCAGCGCCGCGCGGCTGGGCAGCTATGTGCGGATCGGTCGCGGGGCACGGCTCAGCCCCGGAGCGGTCGTCGAACGCGATCTGCGGGTTCCGGACAACGCCGTGATCGGCGCGGCCCCGCGCACGCGCCTGTCGCCCGGATCGGCACCCGCCGGTGTCGCCCACGCCGCCTAGGGGTGCGTCTACGGGTGCGTCTACGGGCGCGTCTACGGGCGCGTCCGCTACTCGGCGGTGAACGGGCTTGCGAGTTCTCGCTGCACCATCAGCGCCAACTCGCGCAACAGCACGAGGTCGATGGTTCCTGCCGCCCTCGGCTCCGAGTCGAACACGCAGAGAGCCCCGATGAGCTCCCCCGACGGCGACTCGATCGGGAATCCGGCGTAGAACCTGATCTTCGGCTCGCCCACCACGAGTGGATTGTCTCGGAAGCGGTCGTCGAGGAGGGCATCCGGTATCACCATAGCCGCGGTGCCCGTGATGGTTACCTCGCAGAACGAATTGGACCGCGGCGACTCGGCATCGGCCACGCAGATGCGGGCCTTATGCCACTGGCGATCGCCATCGATCACCGTGAGCGCCGCGGACTGGGTGCCGAACAGGGTGCGCGCCAGTGCCGCGATGCGGTCGAAGCGCTCCTCGGGCGGGGTGTCGACGATCCCGAGCTGGTCGACCGCGAGCTGGCGCCGCGCCTCCTTCGCCCTCGCCTGGTCGTCGGAGGGCACCGGTTCGGCGTCAGGGGTCGCGACCCGGTCGGCGCCGAGGAGCGGCGCCATCCGGGAGGCGAGAACGTCGGCCCAGTGCGCATACGTATCCGTGGACCGGTATCGGCCCGGCGGCGGCGTCGGCGCCGCACTGGACGGTACGAACGCGACCCCGTCGCTGCTGTCGGCGACGAGCCGTACCGTCACCCGGTTCAGGAGCCGGCCGTGGTGGTCCGCCAGATTTCCGAGCCTGGAATCGAACACCGGGATCGACCGGATGGGCTGGATTCCCGCCACGATGATGCTGGTGCTGCGGGGCGATGACGCCGTGAGGAACCGGAGCAGATTCGCCAGATCGCGCCGCCAGGCCCGGGCGGAGACCAAGTTCACGGCCTCGTTCACGCCCAGGACCAGCACGATCGCTTCGAAACGGGTGAGCCGCACCCCGGTCAGCTCGAGGAGGGCCGTGGCGACGGTCATGCGGGGATTCGCGATGAGGTCGACGTCGACCCCGCGGCCGGTCTGCGCGGACAGGGCGCGGGCGAGCGAGCCGGGCAGGGCCAGGTTGTGGCTCACGACCCCGCGGCCGACCGCCAGCCCCGAACCGAGGATGAGGATCCGGTCGGGATCAATGCCCGCGGAGTGCGCTTGCGGAGCATCCGTGGGCATGGGGACATCGCCGAAGCCGCGCTCGGACGCGGCGGCCCAGGTGCGCATGGCGGGAGCCAGCGCCCATCGTATGAGTTCCCGCACAGATGCCCCTTTGTTGCTAAGACACAAGGGTGTATCCAAGACCGAATTTCAAGTATCCCCCATTCGGGGCGAGGGTCCAGGGCCGCGTCACACCAGTGCCACAACGGCCTGGGCGAGCGCGAAAATGACCAGGCCGGCGAGCGCGCCCACCACGGTGCCGTTGATGCGGATGAACTGGAGGTCCTTTCCGATCTGCAGTTCGATCTTCTCGGCCGTCTCGGCCGCGTCCCACCGCGCGACGGTTTCGGTGATCACCTCGGCGATCTCGTGCCGGTACCGGCGCACGATGTAGCTTGCACTGTCGGCCAGCCACCGGTCGACGCGGGCGCCGAGGGCCGGGTCGGTCGACAGTCTCCCGCCGACCTCCATGACGGTCGAGCGGATGCCCGTGCGCAACCCGCTCGAGGGGTCGTTCAGCGCCGCCGTCAGGGAGAACTTCACGGCCTCCCAGGTTTTGCTCGCGAAATCGCGCAGCCGGGCGCTGTCGAGCAGTTCGAGCTTGAGCGCCTCCACCCGTTCGATCATCGCCGGCTCGTGCTGCAGGTCGTCGATCACCTCGACGAGGTAACGATCGATGGCCTGGCGGAGCGGATGCACGGCATCCGCACGCGCGGTGGCCACGAAGGCGAGCACCTCCCGGTGCGCCTTGTCGTCGACCAGCTTGTCGACGAAACCGGGGAGCCAGGTCGGCAGGCGCTGGGACACGGCCCGCCCGAAGGCCTCCGGATGCTCCAACAGCCAGCCCTCGGCCCGTTCCAGCAGCAGGTCGACGGCGGCGTGCTGCTGCCCCGACTCGACCAGCCGCGCCCCCACGTGCCCGATTGTCGGACCCCACTCCGGCTTCAGCAGGTTCTCGCGGGCCACGGTTTCGATCAGCTCCTGGATCGCGTCGTCGCTGAGCAGGTTGAGCAGACCGGCGCCCGCCACCGCGACCTCGTCGGTGAGCCGACGCGCGTTCTCCTCCTGGGAGAGCCACGCGCCGAGCCGACGGGACGCACCCAGCGATTCGAGCTTGCCACGGATGACCGCCTCGGAGAGGAAATTCGTCTCGACGAATTCACCTAGGCTGGCCCCGATCTCGTCCTTGCGGCTGGCGATGATGTTCGTGTGCGGGATGCGCAGGCCCAGCGGGTACCGGAACAGGGCCGTCACGGCGAACCAGTCCGCTACGGCGCCGACCATGCCGCCCTCGGCCGCGGCGCGCACGTACTGCAGCCACGGGTAGCTCTCCTGCAGCGCGAACGAGGTGGCGAACACTACCGCCATCAGGAGAAGCAGGCCGATGGCGAGCCGCTTCATGCGGATCAGGGCCGTCAGGCGCACGGCGTCCGGCAGGCTCAGCGGCGGCCGGGCGGCGGCCGCCGCCCGTGCTGCACGTGGACCGGTCTCGGTCTGGTCTTTCTGCCTCATCTTCTCGGCCATCCTCCCAGACTGCCGGATCGGGGCCGGGGAGGGAAACCCGTCTTCCCTCGACCCCGGCGCGCTGCACACTCAGCAGTGGCAGTGTCCCTCTTCGACGGGCGTCGACGGCGGCACATCGAGCACCGGGCTGCGGTCGAAGAAGCCACCGGGCTTCAGCTTAAAACCAGCGGTGTTCACGGGCAAGATCGGCCAGGCCTCGATGCGCGGATAGTGGGTGAGGCCGAACGTGTGCCAGAGCACGATGTCCTGGCCGTCGATGTCGCGGTCGGCTTCGATGTAGGCATGCAGGCCGGCTCCGCCGCCTCGAACCTCAAGAAGATCACTCTCAAACTCGGGGGCAAGGCCCCCTCCATCATCACTGCGGACGCCGACATCGACGCGGCCGTCGGCGGCAACCTGGCGGGCGGCACGCTCAATTCCGGGCAGGTCTGCGCGGCCTACACGCGGTTCTATGTCAACAAGAAGCGCGAGGCCGAATTCGTTGAGAAAATGGCGGCCGGGGTCTCCGGCATGAAGCTTGGCGCCAGGATGGACCCCAGCACCCAGCTGGGTCCTCTGGTCTCTCAAAAACACCTCGACCACGTCGAACGGATGGTCACGGTCGGCCGTGCCGAGGGCGCGGAACTCGTGACCGGTGGCGCCCGGGCCGGCGAGGTCGGCTTCTTCTTCCAGCCGACGATGTTCGCCGGTGTGCGCGACGACATGGCCATCGCGACCGACGAGGTCTTCGGGCCGGTGCTCTCGATCATGTCCTAGACAATGACGACGACCTGCAGGAGCTCATCAACCGGGCCAACGACACCGACTATGGGCACGCCGCCACGGTCTGGACGAAGGACCTCGAGAAGGCACACCGCCTGGCCAACGGCATCCGTGCCGGTGCGAACTTCGTGAACATGCCACCGGTGCCGGATATGGCCGCGCCGTGGGGCGGGTTCGAGACCGGCGGCTGGGGCAACGAGATGGGTCCGGATTCGATCGACGCGTACACGCAGGTCAAGGGCGTCTGGATGCACTACGGCAGCTAGCCGCACGGGTTTTTCGCGGCATCCGTTCGTTTTCACTCACTCGTCAACTCAATGAGGAGTAAACCCATGACGACCACTCGCAGTACCCCTCAGTCCGACTTCCGGACCACCCTACGCACGGGACGCCTCGGTGTGATCGGCATCGTCTTCTTCGTGGTCGCGGTGGCCGCACCGCTCGTGGGCATGACCGGTGCGGTCCCGGTCGCGATCGTTCTCGGTAACGGCGCGGCCGCCCCGGGCGCCTACCTCGTGGTGGGCGTCACCCTGCTGCTGTTCAGCGTCGGCTATGCCGCGATGAGCCAGCGCGTCACCAATGCCGGAGCCTTCTTCGCCTATATCGGCCGAGGCCTCGGCCACCAGCTCGGCAGCGCGTCGGCCTTCGTCTCGATCCTCGCCTACCTCGCCATCCAGCTCGCGATCTACGGGTTCTTCGGCGGACTGCTCGGCGCCCAGGTCGGCCTGCTCCCCTGGTGAGAGTGGACGTCGGCGCCAAGGTGCTCGGCGTGCTGATGCTGCTCGAACTCCTGGCACTGGTCGTCACCTCGGTCGCCATCCTGGCCGACGGCGGGCCGGAGGGCCTGAACTTCTGGGCCTCGTTCGACCCGGCCGCGATCCTCGCCGGCGGGCTGGCCGGCTCGGCGGGCATCGCGTTCGCCTTCGCGTTCGCGTCCTTCATCAGCTTCGAGGCCACCGCAATCTACGGCGAGGAATCCAAGGACCCGAAGACGGTGGTCCCCCGCGCCACCTACCTGGCGGTCGGAGTGATCACGGCGCTGTTCGCCCTGACGGCGTTCGCCATGGTCACGGGAATGGGTGCATCCTCGGTCGTCGAGAAGACCGTGGAGCTGTCGAGTCTCGACGGGGTTCCCCTGGCCGACCCGGCCGCGGTGCTCTTCTCCCTCGCGACCCAGTACGTGGCACCGTGGATGGCCACCGTGATGGGCGTCCTGGTGATCTCGAGCCTGTTCGCCGGACCGCTGGCCTTTCAGAACGCGGCCAGCCGGTACCTCTTCGCCCTCGGCCGCGGCGGCGCGCTGCCCGCGCCGCTCAGCCACGTCAACGGTCGCGGCGCCCCGAGCACCGCCTCCCTCGCCACGTCGGTCCTCACGGATCTCGTCATCGTCACCTTCGCCGTCTTCCGGCTCGACCCGGTGCTCAACATGTTCTACTGGTTCAGCGGTCTCGCCGTGGTGGCGATCGTGCTGATCGAGATCCTCGTCTGCATCGCGGTGATCGCGTTCTTCCACCGCAATGCGGGCAGCGAGAACGTGGTCCAGACCATCATCGCCCCGGTGCTGGCCACCATCGGTCTGATCCTCGGCGAGTACCTGCTGATGAGCCGCTTCGGGCTCCTCTCCGGCACGGTGGCCAAGGGCGTGGACCCGACGATGTCATCGTGGTGCCTGAGCCCGATCGGCTGGGTGCTCGTGTCCCTGCCCTTCGTGCTCCTGCTCGTCGGCTACCTGCACTCCCTCTGGTCGCACACCGAGAACGAGGCCCTGGTCAAGGACGTCCTCTCGTAGCCGGCAAGCCGTGAAACGGGGTGACCGCCGCGAGGCGGACACCCCGTCTCTCTGCCCGTCGGACCGTGATGGGCGCGGTGATGCCGGGTCAGAGGCGGAATCCCTGGTGGCGGATGCCCCAGCGCACAGACCACGACTCCCCTGGTTCGACCCAGCGCAGCCCCGCGCCCGAATTGAAGGCATTCGCAGGGGCCGTCATCGGCTCGATCGCCACCGCCAGGCCCAGGAACGGGCCGCCCGGCCCCGGGAAGGGGAAGTTGCGCGGCGTGAAGACCTGAACGTTGCGGATGTTCCGGTCGCCCCAGATCGTGACGCTGCGGCCGTCAGGCGCGGTCAAGGAGGCCACGCTGGCGGTGCCGGACTCCTCGCCGGTCACGTCGGACCGCACCTCGGGAGCCTCAGGCCCCACCCCGCCGAAGCCGTCGTCGAGATCGACGTCGCCCACCCGGCACCCCGTGCGCAGGTCGAACCTGGTGCCGACGACGGAAGATTCCCCGACGGGGTTTTGCCGGTCGTCGACGTCGATATGGGTGCGCGCCGCGATCGTGAGCACGAGGTCCTCGGTGGGAACGCCGCCGATCTTCGGGTACGGATGCGCGCCGAGCGCTACCGGGGCCGCGTCCCGGCCTACGTTCCGCACCGTGTGGGTGACCGCAAGACCGTTGTCGGTGAGCGCATACCGCACGGTCGTGTCGAGCAGGAACGGGTATCCGGCCTGCGGAAAGACCGTGGCGGCCAGAGTGACCGAACTCGGGCTGCGGTCGAGCATGCGATAGGACGAATACCGAAGCAGGCCGTGGATCGCGTTTTGCTGTTCCGGCTCGGTGAGCGGCAGCCGCTGCATGACGCCCTGGTGCCGCCAGAGGCCGTCCCGGATGCGGTTGGGCCACGGCATCAGCACGATGCCGGCGCCCCACGGCGGGGTGGCCTCGGCCGCGAACGGCTCGACGAGGTCTATGCCGTCCACGGAATACAGCCGGAGGCCGGCGGCCACCTCGGTGACGATCGCCAGCGCAGGCCCACTCGGCGTGGCTACCCTCAACTCATACTGGAAACCCGTTGCAGCGCGCATAGTGTCAACCTACTCCGGCTGCAGAACGGTCAGGCCGGCCTCGCGGAGGGGCGCGAGCATGACCTCGTCGGCCGCGGCATCCGTCACCAGGGTGTCGAACGCGCGCAGCGGGCCGACCTGCCCGAGGTGTACCTGGCCGAGCTTGGAGGCGTCGGCCACGACGACCGCCCGGGTCGCGGCGGCCAGCATGAGCGTTTTGACCCCAGCCTCGGGGAGGTTGATGTTCGTGACCCCGTAGCCGGCATCGACGCCGTTGCAGCCGATGAAAGCCAAATCGGCGTGAACCTGGCTGAGCACCGTCCGTGCGAGTGGCTCGACCAGGGAGTGCTGCAGCGGGCGGAGCGAACCGCCCGTGACGATCACGGTGAACCGAGGGATGGCCGGCTCGAGGGCGAGGGCGATGCTGAGCCCGTTCGTGATGATGACGACGTCGGTCAGATCGGTGCGGGCCAGCAGCGCGTGGGCGATAGAGAGGGTGGTCGTGCCGACGTCGAGGAGGATGCTCTGCCCGCTCGTGACGAGGGCCGCGGCGAGCACGCCGATCTGCTGCTTGGGCAGCACGGATGACGCGAGGGCCTCCTCGAAGGAGAACTCCCGCAGCGGGCGGCCGCTGAGTGGCGCGGCCGGAACCGCCCCGCCGTGCACGCGCTGCACCGTCCCGGCGGACTCAAGCACGTCGAGGTCGGCCCGCGCCGTGACGCCGGACACTCCGAACGCCTCGCGCAACTCGCGCACTCGTACGAAACCGCGCTCCCCGACGAGGCGCTGGATCTGCTCCCGCCGCTGGTGGGCCGGGAGCGTGTCGCGGTCGCCGGGCCGGTCGCTCACGTCGATGAGGTCGGCCGTGGCGGTCGATTCGGTCGATTCGGTCGATTCGGTCGATTCGGTCGATTCGGTCGATTCGCGAGAAGCCATACCCAATCTTCACTTAGTTTACTTTGGTTATCAACCTGAAAGACCTGGTTTCACATGTGCAAATCAGATAACGTTGTTTTCGCCATGAACACACCAGACTTCGTAGCCGACACCGGCATCATCCGTCACCGCCACACCCTCGCCGATGGCCGGGACCTCATCTACTTCGATGACCCGCAGTCCAGCCTGCCGCCGGATCGGGCGGCCGACCTGCGCGAACTCGACCCGCGCCCGGCCACCGCCCGGATGCGCCAGGACCCGCTCAGCGGCGAATGGGTCTCGATCGCCGCCGCCCGCCAGAACCGCGTGTTCCTGCCGCCCGCACACTTGGACCCGCTCGCCCCGTCGACGCCGGGGAACCCGTCAGAGGTGCCCAGCAACTACGACGTGGCCGTGTTCGAGAACAAGTCGCCCTCGTTCGGGCCCCTCCTCACCGACGCCGACGCCCCCGCCGGGCTCGACGACCTGAACACCATCGGACTGAACCGCGTCCGCACCTCGGTCGGCCGCTGCGAGGTCGTCTGCTTCAGCCCCGAGAACGAGGGCTCGTTCGCGAGCCTGTCGGTCGTGCGCTCCCGCACGGTGATCGAGGCCTGGGCCGAGCGCACGTACGCCCTGTCACAGCTACCCGGCGTGGAACAGGTCTTCCCGTTTGAAAACTGCGGCGAGGCGATCGGCGTCACGCTGCACCACCCGCACGGCCAGATCTACTCCTACCCCTACGTCACGCCGCGCACCCAGCGCGTGATCGCCTCCCTCGACCAGTACGGACCAAACCTGTTCGCGGACATCCTCGCCAGCGAGCAGGCCGGGGGCCGGGTCATTCTGACCGGCGAGCACTGGACCGCCTTCGTGCCGTTCGCCGCGCGCTGGCCCATCGAGGTGCACATGCTGCCGCACCGGCACGTGCCCGACTTCGCGGCGACCAGCCTGGCTGAGCGCGATGAGCTCGCCGTGCTCTTCCGGCGGCTGTTGCGCGGCATCGATGCCCTCTACGACACCCCGACGCCGTATATCGCGGCCTGGCACCAGGCCCCGGTCTCGGTGCGCCGCGACGAGATCCGGCTGATGCTGCAGGTGACGAGTCCTCGCCGGGCCGCAGACAGACTGAAGTTCCTGGCCGGGTCGGAGGCCGCCATGGGCGCCTGGATCGGAGACGTCACGCCCGAGCAGGCGGCCGACAACATTCGCCGCGCGGTCGAACGCTCCGCCGGGACGGACGCGACCGAAGCGGCGGCCGGCGCCGCGGCATCCGTTCCCGCTAGCAGCACCACACTCGAAAGGCAGGCCCACGCATGACCGATCTCATCCAGACCGTGACGGATGGCTTCACGAGCCGCTTCGACGCGGCCCCGGCCGGACTCTGGTCGGCCCCCGGCCGCGTCAACCTGATCGGCGAGCACACCGACTACAACGACGGGTTCGTGTTTCCCTTCGCGATCAACCGGCGCACGCTCGTCGGGCTCGGCCTGCGCGGCGACCGCCAGCTGCGGGTGGCGAGCTCGTTCGCCGCGGAAACGGTGGAGCTCTCCCTTGACGACCTGACTCCGGAGAACCTGGCCGGCTGGTCGGCGTACCCGCTCGGCGTGGCCTGGGCCCTCGGCCAGTTCGGCGCCGACCTGGCCACCCGGCCCGGATTTGACGTGTTCATCGACTCTGACGTGCCGATCGGGGCCGGACTGTCGTCCTCCGCCGCGATCGAGAGTGCGGTTGCCGTGGCCCTGAACGACCTCTGGCAGCTCGGACTCGACCGGCGCATGCTCGCCCGGGTGGGCCAGCTGGCCGAGAACCGGGCCGTCGGGGCTCCCACCGGCATCATGGACCAGTCCGCGTCCCTGCTGGGCGAGGCCGACTCCGCCGTCTTCCTGGACTGCCGCACCCTCGAGGCCGAGGTGATCCCGCTCGGCTTCGACGGGGCCGGCCTCGACCTGCTGATCATCGACACGCGGGTAAGCCACGCGCACTCGACCGGCGGGTATGCCTCGCGCCGGGCATCCTGCGAACTGGGTGCACGGATGCTGGGGGTCCCCTCCCTGCGCGACCTCACCGTGGACGACCTCGGCCGGGCCGCCGACGTGCTCGACGACGAGACGTTCCGCCGGGTGCGGCACGTGGTCACCGAGAACCAGCGCGTGCAGGACACCGTGCGCACCCTGCGCGAGCAGGGACCGACCGCGATCGGCGCCCTCCTGGACGCCTCGCACCTGTCAATGCGGGACGACTTCGAGATTTCCGTGCCCGAACTCGACCTCGCCGTGGAGACCGCGCGCGGCACCGGGGCAATCGGCGCCCGGATGACCGGCGGCGGCTTCGGCGGCGCCGCCATCGCCCTTACCCCGCGCGCCCTGATCCCCGCGGTTACGGCGGCGGTCACGGCCGCGTTCGCAGCCCGGGGCTTCGCGGCCCCGGACCTGTTCGTGGTGCGCGCGGCCGACGGGGCGGCGCGGGAGCAATAACACAGCGGGAACTCGCCCCACGTGGCTAATTCAGGAGAAGTCGTGCCGCCGCCCGTGCGCATCCACAGACCTGTGCGGGTGCGAACGAGGTTCGGCGGGGATCTCCTGAGTTAGCCACGCACGCGACGGCCGAAACCGGTGCCCGGGGTCGAGGCGGCGCCCAGCGGCGGCGACGTGCCTAGCCCCTCGCGCCGGCGTTGAGTGTGATCGTGTCGAGGCCGCCGTCGACGACCCCCCAGTCGTCCAGAATCGCCTCGTAGGTGCCGTCGTCGACCAGCGACTGCAGCGCAGCCTGCACGGCCTCGGCCATCCCGGAATCCTTCTGCACGGCCATACCGTATGGTGCCGCCTCAAACGTCTCTCCCGCGGTCTGCAGCTTGCCCGTCAACTGTGCGATCCCGTAGAGGGTGACCGGGGAGTCGGCGCTGAAAGCGTCGGCCTGGCCCAGCGCGACGGCATTCGCCGCGGCATCCTGCGTGTCGAGGGGGATCTTCTGGATCGGCGGTTTGCCGGCGGCGACGCAGGCGTCACTCTTCGCCGGGATCTCGACGGTGTCCTGGTAGGTCGTGGACTGCACGGCGACCTTGAGTCCGCACGCATCGTCGGGGTCGACGGTCGTGCCCGCGGGCGAGGCCCACTGGATGCCTGCGAGGTAGTAGTTCACGAAATCGACTTGCTTTTCACGCTCCGCCGTGTCGGTGAAGGACGACATGCCGACGTCGATCTTGCCGCCGACGACATTCGGGATGATGTTCTCGAATTTGGCCACCGTGTACTGGGCCTCGAGCCCGAGCTTGGCGGCGATCGCATCACTCAGGTCGATCGCCCAGCCGATCGGTTCACCGGCGTCGTTTTTGAACTCGTTCGGCGCGTAATTCGGGCTGGTGCCGAAGACGAGCTTGCCCGGGGTCGCGGTCGTTTCCGGGAGGAGCGCGGCGGCCTCCTCGTCGGTGGTCACCACCTCGGCCGCGGATCCCTCCGTGACGCCAGTCGTCGGAGTGGAGTTGTCCACGCAGGCGGTAAGCAGGAGGGCGGCCACGGCGGCCAGGGCCGGGAGAGCATGTCGAGCGCGCATTGAGCATCCTTTGTGAATTTTTCGCCATCGAAGTGATCAGAGGTGCAACTCTGCCGAGTCTATGTTCAGTGCCGGTCGCGCCCGGGACGTGCCGGGCATCCGTCGCCGTACGCCGCCGAACTGTGACTTTGCCCACCGGCGAGGGAGCCATTCTCCCGGCCCGGCGGTGCGCGAGTGGCGGAGATCAGGCCGTCGGGATCTAGGGCGAGACGGCGGTGGGCTCGCCGCCGGTGATTCGCACGAGTTCGTCGAACGTGGTCGGGAACACGGTGTGCGCGTGGCCCGCAGCCGCCCAGACGACCGGGAATTCGGCGAGGGCGACGTCGACCAGGGTGCGCAGTGGCGACGGATGTCCCAGCGGCGCGACCCCGCCGATCACCTGACCGGTGGCCTGCCTGACGACATCCTTCGAGGCACGTCCGATCGTGCCGCCCAGTCTGTCCCCCAGCCACGCCGCATCGACCCGGTGAGCCCCCGAGGTGAGCACGAGCAACGGCTCACCATCGAGGGTGAAGACGAGCGAATTCGCGATGGCGCCGCGCGAAATACCGAGCGCCTCCGCGGCGGCGGCGGCGGTTGTGGCCGCATCGTCGAACCAGCGAATTTCCGGGTCCAGGCCGTGGGCGCGGAGAGCCTCCCGAACCCGATCGACGGACGGATGCGCGGAATTGACCATGCCGAAATCCTAGAGCCTGCACGCGAGGCAGCCCGATAGGCTGACGCGTATGACTGCCGACAGCGCCGCCCGCATCATCACCCTGCCCGACCGACCCGGACCGGTCGTGGCCGAGACCGCCTACGTCGCCCCGGGCGCCGTGGTCGTCGGCAACGTCACCCTGGCCGAACACGCCAGCGTCTGGTACAACGCCGTGCTGCGCGCCGAGGCGGAACCCATCCGGATCGGCCCCGGCTCCAACCTGCAGGACAACGTCTCCTGCCACGTGGACCACGGATTCCCGCTGATCGTCGGCCGGAATGTGTCCGTCGGGCACGGGGCAGTGCTGCACGGCTGCACGGTCGAGGACGGCTCGCTGATCGGCATGATGGCGACGGTGCTGAACGGCGCCGTCGTCGGTTCCGGGTCCCTCGTCGCCGCCGGAGCCGTCGTGCTCGAGGGCACCGTCATCCCGCCCAGATCGCTGGTCGCCGGCGTTCCCGCCAAGGTGCGGCGGCCCCTGACGGATGAGGAGGTGGCCGGCCTCGGCCACAACGCAGCGGAGTATCTGCGTCACTGCGCCCTGCACGCCTCGGTGACGGCGCTGCCGCAGCGCTGAGCCGGTCTGCCTCACGGTCGCGGCGCGGGCTACGGCTCACGGCGCAGGGAATACCGTGCGCCGGCTTCCACAGCGTGCGCCGCGACGGCGGTACCACCGAGCCTCGCCCGCACGGCCACCTGCGCGAGCCCCGAGAGGCGACCGTTACGAGGCGACCGCCCGTGGCGCCCGACTACCTGCTGAGCGACAGCTCGGCTGCCTTCACCACGTTGCACAGCAGCATGGCACGGGTCATCGGGCCGACGCCGCGCGGATTCGGGGACAGGAAGCCGGCGACGTTCGCGACACCCGGGTGCACATCACCGGTCAGGGTGCCCTTGCCGGTGATCGGGTCGGTCACCCGGGTGATGCCCACGTCGAGCACGGCGGCGCCGGGCTTCACCCAGTCCGCCTGGATCAGGTGCGGCACGCCGACGGCGGCCACGACGATGTCGGCGCGCCGCACCTCGCCGGGCAGGTCTACCGTGCGGGAGTGCGTCAGGGTGACGGTGGCATCCAGACCCTTGCGGGTGAACAGCAGTCCGAGCGGGCGCCCGACGGTGAGGCCGCGCCCGACGACGACGACGCGCTGGCCGACGATCGGCACGTCGTAGCGGCGCAGCAGCTCGACGATGCCGGCCGGAGTGCAGGGCAGCGGCGAGTCCAGCTCGCCCTCGATGCCGAGCACCAAGCGGCCGAGGTTCGTCGGATGCAGGCCGTCGGCATCCTTCGACGGGTCGATCAGTTCGAGCATGGCGTTGTCGTTGTGGCCGACCGGCAGCGGCAGCTGAATAATGTAGCCGGTCACCTCGCGGGCGGAGTTCAGGTCGGCGATTGCGGCGCGCACATCGGCGCTGGTCGCCGACGCGGGCAGGTCGACCCGGATCGATTCAATGCCGACCTCGGCGCAGTCGCGGTGCTTGCCCGCGACATACGAGCGCGAGCCCGGGTCATCGCCGACCAGGAGCGTGCCGAGCCCGGGCACGATCCCGTGCGCGCGCAGCTCCGCGATCCGGTCGATGAGCTCGGTCTTGACCACGGAGGCGGTCGTGACTCCGTCGAGGGTTATTGCCGTCATTGTGGATCCATTCAGTCGGTCATTCTGACGTTTGCAGGTGCGCAGGTGCCGAAGGCGCGTGCGAATCCGACGGGGATTTTGGGCAACACGCCGGTGACGGATGCCTTCAGCGGGCTTTCGCAGCAAAATCTCCGTCGAAATCGTTCACAGGCCGTACGCCAGGGTGCGGAGCCTGCGGCGTTGACACCCGGGTCGAGGGCGGCCGGGTGCGCGGCGGACGTTACTGCTGCAGACCGGGGTACAGCGGGAAGGCCTCGGTAAGCACCTTGACGCGGGCGCGGAGGCCCTCGATGTCGGCGTCGGGCTTGAGCGCCTCGGCGATGACGTCGGCGACGACCGTGAACTCCTCATCGCCGAAGCCACGGGTGGCCAGGGCAGGGGTTCCGATGCGCAGGCCGCTGGTGACCATCGGCGGGCGCGGGTCGAACGGCACCGAGTTGCGGTTGACCGTGATGCCGACCGCGTGCAGGGCGTCCTCGGCCTGCTGTCCGTTGATCGGCGAGTTGCGGAGGTCCGCGAGCACGAGGTGCACGTCGGTGCCGCCGGTGAGCACGTCGACGCCGCCGGCGCGCGAATCATCCGCCATCAGACGGTCGGCGAGGATGCTGGCACCGCGCAGGGTGCGCTCCTGACGTTCCTTGAACTCGGGCTCGGCCGCGAGCTTGAACGCGGTCGCCTTGGCGGCGATCACGTGCATCAGCGGGCCGCCCTGCTGGCCGGGGAACACGTTGGAGTTGAGCTTCTTCGCCAGCGCCATGTCGCGCGAGAGGATCAGACCGGAGCGGGGACCGGCGAGGGTCTTGTGCACGGTGGTGGACACGACATCCGCGTAGGGAACCGGCGACGGGTGCAGGCCGGCGGCGACGAGTCCGGCGAAGTGGGCCATGTCGACCCAGAGCAGGGCGCCGACCTCGTCGGCGATGCTGCGAAAGGCCTCGAAGTCGAGGTGGCGCGGGTAGGCGGACCAGCCGGCGATGATGACCTTGGGCTTGGTCTCGAGTGCCGTCTCGCGCACGACGTCCATGTCGACCAGGAAGGTGGTCGGGTCGACGCCGTAGGCGACGGGATTGTAGAGCTTGCCGGAGAAGTTGAGCTTCATGCCGTGGGTGAGATGGCCGCCGTGGGCAAGTTCCAGACCGAGGATGGTGTCGCCGGGCGTCGCGATGGCCGAGAGCACGGCGGCGTTCGCGGTGGCGCCGGAGTGCGGCTGCACGTTGGCGTACGCGGCGCCGAAGAGGGACTTGGCCCGGTCGATGGCGAGCTGTTCGGCGACGTCCACGTACTCGCAGCCGCCGTAGTAGCGGCGTCCCGGGTAACCCTCGGCGTACTTGTTGGTGAGCACGGAGCCCTGCGACTGCAGCACAGCGCGCGGCACGAAGTTCTCGCTGGCGATCATCTCGAGGTAGTCGCGCTGGCGTCCGAGCTCCTGCTCGAGAACGGCGGCGATCTCGGGGTCGACGACCTCAAGGGGCTCGTTGAATGTGGACCGCAGAACGGTGGATGGCACGGATTCGGGCACGGGGTCTCCTCAGACTTCTTGTTTAACGACGTGATGATCAATCGTCGTGGCCCAGGCGTGCGGTCACTAACCGTGTCAGTCGCTCCCCGATGGTGACCCATCTTTCGTGCTACGCCAGTCGCGACAGAGACGATCTTATCATTCGGGCCGGGTACCGAGCTCATCGATTATGAGCACATCGACACGCACATGGTGGGTGTCATAGGCGGCCCGGCCCACCATGTGCGCTGCGACCGGGGCGGTCAACGCCTGGAACACGACGATGGCCATGACGAGGGTGACGGTGCCCACGGTAAAGTTGTTCAGAGCGACGTCGGCCGTGATCGCCATGAGGCCGAAGATCTGCGGTTTGGTGGCGGCGTGCAGCCGCGATAGTACGTCGGGGAAACGGATGACGCCGATTCCGGCCGCGAAGCACATCACGGCCCCGGCGAGCACCAGGACAGCCGAGATCACGTCGCGCAGTTCGTCGGTCATTCGGTGTCCCGCACGGGCAGGAAGCGGGCGACGCTCAGCGAGCCGAGCACCGCGAAGAGGGCGAGGACCAGCAGCACCGGCAGCGTGTCGGTGTGCCGGTTGAATGCCATCTCCGCGCCCATGGCGCAGATCACGGTCGCGACCAGGACATCCGAGGCGATCACCCGGTCCAGCACGGTCGGTCCCCGCACGATTCGATAGAGGGCGCACAGGGCACCGGCCCCGAACAGCACCCCGGCAATGACGGCAACGATGTGCATCAGGCGGTTCCTCCCCGCTTCAGTTTCTCATTCGCATGCTGGTCGCGTGCGCGCTGGTCTTTCTCACTCCGGTCCTCGCCGCTCACCCGGTGGAGCCGTTCCACGTCTTCCCGGGACCCGAGGGCCATCACGATCCGGCGCTCCTCGGCCAGCACGCCGTTCCGGAACCGCTCCACCTGTTCCGGATGCGCCACGTTCAGCACGTGCAGATAGAGGGTGGACTGCACCCGGTCCACATCGACCACGATCGCCCCGGGAACGATGGACGTCGACACCCCGGTCAGCGTCAGGATGAAGTCGCTGCGGGTGCGCAGGTGCACCGCCACGATCGCGTTGCTGGGTGTGTAGCGCGGGGAGAGCGCGAGGACGGCCACCTGCAGCGAGCCCCGGACGATGTCGAACCCGAGCCGGATCAGGTAGAGCACGGTGTACCACGGGTTAAGGCGCAAACCCAGCTCCACGGCCGGTAGGTAGAAGCCCACGGAGACGAGGGTGGCCAGCAGCGTGCCGGTGAGCAGGTTGAGCCAGGAGAACGAGCCCCAGAGCAGCATCCACAGCAGCACGAGCCCCAGGAACAGCGGCGCCTGGTTGGCGATGGCGACGAGGCGCTGCTTCGGGGTGCTCATGGCGTGCCGTTCGGGAAGACGGCGTCGATGTACGTGGCCGGGTTCTCGATGTTGGCCGCCGCGCGGGTGGTGAACGCGAACACCGGCCCGGCGAACACGGTGAGTGAGACGGTCAGCAGCAGCAGCGCCGTCGTCGCGCCGGTCATCAGCGGCGAGATGGTGCGCGTCGTGACCGTGCCCTCGTCGTCCGGGTCGTCCAGGAGCGCATCGAGCATCGGCGACTCGTAGTCCTCGACCTCGCCGGCCCCCCGCCAGAACGCGATGTTCCAGACGCGGGCCAGGGCGTAGAGCGTGAGCAGCGAGGTGGCGGCGCCGGCGCCCATCAGGATGTAGGTCACCGGTTCGGCGATGTCCGCGCCGGCCTGGAAGAGGGCGATCTTGCCGAGGAAGCCCGAGAACGGCGGGATGCCGCCGAGGTTGAGCGCCCCAACGAAGAACAGGAAGGCCACGAACGGCGCCGCCGTCAACAGTCCGCCGAGCCGGGCCAGCGAGGTGGTGCCGCCCACCCGCTCGATCAGCCCCGCGCAGAGGAAGAGGGTCGTCTGCACCGTGATGTGGTGCACGACGTAGAAGATGGTGGCCGCGATCGCCAGCGGCGTGCCCATCGCGATGCCGAAGATCATGTAGCCGATGTGGCTCACCAGCGTGAACGACAGCAGCCGCTTGATGTCCGCCTGCGCGAGCGCCCCGAGGATGCCCACGATCAGGGTCAGCAACGCCACCACCATCAGCGGCACCGACAGCGGGCTCTCGGGGAAGAGCAGGGTCTGGGTGCGGATGATCGCGTAGATTCCGACCTTCGTGAGCAGCCCCGCGAACACCGCAGTGACCGGCGCCGGGGCCGTGGGATAGGAGTCAGGCAACCAGAACGACAGCGGAAACACGGCGGCCTTCACGCAGAAGGCCAGCAGGAGCAGCAGGTTGAGGATCAGCTGCACGTCCGGCGGGAGGTCCGCCACCCGCTCGGAGATGAGCGCCATGGTGACGGTGCCCGTGGCCCCATAGATCAGGGCGATCGCGCTGAGGAACAGGATGGAGGAGACCAGGCTCACCACGATGTAGGTGACACCGACACGGATGCGCGCACCCGTTCCGCCGAGCGTCAGCAGCACGTAACTAGCCGAGAGCAGCATCTCGAAACCAACGTAGAGGTTGAACAGGTCCCCCGCGATGAACGCGTTGAACAGCCCGGCCGCCAGCACGAGATAGGTGGGATGGAAGATCGAAACCGGGGTTTCCCGGTCTCCGTCGACGATGCCCTGCCCCACGGCGAACAGGAGCACGCCGAGCAGCATCAGCGCGGAGACCAGAAGCATGATCGCCGAGAGCCGGTCGACGACGAGCACGATGCCCCACGGCGCATCCCAGCCGCCCACGTGCACGACGGCGGGGCCGGTCTGATCGACCTGCACCAGCAGGACCGCGCCGATAAACGCCACCAGCGTCAGGGCGATCACGCTGACCACGATCTGCTGGGGGCGACGGCGGCCGAGGGCGAGGGTCAGAGCGCTTCCGAGCAGCGGGATGGTGACGACCAGAGGCACGAGGAGATTCATAGCTTCATCCCCTTGTCCGGCGCGTTGGCAGGGGCACCGAGCTCGCTCTCGCGCTCGCTCGCGTCGAGGTCTTCCTGGCTGGCTGCCTCGTCCTCGGTGACCGAGCGGAAGGACTCCTCCGTGCTTGCCACAGTCTCGGCCGCATGCTCGTCGGTGACCGTGTCCCCCTCGTCGCCCAGCCGGGCCAGCCACCAGGACCGGTAGATCAGCGCGAGGATGAGCGCCGTGATGCCGAAGTTGATCACGATGGCGGTGAGCATGAGCACCTGGGGCACCGGGTCGACCATCGCAGCGTCGGCGGCCGTGCCGGTGACGATGGGCGCGTTGCCGGGGCGGCCGCTCATGATGAAGATCAGCAGGTTCGTGGCGTTGCCCACCAGCAGGAATCCGATCAGCACCCGGGTGAGACTGCGCTCCAGCATCACGTAGACGCCGGCGGCGTACAGGACCGCCATCACGATCACGAGGGTGAGGGAGGCGCTCATCCGGCTACCACCGCGCCCTGCTCGGACTGCGGGTGCGGCTCGGTCTCGCCGGCTTCCTGCTGTCGATCGACTTCGCTGCCGAGGCTGCGCAGGATGTCCAACACGAGACCGACCACGACCAGGTACACGCCGATGTCGAAGATGGTGGAGGTGCCGAAAGAGAGGGGGCCGAGCACGGGTACCGTGGTTTCGAAGTAGGCGGATTCCAGCGGGATGCCGCTGAAGAAGAGCGAGACCACGGCCATCCCGACCGCCAGCACGATGCCGAGCCCGAGGATCTTGCCCGGATCGACGGGTACCGCCTCGCCCAGCTCGTAGCGGCCTCCCGCGAGGTAGCGGGAGACGAGCGCCAGCCCGGCGATCAGGCCACCGGCGAAGCCGCCGCCGGGAGCGTTGTGGCCGGCGATGAGCAGGTAGACGGAGACGATCATGGCCGGGTAGAACAGCAGCCGCACGAGCACCTCGAGCATGATCGACCGGTCCTTCTCGGCAACCGTACGGCCGGCCAGGAGCCAGGACTGGCGAGTGACCGCATGCCCCTCGGAGGACGCGGCCGGGTCGGCGACGACCTTGCGACGGTGCGGCAGCGACCGGCGTTTGCGGGAATCGCGCAGCCGGGGCACGACCGCGTTGCGGCCCGAGACGAAGAGGAGGCTGGCGACGCCGGTGGCCACCACGATCAGCACAGAGATCTCACCCATCGTGTCCCAGGCACGGATGTCCACGAGCATCACGTTCACGATGTTGCGTCCGTGCCCCTCCTCGACCGCGAGGCGCGGAAGCTCCGCCGCGATGCTTGGGGCCTCCCGTGCACCGAGCGCGATCACGCCGATGGTGCCCATCACGGCGCCCACCAGCACGCCGATCAGCACGCGCCGCCGCCGGTGCATCGGCCGGCTGTGCTGGGCGATCTTCTGCGGCAGCCGGCGCAGCACCAGCACGAAGACGACGATGGTCATCGTCTCGACCAGGGCCTGCGTCAGGGCCAGGTCGGGAGCGCCGTGGAAGGCGAAGAACGCGACGAGGCCGTAGCCCGTGACGCCGGCCAGCAGCACGGCAGTGATGCGCTCACCGACGCGAGCCGCCATCACCGCCGCGACGCCCATGATGAGGGCGATCACGACCTGGCCCGGGTAGTCCCAGAGCACGACCTCCTCAGGCCAGCTGCGGTTGACGAAGGCCGCGCAGCCCAGGGCCAGCACGAAGACGACGAGGATGGTGGACAGGTACTGCGGCAACCCGCCCTGCTGGGCGAAGTGGGTGATGCGCGCCGCGGCCCGGTCGATGCCGCGCACGGTGGAGCCGTAGCCCTGACCGGCGTCGATGTAGGCCGGCACCGTGCCCTGCAGCCGGGCCACGCCCGGCCGCTTCCAGAACAGCACGGCGCCGAGCAGGAGAACAACGGCACTCAGGGCGAGCGCCGGTTCGAAGCCGTGCCAGAGCGCGAGGTGGTAGTCGCCGCCGCCGGGAACGGTGTCGGCGTAGGAGACCAGCACCGGGTCGAGCAGGAAGACGAGGGGGCCGAGCAGGAGGGTGGCCACGGCGAGCAGTCCCGGCGCCAGCTGGAAGTCCCAGCGGGCGGGGTGCAGGGCGGTGTCTGCGAGGCTGACCCGGGTGCCGAAGGCACCCCAGAAGAAGCGGGCGCTGTAGGCGACCGTCAGCACGGAGCCGACCACGGTGCCGACCAGGGCCACCCAGCCCCATCCGTCGCCGGCCAGGCCTGCCTCGAGGAATGCCGTGAACACGGACTCCTTGGCGACGAAGCCGAGCAGCGGCGGGATACCGGCCATAGATGCGACCGATAGCAGGGCGATCACGGCCAGCACGGGCGCGTTGCGCCCCACGCCGGAGAGCTGTCGCCAGTCGCGGGTGCCGGCCCGGTGGTCGATGATGCCGACGGTCAGGAACAGCGCCGACTTGTAGAGGGCGTGGGCGAGGAGCAATGCCACCCCGGCGAGCGCGGCGTCCCGGGTGCCGAAGCCGACGACGACCATCAGGAACCCGAGCTGGCTGACCGTGCCGTAGGCGAGCACCAGCTTGAGGTCGTACTGGCGCAGCGAACGCCACGCGCCGACCAGCATGGTGACGACGCCGAGGGTGACGAGCACCGGCATCCAGCCCGGCGTGTCGGCATAGCCAGGGGCGAGGCGCGCCACCAGGTAGATGCCGGCCTTGACCATCGCGGCCGCGTGCAGGTAGGCGCTCACCGGGGTGGGCGCCGCCATCGCGGCCGGCAGCCAGAAGTGGAAGGGCACGAGCGCGGACTTAGACAGCGCGCCGACCAGGATGAGCAGCACCGACCAGGTGGTAGCCGGGCCGGTGACGGGGTCGGCGACGATCGCTGCGAGCGACGTGGTTCCGGCCTCCACCGCGAGGATGACGACCCCGATCAGCATGATCAACCCGCCGAAGGTGGTCACCAGCAACGCCTGCAGGGCGGCGCCGCGGCTCGCCCGTTTGAACGTGTAATGCCCGATCAAAATGTAGGAGAGCACGCTCGTGATCTCCCAGAAGATGAACATGACGACGATGTCGTCGGATGTCACCAGGCCGTACATCGCGCCGGCGAACGCCAGCAGGACCGCGGCGAAGCGCCCGAGCGCCGGCTCGTCGGCGCTGAAGTAGCGGGCGCAGTAGACCAGCACGAGCGCGCCGACCCCGGTCACGACGAGGGCGAGCAGCCAGGCGAGGGTGTCGACGCGGAACGAGAGCGAGATACCCAACGCGGGAATCCACGGGACGCTCTCGGTGATCGCTCCGCCGGTCGACACGGCCCGGGTCTGGGTGAGGGTATAGCCGAAGACGGTCGCGGGGAGCAATGCGATGACGTAGAAAACACGCAGCGAGAGCCACCGCGTGAGGATCGGGGTGAGCGCGGACAGGGCAGCAAACGTCAGGAGGATTGTCGCCATGCGGCCTCCCGGCTCTCGTGAAGTCAGAATGTCGAATTCAGTCTACCGGAGGCCGTGGACGCCGGCCCCGTGCGCGGGCGGCTAGGGTTGGCCAAAACCGGATCTATCGGAAGAGCCCCATGACGCGTGCAAGCCGGGGACCACAACTCCCCCTTAAACCTGACCATCCCGAGTACCACGGTCGTGGCGTGGAGACGCCGTTCGAGCACATCTCGGACGCCCTCAATGTGCACGAGGATGAGGGGCTGCACAAGGGCCTCAAGGCCCGCCAGGTGCAGATGATCGCCATCGGCGGGGCCATTGGCACCGGTCTGTTCCTCGGGGCAGGCGGACGCCTGGCCATCGCCGGGCCCTCCCTCGTCTTCGTGTACGCGATCTGCGGTTTCTTTGCGTTCCTGATCCTGCGCGCGCTCGGCGAACTCGTGCTGCACCGCCCCTCGTCGGGCTCGTTCGTCTCCTACGCCCGCGAGTTCTTCGGCGAGAAGACGGCGTTCGTCACCGGTTGGCTGTACTGGCTGAACTGGGTGATGACCGCCATCGTCGACGTCACGGCCGTGGCGCTGTACATGAACTTCTTCGCGAAGTACTGGGCACCTTTCGGTGATGTGCCGCAGTGGCTGTACGCGCTCGCCGCCCTCGCCGTCGTTCTCTCCCTGAACCTTCTGTCAGTGAGCGTGTTCGGCGAACTCGAGTTCTGGTTCGCGCTGATCAAGGTGCTCGCCATCGTGGCCTTCCTGCTGGTCGGCACCTGGATGGTCATTTTCGGCACGCCGATCCCCGGCCAGGAGACGGGCTTCAGCCTGATCGGGGACAACGGGGGCTGGCTGCCGAACGGGCTGATCGCATCCGTTCTCGTGGTGCAGGGCGTCATCTTCGCCTACGCCTCGATCGAGCTGGTCGGCACGACCGCCGGGGAGACCCAGAACCCGGAGAAGGTGATGCCGAAGGCGATCAACACCGTCATCATCCGCATCGCCGTCTTCTACGTGGGCTCGATCCTGCTGCTCTCCCTGCTGCTGCCCTACACCGCGTACAAGGCCGGCGAGAGCCCGTTCGTGACGTTCTTCGGCACGATCGGCGTCGGCGGCGTCGACGTGATCATGAACCTGGTTGTGCTCACCGCGGCCCTGTCCTCGCTCAACGCGGGCCTGTACTCGACCGGGCGCATCCTGCGGTCGATGGCGCTGGCGGGATCGGCGCCGCGCTTCGCCGGCAAGGTGAGCCGCACGGGTGTGCCGTTCGGCGGCATCCTGCTCACCGGCGTGGTCACCCTGCTGGGCGTCGCCCTGAACGCCGTCGTGCCCGACAAGGCCTTCGAGATCGTGCTGAACATGGCCGCCATCGGCATCATCAGCGCCTGGGGCATGATCGTGCTCTGCCAGCTGCGCCTGCACGCCTGGTCGAAGCTCGGCATCCTGCGGCGACCGGCGTTCCGGATGTTCGGAGCACCGTATTCGGGGTACGCCAGCCTGGTCTTCCTCGTCGCCGTGCTCGTGCTGATGGCCTTCGACTGGCCGGTCGGCACGCTCACGATCAGCTCGCTCGTGATCATCATCCCGCTGCTGATCGTGGGCTGGTACGCCTGCCGCGGCCGCATTCTCGAGATCGCGAGCGCCCGCGAGGGGTTCACCGGCCAGGTGCCGATCCTTCCCAGCCGCCCGCTGTCGGACCAGCTGCGGGGCGCCGACCGGAAGGACACCGACCGCGAGGAGTAGCCGCCACGCCACCGATCGTCGATTCCCCCATGCGTGGAGCCGGGGCGGCTAGCATGGCCGATTGATCACTGCGCGGCAGATTGCCTCGCGATTTACGGAGAACTCTATGACCACCGAATCGGTGTGGCTGCCACCCCGCTCGCTCGCCCTCCTGATCGAGGAACTCGCTGTGCTGGGCAGCGACCCCACCCCGAACGCGGCCACGTCCGAGCGAATCCGGGAGCTGCGCACGACCCTCCGCCAGGCCGAGGCCTCGGTCAAACCGGACGACGGCCTGGTCGAGCCCGGGATGAGGATCACCGCGATGCTCTCCGGCGACACCCGGGCGACCGTGTTCCTCCTTGGCGAGCGTGAACTTGTCTCCCTCGACCCTGAGGTGAAGGTAGACGTGTACTCCCCCTCGTCACCGATCGGCCAGGCCATCATTGGAACCCACGTCGGCGACACCGTCGCGTACACGACGCCGACCAACGTCAGCATTCAGATCGAGATCCTCGCAGCGGTCCCGTACACCGGCGGCCGGTGAACCGACACGATTGAGGGGTGCGGATGCTTCCGCGCCCCGCAATCGTGTCGTCTCAGCCGTTTCAGGTCGACACGCCGCCGGTCAGGCCGCCCGGCGGCGCACGACGACGTCGCTGACGATCACCAGCACGAAGGCCAGCACCAGGATTCCGACGTAGACCAGCGGCACGGCCTGCATTCCGGCCGAGCCGAGCAGCGCGGCGCCGAGAAGGGCGCCACCGCCGATCCCGGCGTTGAACGCGGTCGTGTAGATGGCGCTGGCGGTGTCACGGATGCGGAGCGAGGCCGTACGCAGCAGCCGCGTCTGCAGCAGCGGCGGCAGCATGCCGAAGGCCAGACCCCAGAGCACGAAGGCGGTGATGGCAACCGGCAGCGTCGCCGCAAAGAGGGCCAGCACGGTCACGCTCAGCGCCGACACGGCGATGCCGATGACGAGTCCGAGCTGCGGCCGGGGGCCGAAGACCGTGCCGGAGAGCACCAGGCCGACCGCGCCGGCAATCCCATAGGCGAACAGGAGCGGGGCGACCGCGCCGGAGTCCACGCCCATCTCGTCGATCAGGAACGGGGCGATGTACGTGTAGAACGTGTAATGCCCGACCATGGTCAGGCCGGTGATCACGGAAAGCAGGATCACGGCGCGCATGGTCGGGTCGCGACGCGGTTCAGCGATAGCAGTGGCGGCATGTGCGGCGGCGGCCCCCGCGTTGCCGGCCGCGGTCGGATCGCTTGCCGTGGCATCCGTCACGCGAGCACCATAGTGCGACACCGGCGGCAGGAACCGCCAGACGACGACCGCGCCGATCAGCATGAGGGCGGCGAGGGCCAGAAACGACAGCCGCCAGCCGAGCAGGTGCCCGGCGGCGGTGGCGATGGGCACCCCGAACACGAAGGCGAGCGTGCCGCCCGAGACGGTGATGGCCACGGCACGGCCGATCTGTTCCCGCGGCACGAGGTGCGCGGCGTAGGCGCCGACGACGGCCCAGAACAGGCCATGGGCCATTCCGCCGATGATGCGCCCGCCGACCATGAAGGCGTAGTTGGGGGCGATGGCGGTGAGCACATTGCTGATCGCCAGCACCACGAGCACGAGCACAATCAGGCCGTGCCGCGGCAGGCGGCGGGTGAGGTGGGCGAGCGAGGTGCTCGTGAGCACCACGGTGAACGCGAACCAGGAAACGAGCAGGCCGACCTGTCCCTCGGTGACCCCGAGCGCCCGGCTCATGTCGGGTAGAAGGCCCGTCGGAAGCATCTCGGAGGTGACGGAGAGGAAGACGGCGGCGGCCAGGGCGAGCAGGCCCACCCAGGGGAAGGGTCGGGCGGCGGCCGCGATGCTCTCCGGCGCGTGCGGCGCTTCCGGCGCTTCCAGCGAGGGCAGGTTGATGGGTGCGGTGAATGACATGGCTCTGTGGCTCACAGACGGGAACAGGGGCAGCGCGGGTGTGCCGCGGGCCGGTCCGGATCGGCTGCGCGCCGACGTGCGCGCCCGGGGCCGGCGTGCTGCGCCGACCGCTTTCCAGCCTAGCCGACGGGCCGAGTGTGCGGCAGGGGGCCGGTAACCTAGTCCGATGACCTCTTCCCTCGCACCGCACCCGCGCCACCATTGGGTGATCACTCTCGTCTGCGTCGACCAGCCGGGTATCGTGCACGCGGTCAGCGGCGCGATCGTGCGGGCGCGCGGCAACATCACCGAGAGCCAGCAGTTCACCAGCGCCGACACCGGCCGGTTCTTCATGCGGCTGCAGGTGGAATCCGCGGCGAGCCAGGCTGATCTCGAGGACGAGCTCGCCCCGGTCGTGCGCAGATACGCCATGGAATCCGTCATCGACGTCGTCGGGCGTCCCAAGCGCACCCTGATCCTGGCCTCGACCGCCGGAAACTGCGTCAACGACATGCTCTTCCGCCAGCGCGGGGGCCAGCTGCCTATCGAGGTTCCGCTGGTGCTGAGCAACCACGGCACGCTGCGCGACCTGGTCGGCTTCTACGGGGTGCCGTTCGAGTCGCGTCCGGTGACGGATGCCGCCGGCAAGGCGGCCTTCGAGGCTCGCGTCGTCGATGCCATCACCGAGCACGACATCGAGCTCGTGGTGCTCGCCCGGTATATGCAGATCCTCTCCCCCGCACTCTGCACGCTGCTGGAAGGCCGCGCCATCAACATCCACCACTCCTTCCTGCCCGGGTTCAAGGGCGCCAACCCCTACAAGCAGGCGCACGCCCGCGGGGTGAAATTGATCGGGGCGACGGCCCACTTCGTCACGGGCGACCTCGACGAGGGTCCGATCATCGAGCAGAACGTCGTGCGGGTGGACCACTCGCGCAGCCCGGCCGAACTCGTCGCTATCGGACAGGACGAGGAGAGCCGCACCCTGACCCAGGCGGTCACCTGGTTCGCCGAGCACCGGGTCCTGCTCGACGGCGCCCGCACCATCATCTTCAGGTAGCCTCCCGCCTCTCGGTAGGATGGGGCGAGTGACCGATACGAGCGCGACGACCAGTACCAGCCCCAACGACATCGTGCGCTTCCTGCTCGAATTGTTCGCGTTCATCAGCCTGGGCATCTGGGGCTTCACCGCGTGGCCGCTGCCGTGGCCGGGCATGCTCATGGGCATCCTGGCCCCTGCCTTCGCCATTGTGCTCTGGGCGCTGTTCCGCTCGCCCAAGGCGGTCTTCCGCCTCGACCCGTTCGGCAAGGCCATCGTCGAGATCAGCGTCTTCGGGGCCGCCGCGCTGGCCTGGTGGGACCTCGGCCTGCCGCTGGTCGCCGTGATCTTCGCCCTGGTGGCCACGGTCAGCGGCGTCATCTCGGGCCGCGCAGAACTGCACTGAGGGCGGCCGCCGCACAGTCAGGCTGCCTTGGCTCGAACGGCGCCGGAAAGACGACGACCATCCGGTTGCTGTTGGGCATGCCGTGGCCGACGTCCGGGCAGGCGCCGATGCCCGAGGCACCATTGACCTCCTGGTCTCTAACCCGATCGGGCGCTGCCAGTTGCTCCTGGCGAAGTTCGCCGCCCTCCCGCTGGGCACCATCCTGCTTGCCGAGGGGATCGGAGTCTCTCTGGTCGTGCTCGGCGCCGCGGCCGAGATGAGGTCCCCGAAGGATAACGTGGCAACCGCGACGCTGCACCGGGAACTGCTCGGGAAGAGTCGGTGCGCTGGCGCTGGCGGCCGCATCGGGCAGAACCGTGCAGAACCGTGCAGAACCGGGTTGAGCCCGGTTGAGCCGGGTTGAGCCGGGAGGATCCCGGCCCCAAGGTTCCCCTGACGCCGGCCGAGCTTGTCAGACCAGGTGACGAACCCTCCCAAGGTTCCCCCGACGCTGGTCGAGCTTGTCAAGACCGGCGACCGGTCCTCCGGAGGTTCCCGCGACGCTGATCGAGCCTGTCGAGACCAAAAGCCAGACTCCCGCCCTACAGCCCTGTCCTCTTGCTCTGCAACACAATACGCGTCTGCTCCGGGTCGACTTCCGCCGGTGGACGCAGCCAGTACTGGCTTTTGGTGCGGGTTATCTTCCAGTGCTGATTATGCAGCAGCAAATGGTGCGGGTGGCACAGCAGCACTCCGTTGGCGAGGTCGGTGTACCCATTGTCCGTAAGCCACTCACTGATGTGGTGGGCCTCGCTCCAGGCCGGTGATCGGTCGCAGCCGACCCAAAGGCACCCGCCGTCACGCACTGCCATCGCGGCGCGCTGTGCCTCGGTGAAGAGTCGTTCGTCACGGCCGACGTTGATGATCTGACCGTCTTCGTCGAATTTGATGCCACGGGTGCCGGTGTCGCAGAGCAACCGGTCGATGGTGTCCTGCGAGATCGGGACGGGGTTGCCCTCGATCTGCCCGTGCGCGGCGGGTTCGGCCGCCTGATCCGGCCCGGCCTGCCCGGTCTGCCCGGCCTGCACAGTCTGCCCCGTCTTGAGCGCCTTTTCGGTCACGATCACGCGCACCGAGGGGCGTCGTCCGCCGAACACGCGGCCGGGGTCGGCCTCGCCGGCGATCGTGAGCAGCTGCACGAGCGAGTCCGCGTTGATCTGCTCGTTGCTGCGCGGGTCGTCCTGCATCTTCTCGGCCCAGGCGGCCCGCTCCTTATCGACGAATCGCACCCCGCCGCGGCGCGGGCCGGTGATGGAGTCAAAGGTCGAAAGCACGAACTCGCCGTCTTCGGGGGCGAAGAGGCCGTTCAGGCGCACGTTCCCGTGCTGAGCCGGTAGACCTTCAGGTAGCGGTCGTCGTGGGCCTGCTTCTCCCGGGCGGCGATGCCGGCCTCGTCAAGGTGGTTACGCATCCGTCTTGCGCGTTTGAAGACCTCGTCGGCGTTCAACGTTGACACCTCGGCCAGCAGGGACTCCAGCGCCGCTCCGAGCTTCTCGGCGGTGACGGCGGCGTCGATCTGGCCGAGGCCGGCGCGGATCGACTCGGCCGCGTCGACCGAGAGCGTGCCGGCGGTGACGGCCCGGGCGATCGGCGCGTGCCACGGCACCTTCGCGACGAATTCGGCAACCTCGGCGGCATCCGTGTCGGGCGACGAGAGCGCCTCCTTGACCAGCTTCTCGGCCGCCTCGGTGTCGGCCATCATCGTGCCGACTGCGACCAGTTTTTAGGCGTCACCCTTGGACGAGCCTGTCCAGTTCTGGATCAGGGCTTCCGGGGACAAATACCCCTGCTGCGCCGCCAACCCCGAATGGCCGAGCTCCGGCCGCGAACGGTCAGCAATGGTTGCGGCCATCAACGCGGCATAGGTGTCGAGCAGACGGCGGGCGCATGCGATTCGCTTCTGGCCGGCCAGCGCCTCGGCGTCGGGAAGGGCTGCGAGGTCGGCGCGCGAGGAACGCAACAGCGCGACGGCGTCGGCCGCCTGCCTGAGGTCTTCTGCGAGGTTCGTCATGCTACGAGGATACCTCATTGCGCACATGAAGTCGAGTCTCCGTCTCTATTTATTGGTAACAGTTTCGTAGCTGTATTCGATCTCTCTCGGGGCGGGACTACGCCGGACGGGCCTGCCGCGGCATCCGCAGCGCGTAGACAGAGGTCGCGAAGAACAGCAAGGCGCCGACGCCGAAGGCTACCGGATAGGAGGCGCTGTCAACGAGAAACCCGGCCGCGAGCGGGCCGACGATGGCACCCAGGTCGGAGAACATCGAGAAGACCGACACGGGTCGACCGCCACCGGCGCCGGCCGCGTCGCCGACGGATGCGGCCGGGGCGGTGCCCATGAACGCCGAGGCCACGCCGTAGAGGCAAAGCAGGGCCGTGAGCACGATGATGTTCGGCGCGAACGGGACCGCGAGGATGGTGAGCCCGGCAACCAGGAACGCTCCGATGATGGCCGGGCGACGGCCCACAGTGTCGACGAACCGCGCGGCCGGCGCGAGTGCCACCGTCTGGGCGACGGCCGCGAAGGCGAAGGCGATGCCGGTCCAGGCGGTCGGACCCCGCAGCACCTCGACGACCAGCACGGGGATCAGCGCGTTGCGCACGCCGAACGAGTTCCAGCCGGTGGAGAAGTTGGCGATGCACGCCGCGCGGAACCGGGTGTCCCGCAGCACCGTTCGGAACGGGATGCGCTCGGGCGCCGGGCCGGCCGCGGCGACGACCCCACCCCGCACCGGACGCAGCAGCACGAGCCCGAGGATGCCGGCAACGGCGAGCGTCGCGGCGTAGAAGAAGAACGGCGCGGTGAGCGAGATCGTGGCGAGGAGCCCGCCGAGCGCGGGGCCGGCCATCCCGCCGAGCAGGAACCCACCCTGGTAGAACCCGATGGCCCTGGCCCGGAATCCCGGTGCCGTGGAGCCGAGCAGGAGAGTCATGGCCGCCACCGTGAACAGGGCCGAACCGACGCCGCCGGCTCCGCGCAGGAGCAGCAGCTGCGGATAGTTCTGGGCCACGCCGACCAGCCCGCTGGAAACGGCGACGATCCCGATGCCGGAGGCCAGGATCACGCGTTCGCCGGCCCAGTCGATCAGGCGCCCGGTGAACGGGCTGGAGACGAAGCGCATCAGCGCGAACGCGGAGACGACGGCGCCGATTTCCAGGTAGCCGACCCCGAAGCTGCGCACGTAGACGGGCAGCACCGGCACGACGACGCCGAAGCCCACCATCACGAAGAACGCGATCACGCCGAGCACGTAGACCTCTCGGGACAGCCGCGGCCGGCTCACGCCGAGGTTCTCGCCGCCTCGGCGCATTCGTGCGAATCGCATTACCTCAGGGTAAGCCGTCGCTCGGTATCCGTCCGCCGCCCGCCCAGAACCGAACCCTGACGAATTCGACGGAGATTTTGCCCAAAACGGGTTCGAAACAGCTCGCAAGCGGCCTCGTGTCGCAAAATCTCCGTCGAATTGGTTCGACGCCGGACGCAGCGGGCGAGTCCGACCCCGCTGACGAACCTGGCGGCCGCTAGTTCTCCACCGCCACGACCGTCGAGAAGCCAGTGTCGCCGTAGCGCACCAGCCCGAGGTAATCCGTGCCCGCGGCCAGACCACTCCACGAGGCCGTGTAGGTCGCTTCAACGCCCTGCACTCCCGGGAGAGGGTTCGGGGCAACGGTGAACGCTCCGGCGCCGGCACCCGGTGCGACCGTGAAGGTGGTCAGGTCGTACCGGTCGGTGCCACTGAAGACCGACGCGACAACCTGGTAGTACCCGGCCGTCGGGTTCAGCAGGTCGACGTGTTCGTCCGTCGCCGCCGTGGCCGACTGCCAGCCTTCGATCGGCGTGCCGCCCTTGCCGCTCAATCGGTTGACCACCAGGTCAAGGTCGGCAGCGTCGGTTAGTGAATCAAGGTCGAAGCGCTGCAACACCGTTCCCGCCGGAACCTGCACGGTGAAGACGATCTCCGTTCCGGGGAGCCCCGTTCCGGTGTAGGCCTTGCCCGGGCCGCCCTTCTTCTCTCTGAGCAGCACGCCGGCCGCGAGGCCGTCGGTCGCCAGGGGGATGTCGGCGGTCGTGCCGGGCGTCACGCGGATGCCGACGGAGCCGGCCAGACCGGTTCCGTCGGCGGTGATCGGCGACTCGAGGGTGACGGGCTTGACCGCCACCGGGCTGTGCACGACGGTCGCGCCGCTGGTCCAGCTGAGCGAGCCGGTCGCGAACGTGTCGACGGGCGCATCCGTTCGGGAGAACGTCGCCGTGTAGGACTGAGTCTCCCCTGCCGCGCCGAAGGTCAGCGTGGACGGCTCGATCGTCACGTCGATGCCGGCGAGGCCGGACACCGAGGCGTCGAAGGTGCCCGCCTGGGTCGACGTCACCGTGCGGGTGATCGTTTCCGGCCGGGTGAGCGAACCGATGCCGATCGAGGCCAGGTTGAGGTTCGACGGGTCGACCGCGGTGACGGCGTCCAGGCCGCCTCCGGTGTAGCCGGCGCCCTTGATGTAGGACATCCAGTCGCTCTCCCCGTTCAGGTAGACGAGTCCCGGCCTGAAGAACTTCGTCGGGTCGACGTGGCCGGCGCCCTGCAGAAACGGGTCGGTCACGGCAGCGCCGGAGCCGGTGACCGTGTCGTAGGCGGTGGTCATGAAGGCCGATTTCACCTCGGCCGGGCTCGCGCTCGGCGTCTGGCCCAGGTAGAGGGCGGCAAGGCCCGCCACGTGCGGCGACGACATAGACGTTCCGGACAGGAACTGGTACGTGCCTGCCGCGCCCGCAGCGTTGGCACCGCCGGCGAGAATCGCAACCCCGGGCGCCGAGACGTCCGGCTTGATGATGTCACTGCCGTCGGCAAGTACCGGTCCGCGCGAGGAGAATCCGGCGACCTGCGGGGTGGGCGGAGTGGTCCCGAGCGCATTGCCCGGCGTGAGGGTCACGGTCGCCCCGGTGGTGCCTGCGTAGGCGAAGGCCGTGGCGAACGCTTCGGCGTTGAGGTGCACCGTCGGCACCGCGTGCTGGTCGAGGTCGAGCGAGCTGGCCGTCTTGTTCACCAGCACCATGCCGATACCCCCGGCACGCTTCACCTCGACGGACTTGGCGACCCGGTCATAGACGCCGCGCTGACAGAACACGATCGTGCCGGTCACCTTGGCCGGGTCGAGCGAGTTAGGCCCGCAGAGCAAGGGGTCTGTTCCGCGCCGGGCGGCGACGAGGTCACCGCGCACCAGCGCACCGGTCACGCCGACGGCGGGGACCGTGATCGAGCCGCCGCCATAGGCAGGGCCGCTGCCGAGGGTGGCGGTGGCCTCGTAGCTCGGAATGGTGCTGGCCGCCACGGTGGTGATCCACGGCGACGCGTTATCGAGCGTGGAGGCGTCGGGACCGGCGTTACCGGCCGACGCCGCCACGAAGATGCCGGCGGATGCCGCGCCCAGGAAGGCGACGTCGGTGGCGGAGACCGTGGTCTGGGCCGCACCGCCGCCGATCGAGAAGTTGATCACGTCGACACCGTCGGCCGTGGCCTGGTCGATCGCCGAGAGGAGGTCGCTGGTGGCGCATCCGTCGTCGTCCTGGCCGACCGGGTCGGGGCCGGACCAGCAGACCTTGTACGCGGCGATCTTCGCCGCGGGCGCAACGCCCGAGATGGTGCCGAAGTCGATGCCACCGACCGACGCGCCGACGGCGTGGTTGCCGGCTGCGGTGCCGCCGGTGTGTGAGCCGTGGCCGTCGCCGTCGCGCGGCGAAAGGTACTCGCCGACGCTTTCGGCACCGATCCGGGAGGCGCCGAACCCGTCGACGTAGTACCGGGCACCGACGATTTTGGTGCTGCAGTCGTCTGCGGTGAACTGCACACCCACGACGCAGGCGCCGGTGAAGGTGCCGCCGTCGGACTTGCCGAAGCGGATGCCGCCGTCGGCCGTGCGAAACGGAGCGTCGCCGAGATCGGTGCCGAGGGGGTCGCCGGCGAAGGACCCGTTCTCCGGGGCGATGCCGGTGTCGATGATACCGACGACGACGCCGGCGCCGGCCGCGTCAATGCCGCCGACCGCGTCCCAGACCCCGCCGACGCCGGCGGCGTCACCGAGCCCGAGGAAGTCGGTCGAGGACTGCGCCGTGACCCGGCGGATCGCGTCCTTCTCGACGGCGAGAACCTCTCGGTTCGCGGAGAGCGCGGCGGCCTGGACCGCGGTGAGTTCGGCGGCGAATCCGTTGAGTGCGGTCGTGTAGGAGACGCTGACGCTCACCCCGGCGGCCGCGGCGACCCTTCTCTGCTCGGTTGCGAGGTGCGCGGCGTAAGCGGTCGCGTTCTTCGAGCTCGCGTCGAGCTGCCGGCCCGGGGCCGGCTTGGTGGCGTCGAAACCGGCGACGCCGCCGGAGTAGGCGGCGACCGCGCTGGCGGCCAGCGTGACGACGTAGCGGCCGGCCTCGAAGGCGGTGGCCGGTTTTTCAATGGCCAACCGCGGAGCCTGCTGCGGTGCGGCGCCGGCTGCGACGGTGCCGCCGACGAGGGCCGCGGTAGCCACCAGCCCGACGGTCAGGGCCACCGCGGTGGCCCTGCACAGTGCGCGCGGCGGCCGGGGGTCGAGGTCCCAGGGTGAGAAATGCCGATTTCGTGAGTTCACGTGCATCATCCAATCCGTTCAACGACGAAAGGTTGACCCCCAACGGAGGCACATGAACTTGAAGCTAGCTGAATTCGACCTCAGACTGTGCAACTTGCACGCGTTGACACCTGAACTGGGGGCATCCAGCACAGTAGGGTGACGCGACTCAGCGACTCAGCGCGCCGGCCGCCGCCGGCTTGCGAGCGGCGATCTGGGCCTGCACCGAGGCGTCCCGGCGGCCGCCGATCGCCCGCAACGCGTTCAGGATCGTGGCCAGGTCGACGAATTCCTGCAATAGTGCTCCCGCGGTGGCGGGAATGAAGCCGAACGCGGCCAGGACCATCAGGCCGAGGCTCAGAGCGATGCCGAGCCAGATGCTCTGCAGCGCGATCCGGATGGTGTCCTGGCCGATCGCGACCGCGCGGGCCGCGCGGGTCAGGTCGTCGATCAGGATGACGACGTCGGCCGATTCGCTCGCGGCCGTGGCCCCGCGGGCTCCCATGGCGATACCGACGTCGGCGACGGCCAGCACGGGTGCGTCGTTCACCCCGTCGCCGACCATGATCACCGGGCGGTGGGCCAGGCCACGCACGGCGTTGACCTTGTCGGCGGGCAGGCAGTCCGCCTGCACCTGCTCGATCCCCACCAGCGCCGCGATGTGCTCGGCGGTGGGCCGAGCGTCGCCGGTGAGCATCACGGTGTCCCGCAGGCCGAGCGCCCGCAGATCCGCCAGAGTCTGCGGTGCGTTCTCCCGCAGCGTGTCACTGGCGACGATGCTGCCGGCGAAGCGCCCGTCGACGGCGATGTAGATGGCCAGTTCGCCGCCCTCGATCGGGGCGGCCACGGCATCCGTCGCCCGTTCCCGGATGAACGACAGCTTGCCCACGGTGACCTCGCGGGCGCCCAGCCGGGCCACGACGCCGTGCGCGGGAACCTCGTTCGCGGTCTCCGACCCGATCAGCTCCAGCCCGCGGGTCCGGGCCGCCGCGATCACGGATGCCGCGAGCACGTGCGACGAGTACTGCTCCGCGGACGCGGCGAGTACGAGCAACTCGTCCTCGTCGAAGCCGGGCTCGGGAAGCACGCGGGCGATGGTGGGGCTGCCGTGGGTGAGCGTGCCGGTCTTGTCGAAGACCACGGTTTTGGCCCGAGAGAGCATTTCGAGCACCCCACCGCCCTTAACGATGATGCCGTTGCGGGCGGCCCGGCTCATGCCGCCCATGAAGGCGACCGGTGCGGAGATCAGGAGTGGGCAGGGGGTCGCCACCACCAGCACCTCGGCAAACCGGGCCGGGTCGCCGCTGACGATCCAGGCCAGGGCGGCGATCGAGAGCGAGACCGCAGTGAACGGCACGGCGTAGCGGTCCGCCAGGCGCACCACGGGGGCCTTGCTGGCCGATGCCTCTTCGACCAGCGCGATGATCTGCTGGTACTGGCTGTCCGCGGCGGTCGCGGTGGCTCGGATGGTGGCGGCAGCCTGGCCGTTGATCGACCCGCTGAGCACGGCGTCGCCGGCTTCGCGCTCGACCGGGAGGCTCTCCCCGGTGAGCGAGGACTCGTCGAAGACTGCGCTGACTGAGACCAGAGCGCCGTCGACCGGCACGATCTCGGCAGGGCGAACGAGAAGCAGGTCGCCCGGCCGCACGTCGGTGGCCGGCACGTCCTCGACCTCGCCGTTTCCGGTGTCGGTATCGGTATCGGTATCGGTATCGGTGCCGGTGTCGGTATCGGTGCCGGCGCCGGCGCCGAGCCGGTGCGCGATCTGCGGGGCCCGCCGGAGCAGGGCGTCGAGCTCCCGCTTGGCCCGGTTCACGGCGAAGTCTTCGAGGGCCGCGCCTCCGGTGAGCATCAGCACGATGATCAGGGTGGCCACGTATTCGCCCACCAGCACCGTGGCGACGATGGCCGTGATAGCGAGCACGTCGACACCGAGGGTGCCGCGCAGCAGCCGTCGTACCATGCCGATCGTTTCGTAACCGGCGACCAGCAGGCCGAATCCACTGAACAGCCAGCGCACGGCATCCGTCTGACCGCCCAGGGCGAGCACCGCGCCGATGAGCCCGAGCAGCACGGTCGTGGCGACGAGCGGGTAACGACGAACGGCGGCGACCAGAGACGACATGGTCATATTCTTGCCTCACTCGCCGGCCACCGCCAGCAAGGAAAGCCTCCCCTCAGGGCCGGGAAAACCCGGAAAAACGCCAAAAAAGGGCGGCAGCCTCACCCCGGGGGTGAGACTGCCGCCCTGTCGCTGCGGGTTAGGCCATGCGGGCCTGGAGGTTCTCCGCGATGGCCGCGAGGAACTCCTCGGTCGTCTGGAAGGCCTGCTCCGGGCCCACGAGAAGCGCGAGGTCCTTGGTCATCTTGCCGCTCTCGACGGTCTTGATGACCACGTCTTCGAGCGTGTTGGCGAACTCGGCGAGCGCCGGGTTCCCGTCAAGCTTGGCGCGGTGCGCGAGGCCGCGGGTCCAGGCATAGATCGAGGCGATCGGGTTGGTCGAGGTGGCCTTGCCCTGCTGGTGCTGGCGGTAGTGGCGCGTCACGGTGCCGTGCGCGGCCTCGGCCTCGACGACCTTGCCGTCAGGCGTGGAGAGCACGCTGGTCATCAGGCCGAGCGAGCCGAAGCCCTGCGCGACGGTGTCCGACTGCACGTCGCCGTCGTAGTTCTTGCAGGCCCAGACGTAACCGCCCTCCCACTTCATGGCAGAGGCGACCATGTCGTCGATCAGGCGGTGCTCGTAGCTGAGGCCGGCCGCGTCGTAGCGGGCCTTGAACTCGGCGTCGAAGATTTCCTGGAAGATGTCCTTGAAGCGGCCGTCATAAGCCTTGAGGATCGTGTTCTTCGTCGACAGGTAGACCGGGTACTTGCGCTCGAGGCCGTAGTTCAACGACGCGCGGGCGAAGTCGCGGATGGAGTCGTCGAGGTTGTACATCCCCATCGCGACGCCGCTGCCGGGGGCCTGGAATACCTCGAACTCTTGCGGGGCCGAGCCGTCCTTCGGGGTGAAGGTCATGCTGAGCGTGCCCTCGCCCTCGAAGCGGAAGTTGGTGGCCTTGTACTGGTCGCCGAACGCGTGGCGGCCGATGATGATCGGCTTATTCCAGCCCGGCACGAGGCGCGGGATGTTCGAGATGATGATGGGTTCGCGGAAGATGGTGCCGCCGAGGATGTTGCGGATGGTGCCGTTGGGCGACGCCCACATCTTCTTCAGGCCGAATTCCTCGACGCGCGCCTCGTCGGGCGTGATGGTCGCGCACTTGACGCCGACGCCGTGCTTCTGGATGGCGCGGGCCGAGTCGATCGTGATCTGGTCGTCGGTCTCGTCGCGCTTTTGGATCGACAGGTCGTAATACTCGAGGTCGATGTCGAGGTACGGGTGGATCAAGGTCTCCTTGATCGCGTGCCAGATGATGCGGGTCATCTCGTCCCCGTCGAGCTCGACGACAGTGCCTTCAACCTTGATCTTCGCCAATGGAAATCTCCTCAGAATATCGGGGGGCAAGAATAGCCACACCGATTCTAGTGGAGCGACGTAACTATCTTGACATCGAGACAGTTTCCGGATCTTCCGGATGGGGCCACCCCCCACGCCCTGTCGTCCGAAAACCCGACTACCGGCCGGCTCCGGTGCACGTTAGCCTGTTCGCATGGGTGAACTACGACTGGAAGAACTGTCCGCGCGCAACATCGTCGCGGCGAACAGCCTGAGCCTGAAACCGGGTCAGGAGCAGTTCATCGCCCCCGTCTCCTACGCGGTCGCGGCGTCCGTCATCAACCCTGCTACCGCCTGGCAGCGCGTCGTTCTGCTGGACGGCGAGGTTGCCGGCTTCATTCACGGAAACTTTGACCCCGACTCACCGCACGAAGAATTCCGTGCCTGCATCTGGCGCATCAACGTGGACGCGGAGGCCCAGGGCAAGGGTGTCGGCAAGTTCGCCGCAGACGCACTCGCCGCCGAGGCCCGCAAGCGCGGCTTCGACCACATCACCGTGATCTGGGAACCCGGCGAAGAGGGGCCGGAGTCGTTCTTCCACCGCCTGGGCTTCAGCGACATCGGCCAAACCGTCTACGGCGAGATTATCGGCGCATTGCAGCTCTGACTCGCAGCCGATGACGGATGCCGGCACCCGGGAACCTGCCTTCGTCACGCACGTTCTCGGAATCGTGGAGTCGATCCCGGCCGGTCGCGTGATGACCTACGGTGATGTCGCGGCCGTGCTCGGCTCCCGTGGGGCCCGCCTGGTCGGGCAGATCATGGCGCGCCACGGCACCGCGCTGCCCTGGTGGCGTGTGATCCGGGCCGGCGGACGCCCGCCGATCGGGCACGAGGAGCGCGCGCTCCCCCACTACACCGCGGAGGGCACCCCGTTGAAGGCCGGGGCATACGGCTACCGCATCGATTACGCGGCGGCGCGCTGGAGCCCCGCATAGCGATCACCGCCCGGGGTTGCCCGCAATGCTTGGTTCGAGGCTGCGCCGGATGCTACCGTTTTTCATGGACAGCGAAAGCACAGCCGCACACACCGCCCTCGATCCCGTCGTCACCGACCCGGGCGCCTACCGAGTACTGCTTGAGAACGACCGCGTTCGCGTGCTCGAGTTCCTCGACGCTCCCGGCGATGAGACCAATCCCCACGAGCATCCCGACAGCGTCATGATCACGCTCAGCGCCTACGCCCGGCGCCTGTCGTCGGAGGGCCGCGAAATCGACGTCGAGCTGCCCGCCGGCGAGACCCGCTGGCTGCCGGCCCAGGAGCACGCCGGCGTGAACATCGGCCGCACGCCGACGCACGCGATCTTCGTCGAACTCAAGGAATCGCCCGCGATCCCGCGGGATCCCAGCTACCACCCGCTCGGACCGGTCGCCTCCAACCGCCCCCTGACGGGCACGCCGCTCTCCGACGACTCGAGCGACGAGGAGAAGGCCTGGGGGTTCGCCTAACCGCTCGCGCCGCGAGTCGCGTCGCCGATCACACCAGCGAGTCGCGCCAGGCGGCGTGCAGCTGCGCGAACCGGCCGGTGCCGGCGATCAAGTGGTCGGGCGTGCCGTCCTCCACGATGCGCCCGTGCTCCATCACGAGCACCCGGTCGGCGATCGCCACAGTCGATAGGCGATGCGCGATGATCACGGCGGTGCGTCCCCCGAGCAGTGTCTGCAGCGCCTGCTGCACGAGGCGTTCACTCGGGATGTCCAGACTCGAGGTGGCCTCGTCGAGGATGAGCACCGCCGGGTCGGCCAGGAACGCCCGAGCGAACGAGATCAGCTGCCTCTGCCCGGCGGAGACGCGCCCGCCGCGCTTGTTCACGTCGGTGTCGTACCCGTTCGGCAGCCCCGCGATGAAGTCGTGCGCGCCGACCGCTCGGGCCGCCGCCACGATCTCGGCGGGCGTCGCATCCGGTTTGCCGATCGAAATGTTGTCGGCGACCGAACCGCTGAACAGGTAGGCCTCCTGGGTGACCATGACGATCGCTCGGCGCAGGTCCTTGGGGTGCAGGTCGCGCAGGTCGACGCCGTCGAGGGTCACCTGACCCACCGACGGGTCGTAGAAACGCGCCATCAGCTTGGCCAGGGTGGACTTGCCGGCCCCGGTCGACCCAACCAGGGCGATGGTCTGCCCGGCCGGGATCGTCAGGTCGAACTGCGGCAGGATGACCCGGTCGCTCTGGTATTCGAATTGCACGTTCTCGAACGAGACCGCACCCTTTGCCGCCCAGAGGTCGACCGGCGTCACCGGGTCCGGCACTCCGGGATGCTCCTCGAGCACCCCGGAGATCTTCTCCAGCGCCGCGGCGGCCGACTGGTAGGAGTTGTAGAACATCGCCATCTCCTCCATCGGGTCGAAGAACCGGCGGGTGTAGAGCAGGGCCGCGAGCAGCGCGCCGATATAGAGCTGGCCGTCGACGACGCGGAACCCGCCGACCAGGAGAACGACCGCGACGGCCACGTTCCCGATCAACACGAGACCCGGATCGAAGATGCCGAACAGCTGGATGACCCGCTCATTCACCTTGCGGTAGTCCTCGACCAGTTCGCCGAACACCTTCTCGTTGCGTTTCTCCGCCCGGAAGGCTTTGACCGCACGGATGCCGGTCATGGTCTCCACGAACTGCACGATCAGGCTCGCCGACGCCGTTCTCGACCGGCGGAAGAGCGTTTGCGAGCGCACCTGGAACCAGCGGGTGAGCAGCGCCAACGGCACGATCGACGCGAGCAGGACAAGCCCGCTCGTACCGTCGAGCAGGAACAGGGCGATCGCCGTGAACACCATGTACAGCAGCCCCTGCACGAGCTGGTTGATGCCCGAATCCAGCAGTTCCCGGATGGCGTCGAGGTCGCTGGTCTGCCGGGAGATGATGCGCCCCGAGGTGTACGACTCGTGGAATTCGAGGCTCAGCCGCTGCGTGTGCAGGAAGACCCTCTTGCGCAGGTCGATCAGCACGGCCTGGCTGATCCGCGCCGACATGATCGTGTACCAGGCGATCAGGATGGCCCCGACCACACCCGTGGCGAGGTAGACCACCCCCGTGGCGGCCAGCGGCACCCAGTCCTGCTCCATCAGCGCGGGCAGACCGCGGTCGATCCCGAACGCGATCAGGGCCGGGCCGGCCACCTGCGCGGCCGTGGACACGACCACGATCAGCATTGCCGCGAGGACCGAAAAGCGCACCGGGTGCAGCAGCGACCCGAGCAGGCGCAGCGACCGGCCCCGGATCTGCTTGCTCTCCGCGGCGGTGAAGTTGCTGCGGTCTTCGCCCTCGACACCGGTGACGGTCATCGCGCCGCCTCCTCTCGTGCGGACTCTCGTCGTTCTTCGTCTTCCAGGCTCGAGATGACGAACTTGTAGTGTTCGCTCTCGCGGAGTAGATCGGAGTGCCGTCCGATCGCGGTGACACGCCCGTTCTGGAGCAGCGCCACCCGGTCGGCGAGCATCACGGTGGACGGCCGGTGCGCCACGATCAGCGCCGTGGTCGCGGAGAGCACCTCGCGCAGCGCGGCTTCGACAAGGGACTCGGTGTTCACGTCGAGCGCCGACAACGGGTCGTCGAGCACGAGCACGGCGGGTTTCGCCGCCACCGCCCGCGCGAGCGCGATCCGCTGCCGCTGGCCGCCGGAGAGGCTCATCCCTTCCTCTCCGACGAGCGTGTCCACGCCCTCCGGGAGGTCGTGGGCGAAGCCGGCCTGGGCAACCATGAGCGCCTCCTCGAGTGCGGCATCCGCTTCGGGCGAGCGCTCGGCCCACTCCGGACGGCCGAGCAGCACGTTGTCGCGCACGGATGCCGAGAACAGCGTCGCATCCTCGAACGCCATCGACAGGTGGCGACGCAGTTCCTCGCGGCCGAGGGAGCGCACGTCGACCCCGTCGAGGGTCACCGCCCCCTCCGTCACGTCGTAGAGGCGGGTGGTGAGCGCCGTCAGGGTGGACTTGCCGGAGCCGGTCAGACCAACGAGCGCCATGGTCTCCCCCGGTTCGAGCACCAGGTCCACGCCGTCGAGCAGGTCCGGGAAGCGGCTCGGCGAGTCGGGGTAGCGGAAGTGCACGTTCTCGAACGCGAGGCGGCCGCGGGGCCGGTCGACGGTGACGGGATGCTCGGGGTCGGTGATGGCGTTCGGCGCGTCGAGCACGTCGAAGAACCGGTCGGTCGCGGTGCGGGCATCGAAGGTCATCGACAGCAGGAACCCGACCGACTCGATCGGCCAGCGCAGCACGGTGGCCGTGGCGAAGAAGGCCACGAGCCCGCCCACGCTGAACTCGCCCTGGCCGGCCAGCCAGACACCGGCGACGAGGCAGAGGGCGAAGGCCACATCCGGGATCATCAGCAGCCACAGCCAGATGCCGGCGATGGCGCGCGCCTTCTCAATCTCGGTGCCGCGCAGGCTCTCGGCCTGGTCGGAGAAATTCTTCAACGCGAACTTGCCGCGCCCGAAGGCCTTGAGCACCCGGATGCCGTGCACCGACTCCTCGACGGCCGTCGCGAGGTCGCCGGCCTGGTCCTGGCTGCGCCGCGCAACGACGGAGTATTTCTCCTCGAACAGGTAGCCGACGATCCACAGCGGCACGGAGCAGACGAGGAAGATGAGGCCGAGGATCCAGTTCATCGACACCAGGATGGCGGCGCCGATCACAACGGTGACGACGTTCACGATGAGCAGCACGAGGCCGAACGAGATCCAGCGGCGGATCAGGTTGAGGTCGCTGACGGCGCGGGAGAGCAGTTGGCCGCTCGGCCACTTGTCGTGGAATGTGACCGGGAGGTCCTGCAGCCGGGCGTAGAGCGCGTTGCGCATCCGCGCCTCGATGTGGGTGCCGGGGCCGAGAACGAACCAGCGGCGCAGTGCGATCAGCACCGCCTCGATCACGCCGAGGGCGAGTACCACGATGACGGCCGGCCAGATCTGGGCGGCGTCCTGCTGAGTCAGGGCACCGTCGACGAGGCGCTGCAGCACCTGCGGGATGGTGAGCGCCACAAGCGCCGCCAGCAGGGCGGCGAGCATGCCGAGGGCCAGCCGCGGCAGGGCCGGCCGGGCGAAGGGGTAGAGGCGCAGCAGCACCTGGAGGGTGTTCCTCCGGGGCAGGGCAACGGGGTCGGTTCCCGCTGCGGGGTCGGGGTCGGGCGGATGGCTGTGGTCGGTGAGCGTGGTCACGAGTGAGTCCTGAACGAGTCTGGTTCCAGTGAACGGCGGCGCGCGGCGCCGGGAGGCCGACGACGAGCACGTCGGTCGGCGGGGGTGGAAGCCGTAGCTTCCGGGGGCAGCATGGCTGCCGGCCTGCGGGGCGGAGCCGGTCGCTGGGTGTCAGCGGCCCGGAGTCAGGCCCGAGGCGGGGCGGGAGATCGCGGGAGGGGGCAGGCTAAGCGGCGCGCGGGAACGAGGTGGCTGCGCCAAGGCGCGCGCCGTCGTTCGCACACGTTGCGATCGTGAACGGTGCTGTCTTGGTCATGTCGGCCTCCTGAGCGCGTGGTGTCTGAGCTGTGCCCCCCTGATCAGGCAGCTTTTCAGACTACGGTTCCGGGGCCTCGGGCGCAAGCGCCGAATTCGGGGATCGGGATTCAGCGCACCCGTACGCTCAGGCAGGTGACGCAGCCCTCGAGCTTCTCGAAGTCGGAGATGGGTGGCTCGGATTCGGCGCGCCGGTCATGCGCCGCTCCGCGCGTGGCGTGCCGTGCGCGGAGCGGCGCAGCACGCGCGCAGCGCCGGCGAGGCGACCGGGGAGCCGCCCGGGGCGGCTACCGCGGGC
>NZ_PJJS01000046.1 GCF_002929845.1 Cryobacterium sp. M96
CGTCTTCGTCGACGGCCGCATCGCCGAACAGGGCGGCCCCGAACTCGCCGACCGCCTCGAAGACGAGGGCTACGATCGCTTCCAGAGCGCCGACGTCGCCCGATGAGCCTCGGGACAACCGCACTGCAGTCGGCGGAATCGATCCTGGGCGCGGCGCGGTTCGATGCCGTCCAGGAGGCCCTCAAGGATGTGATCGACCCGGAACTCGGCATCAACATCGTCGACCTCGGCCTGATCTACGATCTGGGCTGGGACGATGAAAACGATGCCCTGATCATTCACATGACCCTGACCTCGGCCGGCTGCCCGTTGACCGAGGTGCTCGAGCAGGAGATCGGCGTCAACCTGGACGGCATCGTCGACCAGTTCCGCATCAACTGGGTCTGGATGCCGCCGTGGGGCATCGACAAGATCACCGACGACGGCCGGGAGATGATGAGCGCTCTTGGATTCAACATCTAGCCAGCCCGTTGCCCCGATTCGGCTGAGTCTGACCGGGGCGTGCCGATGACCTATGTGATCGCCCTGCCCTGCGTCGACGTGAAGGACCGTGCCTGCGTCGACGAGTGCCCGGTCGACTGCATCTACGAGGGTGAGCGCTCGCTCTACATCCACCCCGACGAATGCATCGACTGCGGCGCCTGCGAGCCGGTCTGCCCGGTCGAGGCCATCTACTACGAGGACGACGTGCCCGAGAAGTGGGCCGAGTACTACAAGGCCAATGTCGAGTTCTTCGACGACATCGGCTCGCCCGGCGGGGCGGCGAAATCCGGCGTGTTCCAGAAGGACCACCCGATCATCGCCGCCCTGCCCCCGCAGGTGCGGCCCTGATCCTGCCGCGATCCTGAGCGCACCGCCGTGCCGGCTACGAGCGGATGCGGCGGTGCACCGACTGCGGCTTGAGGTAGACGTGCAGACCCTCCAGGCCGAATTCGACGCCGAGACCTGAGCCATGCCGCCCCGCGAACGGGGCGGCATGGCTTGCGGCGAAGAATTTTATCCCGATCGAGCCCGTGTCCACCCGCGAAGCCACCGCGAGGGCGGCATCCTCGTCTGCGGAGAAGACCGTTCCTCCGAGGCCGAAATCAGTGTTGTTGGCGATCCCGATGGCCTCCTCGAGGCGGTCGTAGCGCAAAATCGACAGCACCGGCCCGAAGACTTCCTCCCGGGCGATCCGCATGCCGGGCGTCACGTCGGCGAACACGGTCGGCGTGACGGAGAAGCCCCGGTCGAACCCGCTGGGCACGTCGCCGCCGGTCGTGGCGCGGGCACCCTCCGCCAGGCCCGACCGGATGTAACCAAGCACCGTGTCCCCCTGCGCGGCGGTCGCGCTCGGCCCGAACACGGTTGCCGGATCCATCGGGTCTCAGATCGCGACGGGGTCGATCACCGGGGTGGTTTGCGGGCGCGGGCGGCGGGCTGCAGCGCCGAGGGGGGAGTTGCGCGATTCCGGCCTGGCTGCGCTCGGCCGTGCCGAGCAGGATCGGCAGGTTGCGTTCGAGCTGGTGGGCGCGGCTGGTCGGCAGCACGATGCCGAGCCCGCCGACGACGCGGCCGTCAGCCTGGAAGTCCGGAACCGCCAGGGAGCCGGAGCCGAGGCGAACCTCCTCCGAGGCGAGCGCGAACCCCTGCACGCGGATCTTCTCGATCTCCCGGCGGAGCTGCTCGTGGTCGGTCTTCGTGAAGGCGGTGCGGGCGATCAGCGTGCCGCCGAGCACGGCGTCCTGCACCCAGTCCTCCTCGAATGCCAGGATGGCGCGCCCCATGGCGGTGGCGTGCATGGGCAGCCGGCAGCCGACCCGGGGGGCCTGCTGCACGCGCCGGGTGCCGTAGACGCGGTCGATGTAGAGCACGTCGGCCCCGTCGCGGATGGCCAGATGTGCGGTCTCCTGGGTGAGGCCGGAGAGGTCCTGCAGGTAGGGGGCGGGCCACGTCGCGCAGCTGCCGCCCCGCGTGCTGGCCGAGTTCCCAGAGGCGCAGGCCGATCTGGTTGCGGCCGCGGGCATCCCGCTGCACGGCGCCCCACTCTTCGAGCTCGCCGAGCAGGCGGCGCACGGTGCTCTGTGGCAGCCCGCTCTCGGCGCAGATCTCGGAGAGCGACCGCGGTGCGGCGGGGTGCGGCACCCCCGTTCTGTTACCCCCTGAAGTCCCCCCACGTGCGACAGATTGCGTTTCGGATAACGTGGAGGGTGTGACCCACACCGCCCGCGACCTCGGAATCTCCGCCACCCCAGCCGCCCGGCCCGGGCTGCACGCCTGGCGGAACGCCGTGTTCGCACTCTTCTTCATTGCCGGACTCGCACTGGCCACCTGGATGTCCCGCATCCCGGCCGTGCGAGACGGCCTCGAGCTCTCGACCGCGCAGGTGGGCATTGTCATCTTCGGCCTCTCGGCCGGGTCGGTGATCGGCCTGGTGGCGGCGGTCGGGCTGCTCGCCCGCCTCGGCGCCCGGCGCGCCGTGGTGCTCGGCGTCGCGATCTCCTCGGTCGGGCTCATCACGGCCGGGGTCGGCACGAGCCTGCTGGGGTCCACCGAGCTGGTCTTCGCCGGGCTGGCCCTGGTCGGTTTCGGGATGGGCTCGGTCGACGTCATGATGAACGTCGAGGGGGCGGCGGTTGAGCGGGCGATCGGCAAGACGCTGATGCCGCTGATGCACGCCTGCTTCAGCCTCGGCACCGTGGTTGGCGCACTGGCGGGCGCGGGGGCATCCTACGTTTCGTTGCCGGTGTCCTGGCACCTGGCCGGGGTTGCGCTTCTCGTGCTCGCCACGGCCGTCGCCGGGGTGCGGTATATCCCGGTGCGAGCGGAGCTCGGCGACGAGCCGGCGACGGCGTCGGCGTCGGGCGCGGAGCCGGGCGTCGCGCCGGGAACGGCGGAGGCCGGGCCGCGCCCTGCGCCGCCGTGGCGGGAGCGCCTGCGCGTCGGCCTGTCCGCGTGGGGTGACACGAGGATCCTCCTGATCGGCACGATCGTGCTGGGCATGACCTTCGCCGAGGGCTCGGCCAACGACTGGCTGGCCCTGGCCGCCGTCGACGGGCACGGGCTGAGCAACACGGAGGGCGCCATCATCTTCGGCGTCTTCGTGACGGCGATGACCGTCGGCCGAGTGTTCGGCGGGCCGATCCTGGACCGGTTCGGGCGGGTACCGGTGCTGCGCGCCTGCGCCGCGCTGGGCATCCTGGGCCTGGTGTTGTTCATCCTCGCGCCGAACGAGGGGCTGCTCTACACCGGCACGGTGCTCTGGGGTCTCGGCGCGTCGCTCGGCTTCCCGGTGGGCATGTCGGCCGCCGCCGACGACACGCAGAACGCCGCCGCCCGAGTGAGCGCCGTCGCCATGATCGGCTACTTCGCGTTCCTCGTGGGCCCGCCCGTGCTCGGCCTGCTCGGCGAGGCCTGGGGCATCCTGAACGCCCTGTTCCTGATCCTGGCGCTGATGGTTCTGGCGGGCCTGGCCGCCCCCGCCGCGCGCGAGCGCACCAACGCCCCCGCCGCCTAACGAATTCGACGGAGATTTTGGCGCTAGCGGCCGGTTTTGGGGCTGTTTCAAGCCGAAACGGCAAAATCTCCGTCGAATTGGTTCGGACCCGGGGCGCGGGAGGTTCGTCGAGGGTGGGCGAACGTATGCCGCGGCGCGGTTAGGCTCGAACCGTGCGCCTTGTGATTGCGAAATGTTCCGTCGACTACGCCGGGAGACTGAGCGCGCATCTGCCGCTGGCCACCCGCCTGCTCATGATCAAGTCGGACGGCAGCGTGCTCGTGCACTCCGACGGCGGCTCGTACAAGCCGCTCAACTGGATGAGCCCGCCGTGCAGCCTGGCGCTGTCCTGGCCCGATGACGACCAGACGGAGGCCGGCGTCACGGCCGTCTGGACGGTCACCCACGCCAAGACCGCCGATCAGCTCATCGTCAGCATCTACGAGGTGCTGCACGACTCCGCCCACGAGCTCGGCATCGACCCCGGGCTGATCAAGGACGGCGTCGAGGCCCACCTGCAGAAGCTGCTGGCCGAGCACATCCACCTGCTCGGCGACGGCCATATCCTGGTGCGCCGGGAGTACATGACGGCGATCGGCCCGGTCGACATCCTGGCGCGCGACTCCACGGGCGGATCCGTCGCCGTGGAGCTGAAGCGGCGCGGCGACATCGACGGGGTCGAACAGCTCACGCGCTACCTCGAACTCATGAACCGCGACCCGCATCTTGCGCCGGTGATCGGGGTTTTCGCCGCACAGATCATCAAGCCGCAGGCGCGCACCCTGGCCGAGGACCGGGGCATCCGTTGCCTCGTTCTCGACTACGACGCCATGCGCGGACTCGACGACACACAATCGAAACTCTTTTAGGGGCTGGCGGCCCGCGCGAAAGCGTATTACTCCTATTTTTCTTTAAATTCATGCGATGGATCGACTCCCGACCCCTAGTATTAGCCTGTGATTTCGACATTGACCCGCACGTGGAGTGCCATCATATTTGACCTTGACGGAACGATCACCGATTCCGCCCCGGCCATCACCAATGCCCTCGCCCGCACCTTCGCCGTGCTGGGCCGCCCGGTTCCCGCCGACGCGGAACTACTGGCCTACGTGGGGCCGCCTCTGCTGGCCGCTTTCCGCGAGTACGCGGGAATGACACCGGAGGAGGCCGCCGAGGCTGTCGCCGTCTACCGCGCCGACGACCAGGGCAAGCACCTGCTGGACACCGCCATCTTCCCGGGCGTCGCCGGGCTCCTCGAGCGCATCCACGCGGCGAAGATTCCGATGGCCGTGGCCACCAGCAAAACCCAGCACAATGCGATCGCGGTGCTCGAGCACTTCGACCTGGCACAGTACTTCACCGCCATCGTGGGCTCCACCGACACCGAGACGCGCAGTTCCAAGGCCGACGTCGTGGCGGAGGCCCTCGAGCGCCTCGCCGCCGCCGGTGCCGACCTCAGCCAGCCCGTCATGGTCGGTGACCGCCGCTACGACGCGGAAGGTGCGGCCGCCCACGGCGTGCCGGCCATCCTCGTGGAGTGGGGCTATGGCTCCCCGTCCGAGGCCGCCGAGGCGACCGCGACCGTCTACTCCGCTGACACGCTCGGCAAGATGCTACTCGGCTGACACCCCCCCCTCCCTGCCCCCACGAGAAAGCACCCTCGTCTCGAAACGAGGGTGCTTTTTCCGTATCCACGCGGACTCCCGCGCCAACTCCGGCGCGGACTCCGGGGTGGCTAGATGATGGCGGCGCGCAGGGCGGCCGCCGCGGCGGCCGGGTCCTCCGCGCCGTAGATGGCGCCGCCGGCGACGGCGACCCGGGCCCCGGCACGCTGCACGGAGGCAATGGTGGCGACGCTCACACCGCCGGCCAGGGAGAACGGAACCCGGGCGGTCTCACCCTGGTTGAGCAAAGTCGAGAGCGAGAAGCCGGGCTCCGCCTGCTCGTCAAGGCCGGCGTGCATCTCGACGAAGACGGCGCCGAGCTTTGTCACTTCGCGGGCCCGCGTCACCTTGTCGGCGACGCCGATCAGGTCGACGACGACGCCTTTGCCATGCTTCGTGGCTGCGGCGACGGCCCCGACGATGGTACTGTCCCCGGCCGTGCCGAGCACGGTCACCAGGTCGGCGCCGGCGGTGAACGCCAGGTCGGCCTCGAGCTCACCGGCATCCATCGTTTTGAGGTCGGCGAAGACCGTCTTGTCGGGGTGAGCGGCCTTGATGGCGGTCACGGCACGCAGGCCCTCCGCCTTGATCAGCGGGGTGCCGAGCTCGATGATGTCCACGTAGGGTGCAACTTTCGCGGCCAGCTCGAGGGCCGCATCCGTGGTGAGTACGTCCATGGCGACTTGAAGCTTCATGATGGTCTTCTTTCCGGTTCTGGTGACGTCTGGTGAGGTCTGATAGGTCTGAGTGAGTGAAAAGCGTTATTCGAGGTTGGCGTGCCGCGGCCACAGATCGTCGGCCGTGGCCCCGGATGCCTTCCACAGGCTGTGGAAGATCGCGTCGCCGAGCACGACGACGGTCTGTTCAAAGAGCGCGCCCGAGTACTGCAGTGACCGGAGTTCGTCGTGGTCCTGCTTCTGGGCGGCCGGCACGACCACGGTCACCGCGGCCAGCGCGGCGAGCGGGGAGTCCGGAGCGGTGGTGATCGCGATTACCCGGGCACCGGATGCCGCGGCGGTCTCGGCCGCGCGCACGACGGCGGCCGTCGCGCCGGACCCGCTCGCTACCAGCAGCACGTCGCCGGCCGCGATCGCCGGGGTGGTGACCTCGCCGACCACGTGCACGTCGAGCCCGAGGTGCATCAGCCGCATCGCGGTCATGCGCAGGGCCAGGCCGGACCGGCCCGCGCCGAGCACAAACACGCGCCGGGCTCCCCGCAGGGCGGCCGCAGCCTGGTCGAGGGTCGGGAGGCCGGCCGTGTCGTCAGTGCTGTTCGTGCTGTTCGCGCTGTTCGTGGTCGCCGTCGTCAGGAGCTGGCGCACGATTCCGGCGTTCTCGGCCGCGATGGCGGCGAGCGATTCGGTCACGGTCAGTGTCACGGGGGTGTCGGTGCAAGAGGGCATCCCCTTATGGTCCACTCTTTCGGGCGGGCAGGAGGCCCACCGAACGGGCGGTGCACCTACCCGAACGGATGGCTGAACGCACCTCCGGTAGGCTGCTGAGGTGAATAGTCAGCGCCCAGCCCCCTCGATCGAGCCGTTCGACTCCCGCTCGGCCGCCGCCGAGCGCGCCCGGGTCGTCGCCGACCTGACCGACACGCAGGCGACCACGCTCGAGTCCCTGCTCGCCGTGCTCCGCTCCCGGAACACGAGCGACGCCTCGGCCCGGCAAACCGCGATCGACCTGGCCGCGACGGCGATGGTGGCGCTGCGCGCCGTCTCCGACCTCGACCGGTCCCTCACCGAGGAGCCCGTTGCTCGGGCCTTCGAACGCCTGCGCGACGACCTGCGCCCGCTCGTGCGCTTCGGCGACCTCGACGTGCAGTTCATCGAGCCGCCCGTGAACGGCCGGGCCCTGCCCGGCGAGGTGGCCCACGCCGCCCGGGCCATCGTGCGCGGCGCGGTCCTGGCTCTGGTCGAGCAGGCCGGGGTGGCCCGCGTGCGCGTGCACTGGGACTGCGACGGCAGCAACCTTTTGATCCACATCCGCGACGACGGCTCCGGCGACCTCACCCCGGACAGCCCGAGCGTCAGCCGGTTGACGAGCCGGGTGGCCGCACTGAACGGCTCGCTGCGGCTGGAGGCGACGACCGGCTGGGGGTCCGAAATGACCGTCACCCTCCCCCTCGACGTGCCGCTCGCACCGCTCACGGCCGCCGCCGCGTGGGGTCTGAGCCCGCGCGAGAAGGGCGTGCTCGAGCTGGTCGCCTCCGGCGCCCGCAACCGGGCGATCGCCGAGACGCTCTCGATCAGCGAGAACACGGTCAAGTTCCACGTCGCCAACCTGCTGCGCAAGGTGGGTGCTTCCACCCGGGCCGAGCTGGCAGCGCTCTCCCGCTGAGCCGCCGCTTCCGTGCGAAACTGGCCATCGCGCAGCATCCGTTCACACCGACGGATGCCCGCCGAGAGGACACGCCATGGACGCCACCGAATGGGACACCCGCTACCGCCTCGCCCGTGAGGCACAGGCCGGCCTGGCCGGACGTCTGTGGTCGGCTCTGCCGGCACAGATCGTGCAGGACACCGTGAGCCCGTTCCCGCCGGGGCGTGCGCTGGATCTGGCCACCGGCGACGGTCGCAACGCGATCTGGCTGGCCGGCCACGGCTGGACGGTCACGGCGGTCGACTTCTCCGCCGAAGCCGTCGGCCAGGCGGAAGCGCACGCCGCCGAGGCAGGCGTGTCGGTGGACTGGCAGGTCGGCGACGCCACGACCTGGGATCCGGCAGGCGAAAGCTTCGACCTGGTCACCGTGATGTACCTGCACCTGCCCGAGCCCGCCTTGCGCGCCGTGCTGGCCCGCGCCGCCGGGTGGCTCTCCCCCGGCGGGCACCTGGTCGCGCTCGGGCACGACCAGACCAACCTCGCGACCGGGGCTCCCGGACCAGGCGATCCGGCCATCCTCTACTCGCCCGAGCTGCTGCGTTCCTGCATCGACCCCGCAAGTCCGGGTGCCTCCCGGGTCGTGCGCTGCGAGACCATCCGCCGCGACCTCGCCACCGACCCGGAGGCCCCCGGCGACGGCGGCGCCGCCACATTCGCCCTCGACACCCTGCTCGTCGTCGAAGTCTAATTACCCCCTGGGGTATGCTAAAACCCCAGCGCACATGCCAGAAGGGAGCCCGATGTCCACCAATCCGGATGCGCCCGCGCCCGTGACCCCGGACGCCCGCCCCGCGCCCGCGCCCGCCGACCACACGCCGCTGCAGCGCACGGTCGTGCGGGTGCTCATCGCAGGCCAGATCCTCGGCGGCATCGGCATGGGCGCGACGCTCTCCCTCGGCGCCCTGCTGGCCGCGCAGCTCTCCGGCTCCAGCGCCTGGTCGGGCATGGCCGCCACCATGAGCACCCTCGGCGCCGCCCTCGCGGCCGTACCGCTGGCCCGCCTGGCCCAGCGCCGCGGGCGCCGCCGCTCCCTCGCGACCGGCTCGCTCATCGCCGGCTCCGGCGCTGTTCTCGCCATCACCTCGGTCGCGGTCGACATCTTCCCGCTGCTCCTGCTGGCCCTGATGCTCCTCGGCGCCGGATCGGCCACGAATCTGCAGGCCCGCTTCGCCGCCACCGACCTCGCGAGCACACAATTCCGGGCGCGCGACCTGTCCATCGTGGTCTGGTCGACGACCATCGGCGCCGTGCTCGGCCCGAACCTGTTCGGCCCCGGCGAGACCGTGGGGAAGGCCCTCGGCCTGCCCCCTCTGACCGGTGCCTTCGCCTTCTCCCTGATCGCCACGGTCGGCGCGGCCGTTGTCTACACGGTCGGACTCCGCCCCGACCCGCTGCTCACCGCCCTCGCCGCACGCGAGGTCGACCCTGTCGGCGGCACGCGGCGCGGCGGCCTGGCCATCGTGCGCGTCAACCCGCAGGCCCGCTTCGCAGTGGTCGTGATCGCCTGCAGCCACGCCACCATGGTCGCCCTGATGTCGATGGCCCCGGTGCACCTGCGCGACCACGGCGCCACCCTGACGCTGGTGGGGCTGACCATCAGTTTCCACGTCGCCGGCATGTACGCGCTCTCGCCCGTCTTCGGTTGGCTGGCCGACCGGCTGGGACGGATGCCCGTCATCCTCATCGGCCAGAGCCTGTTGCTGGTCTCGCTGGCGATCTTCTGGCTGGCCGGGGAGTCACAAACTGCCATGACGGTGGGGCTGATCCTGCTCGGACTGGGCTGGTCGGCATCCGTCGTCGCCGGCTCGGCGCTGATCGCCGAGGTGGTGGGCGTGCACGACCGCGCCGCCCTGCAGGGTTTCTCCGACCTATCGATGAACGGGGCCGGTGCCCTCGGCGGAGCCCTGGCCGGCCTGATCCTGAGCGCGATCGGCTACTCCGGGCTCGGGCTGGTCACCATGGTGCTCGCGGGCGTCATCGTCGTCTGGTCTGCCGTGCGCGGCACCACGGCCCGGCCGGCCGTGCGCTAACCGGGTCAGTCCTGACGATTGGTTATTTCACTGCGGCAGGTGCGAGTCGACCGCACCGCGTGGACGCTTTCCGCACAGCTGGCATCCCGCCCTCGGTGTCGAACCAATTCGACGGAGATTTTGTGCTGAGAGCGCTCTTTCCGACTGTTTGAACCCGATTTGGCCAGAATCTCCGTCGAATTCGTTCGGGACGCAGGTACTGCGGGGCCTCAGACTCGACAGACGTAGGGGCTGGAACGCCGGCCGACCCCCTCGCTGGCCGACCGGCCAGCTAGCGAACGGATGCCGGCGCGGGCTGCCGCCCCGCGGCGAGCGCGAGCAGCGCCGGAATGCCCACCGGCTCCTCCGCCAGCAGCGGCACCACCGCGAGCCGCGGGGCGCGCTTCTCGTGCACGTGCTCGAGCTCGGGGAGCTCGTTCCGGGCCCGCGCGAGCAGCAGCGGGTTGGTCGGCGCCGCCGCGGCGATCGAGTTGTTCACGATCCACGCCCACGGGGTGATGCCGGCCCGCTCCAGGTCGGCCTGCAGCTCCGCGGCCTCGAGCACGGGCGTGGTCTCGGCGAGGGTGACCAGGATCACTTTCGTCTGCTCCGGGTCCTGCAGCCGCATCATCGGCGTCGTCAGACGGATGCCGTCGCCCAGCTGCCGGGTGACCTCGCGGTGGTACGACCCGGTCGCATCCAGCAGCAGCAGGGTGTGGCCCGTGGGCGCGGTATCCATCACGACGAAGGTGCCCTTCGCCTCCCGGCTCACGCGGGAGAAGGCCTGGAACACGGCGATCTCCTCCGTGCACGGCGAACGCAGGTCCTCGCGGAGCATAGCTTGGCCCTGCGCGTCGAGGTGAGCGCCCTTCGTGCGCATGACCCGCTCGGAGTAGTTGGCGATTTCGACGGCCGGGTCGATCCGGGACACGGTCAGGTTCGCCAGCCCGCCAGCCAGGGTGTCATCGAGGTGCGCGGCCGGGTCGGTCGTGGTGAGGTGCACGGGCAGCCCGCGTTCGGCGAGGCTGACGGCGATCGCCGCCGCAAGCGTGGTCTTGCCCACACCGCCCTTGCCCATCAGCATCACCAGGCCGTGGCCGCCGGCCTCGATCTCGTCGACGAGAGCCGAGAGCGGGGCCCCCGGAGCGACCGTGGCGATTCCGGTGCCCGGTGTCGGGACGACTTCAGGCTCGAACAGGCTGCGGAGCGCGGCCAAGCCGACCATGTTGGTGCTCTTCAGCCCCACGTAGTCGGTGGGCGCGGTGCGCAGCCCCGCGGGCATCGCGGCGAGCGCCTGCTGTTCGCGCACCCGGATGGCGTCGAAGAGCGGGTCGGCCTCGGCGGGCGTGCCCGTATCGGCATCAGAATCCGTTGCCGGTCCGGCCGGCAGGATGCCGTTGACCACCAGGTGCTGACGCTGCATGCCGATGGCGGCGAGTTCTGCCTGGGTGCGGGCGGCCTCCCGCAGGGCGCCGCCCTGGGCGCGCGCCACGAGCACCAGCCGGGTGCGGGCAGGGTCGGCGAGGGCGGCCACGGCGTCGGCGTAGACGGCGCGCTGCTTCTCGAGGCCGGAGAGCGGCCCGAGGCAGGACGCGTCGCCCGTGCCCTCGGTGAGGAAGTCGGTCCACGACCCGGGCAGCTGCAGCAGACGGATGGTGTGCCCGGTGGGGGCCGTGTCGAAGAGGATGTGGTCGTACGCGGCCGTCCACGCGGCATCCGTCAGCAGGTCGGTGAACTCGTTGAACGAGGCGATCTCGGTGGTGCAGGCACCCGAGAGCTGCTCCTCGATCGAGGCCATCTCGGCGGGCGGCAGCAGGCCGCGCACCGGGCCGACGATGCGTTCGCGGTACTGCGCGGCCGCCTGCTCGGGGTCGATCTCGAGGGCCGACAGGCCGGGCACCGCCGCGATCGGCATGACCGTGTTGCCGATGGTCACCCCGAAGACCTGGCCCACATTGGAGGCCGGATCGGTGCTGACCAACAGCACGGATGCCCCGGACTCGGCCAGACGCACCGCGCTCGCGCACGCGATGGAGGTCTTGCCGACCCCGCCCTTGCCGGTGAAGAAGAGGAAACGTGGGGCGTCGTCGAGGAAGCGCAGGGTCGTCATGATCGGCCCTAGCAGCAGCCGCCGTTGCCGCAGCAGCCGGCATCGGCGCCCGCGGTATTTTCAGTGAGCTCGGTGGCTGTGGCGCTACCGGACCCGGCCATGGCTAGCAGCCGCACCGTTCCCTCCGGCTGCACGGCCGCACGGTGACTGGCCGCGCCGGTGTCGACAGCCGCCACGTCGGTCCAGCTCGCGAGCTCGGCGCGGGTCGGGTAGCGGCCGGTGAGCACGGTGGCTCCCCCTACGAGCGTGACGGGCAGGCCCTCCTGGCCGACGGTGTGCAGGAACTGGCGAGCCACCTCGTTCTGCACGAAGGCGAGGGGCTCCTGGGCCAGGTTGAATCGGGCAATGTCGCCGCCGTTCGTGCGGGTGAAATCGAGGTCCGCGGAGAAGGTGACCAGCGCCTGGTCGACGTCGACTCCGCAGATGCCTGTGCCGCAGCACAGTCCCGGTTCGAAAATCTCGATGTGTGCCATGGGTGACCATCTCCTAGACCGGCATCCAGAGGGGACGACTTGTCCGTGATGACGGTCCCCCCAGTATATCGACGCTTATCGATATTTGACGACTCGTTTGCGTTAGCACTGGCTCCCATTGCGAGCGCGGGAGTGGAAGACTGACTGCGGGCGCCTCTGCCCTGTTCATCATTCAACCCGAAAGGCATGCGATGACCGACGCGCACGACGCCGCAGACCTTCTCCCGCTGCTTCTCGAGCAGGAACGTGTCATTCAGTTCGACTCCTTCGACGTGGGCGACGCCTGGGCCGTCGGGTCGCGGCTCGTGGAACTCGGCAACGCCCGGCGGCATCCGATCGCGGTGTCGATCATGTTCGGCGACCAGCGCGTCTTCCATGCCGCCCTGCCCGGTGCCTGCGCCGACAATGACGCCTGGCTCGAGAACAAGTTCCGGGTGGTGCGGCGCTTCGCCAACTCCTCCTACGCCGTGGGCATGCGCTTCCGAGCGAACTCCCGCGACTTCAGCACCGACTCGAACCTCGACCCGAACACACACGCCGCGCACGGCGGCGCCTTCCCCCTGCGCGTACGGGGCTCGCTCATCGGCGTCGTCGGCGTCTCCGGGCTGGCCCAGCGCGATGACCACGACCTTGTCGTCGAGGCGCTCGAGGAACACCGCCGCACCCACGGCTGACCGGCAACGGTCTGGCCCGCACCCGACTCCCCTGCCCCGGCTGCCCCGTCCCGGCTGCCCCGTCCCGGCTGCCCCGTCCCGCGGCCCCGTCCCGCGGCCCTGTCCCGCGGCCCTGTCCCGCAGCCTGCCCGGATGTGAAAGTCTGGACCGAAGCCCCTGACCTGCTTTCGTTGGAGTATCCGTGACCGCCGCACCTGTCCGTTCGATGTCGCAATTCGACGCGGGCATGCCCGACGACCGCATCACCCTGCGGTTCATGGCCGTTCCCGCCGACGTCGCCGCTTCGGGCGCGACCGTGGCCGCTGGCAGCGTGCTCGAGTGGATTGACAAGGCCGCTTACGCCTGTGCGGTGGGCTGGAGCGCATCCGACACGGTCACCGCCTACGTCGGCAATGTGCACTTCACCCGGCCGATAAAGCCCGGCAACCTGGTCGAGGTGCACGCCCGCATCATCCACACCGGACGCACGAGCATGCACGTGCTTGTCACGGTCGAGACCACGGATGTCCGCGCCCGCGAATACAGTCCGGCGACCCACTGCATCCTCGTCTTCGTCGCCGTCGACGATGCCGGGAAGCCGCAGGAAGTTCCCTTGTGGGTGCCCCACTCCGACGTCGACCGGGAGCTGCAAGAGAACGCGATGGCCCGGCTCGAGCCGCGCAAGCGCATCCAGACTGTCATGCGCTCACAGGAATATACCGATGACAGCACCACGCCAGGCACGGTGTTCCGGTTTTTGGCCGACCCCGCCGACGCGAACTGGGGCGGCAACGCCCACGGCGGTACCGTGATGCGCTGGATCGACGAGGCCGCCTTCGCTACGGCGGCGGCCTGGAGCTCCGTAGCGGCCGTTGCCGTCTACTCGGGCGGCATCCACTTCTACCGGCCGATCCACATCGGGCACATCGTCGAAGTGGATGCCCGGCTCATCCACACCGGCAAGCGCAGCATGCACATCAGCATCCGGGTGCGCTCGGGCAGTCCACGCACGCCGCACGATTTGCACCTCACGACGCAGTGCATGAGCATTTTCGTCGCACTCGGCGCGAACGGGCACGCCGAGCCGGTAGAACCACTGACGCTGATCACCCCGGAGGACAAGCGGCTCGACCAGCACGCCCGGGACCTGATGGAATTGCGCGCGCCGCTGGTCATGATGCCCGTTGACCACCTGCGCCTGCCGTGACCGGCGCGCCCTTACGGCCCGAACGAATTCGACGGAGATTTTGCGCGAATCGGACCTGAATCCTGCGAAAGAGCGCTTTCACGCCAAAATCTCCGTCGAATTGGTTCTACACCGGCTCAGGGGAACCGACGGGTCACTCCGGGGAGTCGTTCGCATGCTCGGCGGCTGCGGCCAGTGCGGCGCGCTCGCTCTTCGAGAGCCGCGCGACGTAAGCGCGCTTGAGTTCGGCCCAGCGGGGCATCGAGACCTGGTTGGCAGGTACCTGCTGGTCGGAACCGGTGGGAGTGGTGCGGTCGGCCATGGGGTACTCAGCGACGCTCGCCGATTGGGGCGGCGCTCGGCGGGGACTGGCGGGACAGGAACGCTCTCTTCAGGGACGCCCAACGCAGCAGGGAAACGTAGTGGGTAGCGGTGGATCCGGATGTATCAGCCAATGGTTCTCTCAGTCTCAAACGTGGTTTGAACGGCACGCCGCTGAGCCTGGTTCAATAGAAGAGCGATCGAGATTGTCACGGTAGAACATCGGGATCTGTCACGGTTGAGCATCGAGATGAAGACCGGCCCACCACCATCAGCGGACGGGATCGCAATTCACCAGTATACCGCGTCGCCTCTCAGGTCCACTGTCTCTAGCCCGGCATCCGCCCAGACGTTCGGGCTAGAGTCGGCGGATGCAACCGCCTCGACCTGACGCCGACACCGCCGCCTCGACCCGGAACGCTCCGTCGACCGCACTAGGGAACGCGCCATTCGCGGGCTTCGTGCAGGTGCGCGGGGCTCGGGAGAACAACCTCCGGAACGTTGATGTCGACGTTCCCCGGGACGCCATCGTCGCCTTCACCGGGGTCTCCGGCTCCGGAAAGTCGTCGCTGGCGTTCGGCACCATCTTCGCGGAGGCCCAGCGCCGGTTTCTGGAGTCCGTCGCGCCCTACGCGCGTCGGCTGATCCAGCAGGGCCACACCCCGCAGGTTGACGAAATCATGGGGCTGCCGCCGGCCGTGGCCCTGCAGCAGCGCCGAGGCGCGCCCAGCTCCCGCTCGAGCGTGGGCACCCTGACCACCCTGTCCAACTCGCTGCGCATGCTGTATTCCCGGGCCGGCATGTACCCGGCGGCTGCCCCACGCCTCGAGTCCGACTCCTTCTCCCCCAACACCGTGGCCGGCGCCTGCCCGCAGTGCCACGGCCTCGGCACGGCGCACACCGTGACCGAGGCAACCCTCGTGCCCGACCCTGCCCTGAGCATCCGTGACGGCGCCATCGCGGCCTGGCCGGGCGCCTGGCAGGGCAAGAACCTGCGGGACATCCTGATCACCCTTGGCTACGACGTGGACACCGCCTGGCAGGACCTGCCGCGCTCTGCGCGGGACTGGATCCTGTTCACTGAGGAACAGCCCGTGGTGGAGGTCACCCCGCAGCGCGACCGCATCGCCAAGCCGTACCAGGGCCGATTCTGGAGCGCGAGGAGCTACGTGCTGCACACCCTGGCCGACTCCAAGAGCCAGAGTCAGCGGGAGCGCGCGCTGCGGTTCGTCGAATCCGGCCCGTGTCCGCTGTGCGACGGCAGCGGTCTCACGCCCGCGGCCCTGGCGGTCACGGTGGCCGGCCGGTCGATCGCCCAGCTCAACCTGCTGCCGCTGACCGTGCTCGCCGAGCTGCTTCGCCCGACGCTCCGGGCGAGCGGCGCCGAGCGCACCGCCGCGCCTGATTCCGCGGAGCCGCACACCGCGAGGCCGCACGCCGCGGAGCCCACGGAGGCCGCCGTGACCCTCACCCGGGACCTGCTCGCCCGCATCGAGGTGCTGCTCGAACTGGGCCTCGGCTACCTGAGCCTCGGGCGCGCGACGCCCACCCTCTCCCCCGGCGAGATGCAGCGCCTGCGCATCGCCACCCAGCTGCGCTCGGGCCTGTTCGGCGTGATCTACGTGCTCGACGAACCGTCGGCCGGGCTGCACCCGGCCGACGCCGAACCGCTGCTGCTCGTGCTGGAGCAGCTGAAGGCATCCGGCAACTCGGTCTTCGTCGTCGAGCACAACATGGACATCGTGCGCCGCGCCGACTGGGTCGTCGACGTGGGCCCGCTGGCCGGGGCCGGCGGCGGCGTCGTGCTTTACAGCGGACCCATCGCAGGTTTGGCCGATGTGTCAGAGTCGGTTACCCGGCAGTTCCTGTTCCCGGCCGCGCCGGAGCCGGCCGCGCCAGCCACGCTCCAGCCCGACGCGCCCCAGCCCGCGGCGCTGCGCACACCAGAACGCTGGCTGGGCCTGCACGGTGTCACCCGGCACAACCTCCGAGGCGTCGACGCCGGCTTCCCGCTCGGTGTGCTGACCGCGGTGACCGGCGTGTCCGGTTCGGGCAAATCCACCCTGGTCAGCCAGGTTCTGGCGGATGCCGTGCGGCTCGCGCTGCATCCGGAGTCCGACGCCACCGTCGCCTCTGATCCGACGGCAGCCGCAGGCGCCGTCGACGACGACGGCAACGACGGCGAACGCGGCGACCCCGAGCCGCGGGCGCGGGTCGACCGGATCACCGGCCTGGAGGCCGTGGACCGCCTGGTGCGCGTGGACCAGAAGCCGATCGGGCGCACTCCGCGCTCCAACCTGGCCACCTACACCGGGCTCTTCGACGCGGTGCGCGCGACCTTCGCGGCCACGGACGAGGCCCGGAAGCGCGGCTACGGCGCCGGGCGGTTTTCCTTCAACGTGCCCGGCGGCCGCTGCGAGACCTGTCTCGGAGAGGGCTCGGTGAGCGTCGGTCTGCTCTTCTTGCCCGGCAGCTACACGCCCTGCCCGACCTGCCTTGGCTCGCGCTACAACCCGGAGACCCTTCAGGTGACCTATCACGGCAAGTCCATCGCCGACGTGCTCGGCCTGAGCGTCGAGGAGGCCGCCGGCTTCCTGGCCGACGTGCCGGCCGCTGCCCGCAGCCTCGCCACCCTGCGGGAGGTCGGGCTCGGCTACCTGCGTCTCGGCCAGCCGGCCACCGAGCTCTCCGGCGGCGAGGCCCAACGCATCAAGCTCGCCACCGAACTGCAGCGCGCCCGCCGCGGCCACACGATGTACCTCCTCGACGAGCCGACCACCGGACTGCACCCCGCGGATGTCCGCCTTCTCCTGGCCCAGCTGGGCCGCCTCGTCGACGCCGGCAATACGGTGATCGTCGTCGAGCACAACCTCGATGTGGTGGCCGCCGCCGACTGGGTGATCGACCTGGGACCGGCCGGCGGAGATGCGGGCGGCCAGATCGTGGCGACCGGAACCCCGGATGCCGTCGCGCGGCACCCGCACAGCCGCACCGCGCCTTACCTTGCCCGCCGCTTGGCTGATCGCTAGTTCGGCGACGCAAGTGCCATAGATTGGGAAGCGTACGTGTCGGCGCGAAGGAGCACTCATGACTGGTTGGCGGATCCGCGACTTTCACTCGGACGACCTCGACGGCATCCTTCGCCTCTGGGAAGAGATCACGGCCGCCAAGACGGAGCCCGTCTACGGCCTGTCCGAGGTGCTGGCCTCCTGCCAGAAGGATGACGCCGTGGTCGCCCTTGCCGGCGACGAGGTCGTCGGGGCCGCCGTGGGCCGCGCCGCCCACGCCCAGGGCTGGGTCGTCTTCCTCGCCACCGCGCAGCGCTACCAGGGCCGCGGCATCGGCACGGCCCTGCTGGCCGCCCTCGAGAAGAAGATGTCCCGGCACGCGTTGACCAAGCTGTCCGCGCTGATGCCCGAATCGGCCACGCGCGTCGACGCCTTCGTGAAGCGGGGCTTCGAGGTCAAGCAGCACCTGCGCTACTTCGAGCGCCACATCCCGGTGCAGCGCGAGGAGCTGCGATCGCTCAGCGAACTGGGCGGGCGCATCCTGCCGCGCGACCTCTGGGAGGGCGTCGGCGGCATGCGCGCCGAAAAGGAGCTGCTCGAACGAAGGCTCGTCATGCCGCTGGCCAAACCCGACATGGCCGAACAGTACGGCGTCGTGCCACCGAAGGCGGTCGTGCTCTTCGGGCCTCCCGGAACGGGCAAGACCACCTTCGCAAAGGCCATCGCATCGCGGCTGGAATGGCCCTTTGTCGAGGTCTTCCCCTCGCGGCTCGCGGCTGACCCCAAGGGCCTTGCCGGTGCGCTTCGGGAGACCTTCCTGAAGATCTCCGAGCTGGAGCACGCGGTCGTGTTCATCGACGAGGTCGAGGAGATCGCGGCGCAACGCGGCGGCGAGCCACCCTCGGCGCTGCAGGGCGTCACCAATGAGCTGCTGAAGATCATTCCCGCCTTCCGCGAGCAGCCCGGCCGGCTCCTGGTCTGCGCCACGAACTTCATCCGCGCCCTCGATTCCGCCTTTCTCCGGCACGGACGCTTCGACTACGTCATCCCGATCGGGCTTCCGGATGTCGCCGCCCGCCAGGCCATCTGGGAGCGCTACATCCCCGAGGGCAGGAAAAGCACGGTCGATCTGAGCGCGCTCGTCACCGCAAGCGACGGGTTCTCACCAGCCGACATCGAGTACGCCGCCCGGCGCGCCTCTCAGCAGGCGCTGGAACGCGCACTGTTCGAGGGGGAGGACGAGTCGACGCCCGGCGGCCCGGGCACCGAGGACTACCTGGTCGCGATCCGGTCGACCCGCACGACCGTGTCGGCCCAGGTCGCCAGCGAATTCCTGGAGGACATCGAGCGGCTCGCCCGGCTCTGAGCACGAGGTGCCGGGCAACGGACACCGCGCCAGGCCGGCAGCCTCAGGCCCCGAGGCCCCGTTCGGCGCGGCCCGATTCCTGGATGAACTCGGTCAGGGTGGCTTCGATCGTGGCATACGACCAGCGGTACGCGGCATCCTCGTCGCGCGCGAACAGCGCCTCGGCCAGCTGGTTGTGCCGGTGGGCCGACGGCGGCGTGTACTCGGTGATGGTGAAGCGCTTCTCCTCCTCGCGCGTGCGGAGGAGCGCCGCGACCGTGCCGGCGAAGTGCCCCATCACGCTGTTGCCGGAGGCGATCAGGATCAGGGAGTGGAACTCGATGTCGGCCTCGAGGAACCCGCGACCGTCGCCGGCAAGGTCAGCCGCGACCATGCCCTCGGCTGCCGCCCGCACCGCGTCCAGCTGCTCGGCGGTCATCAGGCGCGCGCTCAGTCGGGCGGCCACAGGCTCGATGCCAAGGCGCAGTTCGAGCATCTCGCGCATCTGGGTGAGATAGTCGGTGCCGCGTCCGCGCCAGTAGATGATCTGCGGGTGCATCAGGTCCCAGGAGGTGCGAGGCAGCACCTGGGTGCCCACCCGCTGCCGCGGCTCGACCATACCCAGCGACTGCAGCACCCGCAGTGCCTCGCGCAGCACGGAGCGAGAAACCGCGAATTCCTCGCTGATCACGTCCAGGTTCAGGATGTCGCCGGTCAGGTATCCGCCGTCGACGATCTGTTGGCCCAGCGAGTTCACCACCCGCGCATGAAGCCCTCGCTCACGCCACACTCCTGCGCCCGCCCCACGGTTCATCTCAGCTTCTCCCTGCGGACTGGCCGCGCGCGTCGTCGCTACGTCGCCCATCGTGATCGTACCGGCGTTGGTCCCGGAGTCGCGATTCGTGTGCCACACTCAAATATCTGATTAATCAGATTATTGGACGATGAGGTCGCAGTGAAGCAGCCTCGGAATGGAAATTCAGATGATTCTTCCCTACGCGGCTCCGGTGGTTCCGATTGAACCGGCCGGCAGCGACCTCCAGCTCATCCTCGCCGCCCTCGTCGGCGTCGCGGTGATCATCCTGCTCATCACCTGGCTCAAGGTGCATCCGTTCCTCGCCCTCTCGATCGGCGCCGTGGGCGTCGGCGTCGGGGCCGGCCTCGCTCCCGCCGCCGCCGTCACGAGCTTCAGCGCCGGCTTCGGCGCCACCATGGCCGGCGTCGGCATCCTGGTCGGCTTCGGCGCCATGTTCGGCAAGCTGCTGGCCGACTCCGGCGGAGCCGACCGCATCGTCGACTCGCTGGTGACGCGCTCGAGCGCCCGCACCCTGCCGTGGACGATGGCCCTGATCGGCGGGCTGATCGGCCTGCCGATGTTCTTCGAAGTCGGCCTCGTGCTGCTCATCCCGGTGATCATCCTGGTGGCCCGCCGCAGCGGGCTCTCGCTCATCCGCATCGCCATCCCGGCCCTCGCCGGCCTGTCCGTCATGCACGGCCTGGTGCCGCCGCACCCCGGTCCGCTCGTGGCCGTGACCACTCTCGATGCGAACCTCGGGCTCACTCTCGCGATCGGCGTGCTCATCGCCATTCCGACCGTCATCATCGCCGGCCCGATCTTCAGCCGGTTCGCGAGCCGCTGGGTCTCCGTGCCTGTGCCGGCCCTGTTCCTCACCAACGAGGATCAGGGTCTGGGCGAGAACATGCGGCGCCCGAGCTTCCTGATCACCATCTCGGGCATCCTGCTCCCCGTCATGCTGATGCTCGCCCGATCGATCGCCGACGCGATCGACCCGGGATCCACCTCGCCTCTCAACGCCACGCTCGACTTCCTCGGCACGCCGATGATCGCCCTCGGCATCGCTGTGATCTACGCGATGATCGTCTTCGGTCGCGGTGGCGGCATGGACCGCGCCGGGGTCGCCAGGTCCCTCTCCGACTCCCTCCCGCCGATCGCGGGCATCCTGCTCATCGTGGGTGCGGGCGGCGGGTTCAAGCAGGTGCTCATCGACACCGGCATCGGCACCGTCATCGCCGACGCCGTGGCCGGCAGCAGCGTCTCGGTGCTCGTGCTGGCGTGGTTCGTCGCCGCCCTGATCCGCGTCGCTACCGGGTCGGCCACCGTCGCCACCGTGACGGCCGCCGGCATCCTCGCCCCCGTCGCGGCCAGCCTGGGCAGCACGGATGTCTCGCTGATGGTTCTCGCCATCGGCGCCGGTTCGCTCTTCCTCTCCCACGTCAACGATGCCGGGTTCTGGCTCGTCAAGGAGTATCTCGGCACGACCGTCGGGCAGAATCTGAAGACCTGGACCGTGATGGAATGTCTGATCTCCGTGGTCGGCCTTGCCGGCGTCCTCCTGCTGAATATCGTGATCTAGCATGTTCGAGACTCAGCAGCCCGTGCTCGTGATCATGGGCATCTCCGGATCCGGCAAGTCCACCGTGGCGGGGCTCCTCGCCGGCCAGCTGGGCTGGGATCTCGAGGAGGGCGACGACCTGCATCCCCAGGCGAACATCGACAAGATGTCTGCCGGTCGGCCTTTGAACGACGAGGACCGCGCGCCCTGGCTCGACACGGTCTCCTCGTGGATCATCGAGCACACCATGGCGGGGGCGCCGGGAATCATCACCTGCTCGGCGCTCAAGCGCCGTTACCGCGACGTGCTGCGCGAGCACAACGTGATCTTTGTGCACCTGACCGGGTCGACGGACCTGATCGGGCGCCGGCTTGCGACGCGCCTCGACCACTACATGCCGACCTCCCTGCTCGATTCGCAGGTGGCCACACTCGAGGCGCCTGACGCCGACGAGCGCGCGATCTCCATCGACGCCGGCCGCGCTCCGGCCGAGGAGGCCGCCGAGATCGTGCGGCGGCTCGGACTCACGCCCCGGTCCGGCTCGTCGAGCCTGGGCGCGCGAGAACCGGGCAAGTCCTCGGTGCCGGGGTCGCGAGCGATTTCCTGATCGGGTCTGGCGAGTGTCGGCGGCATGAACTACACTCACAGAATCGAATAGATGTTCGAGAAAATCAAGGGAGCCACGCATGCCTCAGATCATTGACGCAGTCGTCGACGTGGAGCTGTCCGTCGACGGCGACCCGCGGGCGTTCATCTGGAACCGGTTCGAACACACCGTCATCGGCCAGCCGCAGGCGATCTTCACCCGCACCCGCTGGTGGGAGAATGCCGGCGGCGTGCCGTCCCGCATCGACACCGAGCTCTGGCGCCTCGATGCCTCGCGCGGCGACGAGGAACAACACCGCTACGACCTGCGCCGCGACACCGACGGGTCGTGGGTGCTCGCGCTCGACTGGGGGTGAGCCCCGGCCCGGGTGTCGCCCCGGACCGAGGCTGCTCCCAGCTGACGCCGATCCGCCCGGTATACCCTGAGGGGGCATCCACGGTGAGCGACAGGCCGACGGAAGCCCAGACCACAGTTCGGACGGAGGCGGCAAGCTGCACACACGCGCTGCGATCTCGCTCCGTGGTGGACGCCGGGTCTTCCACTCCGCCCTGCTCATGATGGCCGCGCTGCTGCTCTGCCTGCTCGCGGCGCACACGGCCGGAACCGGACACGGGCCGGCGCACGGACCGGGCGGCCTGTCCTCGGCCCCGACCGCTCCCGCTCCCTCATCAACAACAGCGTCAACAACCATGACCACTGCGATGACCGCCGACGCACACTCCGCGGCCGGGCACACCGCATCATCCGCCGCGCCTCTCGCTGCATCCCTCGCTGCATCCCTCCCCGCATCCCTCACCGGCCCGCTGCTCGAGCGCGTCGCGCCCGCGACCGCGACCGTGGTCGCCCTGTCCGCCGGCGCACTCGGCAGCGCCGACACCCACGCGATGTCCGGTCTGGCCACCCTCTCGATGACGTGTTCCCTGCTGCTTGTGCTGGTCGGCCTGATTCTGCTGGCACGGCGCCCGTCGGCCTGCCGTCGCCTGCTCGAGGCCGGCAGCTTCATCGTCGGCTCCTTCCGGGAGATTCCGCTGCACCTGCATCGGCCCCGACTCACCCTGCTCTCCATCAGCCGCATTTAGGCCGAAACCCTCGCCAGCGCACCCCACCGGCCTGCGCGGCCCGGCCGCACCCCGGCCCCCGGTTTCTCACCCTTTTGTCAACGAATGGAACACCAATGCTCCGCACCATCCGCACCTCGCTGATCGCCGCCGCAGCGCTCACCACGGCGCTCACCCTTACCGCCTGCGGCGACCCGACCCCGGCCGCCGACGCCCCGGCCGCCGACGGACCCACCGCCACCGCGTCCGCCAACGCCAACGCCGCGGATGTCGACTTCGCCCAGATGATGATCCCCCACCACGAGCAGGCCGTCGCGATGAGCGACGACTTCCTCGCCAAGCACGGCACCGACCCGCGCGTCGTCGCCCTGGCGACCAAGATCAAGGCCGCGCAGGAGCCCGAGATCACCCAGCTGACCGATTGGCTGGGCGAGTGGGGCGCCGAAACGGGCGGCATGTCCGACATGAACCACGGCACCGACGGCATGATGAGCGAGGCCGACATGATGACGCTCGGCAACGCCTCGGGCGCAGACGCCGACCGGGTGTTCCTCGAGCTGATGATCGCGCACCACGAGGGCGCAATCGCCATGGCGCAGACGCACATCGACGAGGGCAGCAACGCCGCCGCCCAGACCCTCTCGGCCACCATCGTCGCGTCGCAATCCGCCGAAATCGCCGTCATGACCGACATCCTCGCCGCGGACTGACCCATGACGACGTCCAGCAGAACCCTCCGCCTCGGCGGCGCCGCCCTGATCACCGTCGGCCTCGCGGCCGCGCTGGCCGGTTGCGCGCCCACTCCGGCTGCTCCGCCAACCGGCACGTCCGCCCCCACCACGGCGGCTTTTGAACACATTCACGGCCTCGGCGCCGACCCGTCCACCGGCAAGACCTACGCCGGCACGCACCAGGGCGTGTGGCAGGTCCCGACCGACCTGCTGCCCGACAGCTACCTGGCCGGCGCGCCGGAGGCCGAACTCACCCAGCCCACCCCGAGCGATGGCCCGGCCTTCGACGCCATGGGCTTCACGGTGGCCGCGCCGGGCCTGCTGCTGGCCTCCGGGCATCCGGGCTCCGACGAGTCCACGTTGGTGGGCCCCAACGTGGGACTGATCAGCAGCGTGGATGCGGCAGCCACGTGGTCGAACGTCTCTCTCGCCGGCAAGACCGACTTCCACGACCTCGACGCGGTGACCCTGCCGCCGGGAGCCTTGCGCGTCTACGGCTACGACGCCGCCGCCGGCAGGGTCAGCATCAGCGACGACGATGGGGCCACCTGGTCGCCCGGAGCCGCGGTGGCGCTGCGCGACCTCGCCGCCGACCCGGCGACCCCCAACCGGGTCTTCGCGACCACCGAGAACGGCCTCGCCGTGAGCAAGGATGCCGGGCGCACGTTCGCGCTGGTCCCCGGCGCACCGATGCTGTACCTGATCGACGTTCAGGATGCCGCGGCCGGCGGCGGTGTCGTCGGCATCGACCCGGAGGGCGTGCTCTGGCACGAGGAGGCCGGAAGCGGAACCTGGACCCGCGGAGGACAGACCGACGGCAGCCCGGAGGCCTTCGGCTTCGTCGGCGGGAGCGTGCCCTGGCTCCTCGCCGCCGACCGACGCGGGGTCGTCGCGAGCGACGACTTCGGTCTCACCTGGACCGTGCTCGTTGCGGCCCAGGCCTAGCCCGGTGCGACGGATGAAGCTATGACCACCACGCTCCCAGCCGGTTCCCAGCCGCGCCGGGCAGAACCCGCTGCTCGCCTAGAATGAGCCGGAAAGAATTGAAGGACATGAAGCACACTGGGTTGTTCCGGCGCACGCCACCGGTTGCGGTCGAAACCGGCCGTCTCGCCGATTTCGCTTACCTCGAACCCGGCGCGGTCTACCTCGACTCCGCCTGTCAGAGCCTCCGGCCGCAGCCGGTCCTCGACGCCCTGACCGAGTACTACACGGAGTACAACGCCTGCGGCGGGCGCGTGAAGTACGCCTGGGGCACCCGCGTCGACCGGGAGGTGCAGGACGCCCGCCGGGCCGTGCTCGAGCTGCTCGGCCTCTCCGGCCGGGGTCACGCGGTCTCCTTCACCCTCAACACGACCTTCGGGCTGAACCTGCTGCTGCATCAGCTGCCGCAGGGCCGGTTCGGGCAGATGGTCACGAGCCACATCGAGCACAATTCGGTCTTCCTGCCCACCATGACGGCGGCGACCCGACTGGGGGTGCCCCGCCTGGTGCTCGACCGCGCCCCCGACGGCGCCCTGGTCTACCGGCCGGCCCAGCTCGAACGCGCGATCGTGGTCGTCAACGTGGCCTCCAACATCGACGGGCGTCTGCTTACCAACCTCACCGACCTGGTGCGCGACACCCACGCCCGCGGCGGCATCGTCATTCTCGACGCCGCCCAGGCCATGGCGCACGAACGCACCCTGCTGGCCAAAACCGAGGCCGACGCGCTCTGCTTCTCCGCCCATAAGATGTACGGCGCCAGCCTCGGCGTGGTCGTCGCCACCCACGAGCTGCTCAGTTCCCTCGAGCTCACCTTCGTGGGCGGCGGCATGGTGGCGGATGTCCGCGAAGACTCCTACGACCTTCTCGCCAACGACCCGGGCGCCCTGCTCGAACCCGGGCTGCAGGCCTGGGGCGAGATCATCGCCCTGCGCCGTGCGATCGAGTGGCTGGGACAGGTGCGCCCCGGCGGCCGGCCCGCGGCCGAGCACCTTCAGGGTCTCTCGCAGCGTCTCTTCGAGGGTCTCGGCGACATCCCCGGCCTCACTCTGGTCAACACCGCGGCCAGCCCGGTGATCAGCGCCTACGCCCCGAAACAGGATTCGCACCGGCTCGCAGTGTTCCTCTCCCAGTCCCACATTATGGTGCGCAGCGGCTACTTCTGCGCCCACCACTACCTGAAAGACCAGCTCGGGCTGCCGCCGCTGCTGCGCTTCTCGCTCGGACTGCACTCAACCACGGCCGATGTCGATCAGGCCGCACAGGCCCTCGCGCGCCTGATGAAAGGCCTCTCCTAAGTGTTCTGCATTGCCGCATTCATCGTTCTCGTTCTCATGGGGGCCGTGTCGGCACGATACCGCCGCTACCTAGGCAGGGCGTGGAACTGCACCCTCCGCCGTGTCACGTTCCGCCCCTGCGACACCACCTTCAAGCAGGACATCAAGGACCACCTGCTCGCGCCGCTGGCGGTGCGCCGTCCGAAGCTCGTCGGCCCGGCATCCGTCGCCCTCGAGGTGGTCGCGCTGCTCGTGGTGCTCACCACCGTCTGGAGCGCATACGTCGTCGTCAAGAGCGGTGTGAACCTGTACGTCTACGGCACCTGCAACAAGCAGGATTCCGCATCCTGCAGCCTGGGCGCCGAGGCCTGCTCGATCCCCGACCAGACGCCCACCTTCGGCGAGTCCCTGCTCTCCGGCGACGTGATCGGCGCCTTCGGCAACGACTTCGCCAGCCTCGGCGAGACGTTCTCGGCGATCCCCTCCCGCATGCAGAACTGGGAGGCCGAGGAATACCTGCCCGCCAACGCCAGCTACCTGGGCGTCTACGACGCGAAGAAGGAAACCGCGCTCGAGGTCATCGACCCCGGCTGCACCTACTGCCTGCAGCTGTTCAACAACATCGAGGAGGCCGGGTTCGACGACCGGATGAACCTCACCTACATCGCCTACCCGATCGCCGCCGCCGACGGCTACAAGTTCCAGAACTCGCTGCTCGTCACCCAGTACCTCGAGGCGCTGCGGCTGAACCCTCTCGCCGACGCCGCCACGCCGGTCGACTGGGAGATCCTGCGCCGGATCTACACGGAAGTCGATGACAAGGGCGTTTCCTGGCAGAGCGTGATCAACGGCGCCGAGCCGGCTGTCGCCACCGCGCTGCTGCAGGACTGGTCGGCCGAATTCGGCCTGAGCCAGGAACAGGTCGCCGACGTGGCATCCGTCGCCGCCTCCGACGAGGTCGCGGACATCATCGCCGCGAACACGCGGCTGGTCGAGGAGAGCATCCACACCGTGAAGATCCCGACGATCATCTTCGATGGCCGCCGTCACGACGGCCTGGTCTCGGTGGGCGACCTGGACTAGCCCGGCGAGACTGTGAACGGCTAGACCGGCTTGACCACCATCAGCACGACCACGACCACCAGGAGCAGCGAGACGATGCCCGAGCCCATGGCCACGCGCGAGTAACCGGCGACCTTGGCGCCGGCGACCCGGGTACCGCTGGCGGACTGCTCGGCGAGGAGCTCCGAGACCGACTTCATGGTCGGAACCACCAGGAACAGGCTGAGTACGAGGGCCACCGCGTAGAGCACGATCGACAGCCAGATCCAGGTCGACGCGAGGGAGGCGTTGTCCCTGAAGCCCGCCGCGCCGAAACCGAGGAACACCACCAGCAGCGACAGCAGAGTGAAGAGATTGGTGGACTTCGCCAGTGAGGCCACCTGGCCGGCTTCCCCGGCACGCATGGAGCGCATGGCGGTCATGGGGAGGATGGCCATGGGCCCGACGATGAAGACGCCGGTGACAATGTGCAGGGTGCTGAGGGGTTCCATTTTTCCAGCGTAGGCCCCCGCCGTCCGCTCGCCGGTGCACCGACACGTTTGAGGGGTTGGCGGCCCGCACCTCTCACGGCTGTCGTCTCGAGGCCCGCACCTCGGGGTGGTCGTCGGGCAGGGCGTGCCGGGAGCCGGCGCGCAGCAGCACGAGGTTCTTCCGCTCCCAGTCGAGCACGGCCTGCCGCTGCGGATCGATCGCCCGACCTTCCGCGCAAGCCGCGGCGGCGCGCCCGCAGACGCAGGCCAGCGGCATGCCCTCCACGGCGTGGTGCAGCTGCCCGATCCGCCAGAGCACGGCCATAGCCCAGTCGAGCTGACGGTGCGCGAGCTCGGTCTTCCGCTCGGCGCGCCGCACCAGGTCACTCTCGAGGAGCGCGCGCACCCCGGCGCTCTTCGTGCGGTCGGACTCGCCGGCCACGACGCCGCGCAGCTCCACCACCTGGGCCGTGAGCCCGTCGATCACCGCCTGCTGCTCGGCATCCGCCCCCGCCGACTTCTCGGCGAACTGCCGGTGGTTCTCCTGCTGGTCGGCGTATTGCCCGACCCACAGCTTGATGTGCTCCGCGTCCCGGCGGGTGGCCTTTTCCGCCCCCAGGTGGTGCAGGCAGGATGCGCAGACCACCTGGTCGGTCGCCGAGGTGAACGTGAACGGCTGCAGCGACTGGCAGCAGAAGCACTGCGCCCGGATGGCCACATACAACGGATACGGGTGGGTCACGGTTGGTCCTTCGTTAGCCTTCTTGAGCCCTATCGCCGAGCGTACCCAATCGGTGGGAGGCCGGGGTCACCCGCGGATGGCGGCCATCCGCTCGGCCAGTTGCGCGGGCGTCAGCGGTGCGCCTCCCCCGATGAAGGACCTCCCTGGGCCGCAGGATTTCCTGCTGGGGATGAGGGTTCCGTCCCCGGCCTCCGGGCCGGCCCCTTTTCGCAGCATCCCACCGGGCACACATCCGTCCATGGTCCGAGCGCGGTGAGCGCGCAGCGTTCCGGGGTCGTTGCCGGCGTCAGTCGCTCAAGCAACAGGTCGACGAGCCCCGCCACGAACGCCGGGTGCAGGCCGGGGGTCGACACCCGGGTAAACCCCAGGTCGTGCGCGGCGGCAGTGGCCGCCGCCTCCGTGTCGAGGTCCCAGGAGACCTCCATGTGGTCGGAGATGAATCCGATCGGCACCACGACGACGGCCCGCGTGCCGGCCGCGGCGAGCACGACGATGACGTCGTTGACGTCAGGTTCGAGCCAAGGCATTTCGGGCGGCCCCGACCGCGACTGGAATGCCAGAGACCAGGCCGGGGTGGCGTCGGCCACTGTGTCGTCGTCCGCCGCCGCTGAAACGGCGGCCATCACCACCTCCGCGACGGCCCGGTGCTGCGCCTCGTAGGCCCCGCCGGCACCGAAGGATCGCTCGCGTGGGCCACTCTGCTCGGCATCCGCCATCGGGATGGAGTGGGTTGTGAAGAGCACGTGAACGTCATCCGGGGCCAGGCCCTGCCGCGCGAAGTCGGCGAGGGCGGAGCAGACGCCGAGCACGAACGGGGCGACGAAGCCGGGATGGTCGAAGTAGGGGCGAACCGCGTCGATGCGCACGGCGTCGCCGAGCCCGGCGGCGCACCGCGCCTCGGCCAGGTCTTCCCGGTACTGCCGGCAGCTCGAGTAGGAGCTGTACGCGCTCGTCGTGAGCGCGAGCAATCGGGTGTGGCCGGCGTCGACGGCCGCAGTCACGGCGTCTCGCAGGTACGGAGCCCAATTGCGGTTCCCCCAGTACACCGGCACGAAGGTGTCTCGGGCGGCCAGTTCGGTCTGGAGCGCGTCACGGAGCGCCCGGTTTTGGGCGTTGACCGGGCTCACACCACCCGAGGAGCGGTAGTGGGCGGCCACGGTTTCGAGGCGTGCCTCCGGAACTCCGCGGCCCCGGGTGACGTTCCGTAGGAACGGGATGACGTCGTCCTGGCCCTCGGGGCCTCCGAAGCCGAGGAGGACCACGGCGTCGTACCCGGCTGGCTCCGTGGGAGGCGCGGGCACGAGGCCATCCACTGGCTGGGACTCAGGCACCGACGTGGGCGCCGGCCGCGCCGGGCTGGAACGGGCAGGCCGGGTCTTCCCCCAGCGGATCGCCGCTCGACGCGAACGCGCGGGCTCGGGAGCCCCCGCACAGGTCCGCGTACTCACAGCTGCCGCAGCGGCCGGTGAACTCCGTGGCCCGGATCTGTTTGAGTAGCGGGTTGTCCCGATAGATCTCGGCCAGCGGGGTCGTGCACACGTTCCCGAGGCCGAGTGGCAGGAACCCGGCCGGGTAGACCTCGCCGTCGTAGGCCACGAAGACGATGCCCTTGCCGTCGCGGGTCGACGCGGTCTGCGCCCGCGGCAGGCCCGCGGGCGGCCCCATCAGGGCTTCCAGCCTCGCGGACAGGATGTTGTACGGTGCGCTCATCGGTGCAGGGTCACCGGCGCGTCGGCGGGCGACGATTCGCCGGAAAAAGGGTGCCTCGACCGTGCGCACGATGAAGCCGTGCTGGGAGGCGTCGAAGAGGAAGTGGCAGATGTCTTCGTGCTCCGCTGGGCTGACGGCCTCGGTCGAGACGCCGCGGCCGACCTGGACGAGGAAGAAGACCTCCCAGATAGCGGCGCCGGCGTTCTTGATCAGGGCCGCGACATCTGCGAGCTCGTCGACATTGGCGCGCATGACGGTCGTGTTGACCTGGACGGTCAACCCCGCCGTGGCGAGAGCCCGGATCGCCGCCATGGTGTCGTCGAAGTGGCCCGGGATCCCGCGCACGCCCTCATGGGTCGCGGCGACGGCGCCGTCAAGGCTGATCGACACCGCCTTGACCCCGCTCGCCACGATCCGTTCGATCATCTGCGGAGTGAGACTCGGCGTGACCGACGGGGACAGCGCCGTCGGCAGTCCAAGGCCGGTGGCGTAGTCGACGAGTTCGAACAGGTCAGGGCGCATCAGGCAGTCGCCGCCGGTGAGCACCAGGATCGGGTACGGCCGGCCGAATCCGGCCACCTGGTCAATCAGGTCTTTGCCCGCTGCCGTGGTCAGCTCGCCCGGTAGGGCTTGCATCGTGGCGCTGGCCCGGCAGTGTTTGCAGGCAAGCGGGCAGGCGCGGGTGGTTTCCCAGAACACCAGCATCGGGCGCTGCGCGTAGTCCGGGCCCTTTCCACGGCGGGCGGTCGGCAGGGTCGGCAACACGGCGGTCTCGCCGAGGGGGATGCTGAGCCCGCTCATGCGGGCACCTCGCTCGCGGGACGCGCATCGGTCAGAAGCTGCGCGAGCTTGTCGGCGGTGCGCTCGGCATCGGCCACGCAGCTGGCCAGCCCGACCCCCCGGTAGGCGGAACCGGTCAGGTAGAGCCCCGGCAGCCGACCCAGAGCCACCTCCGCGGCGGCGAGCCGGCCCTGATGGCCGACGATGTACTGCGGCATCGCCTGCAGCCAGCGCTCGATGTGCTGCTCGGTCGGGCGCCCGGTCAGACCCATGGCCTCGACGAGTTCGGCGTGCACCTGGCTGACCAGGGTGTCCTCATCGAGGTCCATCCAGCGCTGGTCGCGGCGCCTGCCCACCATGCAGCGGATGATCATGGTCGTGTCATCGGCGAGGTGCGGCCACTTGGCGCTGGACCAGGTGCAGCCGACAATGAGTTTGCCTTCCTCCGGCGGCACCAGGAAGCCCGTGCCGACGAGGTTGTGGGCGACGGCGGAGCGCGGATAGGCCAGGCAGATCGTGGCAACATCGACGTAGGGAATACCCGCCAGCGCGGCGGCCAGGTCGGGGGCTTCCTTGCGCACCATGTCCGCCGCAGCGAACGCGGGAGTGGCGAGCACCACCGCGTCGGCCTCGAGCACCGTGCCATCGCTCAGTTTCACCTCATAGCCGGCGGTGCCGCGCGACACGGAGACGACCGCCGTACCGAGGCGCACATCGTCGCCCACGACGTGGACGGCCAGTGCGTCGATCAACCGGGCGAGTCCCCCACGGAGGGTGACGAGGACCGCGCCTCCTGCTCCGGCGGGCTTGGGTGGGGCATTCCGGCGTCGGCGCCGCAGTCCGAGGTAGAGGCTGCGATTGCCGCGGGCGAGAGCGTCGATGTCAGGCGCGGTGCTCCGAGCACTGAGCTCGTCGGCCCTGCCGGCATGCACACCTCCGAGCAGCGGATCGACGAGGCGATCGAACACCTGCCCGCCCATCCTCGGGCGAACGATTTCGGCGATTGTGGGGTCGTCTGGCAATCCCGCCGGGGCCGCCTTCACGAGGTCCAGGGCCGCACGGGCAAGACCGAGCGGCGACAGCAGTCGGGATTTCATCAGGGGCAGCAGCCGATCGGGGATGCCGAAGAGGGTGCCGGCCGGGAGCCGTCGCAGCTTACCGCGCGACCAGATGCGTGCGCCGGACCCGGCGGGGGCCACGACGAGGTCGCTGACCCCGAGATCCTCGATGAGGGCTGCCACCACGGGTGCCCGCACCATCAGCGCGTCAGGTCCGACGTCAACGAGGTGCCCGCCGAATTGCTCAGTGGAGATCTTGCCTCCCAACCGCGCCCCACCCTCAACCAGAGTGAGACGCACCCCGTCGCCAAGCCGGCGGTGCAGGTAGTGTGCTGTCGCCAATCCGCTGATTCCGCCGCCGACGATGACGACCCGTGGTTGAGCGAGCATTCGACATACCTCCAGTTGCCGGTGAATCCGGGGCAACCGGCAACCTGTGGCAATCCTTGTTACTTCGATCCTACGACCGTCGTCTCCAGCGGCCTCTCGCGGGCCGTCGGTGGCGGCCGCCGATCGGAGCACGAATCGCCGCCCGGACCGGGCCCGGGCCAGCCCTGGAATCAGGCCGGACCACGGCCGTATTCACGCCTTCTCATATTCCGTCGGACGGTTGCGCGCGACCGCCGCGCAGGCCCGTTCGACGGCAGCCACGGATGCGGCGACGTCGTCCGCATCCGTCGACCAGTTGCTCACGGAGACCCGCAGCACATCCCGGTCCTGCCAACGCGAACCCGACATCCAGGCGGTTCCCTCCTTGAGTAGTTCTTCCGTCACCCGTCGGGTGCGCTCGTCGTCGCCGAAGCTGACGCAGACCTGGGTGAAGACCACGTCGTTGAGCACCTCGGCGCCGGTGATGCGACCCAGTCCGTCGGCGATGGCCCGGGCGTGATCGGCCAGCCGCTCCACCAGCATCACGGTGCCCGATCGGCCCAGGGAGCGCAGAGCCGCCCAGACTGGAACACCGCGCGCCCGGCGCGACAGCTCGGGCACCTTTTCGTAGGGGTCACCCGGACCGGTCTCATCGGCGAACAGGTAGCTCGTGTGCACCCCGAAGGTGGACCGCAGCTCGGCGGGCCTGGCCACGATGGCCATGCCACAGTCGTAGGGCACTTGGAGTGTCTTGTGCGCGTCGGTGGCCCAGGAATCGGCGGTGTCGAGGCCTGCCAGCTGCTCGCGGTAGCGCGGGCTCACTGCGGCCCAGAGGCCGAAGGCGCCGTCGACGTGCACCCAGGCACCATGCTGGTGGGCGAGGTCGGTGAGTTCACCGACCGGGTCGAAGGCGCCGGAGTGCACATTGCCGGCCTGAAGGCAGACGATCGCGGGGCCAGTGCCCTGGTTGAGCGCGGCCGCCAGGGCCTCGGGGAGCATGCGGCCCTGGTCGTCGGCCGGGACGACAATGGGGGCGCCGAGTCCCAGGTAGCGCAGGGCCAGGTCAATCACCGCGTGGCGCTCATCGCCCACGTAGACGGCGACGCGGGGCGCCCCGGCCAGACCGGCGATCGCGACGTCCCAGCCGGCGTCGCCGAGCACATGATCGCGTCCGGCCGCCAAACCCACGAAGTTCGCCATGGTGGCCCCGGTGGTGAAGCCCACGTCGGCGCCGTCCGGCAGACCCAGCAGATCGAGGATCCAGCCGCCGGCGGCCTCCTCGGCGGCGGCCGTGGCCGGGGTCGCGAAGCGCATGCCGGCGTTCTGGTCCCACGCGCTGACCAGCCAGTCGGCTGCCAGGGCTGCCGGCAACGTGCCGCCGATCACCCAGCCGAAAAAGCGGCCGGACGTCATCGCCATCAGCCCCGGTTCGGCCAGCCGGGCCAGCTCGTCGATCACCTCCGCCGGGTCCGTCGGCTGCAGCGGCAGCGGCGCTGCGAAGCCCGCGGCGAGGGTGTCGGCGTCGACGCGTGGCCCCACGGGCCGGGTGGGCAGGGAGGAGAGCCAGTCCAGGGCATGGGCTTTCGCTCGCTCCAGGGCCTGACGATAGTCATCCGGGTCAGCAGACATGCCGAGATTTTATGCCCGCCGGGAGACCACCGAAAGAGCGCTGTTTTCCGGGCGCGGGTCGTCGCTGGCGAGGATGACCCATCGGAGGCGATCGCGACCCCCGTCCCGGCTCCGACGGCGATGCCCCCGTCGGCCTGCGTCGGCGAACACGCGGTCGATGCCCGGTTCCGCGGCGACCGTACGGTTTTGTTCCGACATGGGGGCTCGTCCAGCCGAAATTCAGCCCATCCGCCGTACCGTGGTCAATGGAGTTCCCCCACTCCAAACGAATCGGCCCCGGCAGATTCCTCGCCTCCCCCCGGCGCGGTGAAGCCGGGGCTTTTTCGTGGCGGTCAGCGAACTCCCTTGAACAAATCACGGCCGATCGGCTCTCGCGACCGCTCTGAGAATCAGTGTCGCACTTCCCCCGGTTGGGGCGGCTCTGGGGTGACGCGCAGACCGGCGGGTGTGTTCGAGATGCGGACGAGTTACTCCACCCTTGCCCGGTTCAGGAGAGGTTCTTTGCTGCCTTGAAAGTTGAACTGCAACGGGATGGTGGGGTGGATCCAGATGGAGCTGTGGCCGCTGCCAGCCGCCGCCGTGTACTCCCAGGAGAAAAAGAAGCTCTCCCCTCGACGCACCTTGGCGAGGATGACGATCTTGAGCTGCGAGACCCCGATCATCGAACTCGACAATGACAGAGGGATTTCCGTAGACAAATTCGCCCATGATTATTGTCCGAGTCCCACGTCGATGTCGCCCATCATGGCATCGAAGTCCTTCGCTGTTGCCTCTGCGTCCCCGTTTTTTTCCACAGTTTCCTTGATGCCCACTTCCGGCAGCTGCGGGACGGGAAAACGACGTGCCTCCTCTTCTTCACCGTCGCCGACATCGGCGATATCCCTGGCCCCGAAGCCACGGCGGGTGTTGTTCGGGACGCTCCAGCGCCCTGCACGGAGCAGAAGGCCCATTGCGCGAAGCGTAGGGGGCCTCCTGTACGGACGCCGCGTCAAGGGCAGATCCGGTCCGTGCACCGAGTCAGTTAGCGGCGGTTGTCGCGCTCGTCACGGTCGTAGTTCTCACGGCTTCCCGATTTGACCGGGCCGCGGCTAATCATGTAACCGATGGTGAGGAGCGTGGCGGACAGCCAGGCGGAGCTGGCCCCGAAACCCTGCCCGTCGTCCCCGTTATCGACCATGGCGGAAGCGATGAACGCGCGACGAGAATCAGCATTCAGGCGCTGAATTCGGTCGTCTTGAAAGCAGCCTTCGTCTCGGTCGAAACGCTCACGGGCTCAGATCACACCGCTGTCTGTGTTCGACGGAACCTGGTTCTGACACACCACGCGTTGCTCCTGCTCGGCGCCGGACCGCACGGACCGACTCAGCGTCCGGCGTTGGCCTCCGGGCGCAGACGGATGAGCCGATGCGGGCCATCTTCCTGCAGCTCGGCCACCTCGCTGCGCGAGGAGAGGAAGTCGGTGAAGGAACGGAAGCCGAGCGGTTTTTCGTTGAACGAGGGGTCCATCCGGCGCATCTGGTTCTTTACCGTGCCGGTGTTCAGCCACTCGTCATCGTCGCCCTTTGCGTGCCCGATCTGCAGGGCACGCACGAGGAGCTCCGACGCGATTGTCTGAGGGTCGATGTCCTCGGCCGGTTCCGGCTCCGGCTCGTCGAATTGCGAACTTGTGGTGTGCGAGAACATCGGGATCGTCGTCAGGGTGCGGGCTTTGACGGGCACCGTCTTGGGCGGCACGGTCGCGGGTTCTGCGGCCTTCCTGCCCGACGGGGGCTTCTGCACGAGCGCCACGGGGGCGGGCGCGGCGGCGGCGACCTTCGCTATGCCGGGGAGAGAGTCATAGTCTTCGAATTCGTCGCACGCAGCCGCGAGGGAGGTGCTGGTCGACCCGGCCACTCCAATGCCCACCACGAAGCGACCGAGACGTTTCGACTTCTGGGCGAGGGCGATGTAATCCGAGTCACCGGCGACGATGATGACGTGGGTGAGGTCGGGCAGCCGGAAGAGGTCTTCGACCACGTCGACGGCAAGACGGATGTCCGCCCCGTTCTTCGTTCCCCGCGTGGTCGTGGTGAATAGCTGGGTGAGGTCAACCGCTCGGGACATGAGCTGGCGTTGGTAGCTCGCATTCACGGGCACGGACCAGTCGGCGTACGCGCGATTGACAACCAGCGTGCCGAACGACGCGGCGAAATCAATGATCGCGTTGAAGTCGACCGTCGCGGCGTTCAGCTTCGCGGCAACCTCGGGCTCGGCATCCGCGCTCGATCTGTCGAAATTACGGATGCCATCGCGCTGGAAGGCATTTCGTCCGTGTAGTTGCTGATAGCGAGAGACGACGATGTTGTCGAAGTCGATGTAGAGGCCGACGCGTGCATCATTCGGTTCAGTCATGGTGGGTTCCTTAGCTACCGGGCGGACGAATCAGTCGCAACCCCAGACTCAAGTCTGCTGCGCACGATGCGACGACGGCAACTCGCGGAATCGACTGCGGCGCTCAGTACGCGCGCACCGATCCGCGCCGAGCCTGCCGGGAGGTACACAATGAGGTATGGCCACTGACGATCCATGCCCGGTTTTCTTTCTCTCGGATAGCACCGGAATCACGGCGGAAACGCTCGGGAGCACCCTCCTGTCCCAGTTCCCCACCGTGGAGTTCGACCGCACGACGATCCCGTTCATCCTGAATGTGGACCAGGCCCAGGCCGTGGTCGACCTGATCGACGCTCTGGTGGAGCGCGGCCAGAAGCCGATCGTATTCTCCACGGCCGTGACCAGCGACATCCGCCGCACCCTCGGCACCTGCACGGCCACCCTGATCGACCTGCTCGGAACCTATCTCAGCGAGCTCGAGGAGACCCTGGCGACGCAGGCCAGCAACGAACCAGGGCGCGCCCACGGCCTCGGCAACGCCGCCCGCTATCAGTCCCGCATGACGGCCGTCGAATACGCGATGGAGCACGATGACGGCCAGAGCCTGCGAGCGCTCGAGAAGGCGCAGCTGATCCTGGTGGCCCCGTCGCGCTGCGGCAAGACCCCCACCACGATGTACCTGGCGCTGCAGCACGGCATCTTCGCGGCGAACTTTCCTCTCGTCGACGAGGACTTCGAGCGGGAGGGTCTCCCCAAGCCACTGCGACCGTTCGTGGACAAGTGCTTCGGGCTCACCACCAATCCCCTGCGCCTGAGCCAGGTGCGCACCCAGCGCCGGGAAGGTTCGCCCTACGCGTCCCTGCGGCAGTGCGGGTTCGAGCTGCGCAGTGCGGAGCGACTCTATGCCTCCCACGGAATCCCATTCCTCAACTCGGCGAGCATGTCCGTGGAGGAGATGTCGGCCATGATTCTGCAGCAAATGAACCTCAAGCGCTGACTCACATTCAAAACGCAGACAAGTGAACATGTCAATCAAGTAAACAAATTGCGCTCAGGCCGGATAGACCTGTCACTATGGGAACAGGGCGCTTATCCATGAGGTGAGCCTCCTCACCTCGTGGCCTCACCTCTGGTCGCACACTGCAAGGGAGCAGAACACATGACGACAGACATCCTCTGGTTTTCCGAAATCGGACTCACGGACCTGGACCGGGTGGGCGGCAAGAACGCTTCCCTGGGCGAAATGGTGCAGAATCTGACGTCGGCCGGCGTCAAGGTGCCCGACGGATTCGCCACCACCGCGGACTCCTACCGCCGGTTCCTGTCCGATTCCGGTTTGGACCAGCGGATCATCGAGCGCCTGCGGGGCCTCGACATCGACGACGTCACCGCGCTGGCAGCGGCCGGCAAGGAAATCCGCGGCCTGATGCGTGACACGCCCTTCCTGCCCGAGTTCGAGTCCCAGATCCGGGCCGCCTACGCGGCCCTGGTCCTGAAGCACGGCGGCTCCGACGACATTTCCTGGGCGGTGCGTTCCAGCGCCACCGCCGAGGACCTTCCGGACGCGTCCTTCGCCGGTCAGCAGGAGACGTTCCTGAATGTGCGCGGAATCGAGAACATCCTGCCGGCCATCAAAGATGTCTTCGCCTCCCTTTACAACGACCGGGCGATCGCCTACCGGGTGCACCACGATTTCGAGCACGCCGAGGTGGCGCTGTCGGCCGGGATCCAGCGCATGGTGCGCTCGGACATCGGCTCCTCCGGGGTCATGTTCACGATGGACACCGAATCCGGCTTCCGCGACGCGGTCTTCATCACCTCCTCCTACGGTCTGGGCGAGGCCGTCGTGCAGGGCGCCGTCAACCCCGACGAGTTCTACGTCTACAAGCCGGCACTCGAGGCCGGCCGTCCCGCCATCCTCAAGCGCACCCTCGGCGAGAAGGCGCTGCAGATGACCTTCACGAAGAACCGTGAAATCGGCCGCACGATCGACTTCGTTCCCGTGGACGTCGACCTGCGCGACCTGTTCAGCATCACCGATGCCGACGTGGAGGAGCTGGCCCGCCACGCCCTCTCGATCGAGGCGCACTACGGACGCCCGATGGACATCGAGTGGGGCAAAGACGGCATCGACGGCGGCATCTACATCCTGCAGGCCCGCCCGGAGACGGTTCAGTCGCGAGCGACCGCGGTGTCCCAGAGCCGGTTCAAGATGAACGAGACCGGTAAGGTGCTGGTCGAGGGCCGCGCCATCGGCCAGCGGATCGGCGCCGGAAGCGTGCGCATCCTCTCGTCCATCGACCAGATGGCGAGCTTTGCCACCGGCGACGTGCTCGTCGCGGACATGACCGACCCCGACTGGGAACCGATCATGAAGCGCGCCAGCGCCATCGTGACCAACCGCGGCGGCCGCACCTGCCATGCCGCGATCATCGCCCGCGAACTCGGCATTCCCGCGGTCGTCGGCACCGGGACCGCCACCGACATCCTCTCCGACGGCCTCGAAGTCACGGTGTCCTGCGCCGAGGGTGAGGCGGGCCTGATCTACGAAGGGCTGCTCGACTTCGGCATCGAGGAGACCGCGCTCACCACCCTGCCGCCGGCCCCGGTGAAGGTCATGATGAATGTCGGCACCCCGGAGCAGGCGTTCACGTTCGCCCAGCTGCCCAACCACGGCGTGGGTCTCGCCCGGCTCGAATTCATCATCAACCGTCAGATCGGCATCCACCCCAAGGCCTTGCTCAACCTTGCCGACCAGCCCGCCGACGTGGCCCGCGAGATCAACACCCGCATCGCCGCCTACGGCAATCCGCGCGACTACTACATCAAGCGCCTGGCCGAGGGCGTGTCCACGATCGCGGCCGCCTTCGCGCCGGAGACCGTGATCGTGCGGATGAGCGATTTCAAGTCCAACGAGTACGCCAACCTCATCGGCGGACCGGCCTACGAGCCGCACGAAGAGAACCCGATGCTCGGGTTCCGCGGGGCGTCCCGCTACCTCGAGCCCTCATTCCGGGACTGCTTCGACCTCGAATGCGAGGCGCTCTCATTCGTGCGAAACGAGATGGGGCTGACCAACGTCAAGCTGATGATCCCCTTCGTGCGCACCCTGGACGAGGCCGCGGGCGTTATTGAACTGCTCGCCGAGAACGGGCTGCGCCGTGGGGAGAACGGCCTTGAGATCGTCATGATGTGCGAGCTGCCGGCCAACGCGCTGCTCGCCGACGAGTTCCTGGACTACTTCGACGGGTTCTCCATCGGCTCCAACGACATGACGCAGCTGGCACTCGGCCTCGACCGCGACTCGGCGATCGTCGCCGGCGGCTTCGACGAGCGCGACCCGGCCGTGAAGAAACTGCTCAGCATGGCGATCGCGGCCTGCAAGGCCCGCGGCAAGTATGTGGGCATTTGCGGTCAAGGCCCCAGTGACCACCCGGACTTTGCCGAGTGGCTCGTCGCCGAGGGCATCGACTCCGTGTCGCTGAACCCCGACACCGTGGTCGACACCTGGCTGCGGCTCGCCGGCGTGACCGCGGGCAGCAACCACTTCGGCACGGATGACGCCGCCACCGACCCCAAGGATGCCTCGGCCGCCTGATCGGAGGTCGAGCTCGCCGAGCCCCGCGGGCGGCGCCCGAATCACCCGGGAACGTGCCACGCAGCTCGGCGCACTCCGGGCCTCCGTCGTGTTGCCTAAACTCGGGGATTTTCACGACACGCCGCGAGATCAGGCTGGGGTGACCCAGCCGGCGTTACGGCAATTTCTCCGAGTTTGCGTAGCGACGGATGCAGCGGGCACCGGGCGTCAGAGCGGCCCGATCAGCTTGCCGGCGTCAGTAGACGTACGGCTGGGCGGGCTGGTCCGTGGGTGTGATCTCGCTCGGAACAAGGGCGATGGTCTCATCGCTGCGGATGCTCGGGTTGGTGTTGAAACCGCTCTCGATGGCAACCCAGCTGTCGGTCGGGAATTCGTCCTGCCAGCCGGGGTAGTAGACGGGGATGCCGACCGGCTGCGCGTCGACCGCGCAGCAGGACACGACGAAGCGGGCCACGAAGAACACGTTCTCGGGGTCGCTCGTGTCGGGCGTGACGAACCCGGTCACGGTCGCGGTCTTGTCGGCGAAGAAGTCCTCGCCGGCGCCTTGGCTCAGCAGCGAGGACCAGTCCCGCACGGTGAAGGTCGAGTAGTCGCCGCCGACGAGGTCGCTCGCCTCTTTCTGCGTGATGAGCGAGGTCGAGCCGTTCAGGTCGCGCTTGGCGACCGTGGCCGTGGTCAGGGTCGCCGGCGGCAACACCAGGAGGCCCACGGTGGCCGCGACGATGATCAGGATGCTGCCGGCCGGCCAGAGCCACGCCCAGCGTCCTCCGTCGTCCTCAGGCAGCTCGTGCTCGTGCCCGTCTTCGGCTGCGGGCAGGAGAGCGAATGCGGCCACCACCAGCGCGGCGGCGATCACGGCCATCACCATGGTGAACACGAAGTACCGGGGGTGGATGTAGAGCCCGAGCTGCCCGCTGACCCCCAGGCAGACCGTGGCCACAATGCCCACGATGCTGAGAAGCGCGCCCTGCCAGCGCCGCAGGAGCCGTCTAAACGACATAGTTGATCGCCAATCCGAGAACCGCGGAGCAGAGAGCCACAATCAGGGTGAGCTGCATCAGGGTCTTGGCCGTGAAGGTCGTGCGCAGCAGGGCCAGCATCTTGATGTCGATCATCGGGCCGAAGACCAGGAAGGCCACGATGGCACCGGGCATGAACGTCGCACCGAACGAGAGGACGAAGAAGGCGTCGACGCTGGAGCAGATCGAAACCACGAAGGCCAGGGCCATCAGCGCCAGCACGGACCAGACCGGGTGGCTGCCGAGCGTCACGAGCACCTCGCGGGAGACGGCGGTCTGGATCAGCCCGGCCAGTCCGGCGCCGATAAAGAGCGCCGGCAACATCGCGCTGGTCTCCTTCGTGAACAGGCCGGCGCTGCGCTTGATCTTCCCGTCGGCCGCGTCATGGTGGTCGCCGAGTGCACAGGCATCCTGAAACCGGGGAGCGAGCAGGGACTCGGGTTTCGGGTGCCGGCTGTAGATGTAGCCGATCAGGTTGGCGATCAGGAATCCGCCGGCGATGCGCCAGACCAGGATGCCTCTGTCCCAACCGAAGGCCTGCTGGGTGGTGATGATGGTCACCGGGTTGAGGATCGGGGCCGCGAAGAGGAACGTCATCGATTCGCCGACCGTCAGCCCCTTGGCGATCAGGCCGCGCGCCAGAGGCACATTGCCGCACTCGCAAACCGGCAGCAGCATGCCCAGCAGCGAGAGTACGACCCGCCGGGCGACCGGGTTCTTCGGCAGGCGCCGCAGCAGGAACCCCTCCGGCAGCCAGGTCTGCACCACGATCGACAGCACGATGCCGAGGAAGACGAACGGCAGCGACTCGATCACCACGCTGATCGACAGGGTGACGAAGTCGCGGAAGGTGTCCGCCAGGGTGTCGGCAGGGGCCGACGGCGCAAACACGCGCAGCAGGATCACCAGCCCGATGATGACGAGGCCGACGGAGAAGCCGCGGCCGGGCCTCCGGCGCGCGGTGAAGGGCCGCGCGGCGATGGTCTGACTCATGGGTATATCTTGTCCTGTTTCGACTCGGTTGCGCTCGGGACAGGAAGCCATCGGCAGGAGGTTGGCGGGGGTATCCCTCGGTTAGCCGCACCAATCAGGGAGAAAACCGGACACGCTACGGCTGCTGGTGCCGCGGTCGAGGTCTACCAGGGTGGTCGTCATGCCCGAGAACGCGGGCAGGGTCGGGTAGTCGTCGCCGAGGCCGGCCGCCGGGATCGTCTCCACCGCGAGGTACTGGCCGTTCGGCGAGACGCAGAAGTCCCGCACGCGCGACGCGTCCGACGCGGGAGTGAACGCCACGCTCGAGTCGGCGGCGTCGGTGACGGCGATCAGGTAAGCCAGCTGGTTGCTGTCGCCGGTCTCCTGCAGAAACAGGCGGGCGTAGCGCCCCTGCTCGGTGAGGAGCACGAGCTTGCCGGGGTAGGCGCTCGCTTCGAGCAGGCTGGGCGCGAGGTCGAGTGTGGTCACGGCACCGTCGGCGAGGTCGATCGTCGAGCCTTGGTCGGGGTCGGCGACGACGAGCGCGCGGGTGCCGGGAACGAATCCGCGCATCTCGTCGTGCTCGCCCAACGGGGTCAGCACGGCGTCGCCGAGCATGTCGATCAGGAACAGAGTCTGCCCGGCGTTCTGCACGACGAGAGAGGTGCTGTCCGGCACGAAGCGCAGGTCCATCACCGTCATCGGCAGGCCGTCCACCCCGGTGACCTCGGCCGGGAGGCCCGAGTACTCGGTCAGGTCGTAGACGAAGGGGGTGCGGTCGTAGCGGCGCCCCGCCGTCTCCGGGGCGCTGGTGAAGGTGTACGCGATCAGGGTTTTCGATGGGGAGGCCGCCAGGTTCTCGATCACGCCCGCGCCCGGCACGGGCACCTGCACGTTGTCCCCGCCCCCGAACGAGACCACCTCGAGGGTGGCCGTGTCGTCTTCGGCGAGCGTGACGGCGGCGAGGTGGTTCTCCAGGGCGACATACTGCTGGATGCGCGGGGCGCTGAACACGATGTCTCCGTCGCCCCGGCCCTGCAGGGTCGTTCGGCGCACGGTGTCGGGCCGCTTCGCACCGGCGTCATCCACCCGGCTGTCGCGCTGCAGCGCATAGATGTCGACGTCCGGGGTCGTGAACTCGTATTCCAGGGTGGCGGTGGCGTCCTGGGTGATGCTCGCGACATCCGTCACCGTCACCGTATAGACGGTGTTGTAGCGCAGGATGCCGGCGAACTCCACCGTCAGGGCGCGGTCGGCGACACGGGCGGAGACCTCTGTAGCCGGGGATACCGCCACCTGGCCGGCTTGGACCTCGGCCAGCGGCTGGTTCGCGGTGAGCAGCAGGCGCGCGTTGCCACGCGTGACGGCGGCGTCGAGGTTGATCTCGGCGGAGGCCAGGCGGGGACCCTGGCTGAAGTTGGCCATCGCGAGGCCCGCCGCCAGCAGGACGAGAACCGCAACCGTGACCGAGAAGAGCTGTCGGAAACGCCGGCCCGCCAGCCGCGCGGAGCGCGATCGATTCGCGGACGCGGGTGCGGCCGAGAGCGCGCTCCGTTCTTGGTTCATCCTGCCAATAGTATCGGCCGATTTTCCGGGCGCGCCGGAGACCGGGGGATCAGGGCCGCGCAACCGGAGAAATCGGCGCAACGCCGTCGGGGGCATAGGATCGGGGGGAGTATTCAGGCGTATGCAGTCCTAGCCCTGGTCCGCAGCGTCGTCAATCGCATTCCTCGCCGCGTTGGCGCACATCACGTCGATCCCCCGATCGAGATCGTGATCATTTGACCGCTTCGATCAGACCTCCCACTGTCTCAGGACCTACCAAGCAAGGCATCAGTTATGACTTCTACGCGATTCCCCCTGTCGCGCGCGGAAACGCGCGCCCGGCTCCTGTCCATGCGCGGTGTACTCTTCGACCTCGACGGGGTGCTCACGCCCACCGCCGATGTTCACATGGCCGCCTGGTCGCGCCTGTTCACCCGCTTTCTCGAGGACCAGGGAGTGAGCCCCGCCTACAGCGAGGCCGACTACTTCCAGTACATCGATGGCAAGCCCCGCTATGACGGCGTGCGGTCGCTGCTCGCCTCCCGGGGCATCCAGCTGCCCGACGGCGACCCGACGGACGCCCCGGAGCGCAACACCGTCTGCGGCCTCGGCAACCGCAAGAACGAGGCCTTCAACGAGACCCTCGCCGAAAGCGGTGTCACGCCCTACCCGGGATCGATCGAGTTCCTCGACTACGTCGTGGCCGCCGGCCTCGCCGTGGCCGTCGTCACCAGCTCGCGCAACGGGGAGAAGACCCTCGCGGCAGCCGGCATTCGCGGACGCTTCGAAATCGTCGTCGACGGCCTGCTCTCGGCCGAGCGTGGTCTGGCCGGCAAGCCGGCCCCCGACACCTATGAGCTCGGCGCGGCACTGCTCGGCCTCGATGCGGCCCAGTGCGTCGTCGTCGAAGACGCGCACTCGGGCATCCAGGCCGGTCGCGCCGGCAACTTCGGCCTCGTGCTCGGAGTGGACCGCGGCGTGGGCACGCAGACCCTGCTCGACGCCGGGGCCGACGTCGTCGTTACCGACCTGCACGAGCTGCTCCCCAACGTCGAAACGGAGGCCGGAGAATGAACCGGATCACCGACACGAACGACCCGCTCGACCGCAACCGATTTCCGATCGACGAGTGGGCCCTGGTCGAGAAGGACTTCTCGGGTGACGACATGGGACGCACCGAGACGCTGTTCGCCATCGGCAACGGGTACCTCGGCCTGCGCGGCAACGTGGACGAGGGCCGGGACGGCCACGCCCACGGCACGTTCATCAACGGGTTCCACGAGACCTGGCAGATCCGGCACGCGGAAGAGGCCTTCGGCTTCGCACGCGTCGGGCAGACGATCGTCAACGCGCCGGATGCCAAGATCATTCGCATTTACGTCGACGACGAGCCGCTCGTCCTGACCCTCGCGGATCTGCTCAGCTATGAGCGCCGCCTCGACTTCGCCGGCGGCATCCTCTCCCGATCCCTCGAATGGCGCACGCCCTCGGGCAAGCGCGTGCTGATCCAGTCGCGCCGCCTGGTGTCGTTCACGGAACGCCACCTCGCAATCCTCGAGTACGAGGTCACCATGCTGGACGCCGACGCGTCGGTCGTGATCTCCAGCCAGATCCTCAACCGCCAGGACGGCATCGGCGAGTACGACGCCCCGAAGCCCACCAACGGCAAGGACTTCGACCCGCGTAGGGCCGAGTCGTTCACCGACCGGGTGCTGCGCCCCCGCTTCAAACGGGCATCCGAGGGCCGCTACATCCTCGGCTTCCGCTGCACGAACTCGGGCATGACCATCGCCTGCGCCGCCGACCACCAGCTTGAGACGCTCAATGAGTACGACGAGGCCTCGCACATCGGCGACGACCTCGCCAAGCACGTCTACCGCATCAAGGCCAAGCAGGGCCAGTCCATCCGACTGACCAAGACCCTCAGCTACCACACCTCCACCGGCGTGCCCACGCACGAGCTCGCCGACCGGTGCGACCGCACGCTCGACCGCGCCGTCGCAGCCGGAACCGAGCAGTACGTCGCCGAGCAGCGCGACTGGCTCACCGCTTTCTGGGCGCGCACGGATGTCGAACTCGCCGGCCAGCCTGCCCTCCAGCAGGCCACCCGCTGGAACTTCTTCCAGCTCGCGCAGGCGTCCATGCGAGCCGACGGCCAGGGCGTGTCCGCGAAGGGCGTGTCCGGATCCGGCTACGGCGGTCACTATTTCTGGGACACGGAAGTGTACGTGCTCCCCTTCCTGACCTACACGTCACCGAACGCCGCGCGCAACGCTCTGCGGTTCCGGCACGCGATGCTCGAGCACGCCAGGATGCGCGCCACCGAACTGAACCAGCTGGGCGCGCTGTTCCCGTGGCGCACGATCAACGGCCTGGAGTCGTCCGCGTACTACGCCGCCGGCACCGCGCAGTATCACATCGACGCTGACATCTCCTATGCGCTGACCCAGTACGTGTCGGCCACCGGCGATGAGGACTTCCTCTCCCGCGAGGCCATCGACATCCTGGTGGAGACGGCGCGCATGTGGGCCGACCTCGGCTTCTGGCGCGGCAACGGCAACGACGTCTTCCACATTCACGGCGTTACCGGGCCCGACGAGTACACGACCGTCGTCAACGACAACCTCTACACGAACATCATGGCCCGCTCGAACCTGCGGGACGCGGTCACCAGTGTGCGCAGACTGCGCGAGGTCGACATCGCCTCCTACGACTTCATGGTCGCCCGCCTCGGACTCGGCGAGGCCGAGATCATCGAGTGGTCGTTCGCCGCGGAAGCAATGCACATCCCCTTTGACAAGACCCTGGGCATCCACCCGCAGGACGCGCAGTTCCTGGAGAAGGAACGTTGGGACCTCTCGCAGACGCCGCCCGCCAACCGCCCGCTGCTGCTGCACTACCACCCCCTCGTGATCTACCGCTTCCAGGTGCTCAAGCAGGCGGATGTCGTGCTCGCCCTCCTGCTGCAGGGTGACCAGTTCACGCCGGAGCAGAAACGTGCCGACTTCGACTACTACGACCCGATCACCACGGGTGACTCCACGCTGTCCGACGTCGTGCAGTCGATCATCGCGGCCGAGGTCGGCTACCACGAGCTGGCGCTCAAATACTTCACCTCGGGCCTGTTCGTCGACCTCGCCGATCTGCACCACAACGCGGCGGACGGCGTTCACGTGGCATCCGCCGGCGGTGTCTGGAGCGCGCTCGTCTACGGCTTCGGCGGCATGCGCGACCACGGCGGCAAGATCACCCTCGACCCGCGACTGCCTGAGACCTGGGAGGCGCTGACCTTCCGCGTCACGCTCCGGGGAACCCGGCTGCGCGTGGACGTGCGGCAGAGCGAGGTCAACCTCACGATCGAGGAGGGCGTCGACGTCATGCTGTCCGTGCGCGGTGTTTCCGTCATCGTGCGGATGGGCCTGCCCATCACGGTCGCGCTGACCCACCAGGGCCCGCGCGACCCGGGAGCACCCTCTCGGACCTTGGTCGAGGGCGGGCGACGGGCCGACGGCACCGTCATCACGTCCTCGATCCCGACGATCGCGCACACCACCGAGTTCCTGGAGCCGAACGACTAGTTCGCTTCCGCGGGGAGGGCCACGGCACATCGTCGGGGGCCCTCCCTCGTTTCTAGCCCTGGCCCTGGCCCCGGCCCCTCGTCCGTCACTCTGGCAATAACCAATTCGACGGAGATTTCGCGATAGTGACCGCATTTCACATGAAATAGGTCGATTTTCGTCAAAATCTCCGTCGAATTCGTTCGCGGCGTCGGCAGGCCAGTGCCCGGGGAGCCGGGAACCGGGACTGCTACCGAGTTACAGCGCCGCCTGGATGGCCGCCGCGTAGGCCTGGTAGCCGGCGGGGGTCGGGTGGAAGGCATCCGGACCGGCGAAGTAGACCCACGAGTCGACGTCTCCGATGCCGTGGCCCGCGAAAGCCGCGGACACGTCGACGTATTCGATGCTGGAGTTCGGTCGGATTGCCTGGGCCTGGGCTACGACGCCCTGGATGGTCTGGTTTAGCAGCATGGTTGCCCCGTTGAGCTGGGCGATCAGCGGGTTAGCCGAGGGGGCAAAGAGCAGCGGGTAGCCGGTGACGACCACGTGGGCATTCGGGGCGGCCGCCGCGACGCGCGCGTAGGTGTCGGCCAGACGGGCTGTAAACTCGCCGGAATAGATCAGGGCGCCGGCGGTGGAGATGGCGTTCCCGCACGCGACCGGATCCGCGGACGCGCACGCCGCCGCCACGCCGGCCACATTCAGATCGTTGCCGCCCACGGTAAGTGTCACCAGGGTGGTCCCCCGGTTCAGGGACGACAGCTGCGTGGTGGTCACAGTCCCGGTGGTGGCCAGGCTGCAACTGACGTTGCGCAGCAGGTTCGTGCCCTTCACCGCGTCCAGAAGGGCGGGGTAGCCGTTCGGGCTCTGCAGGCAGCTGTCCACGTAGTCACCGCCGCCTTGCCCGGCCGCGTAGGAGTCGCCCAAGGCGACGTACTTGTTGGCCGGGGCCGTGGGTGCGGCGGATGCCGGTAGAGCACCAGCGGCAAGCACGCCCGAGGCGGCGAGGATGGCGGCGAGGACGCTGGACAGGAGTCGGATTCGGGGTTTCATGGCCCGACTTTACTCGGATCTGCGCTCTAGGTGCAGGGTTGATTTCGGCACGACCTCAGCGACTCCCGGAAAGCGGCCTGGCGCTCAGCCAGCTCGGCTTTCTGGGCCGCCCGTGCTCACGGTGCCGACCTCACCAATTCGACGGAGATTTTGCCGGGATCACCCCGATCGGTGCGAAAAACCGGGTCACGGAGCAAAATCTCCGTCGAATTGGTTCGCGCGCTCAGGGGATTGAATCGCGCGTCAGGCGGTAAGGGGCACGTAGCGGTAATACTCGATGCCCTGGTCGTAGAAGTCGGGGCCGTTCGCGGTGCCGAGGTGGTCGACGACGAACTGGTCCTCGGCCGGGGCCGGCACGAGGTCACCGGGGCGCCCCTCGTGCAGCGCGATGTACTGCGCCTCGGTCAGGTCGACCGGGCCGTGCAGGGCGGTCTCGAAGTTGATGCGTGCGGCGGCGGCCTGCCAACCCTCGGCGACCCGCATCGGGAGAGCCTCGGCGGCGTCGCCGCTGCCGTAGCCGAGCGCCAGCCACTCCTGGCCGGCGAGCTCGAGGCCCTCCGTCAGTGCGTGCTGCAGACCGGATGCGAGCCACGCCGGCAGGGCGGCCGTGTAGAGGTTGCCCAGGTCGCGCATGGCGTCCGAGCCGAGGCCGAGCTTCTCGCTGACCAGGGTGTTCCAGACTTCGGTGCTGCGCAGGTGCTGGCGCAGGCGGCGGGACAGCGGGAAGACGTCACCGATGATCTCGCCGATGTCGGCCCCGTTTCCGTGGAACGGCGAGGGTGCGCACATCTCGGCGAGCAGGAGGTCGGCGTCGATCCCGGCATCCGCGCAGTGCGCGCGCAGCTGGTCGCGGCCCGATTCCTCGTCGGCCGCGAGCGTGAACAGGTAGGCCATCACCCAGCCGGTCGCCGGCATCTGGTGGTACGGGCGGTGCATGAACACCCGGTCGACCTCGTTGAAGTAATCGAGGGAATTGCCGGGGCGCTTTCCCAGCATGGCCGTCATCGCGTGGTGGGTCGCGTCGATGTAGCAGCTGGTCGAGTACCGGCCGTTGAACACGGGCAGGTCCTGCATCTGCCCGTCGTCGCGGGGCGGCTGCCCGCGGAAGCGCGCGAACGGCTTGCGGAAGTCGGCCACCCGGTAGTCGGAGTCGCTGCCGGACCCGGCCAGATTTACTTCCAGCAGTCGGGCCTCGCTTTCCAGGAGCACAGCGACGGCGCCTGCACCTTGGGTGGGCTCGCCGCTGCCGCCGCGAGCGTATTCGGCGATGTCGGCGGAGACGACGATGGCCTGGCGGCCCACGCCATCCGTCGCCAGGTAGCGCAGGGCGGCCTTGATGCCGTAGACGCCGGCGAGGCAGGCCTGCTTGAACTCGGGCACCTCGCAGTCGCGCGCGAGCAGCGGCATGCCATGGGCGGTGAGGGCATCGTTGACCATGCCCTTGACGATGACCGCACCGGCCGAGTTGTCGCTGCTGGATTCGGTGCCGAGGGCCAGGAGGCCGACCTGACCGGGGTCGATGTCGTAGTCGCGGATCAAACGCCACACCGCGTTCGCCGCGAGCGTGTAGACACTTTGGCCTGGGCCGCGCATGCGGAAGCTGCGTCCAACGACGTTCCGGACCTTCCCCCACGGCTGGTCGTTCCAGTCGCACCAGGCTTCGAGCTGCACCCGGTAGGGCGGCACGAACAGGGAGAATCCACTAATTCCAGGCGTCAACAGTTCCCTCTTCAGGTTTGGCGTGGTTGTTCACCCACACCGGGTCTCAAACGCACCACTCCATTATCAACGGATCGGTTGGTGAAAGTGGTGACCAGGATCAGATCGTCAGGCGGAACCGACCCGATCACGGCGGTGCGGCCCCCCGGGAAGCGACTAAAATCGAGTGAACCCGATCGGAGCACCACTGTGGACCAACCCATCGATGGTGGCGCCACCGCCGTGGCCCGCGCGCACAGCAACATCGCCCTCGTCAAATACTGGGGCAAGCGCGACGCCGCCCTCAACACGCCCGCGGTCGGCTCCATCTCGGTCTCGCTCGACGCGCTCTACACCGACACCCGCGTCACCTTCACGCCCGGTCTGGTCGCCGATGAACTGTGGCTGGCCGGATGCCGCATCCCGGCCACGCGCATCAGTCACGTTCTCGACCTGGTGCGCGGGCATGCCGCCAGCATGGGCCTGTCCGCCGCCCGACTGAACGCCATCGTGACGTCGACGAACAACTTTCCGACCGGGGCCGGCCTCGCCTCGTCGGCGTCCGGCTTCGCCGCCCTCGCGGTTGCCGCGTCCGGCGCCGCCGGCCTCACCCTGGCCGACCGGGAACTGTCGATCCTGGCCCGGCACGGCTCGGGCTCGGCCGCCCGCTCGATCTTCGGCGGCTTCGCCGAGATGCACGCCGGCACCGCCGCCGACGGATCGGACGCCTACGCGGAAGAGCTGCTCGACCGGGCGGACTGGCCGCTGGCGGTCGTCGTGGCGATCACCGAGCACGGCGAGAAATCGATAAATTCCACTATCGGCATGAACGAGAGCAAGGCCTCCTCGCCGTTCTACCAGGCCTGGCTTGACTCGGCCGACGACGACCTCAACGAGATGCGCTCCGCCATCCGTGACCGCGATTTCGCCCGGCTCGGGCAGCTCTCCGAGTACAACTGCCTCAAACTGCACGCCCTGATGCTCACGACCCGACCCGCACTGATCTATTGGAACGCCGCGACCGTCGCCGCGATGCACGCCGTGGCGGGTCTTCGCGCCCAGGGCGTGCCGGCCTATTTCACCATCGACGCCGGGCCGCAAGTCAAGGTGCTCTGCCTGCCCGGCGACGCCGCCGCGGTTCAGCGGGCGATGGTGCTCGTGCCCGGGGTGCTCGAGGCGCGCATCAGCGCGCTCGGCCCGGCCGCCTGCCGGCTGGAATGACCATGGCGACGACTCTGCCGACGCCTCCGCCGAAGCCGACGATCCGGGCGTCCGCGCCCGGCAAGCTCTTCCTGCTGGGCGAGTACGCCGTGCTCGAGGGCGCGCCGGCCCTGCTCACCTCCGTCGACCGACGCGTAGAGGTGACGGTCGACGAGTCAACCACGGGCTCCTGGCAGGTCAGCGCGTCCAATTTGGGCATCCGGAACCTGGTGTTGGGCACGGATGGCGCCCTCCCGGCCGGGCTCACCGACCAGCAGCGCGACCACCTCCGCGTCTTCGACCAGGTGCGCGTCGCCGTGCAGGCCGCTGCGCTGCAGGCGCGGGTGCTGCCGCAGAGTCAGACCCCGCTCGCCATCACCATCGACAGCAGCGCGCTGTCCCGGGGCGGCCACAAGCTCGGCCTCGGTTCCAGCGCCGCCACCGCCGCCGGCCTGACCGACGCCCTGGCCCGCGCCCTGGGCCTGACGCTCGACCGGGACGAGCTGTTCCGCCTGGCCCACGCCGCCCACCGCAGCGCGCAGAACGGCGCCGGCAGCGGCGGAGACGTGGCCGCGAGCGTGCACGGCGGGTTGATCCGCTATGCCCCGGGTGCCGCAGTGGTGCCTCTGCGCTGGCCGGAGGAGCTCTGTATCTCGGCCGTCGTCACCGGCGAGGGTGCGCTGACCACCCGTCTGGTGGGCCGCGTGGCCGACTACGCCGCCGAGAACCCCGCCCGGCACCGGGCCGACCTCGACCGGCTGAAACACCTCGCCGAACAGGCCGAGGCGGCGCTGGCCAGCCCGGCCGATTTTCTGAGCCTCGCCTCCGACTACTTCGCGGCGCTCACCCAACTCGACGCGCATGCCCAGGCCGGCATCGTGAGCGAGCGACACCGTGAACTGCACGCCCTCGCCCGGCGCAAGGGCGGCATCTTCAAGACCAGCGGGGCCGGCGGCGGAGACGTCGGTCTGGCCTTTAGCTACGCTGGAGAACCCACCGAGCGACTCGCCAGGGCACTCGCCCGGGCCGGGGCCGCCATCGTCCCGCTCGGCTTCTTCGCCGCCGGCCTACAGGGAGGCACCGCGTCATGAGCCGGTCCCGCATCCCCCGCTTCTACCAGTTGTCGGTCAGTGAACGCATCGCGCTCCTCCGGCAACGTGGTGTCCTGTCGACGGATGCCGCCGCGCACCTCGCAGACGGAACGTCCGCCCTCGACGTGGAGGCCGCCGACCGGTTGATCGAGAACGTGATCGGCGTCTTCTCAATGCCGATGGGACTCGGCCTGAACTTCCGGATCAACGGCCGGGACCACCTGGTGCCGATGGTGGTCGAAGAGCCCTCGATCGTCGCCGCGGTCAGCTCCGCGGCCCGGCTGGTGCGCCAGGCCGGCGGGTTCACGAGCGTCGCCGACGAGCCGCTGCTGATCGGCCAGATCCAGGTCGTCGACCTTATCGACCCCGAGCGCGCCCGGGCTGACCTGCTCGCGCGCGGCGACGAGCTCGTGGCGTTGGCCGACAGCGGGCATCCGAAAATGGTGGCGCGCGGCGGCGGCGCCCGCGGCATCGAGGTCTTCCTGCGCGGTGCGACGGCGCAGAACGGCGAACTGCTCGTCGTGCACCTGCTGGTCGACACCCGCGATGCGATGGGCGCCAATCTCGTCAACTCGATGTGCGAACGGCTCGCCCCACTGGTCGAGGAGATCAGCGGCGGCCGCGTGTTCCTGCGCATCCTCTCCAACCTCACCGACCGGGCCCTGGTGCGCGCCCGTGCCGTGATCCCGCACGCGCTGCTCGAGACCGCCGACTTCCCCGGCGAACGCGTGCGCGACGGTATCGTGCTCGCAAACGAGTTCGCGGCCATGGATCCCTACCGGGCCACCACGCACAACAAGGGCATCATGAACGGCATCGACGCCGTCGCCCTCGCCACCGGCAACGACTGGCGGGCGATCGAGGCGGCGGCCCACGCCTACGCCGGCCGCGGCGACGGCTACGGCCCGCTCACCACCTGGAGCGTGAACGACGCCGGCGATCTCGTCGGCGAACTGACCATCCCGTTGAAGGTCGGCACGGTCGGCGGCCAGGTGGAGTCGAACCCGGCCGTACGGCTCGCCCACACGATCCTCGGGGTGTCTTCAGCGCCCGAGCTGGCCGAGGTGATGGCCGCCGTGGGGCTGGCCCAAAATCTCGCCGCCCTCAAGGCCCTGTCGACCAACGGCATCCAGCACGGCCATATGCGCCTGCACGCGCGGGCCGTGGCGGCTGCCGCCGGCGCCAGTGGAGCCCGGTTCGAGGAGGTCGTCGAGAGGCTCATTGCCGACGGCGAGATCAAGGTGTGGAAGGCGCGCCAGATCATGCAGGCCCTCGAAGAAGGCAGTGACGGCGACCGGGTTATTGAGCCGGCCGCGCCGGATGCCGGGTACGGCACCGCCGCCGTCGTCGCCTTGCCCGCGGCTCACCCCGCACCCACGGCCACCCTTACGCCCAGCGCTTCCGCCACGTGCGCTGCTGCCCTCACCCCCGGCGCCCCCGGCTCGGATGCCCACCTCGGCTACGGTAAAATCATCCTGATGGGCGAGCATTCCGTCGTCTACGGCTACCACGCGATCGCCGCGCCGATCGGTCTGTCGGTGCGCGCGCAGGTCACCCGCCAGGCGTCGCTCCGCGAACCGGTCATCGCCGACCGGGACGTCGACGGCTCGGTGCGCGAACCGATCCGAGCAGACCTCTCGCACCGGGTGGCGGCGCTGATCGTCACCCGGCTCGGCGTGTCCGACGCCGGCCTTCGGGTCGACGTGTTCTCTCACCTGCCGCGCGCCAGCGGCCTGGGTGCCTCCGCCGCGTTCGCGGTGGCATTGATCCGCGCCGTCGCCGACAGCTTCCAGCTCACGATCAGCGACGCCGAGGTCTCGAGCCTCGCCTTCGAGTGCGAACAGATCGTGCATGGCACCCCGTCGGGCATCGACAACACCGTCGCCACCTTCGGCCGGTCGGTTCTTTTCCAGAGATCGGATGCCCCGGGCGGCCACACGATCCGCGACATCTTCACTCCCCACCCGATCCCCATCGTCATCGGGCTGTCCGGGGTGGAGTCGCTGACGAAGCAGACCGTGGGCCTCGTGCGCAGCGCCTGGCAGCGCAACCCCGCGCGTTACGACGCGATCTTCAGCCAGATCGACGGGCTGGTGTTGGCCGGGGTAGACGCGCTCCGCCGCGGCGACATCGCCGAGCTCGGCGAACTGATGAACATCAATCAGGGACTGCTCAACGCGCTACAGGTGTCGAGCCCGGAGATCGAGTCACTCGTGGCAATCGCCCGCCGCGCCGGCGCCCTCGGAGCGAAGCTGACCGGTGGCGGGGGCGGCGGCGCCATGATCGCTATCGCCGAACCCGGCGGCACCGAACCGATCATCACCGCGATGCGCAGCGCCGGCTACACGACTTACCTTACCGAGATTCGCTGAGCACCCGAAATTCGAACCTGTATTTGAGGTATTCGGAGCTGGGCATCTTGCCATTCCCGACAGCGATAAAAGGCGATTATGGCAGTCGTCCACAGGTTTCACGCGTAGTTATCCACACCGGGCGTTCCAGTAATTATGCGGGCAAAAGCCACATTTCACTCTGCTGTCCACAGGGTTATCCACAAGGCTGTGGATAGACGTATCTTCGACGTCTGCCAGGCCTGCCTGCCCGCCTCGCGGCGCAGGTCTCAATCGGCGGCCCTACGGCGGGCCCACGCGCCCCGGCCACAGGTCGACACCCAAACCGTTCTCCAGACGGGCCACGGTCGCCAGGTCCGGCCAGGACCGCCCGTGCAGCACCGAGAGCAGTGTCGTGTGGTCGAGCCCGGCATCGCGCGCCGCGGCGCGCACGCTCCGCTCGCCGATTGCGGCCTGCACGTTCACCGCGAACTGACGGGCCACCTCGCCGACGGCGCCCGCCGACGGCACGTCGGGCCACCCCACCACGAGGTCACGGGGAGCAGGTCGCGCCGGTCTGGACATAGCCCGAGCGTAGACGACGGATGTCCCCCTCGGATCGCCCACCCCAACCCGTCAGTCGAATCCACGGTGGTCGGGCTGGTCGAGACCCGGTGAGCCGCTCTCTGAACTTGTGAACAAACCTTCGAGATAAACTCTGAATCGAGTCTCTAAATACTGACAGACTATCAACTCTGTGTTCGCTTTGAGGTATCCTCGTATCATGATCAATCTCGCGGATGACCTCAGGCAAGCGGCCGGGGCCGTCGCCCTGCTGGGTTCCTCGAGTGCCGATTATGAGGCGCTGGCTGATGCCGCAGTATTGTCCGGTCAGAAGCAGATCGCGGCGGCTCGCCGCCTGCTCGACACCCGCGCCGCGTGGATGGCCGGCACCATCGCCCGCCGGTCCCGGCCGGAGTTGGGCCACTCCGGGTTGGCGGCGCAGCAGGGGTTTCTCTCGCCGGAGGCCCTCATCCAGAAGTGGACCGGCTCCTCGAAGGGCGACGCCTACAAAATGGTCGCCGTCAGCACCATGATGGCTGATGCCGAAGCAGCCGAGAAGCAGGTCGAGGCGGCGCTCTCCTCGCCCGACGCGGATGCCGCCGAGGTCGCCGAATTCGAGGCGAAGGTGCCGTGGCAGGCGCCGATCGCCCGGGCCGTCACCGCCGGCACCCTCTCCGTCGACGCGGCCGAGTCGATCCGCTCAGGGCTCAGCCAGATCGACGCCGCGGTCACCGCCGAGAAGCTCGGTGCGGCACTCGAAGCGCTACTCACCGAGGCGTCGTCACTGAATGCCGACGAGGTCTTCAAACGGGCGAGACGGATGCGCGACCGGCTCGATGAGGCCGGCATCGCCGCCCGCGAGAAGCAGGCCGACGACGACCGCTACCTGCGGGTCTACCGGCTGGGCAACGGCGACGTACGACTCAGCGGGCTGTTCGCGCCCGAAGATGGCGAGTTCGTGCTCTCCACCTTCGACTGAGCAGGTCAACGAACACGGGCCGGCCGAACCCGCCGCTCACGGGCAGATCGAGGGCAACCCTTTCCCCATCTCCCAGGAAACCATCGACCGGCTGCTCTGCGACGCCGGCACCGGCACCGGCGGCATCAAATTCGACGACAACGGCCAGATCATCAACGTCGGCCGCGACGAACGACTCTTCACCGAGAAACAGCGCGCCGCGATGGCTGTGCGTGACGGCGGATGCCTCTGAATCGACTGCGACAGATCACCGGCCTGGAGCGAAGCCCACCACACCAACGAGTGGTCGAAAGGCAACGGCTACACCGACCTCGCCGACGGGGTACTCCTCTGTCATCCCCACCATCTGCTGCTGCACAACCAGCATTGGACGATCAGCCGCACCGGAACTCAGCATTGGTTGCGGCCACCGGTGGAGGTTGACCCGAAGCGGACACTGATCGCTCTGCCGAGCAAGCGGGCGAACCTGTAGGGCGGGACGGGTCGCCGGGTCTCGACGGGCTCGACCACCGGAGCTGAAACTACCGGAACGACACAAGGCCCCCAATCTCTCGGGGGCCTTTCTGTCCGAATGGGTGGACGGCAATCAACCCATCGTGTTCGCTGTGGGTAGATTGCAAAACTCAAAACTTCGGCCTGACCCCGTGTGCTGGTCACGTAGTTCCTCGCGATTCTTCTAAATGATCTTGCCGATCCTCTGGCGTTCGACGAAAATCTTCTGAAAATTCATGGAATCGAGGGACACGCCTCCGCTGGCTCCACCGCGCTGTAGCGCCCGCGAGCGCCACGAAAGCTGGAACGCCTTCCTGAACCGCCTACACCCGTGTGTGGTGTGGTGCAGTTTCTGGTCATCGACGATGTCTTTCCCGTCGCGCAGTGACCGGGCGAGGCGGTCGAGCTTGGCGACCACAAGCGTGTCCCCGGCCCGGCATGCAGCCAGCGCTTCTCGTAGTCCTGGCCGCGCCCGGTTCGTGCCGGTCACCCTTGATCGGTGAACGTCCGGCTATCGGGCACCCGGTAGATATAGATCCAGCACATACGTCGGCGACGGACGTCCCAACAGCGAATGCTGGAATGGATGTGCGCCAACTCACCGGTGACGACCTGGAACTCATTGCGAGAGCGGAAGAGGCAATTGATGCCAACGCGGACGTTGAAGGCGGGGTACACACAGTCGGGGCTGCCGTTTGTGATGCCACGGGACATATCCACGTCGGCGTCAACGTTTATCATTTCACGGGTGGCTCCTGCGCTGAGCTCGTCGCGTTGGGATCAGCACGAACCTCCGGAGCGCGCGAGCTAACGGCGATTGTCGCCGTGGGCGACAGTCGGCGTGGCGTGAACACCCCGTGCGGCCGCGATCGCCAAGTTCTTGCCGAAGAGAAAGCGACCGCTGATGCGGCGAGCTCGGTTGCTGGCTAGTTCGACCATGAGTTGCCACGGGACGGCCGGGTGCCTCACGAACGGATAGCTTCCCATAACGCCGTTGACAGTTCCTGATGAGGCAACCCGACCGAGCTGTGGTTCTGCGGCGTGGACCCGACCTTTTCACCTTGCTGCTGCGTGAGGAAGAATTAGTCTGTACAACCACGATCCGAGACACCAATGGGTCGTGGTGAGAATCGTGCCGCCGAGAGCTACCATTCCTCCCAGCACGATTCCCAGTGCTGATAATCCGAAATAGAAGGCCAAGGCCGCACCTGCAAGTAGCACGGTGGACAGCAGGTAGGAAAACCGTCGTGGACTCGGCGTGGGGGGAAGCGCCGGAGCGCGAAACATATGGCGAACGACCAAGTTATAGACCAGATCGAGAATCATGCCACGGGGAAATAGTGCCCCTGTGAGAGGAACGATTGCACCCAATCCAAGAATGATAGGCGACTGCAAAATCAATCCGAGAACGATCAAGACAGTGCCCACTGCCGGTGTGAATCGTAGGGGCCATGCGTAACAAGACTTGGCTTCATCATCGAGGCCTCCGAATCCCTGCTTATCCAGATTGGTCTTCGTTAGTTCTCTCAGTGCCGCCACCTTCGATTCCTTAATGCTGGCCATAGGCAACCCCATTTCGCAGACAGGGGCTATTCGTCTTTTCTTAGGACATCTCAATGTTCCTAGGATATCGAACCCATGCCTCCGGCCCGGCGATGAGTGTTCACTCCCACTCCCGGCACCTACATGGCAATCGACCGTGCCAGTGGCAAGCGCGTCACCAGACCCGTCACACCAGTGACCGTCACCATCCCGATGGATGCCGGAGCCCCAGCCGAACGGAATCAGGACCCCCGGTTGGCTGTGAAGCACCTCCAGAAGTTCGCCTTCAATTACCTCGCGGCGACCATCGCCGCCGTGTCATCGAACCTGCGGAAGATATTCGACTTCTTCGTGAAGACCGCCGAACGTGACAGCGGCGAAAGTCTCTCCCGAGGACGCCGACGCAAAGAAGCCACCGGAACACCGTTGAACAAACACAGCGCACTTCCCGCCCTGGCACCGCCGCAGTAGCAGAAACCAACGCCAATTCCGAACGTCACCCCGCGCACCGAACGCTTCAGCTTGCCCACCAGCAGGCTGATTGGCGTTTAAAGCGCAAACCCCCGAGCGGCGAGCGTTAAAACGGCCACCGAACGCGCACTGAGTCATTAAAAGAAGAAGGCCGGCTGAGCATTTCTGCTCAACCGACCTGTCCACTTGGATTTCATGACAACCATTCCTGGATTTCCTGAAACACCCACTGTGCGCGAGGGGGGACTTGAACCCCCACGTCCTTTCGAACACTGGCACCTGAAGCCAGCGCGTCTGCCAATTCCGCCACTCGCGCGAACTTAGGAAGATTAGCACTTTCCGAGGGCACAACGCCATTCGAGACAGGCAGGCCGCGCGAACACAGGTCTGCGCGGCGTGCCGAACATCCTGAACACGCGCCCGATATGCGCCCGACATGGTGACCCGGACTGGCTCCCGTAGGATGACAACCCTCACCGGGTATTGCCCGGCGGGTGAGTTAACACTTGAGACAAGTAACATGCTCATAGCCGAAAGGATCGGATCGGGAGACCTGTGGGCATTCTGGATAGTTTTGAAAAGGGTCTCGAACGCGCCGTCAACGGTGCGTTCGCCAAGACCTTCAGGTCGGGGCTGCAACCGGTTGAAATCACCTCAGCACTGCGTCGCGAACTCGACACAAAAGCAGCGGTCGTGTCCCGCGATCGCATTCTCGCGCCCAATCGCTTCACGGTGCGAATGAGCCATGCCGACTTCCAGCGCATGTCCGCCCTTGGCCAGACCCTCCTCGACGAACTCACCGAACTCGTGCAGCTGCACGGCCGCGAGCAGCGTTACCAGTTCGCCGGCGGCGTCTCGATCACCCTGTCCGCGGATCGCGGCCTCAGTGAGGGCATGGTCCAGATCGACTCCAGCACGATCAAGGGCAGCGTCGCCTGGATCCCCGTGGTCGAGGTCAACGGCAAGCGCTATCCCCTGACGCAGTCGCACACCGTCATCGGCCGCGGGAGCGACGCCGACATCACCATCGACGACTCCGGCACCTCTCGCCGGCATGTCGAGATCCTCTGGGACGGCTCCCGCGCCCAGGTGCGCGACCTCGGCTCGACAAACGGCTCCCAGCTCAACGGTTCACCGGTCACGCAGGCCATCCTCGAGCCCGATTCAGTCGTCACCATCGGCCGCACCCGCATCGTCTTCCGGGTCATCGCGCAGGCATCCTCTTCCGAGCCGGTGACCGAGCGTCACCGCGACGGCGGCCGCGAACGTCACGACATGGACGGATTCTGGGGACCCACCGCATGAGCGTCAGCGAGCTCACCCTGCTGGTGCTGCGCCTCGGCTTCCTGCTGGTGCTCTGGCTCTTCATCTTCGGCATCGTCTATGCCCTGCGCAGCGACCTGTTCGGCCAGCGCGCCCGCAAGATGCAGGCGGATGTCGCTGGCTCGGCCGGCGCGCCCGCCGCGTTCCCGAGCGCCACGCCCGTGCCGAGCGCCACCCAGCCTCCCGCCGCCGCGGCCTCCGCGCCGACGGAGCAGTTCACGGCTCGGCCTGGCCCGGCGTTCACCGCCGTGGACGACAAGGCCACCAGCCAGAACGCGACCCGCCTCGTGATCACCTCCGGCCCGAAGTCCGGCACTGAGTTCCCGCTCACCGGCGACTCGATCACGATCGGGCGGTCGGGCGACTCGAGCCTCGTCATCCGTGACGACTACACGTCCACCCACCACGCGCGTCTGATGCTCTGGCATGACAAGTGGATGATCCAGGATCTCGATTCGACCAACGGCACCTTCCTGGATGGCAACCGTTTGGCCGTGCCGACCCCGGTCCCCCTGAACACCACCGTCAAGATCGGCGCAACCAGCTTCGAGCTTCGGCGGTAGCTGCATGGCGACAGTCAGTCACAGCGCGGCCGCGTCCCACGTTGGAAAGATTCGGTCCAACAACCAGGACTCCGGCTATTCCGGGCGCCATCTCTTCCTGGTTGCCGACGGCATGGGCGGGCACGCCGGCGGCGACGTCGCTTCGGCGATCGCCACCAAACGCATCATGGATGCTGACCGGGACTTCCAGTCCCCGCAAGACGCCGAGTTCGCCCTGCAGGCGGCGCTGATCGCCGCGAATTCGCAGCTCGCCGAGACCGTGTTCGAGCACGCCGAACTCACCGGCATGGGCACCACCGTCAGCGCGCTGATCGTGCTGGAAGACGAGGTGGCGATCGCGCACATCGGTGACTCGCGCATCTACCTGCTCCGCGAGGGCGAACTCTCCCAGATCACCATCGACCACACCTTCGTACAGCGGCTCGTCGACAGTGGCCGCATCACCGAGGCGGAAGCCATGGTGCATCCGCGCCGCTCGGTGCTCATGCGCGTGCTGGGCGACGTCGAATCGGCGCCGGAGATCGACACCTCCATCCTTGCGACCTTCCCCGGTGACCGCTGGCTGATCTGCTCCGACGGGCTCAGCGGCGTGGTCTCTAATTCGGGCATCGCCGCGGCCCTGCTCAGCCCACTTGACGCCCAGGGCGTGGCCGATCGCCTGGTCAAGGAAAGCCTCGACGGCGGAGCCCCTGACAACGTCACCATCGTCGTCGTCGACATCGGCTCACCCGCCGAACGCATCGACATGCCCACCGTGGTTGGGTCGGCATCCGCTCCCCTCGCCTTCGGCGAGGAGCCCACCCGCGGCCGGGCGCTGCGCATGTCGAGCTTGCGCCTGCACCCCGTGCGTGAGACGCACTTCGAGCCTGACTCCCAGGACTATCTCTCGGAGCTGATCGAGGAAGACAATCGCCGGGCCCGCCGCCGCAAGATCACCTGGCTGGTCGGCATCATCCTGCTGATTCTGGCCATCGTCGGCGCCGGCTTCCTCGGCTACCGGTGGACCCAGTCCCGTTACTACGTGGGGGTGGAAGGCAGCACGGTCGCCATCTTCCAGGGCGTGCAGCAGGACCTCGGCCCCCTCTCCCTGTCCTCCGTCTTCGAGGACACCGACCTGGAGCTGTCCGAACTGCGGGTCTACGACCGGCAGCAGGTCGAAAAAACCATCAGCGCAACCTCCCTCGCGGATGCGTTGCTCATCGTCGAACGGCTCCAAGATGCCAGCGTCCAGTAACCGGTCCACGACGACGGATGCGCCTGCGCGCCCGCCCCGCACAGGTCGCGTGCGCCGACTGCACCTGCCCCAGAAGCTGCGCAACCTCGAGTTGGTCCTGCTGCTCATCGCCTGCGGCATCAACGCGGCCACCGTTGTGCTCGTGCAGCTCGGCGCGCTCGGCCGAATCGACACGACACTGGTGCTGCTCGGCGCCGGCCTGTCGGTGCTGGTTCTGGCCATGCACGTGGTGCTGCGCGTCGTGGCCCGCGAGGCCGACCCGTTCATCCTGCCCATCGCCACCCTGCTCAACGGCCTCGGCATCGCCATGATCTACCGCATCGACCTGGCCAACGAAGAGTCCGGCTGGGCCAGCGCCTCCGTACGCCAGACCGTGTGGAGCGCCCTGGCCATCGGCTGCGCGATCGCGGTCATCCTGATCATCCGCAACCACCGGGTGCTGTTCCGCTACACCTACATCGCCGGGTTCGTCGGTGTGGCACTGTTGCTGCTCCCGCTCGTTCCCGGCCTCGGTCGCGAGGTCAGCGGGGCGCGCGTCTGGATCGGCGTCGGATCCTTCGCCACCTTCCAGCCGGGCGAGATCGCGAAGATCGCCCTGGCCGTCTTCTTCGCCGGCTACCTCGTGCGCAACCGCGACAGCCTTTCCATGGTGGGCAAGAAATTTCTTGGCATGCGTTTCCCGCGCCTGCGCGACCTCGGCCCGATCCTTGTCGTCTGGGCGCTGTCCATGTCCGTGATCATCTTCCAGCGCGACCTCGGAACCGCCCTGCTCTACTTCGGTCTATTCCTGGTCATGCTCTACCTGGCCACCGGCCGCCTCAGCTGGGTGCTGTTGGGCATGTCCCTCTTCCTCGGCGGTGCCCTCATCGCCAGCCAGACCCTGGACTACGTCAACGGCCGGTTCCAGAACTGGCTCGACGCCCTCAACCCGGATGTCTACGGGGCCGACGGCGGCAGCTACCAGCTGGTGCAGGGGCTCTTCGGTCTCGCCAAAGGCGGGCTCATCGGCACGGGCCTGGGCCAGGGGCGTCCAGAGATCACCCCCGTCCCCCAAAGCGACTACATCATCGCCAGCCTCGGCGAGGAACTCGGCCTGGCCGGCATCTTTGCGATCCTCGCGCTCTACCTGCTCCTCGTCGCGCGCGGCTTCCGCATCGGCTTCGCCGGCAATGACGACTTCGGCAAGCTGCTCGGCGTGGGTCTCTCCTTCGTCATCGCCCTGCAGTGCTTCATCGTGATCGGCGGCGTCACCCGTGTGATTCCCCTCACCGGTCTGACCACACCCTTCCTCGCCGCCGGCGGGTCCTCCCTCGTCGCGAACTGGATCATCGTGGCACTGCTCCTGCGCCTGTCCGACACGGTGCGCAACCAACCCAGGCTGGTGGTCTGATGAATCGTGAACTCAAACGAGTGAGCATCGTGGTCATGCTCATGTTCGTGGCCCTGCTCGTCTCCACGACAATCGTGCAGGTCTTCCAGGCAGACAGCCTGTCCGCGGATGCCCGCAACACCCGCACGCTCTACGACAGCTACTCCGTCGAACGCGGTCCGATCCTCGTCGCGGGCGAGCCGATCGCCCAGTCGATGCCCGCCGACGATGAATACAAGTTTCAGCGCACCTACAGCAACGGGCCGCTCTACGCCCCGATCACCGGGTTCATTCCGCTCAACGGTGCCCCCACCGGGCTGGAGCATTCCCTTAACGGCGAACTCAGCGGAACGTCCGACGCCCAGTTCTTCGACAAGATGAACGCCCTGATCACCGGCCAGAACCCCAAGGGGGCTTCTGTGGAGGTCACGATCGACCCGGTCGCGCAGCAGGCCGCCTGGGATGCCCTCGGCGACCTCACCGGCTCCGTCGTCGTCTCCGAGCCGGCGACCGGTCGCATCCTCGCCCTGGTCTCCAAGCCCAGCTACGACCCGAACCTGCTCACCGTGCACGACAACCAGCAGGTCACCGACAACTATCAGTCGCTGCTGAACGACGACGGTAACCCGCTGCTCAGCCGCGCCACCAAAACCCTCAACCCACCCGGCTCGGTGTTCAAGCTGGTCGTGATGACGGCCGCCTTGGAATCGGGCAAGTTCACCCCGGAGAGCACCTTCCCGAACCCGCCCACGTACCAGCTGCCCGGCTCGTCGGCGGTCGTCATCAACTCCGGCGGCGGCACCTGCGGCGGAGGGGACACCGTCACTCTCGCCACCGCCCTGCGTCTCTCCTGCAACATTCCACTGGCCGAACTAGGTCTGCAGCTGGGCAACAAGGCCATTCGCGACACGGCCGAGAAGTTCGGCTTCAACAGCGACTATTCGATCCCCCTCGACGTGTCTCAAAGCGTGTACCCCACGGTTCTCGACGACGCCCAGACCGCACTCTCGGCCTTCGGCCAGACGGATGTCCGTGCGACGGCCCTGCAGATGGCGATGGTTTCAGCCGCGATCGCCAACGGCGGCCAGCTGATGACGCCCAACCTCGTCGACAAGGTGACCGCACCGGACCTGAGTCCGATTCAGGTCTTCGAGCCGGAAGCAATGAAACGGGTGATGAGCGCCGAAACGGCGGCAACACTGAACCAAATGATGGTCAACGGAGTCCAGGATGGCGCCGCCAGCAATGCAAGAATAGACGGGGTCAAGGTGGCAGGTAAAACGGGCACGGCGGAGAACGCCGAGGACGAGCCTTACACCCTGTGGTTCACCGGATTCGCTCCTGCGGAGGATCCGAAATATGCGATCACCGTTCTCGTTGAAAATGGCGGGGGACTTGGCCAGACAGGGTACGGCAATCTGCTTGCCGCACCTATTGCAAAGGAAGTACTAGAGGCGGTGCTGAACAAATGAGACCCACATCAGGGCTCACCTTCGGGGGACGATACGAGCTGCAGTCCCGGATCGCCATTGGCGGGATGGGCGAGGTTTGGAAGTCGATCGACCTCGTAATCGGTCGCACGGTCGCCATCAAGATTCTCAAGGACGAGTACCTCGGTGACCCTGGGTTCCTCGAGCGGTTCCGCGCCGAGGCCCGTCACGCCGCGCTCGTCAACCACGAAGGCATCGCCAACGTGTTCGACTACGGCGAAGAAGACGGCAGCGCCTTCCTCGTGATGGAACTCGTACCCGGTGAAGCACTGTCCACCATCCTCGAGCGCGAGCATGTCCTCCCCGCGGACAAGGTGCTGGACATCGTCTCCCAGACGGCCGCCGCACTTCACGCCGCGCACGCCGCCGGACTCGTGCACCGCGACATCAAGCCGGGCAACCTGTTGATCACGCCCGAAGGCCGCGTCAAGATCACCGACTTCGGCATTGCCCGCATCGCCGACCAGGTGCCGCTCACCGCGACTGGCCAGGTCATGGGCACCGTGCAGTACCTCTCACCCGAGCAGGCCAGCGGCCGCTCCGCCTCGCCGACCACCGACATCTACTCGCTCGGCATCGTCGCTTACGAAAGCCTCGCCGGCCGCAGGCCGTTCACGGGCGAGTCCCAGGTCGCGATCGCCATGGCGCAGATCAATGAGACCGCCCCCGACCTGCCCGACACGGTGTCGGAGCCGGTGCGCAACCTGGTGATCTCCTGCCTGGCCAAGAACCCCGCGGACCGTCCGGCCTCGGCCGCGCACCTGTCCCGTGCCGCCGCAGCCCTCCGCCGCGGCGACATCGCGGCCGCTGCGGCATCCGTGCCTGCCATCATGAACGGCGTCACGCCCACCTCCGCGACCATGTTGATGCCCGGCGCCGGCGGAATGCAGGCCACGACCGTGCTGCCCACCGGAGCGCCCGCGACGCGTGCCTCCGCGACGGCGGAACCCGAGGAAAAGAAGCGCAGCCCGTGGACCTGGCCGCTGATCGGCCTGATCGGCCTGCTCGCGCTCGTACTCACCGGCACCCTGATCGCCCTGTTCACACAGGACAACACGACGCCGGTGGAGACGCCGACCACGTCGGCACCGGCATCGGTGACTCCGTCCCCGAGCAAAACGCCCACCCCCTCGGCGACCCCCGCGCCATCGCCGACCCCAACGAGCAACACCGTCGAAGTCAGTCTGGCCGACTACCAGGGACTGACCAGCACGGAGGCGCGCGACAAGCTGTCCGGGCTGGGATTCGTAGCGGATGTCCAAGCCGGCAACGCGGCCACCACCCCGGAGCAGATCGCCGACACCGTCTACGACGTGAACCCCACCGGTCCGGTGACGAAGGGTTCCACGATCACGGTCACGGTCTACGCCCCCGCCGTCACCCCCGACGACCCGACCGCGGCGCCCACCGTCGCCCCCGCCTCGGTCGCCGCCGGAGCAGAGGCCACGGTCACCTGGGCTGCACAGTCCTGCCCAAGCGGCCAGACCCTCTCCGGCTATGAGGTCGTGGCCGACGGCGACGCCGTCTCCCCCGGCCCGATCAGCCCGGACGCCACCTCTACGAAGATCACCGCGGGTCCCGACGCCGGCACCTTCACGGTCAAGTTCCGCTACATCTGCGGCCAGGTCGCGTCGGCCTACTCGAAGTCCAGCACACCTGTCACCGTCACCCCGGCGGCGTAGCGGAGGCTCAGGAAGGTACGGCTAAAATACGGTGAACTGTGTGCGCGAGCTGGGAGTAATGCTTTGACTGATGAAGGCCGTCTGCTCGCCGGTCGTTACCGAGTGGGTGCGCTCCTCGGGCGAGGTGGAATGTCTGATGTGCACATCGGCACCGATTCCCGGCTCGGCCGCACGGTCGCGATCAAGCTGCTCAAGTCATCGCTTGCCGCCGACCCGGCATTCCGCACCCGCTTCCGCCAGGAGGCGCAGGCGGCCGCCCGTATGGCTCACCCCACCATCGTGCGCGTCTTCGACGCGGGCGAGGAGTCTGTCTCCGAGATCGGCGGCCACGAATCGCAGATCCCGTTCATCGTGATGGAATACGTCGACGGTCGACTGCTCAAGGACATCATCCGCGAGGGCGCGGTTCAGCCCGACGAGGCCGTTCGCATCATCGTCGGCGTTCTGACAGCCCTCGAATACTCTCATCGCGCGGGCGTCGTGCACCGCGATATCAAGCCCGGCAACATCATGATCACCAAGACAGGTCAGGTCAAGGTGATGGACTTCGGCATTGCCCGGGCCATCTCCGACTCCTCGACGACCGTGGCGCAGACCACGGCGATCCTGGGCACCGCCTCCTATTTCTCCCCCGAGCAGGCCAAGGGTGAATCGGTGGATGCCCGCACCGACCTCTACTCCACGGGCGTGGTCCTGTTCGAGATGCTCGCCGGTCGCCCTCCATTCCGCGGTGACTCCGCCGTGGCCGTCGCCTACCAGCACGTCAGCGAAGCCCCGGTCGAACCGAGCTCGATCAACTCCCGGGTGTCCCCCGCACTCGACGCCGTCGTGCTGCATTCCCTGGCGAAGGACCGTTTCACGCGCTACCAGAGTGCCGTGGAGTTCCGCACCGACGTCGAGCTGGCCGGGTCAGGGCAGATTCCGGAGTACCACACGTCCGATGACTCCAGCGGTGGGCTGTTCGCTGCTGCCCCGCTGGCGGCTTCCGGCTCCGAGCTCGCGCTCAAGCAGCTCACCGAAGACGAAACCATGGTGCGCACGCAGCGCCGCCCGCCCGTGATCTGGATCTGGGCCGGTATCCTCAGCGTCATCGTCATCGTGCTCTCCGTCATGATCTGGGCCTTCAGCCTCACGCCAAGCGTTGATCTGCCCGACAACTCGCGCCGGGTGCCGTCGCTCACCGGATTCAGCTATGAGAACGCCCAGAATTCACTTCTGGACCGTGACCTGGCCGCGATCCGGGCCGAGGAGGCCAGCGCCACGGTGCCCAAGGACCAGGTGATCCGCACAGACCCTCCGGCAGGCACGATCGCCCAGCCGACCGACCTGATCGAGGTTTATGTCTCCACCGGCGCCCAGCCGGTCGACGTTCCGGATGTCACCAACCTGCCCCTCGCCGACGCCCAGACCGCGGTGACGGACCTCGGCCTCACCGCGGGGTCGGTCACTCGGGAGAACTCTCCGACCATCGCCGCCGGTCTGGTGCTCCGAACCGACCCAGTCGCCGCGACGACGGAAAAAACCGGTGTCACGGTCGATTTCATCGTCTCAAGCGGCCTCGTAGCCCTCCCCGACCTCGAGGGTCAGCTCCTGAGCGCGGCGATCGATATGCTCGCCGCAGCCGACGTGCAGTTGTTCCCCATCCCCACACCCGATGAGACATGTCCCCAGCAGGATGGCTCGCCGGTGACCCAGCAGTCCCTGGCTCCGGGCGACGTGCCCCAGAAGTCCGAGGTTACGCTGGTCTACTGCACCGGCCCGGCTGCCGACTGAGTCCCGGCCCGGCGGTTGACTGCCTCAGCTGAGCTTCAGCAGGGGAGTGAGCCCCTGGGCCGTCTTCCGGGCGCCGGGCAGTCCGGCTAGAGCCAGCCAGTTGGCCACCATCAGGTAGCCGCCCTCGGTCAGCACCGACTCGGGGTGGAACTGCACACCCAAAATGGGGGCGCTCACGTGCCGGAGCCCCATGATCACGCCGCCCTGCGTGCGTGAGGTGACGATCAGGTCGCTCGGCACGGTGCCGTCGACGACGGCGAGCGAGTGATACCGCGTCGCCGAGAACGGCTGCGGCACGCCGGCGTAGAAGTCGCTGCCGTCGTGCGTGATCAGGCTGGTCTTGCCGTGCATGAGTTCTTCGGCGTTGGTGACCGTGGCCCCGAAGGCCTCGGCAATCGCCTGGTGCCCCAGGCAGACGCCGAACAGGGGCTGGCCGGAACCGAGGGCGGCGCGCACGATCGGTACGGAGACGCCGGCGTCGGACGGCTTGCCGGGACCGGGTGAGATGAGCACGCCGTCAAATTCCGCGATGCGGGCCGCGGCCTCCTCCGGCTCGAAGGCATCGTTGCGCAGCACGACCGTTTCGGCTCCGAGCTCCATCAGGTAGCCGTTGAGCGTGTAGACGAAACTGTCGTAGTTATCGATGACGAGGATGCGGGTCATGGGCTTCCTACCGTGACTTCCTGATTGTTGACAATGGAATCCACCCATGGGAACGCCCAGGTGGCAAGCACGAACAACATGGCTGTGAGCAACACGAACACCAGCACGATCCGGAGCCAAACCGGTCCGGGCAGAACCCGCCAGAGAGCAGCGTACATCCGAGCCTCCTAGCCCTGGGCCTGGGCATTGATAACGGTCGCGACTTCGGCCGGCGGGCCGGCAGATGTCGGTTGCCACGCCTCGAGAACACCGTACGCGATGATGCGCTCGGCCGTGGAGAGCAGGGGATTGCAGCTCGTGAGCGTGATGAACCGGTCGACGGGCGCCACATCCGGATTGTGCGGCACCGGCGCGATCACATCGACCGCGGTCGGGGCGACGTACTCGAGGTCGCGGAACCGGTAGGTGTAATAGCCGTCGGCGGTCTGAACGTAGATCGCGTCGCCCAGCTGGAGTTCGTTGATCAGGTGCATGCCACCGCCGTTAGCGCTGCGGTGCGCCGCCAGGGCGAAGTTGCCGGCCTCACCGGGCATCTGGGTGTCGGGGTAGTGGCCGATCCCCGACCGGGAGCTGTTGAGCACATTGTTACCAATCCCCTCGGCGATGGACCGGTGATAGTCCGCCCCGAATCGCGGCACGTAGAGCACGGCGAAAGATTGGGCGCTGGGGGGAGCCTCACGGACGACCGGGTCACCGAAGTCGGCCGGGGCCGACTCCCCCGGGTCGGTTGTCTGCGGGGTATCCGCGGCCTGATCGCGACTGGACCGCTCGTCGTCAATCCAGGTCTGGCTGATCTCGGCCGCCGCCTTCGACTGCTGACCGGCCATAATCATGTCATTCCACCAGAGTTGCCAGCCCAGGAATGCGAGCACGAGAACGCCGGCCGTGATAAGCACCTCGCCGATGATCCCCACGGCACTGAGTCGCGGGCGACTCTTGTGGCGGGGGGCGTGGCGGGTCGCCTCTGCGGGAGGCTGATCTGCTCGCTCGGACATGGTCTCAATTCTAATCGGGGAGGTGGGTCCTCTCTGCCGGGCGCCTGCCGGTCGATCCAGCCAAAGACGCTAGAATCGCAGGCATGTCACGCTCGAATCCCCGCAGCAAGCCCGCCCGCACCGAGGTCGCCCGCTCCGGCGAGGCCGGTCCGAACGCCGTGTGGTTCAAGCCGGTGATGTTCGGTTTCATGCTCATCGGGCTGGCCTGGATCATCGTCTTCTACGTGAGCCAGGGAACGCTGCCCGTCGCTGGTTTCGGGTCGTGGAACATTCTGGTCGGTTTCGGGATCGCCTTCGTCGGCTTCCTGATGACCACCCGCTGGCGCTGATCCCGCCCTTATCCGGCCCGGTTGTCACACCTGTCGAGACCCCGTCCCGCACCCCCGCGACGGGATAATGACAACGGTGTAATTATCCCCATGTGGACAAACCTGTGGATAACTTTTCCGGAAAGCGACCGCGGCCGAACCGCTCGCTGAACCCCGGCACTGTGTCTCACATTGTGCACCTGCTAAGGTGCTGTGTGAAACCAAGCGGGGGCACCGGCCGAGACGCGGTCGAGACGTGTTTCCGCTGTGTGAGAAGAGGCGTAACTCATGAAAGCATCAGCAGAACTCGGCTCCAACCTTCAGTCCGTTCTCGTCGACCTGATCGAGCTGCACGTGCAAGGCAAGCAGGCGCACTGGAGCGTCGTGGGCAAGAACTTCCGGGACCTGCACCTCCAGCTCGACGAGATCATCGACGATGCCCGACTATTCACCGACCAGCTGGCCGAGCGGATGCGCGCGCTCGACGCCCTGCCGGACGGCCGAAGCGAGACGGTCACGGCGACCACCCACCTGCCCAAGTTCCCCGCCGGAGAGGTGGACACCTCGGAGACCGTCGGCCTGGTCACCGAACGCCTCGACGCGGCGGTCGACAACATCCGTGCCGTTCACGACGCGGTCGACGAGGAAGACCCAACGAGCGCCGACATCCTGCACGGCTTTATCGAGAAGCTGGAACAGTACGCCTGGATGGTCAGCGCCGAGAACCGCACCCCGCGCAAGGCGCCGGCCAAGGCCCCGACCAGGCCAGCCGGCAGGGCCTGAGTCGGAAGCTGCGCCTCCTGTTTCACGCACCTGCACACGGAGCCTGGTGTGGTCGGTACCAAACCAGGAGGTCGGTTTGACGAGGATAGAAAGTCCGGGACCGACCTGGCTGACCGTGCCCGGGAAACGCACGGCGGAGTCCAGCCTGCGCGACGCCGCAACGGCTGCCTTCGCAGTGAACGGAGACGCGGGGCGGGCCCTGGGGCTCTCCCGCGCGCTCGGCGGCTCCGTTCCCCGACCAGGGTCAGGGCGGACGCTGCGCCTGCTTGAAACCCTGGCTTCCCTGGCCGCCGCGGACCTCACGGCCGCGCGGGTAGCCGAGGCGCACCTGGACGCCCTCGCCATCCTCGACCAGGCCGCCCTGCATCCGGCCGGGCTCGTCGCGGGGGGCAGCCCGGAACCGAGCTGGGGCGTCTTCGCCGCCGAGGCCGCAGGGTCTCGTCTCGAGGCGAGACTGGTCGGCGGCGAACGGTGGCGTCTCGACGGCACGAAACCCTGGTGCTCGCTCGCCGGCTCGCTCAGCCACGCCCTGGTCACGGCGAACACCGCGGCCACCACCCAGCGGCTGTTCGTGGTCGACCTGGCCGACCCCGGCATTACCGTCCGCACGGACGCCTGGGTGAGCCGAGGGCTCCCCGCCGTGCCGAGCGGACCGGTCGAGTTCCGAGGCACTATGGCCCGGCCGGTCGGCGACGACGGCTGGTACCTCCGCAGACCGGGCTTCGCCTGGGGTGGGATCGGCGTCGCGGCCTGCTGGTGGGGTGGCGCCGTGGGTCTGGCCAGGCGGGTCTGGGAGTCCGTACTCGAGCGAGAGCCCGATCAGATCGCGCTCGCGCACCTGGGCGCCCTCGACCTCGCACTGACCGCCGCCGGGACCTCCCTGGCTGCCGCCGCAGCGGCGATCGACGCCGGGGACGCCGTCGGCGACCAGGGCGCACTCCTGGCAGCGCGGGTGCGCGGCCAGGTCGCGCGCACGGTCGACGAGGTGATCACCCGCACGGGCCACGCGCTCGGCCCCGCGCCGCTCGCCTTCGACGCTCGGCACGCTGGGCGCATCGCCGATCTGCAGCTCTACGTTCGCCAGCACCACGCCGAACGGGACGACGCGGCGCTCGGCCGCCGACTACGGGACGCCGGGGTATCCCCGTGGTGAGCTTCAGTCACACGGATGCTGGCACGGCCGAAACCGTGTGGACGGCGGTGCACGGTGATGCGGCCGGCGTGCAGGCACTGCGCATCGACGAATTGCGCCGACTCGTCGTGGTCGCGTCGCATCCCGACGACGAAACGCTCGGTGCCGGCGGGCTGATCGCCCGGGCCGGGGGAGCCGGAGTTCCGGTGACGGTTGTAGTGCTCACCAATGGTGAGGCCTCCCATCCCCGGTCCCGTACGCACGACCCCGGGCGGCTTGCGGAATTGCGCCGGGTTGAGGTGACGGCTGCCGTCACCGCCCTGGCGCCCACGGCCCTGGTGCGCCTGGTCGAGCTCCCCGACGGATCCCTCGCCGAGCGCCCGGAGGAGGCGTCCCGGGCGATTTCCGTCGAACTCGGGGCCGGCGGGCCGGGAACCTGGTTGGTCGCCCCCTGGAGCCTGGACGGCCATCCTGACCATGCGGCGGCGGCCGAGGCCGCCCGCCACGCGGCCCGCGGCCGAGGTGTCAGCCTCTTCGAATACCCGATTTGGGCCTGGCACTGGTCCACCCCGGGGGACCCGATCTGGTCGGACGGCGTGCTGCGAACCCTTGACCTGGCGCCCGAAGACCGTCGGCGTAAATCTAGGGCAATGGCTCTGCATATCAGTCAGGTGCAGCCGCTGTCCGAGCTGCCCGGCGACGAAGCGATCATCCAGGCGGCCTTCGGTGCGCACTTCGAACGCGAGTATGAGATTTTCATCGAGATCGAAACTGAGAAAGAGTCGGGGAATAGAGCGAGTCTGGCCGGGGATTTCTTTGAGGAGTTCTACGCCGGGAACCGTGACCCGTGGCGTTTCGAAACTCGCTGGTACGAGGAGCGCAAGCGGTCACTGACCCTGTCGGCGCTGCCTCGGAAACGCTACCGAGCGGCGCTGGAACTGGGCTGCTCGATCGGCATGCTGACGGCTGGTCTTGCCGACCGGTGCGACACTGTCGCCGCGGTCGACATCGCCGAGCAGCCGCTCCAGGTCGCCCGCGCCCGGCTGGTGTCACGCCCCAGCGTCACTTTCGCACGGCTCACCCTGCCCACCGAGTGGCCGGAGGGCTCCTTCGATCTCATCGTGTTCTCCGAGGTCGGGTACTACTTCTCGGCGGAGGAATTGCGAGCGGTTCTCGGGCGATGCCGCGACAGCCTTGCTGCCGGTGGTGTGCTCGTAGCCTGCCACTGGCGGCATTCCGTGCCAGAATATCCACTGACCGGCGACCAGGTGCACGCAGAACTCGGCAGGCTGGCCGGGTTCGAGCGCACGGTTGAGCATCGGGAACGCGACTTCCTGCTCGAGGTGTTCGAAGCCGCGCCGGCTCGCTCGGTCGCACAACGTGAAGGCCTGGTTCCGTGAGCGGCCGCGGCGCGATCGACAGAATCATCGTCGTGGTACCGGCCCGCAATGAGGAGGAGCTCCTGCCGAGATGCCTGTCGGCATTGGCCGTGGCCGTCGGAGAGGTCGGCGGGGTGGCCGGTCAGGCGCCGCCGGTCATCGACGTCGTGGTCGTGCTCGACCGGTGCAGCGATGGTACAGCCGACGTCGCCTCGGAGTGGCCGATATTCGCGAGCATCCAGACGAACGGTGGCGCCGTCGGCGTTGCCCGCCGCGCCGGGGTGCGGCACCTTGTGCCGACCTCTGACCGGTTCACCTCGGCGACGTGGATCGCGACGACGGATGCCGACTCCGCTGTGCCGCCGAACTGGCTGACCGTTCAGCTCGCATTCGCCCGCAACTCCATCGATCTCGTCCTGGGAACCGTGGTTCCCGACGACGGGTTGTCCGACGGAGGCAGGGAACGGTGGGACGCCCAGCACCGCCTGGTCGAGGGCCACACCTATGTGCACGGTGCGAACCTCGGAGTGCGCGCCGACCGGTATTTGCACGCCGGAGAATTCGCGCGCGTCGACGGGCATGAGGACGTGCGGCTGGTCTCCGCCCTGCGTAGTCTCAGGGTGAGCGAGATTCGCACCGAACTGATCCCCGTTGTTACCTCCGGTCGCCTCGCCGGGCGCACTCCAGAAGGATTCGCCGGCTATCTGCGTGACCAGGCGGCCGAAGCCACTTCCTAGGGGAGTGAGTTCTCATCGTTTGGTTGTGTCGCTCCCGGAAGGTCGCGGGCTGACCGCACTGCGGGCACGCGTTCATCCCCGGCGGAGCGCCGTGCCCGGCGTCGAACCAATTCGACGGAGATTCTGGGTCAAACACCTGTTCCTCAGCCCAAACGGGCTATTTAGCGAAGAATCTCCGTCGAATTCGTTCGGGCAGAGTAGCTGCAGGCCTCGGGCTCGACAGACACGGCGGTTGGGCCGCACGTACCGCCCGCCCCGCGGTCCCCTGCGCGCCTGCGTCGGTATCGGGAACAACCTTCTCCGCCACCCTCCGCGAACCCACATTGCCCCGGGCAATCGGGGCTCACTCGGCGAGCTAGGTCAGGAACATCGCACCGCTGACGACCACCAGAAACGCCCCGAAAGTCGTTATCAGCACGGTCTGCAGCCGCTGCTGCTTGATGCGGCGGGTCTGCACGAAGATCAGCCCGACCACCGCACCAGCGATCAGACCGCCCACGTGCGCCTGCCAGGCCACATTCAGCCCCGGTAGGAATCCGATCACCAGGTTGATGCCGACCAGGATCAAAAGCTGGGTCGCGTTGCCGCCCAGGCGTCGCTGGATGATCAGGAACGCGCCCATCAGGCCGAAGATGGCGCCGGAGGCGCCGACAACGGGAATCCGGGGGTCGGACAGGAACAGGACGCCCAGGGATCCGGCGAGGCCGCTCAGCACGTACAGGGCGAGGAAACGGCCACGACCGAGCATTCCCTCAAGGATCTGACCGAAGATCCAGAGCGTGTACATGTTCAGCAGTACGTGGAAGATGGAGCCGTGCACGAGCACGCTCGTCAGCATGCGCCAGGGCTCAAAGCTCCCGGGAGAGGAGTAAACGCCCGCGTACCAGAGGAGGCTGGTGAAACCAGCACCCAGGATGAACTGCAGCAGGTATATCGCCAGTGTGACGCCGATGATCACTGTGGTCACCGGGTGCGAGGTGCTCTTCAGCCGGGTCAGGATGGCCGGCTTGGTGCGCGGGGCATTCCTGCGCTGTTCGTTCATGCACTCGGGGCAGATCACGCCGACGGCGCCCTGAGTCTGGCAGTCAGGGCAGATTGTGCGGCCGCAGCGCTGGCAGAGGATGTAACTCTGCCTGCCCGGATGCCGGTAGCAGAAGTTAGCGGCGGTTCCGGGCAGGCCTGTCATCGTAGGCGGAGCCTAGACCTGCTCGACGGTGACGCTCTCGATGACGACTTCGGTCTGCGGACGGTCGCGGCCGTCGGTGGGCACGGTCGCGAGCTTGGCGACGATCGCACGGGACTCCTCGTCTTCGACGGCACCGAAGATGGTGTGCTTGCCCTGCAGCCAAGTCGTCGGCACGACGGTGATGAAGAACTGCGAACCGTTGGTTCCGCGTCCGCCCTGGATACCGGCGTTCGCCATTGCGAGCACGTACGGCTGTGTGAAGTCGAGGTCCGAGTTGATTTCATCGTCGAACTGGTAGCCCGGTCCACCGGTGCCCTGGCCGAGCGGGTCGCCGGCCTGGATCATGAAGTCCTTGATGATGCGGTGGAAGACCGTACCGTCGTAGAGAGGTGCGTTGGAGGTTTGACCGGTGGCGGGGTGCTTCCACTCAATCTCGCCGGTTGCGAGACCGACGAAGTTCTTGACGGTCTTCGGCGCGTGATTGCCGAAGAGGTTGACCTTGATCGGTCCGAGGGTGGTATTGAGCGTTGCGACGGCGGTGTGCTTAGACATGGACTCAATTCTTGCACAGCCGGATTAGTGGATTCCGATCAACACCGGCTCCACCCAGAGCCCTCCCAGACGATTGCGTGGCAAGATGGATAGTGTTCGCCACATGACATCGATGGAGGGTCCAGATGAGCCTGTCACGCAAGCGCCGCAAGGAACTTACTCGGCTGCGTAAGAGCGCAGACGAATTATGGAACAACCAGCAGGAAGTGCTCGAGCGTGCCAACGCCATTGCAAGGGAGGCCAGCCGCCAGGCCGGCATCCTCACCCGTGAAGAAGTAGCTCCGCGCGTGCGTGAAAGCTATGAGCACCTTTTGCGCCCTGGAGTGCAGGCCACTCAGGATCTCGCCGAAGGTGTTCGCCACCAGGTCATCGACCGGGTGTTGCCCGGAATCGGCAGCGGAATCGGCACGGCCATCGGCTCGGTGATGAGCGTCGGGGACGTTGCCCGCGACGCCCGCGTTCGTGCGGCACTGAACCGCGTGCGGTTCCAGAAGCCTGTCGTGCTAGAGAACAAGGGTCCTGGCGCCGGCACCTACATCGCACTCGGCGTTGCCCTGGCCGCCGCCGCAGGCGTCGCCTACGCCGTCTGGCAGACCTTCCGCGCCGACGACGAGCTGTGGGTCGCTGAAGATGATCCCGCCGCCGCCACATCAGTCGAAGACTAGACCGCAGCACCGCAACACCAGGGGAGGGCCCGCATCCATGAGATGCGGGCCCTCCCCTTTTCTTTCGGGTTGCCGGCTCAGCCGAGAAGAGTCGTCGAGGCACCCTCGAGTTCTTCGAGCTGCGTCAGAATCGACATGACGACAATCACGTCGATGACCACATTGAACAGCGCAGCGACGATCGAGAGGATCAGCCCGATCTGTGCCAGCTCCCGGCGATTCGAGCGCCGCCGCGCGATAATGCCGAGCACACTCCCTACGATCGCGAGCAACAGGCCGAGAACCGGGAGCCAGCCGCCGGCGAAGGCCACAATGCCCATCCAGAGGGCCGTGATCGCGAGCCTGTCGGCCGTGGGCCGGGAGGGCGGCATTGCGGCGGCTGGTGCGGGGCGGTTGCTGGCTGACATGCGCCTCACCGTACCAAATCGCAGGGTGAAGCTGTGCGAAAGTGACTGAGGGCCGATAAATGGAGAACGCCCGGCCCCAAAGAAAGGGGCCGGGCGTTCTTCCTTGTGGAGCCACGGGGAATCGAACCCCGGACCTCCTGCTTGCAAAGCAGGCGCTCTACCAATTGAGCTATGGCCCCGCATGATCACGGGGATTGCATGCCGCGCTGTCAAAACTTTTCTTGCGTGGGGATACCGGGATTTGAACCTGGGACCTCTTCGTTATCAGCGAAGCGCTCTAACCAACTGAGCTATATCCCCCTAATGGGCAGGTTTGAGACTACCCGATTCGGCGGGATTGTCCCAATCGAGCCGCAAAGCGACCCGACCGGCAACATCCGACGACTAGTTGTTGGTGAATCCGACGAGCAAGCCGCCGGTGATTTTCACACTCAGGTTGTACAGAACCGCGTACACGGCTCCCAGCGCAGTGATGACGACCGTGTTCAAGATGGCCACGACGAAGGCGAAGCCCATCACGTTCCCGATGGATAGGATACTGGCCAGATCGGACGAGGCGCCGGCGATATCGGTGTAGAGGTCATCGACCTTGCCGAAGATGCCCGTTCCGTTCAGGATCGTAAAGATCAGGAACGTGGCCACGATCGTGACGATGCCCAGGCACAGAGCGATCAGGAAAGACAGTTTGACAGCCGACCAGAAATCCACGTAGACGAGCTTGAGCCGCACCTGCTTGGTCGCGGCCGGCTTGCGGCTGGATTTCTTGGCGAGCTTTTCGGCGACACTACTCATTTACAGGTTCTTCCTCTCCCAAGGCGTTTTCCGGTTCGGCCGCGAGAATCTCGGCCACCAGATTGCGCTCGGTGTTTTTCGCAATGGCGATGATTCTGTCTTCATCCGCAAACTTAGCGAAAACAACGCCCATTGTGTCCCGTCCCTTGGCCGGGACTTCGGAGACGTCAGAGCGTACCACCTTGCCGCTGGCAAGTACCACGAGCACCTCGTCTTCCTCGTCGACGATCAACGAACCCACCAGGTCGCCACGGTCGTCGTTGAGCTTGGCCACCTTGATGCCCAGGCCGCCTCGGTTCTGGAGGCGGTACTGGTCGGCTGCGGTGCGCTTGGCGTAACCGCCCTCGGTCACGACGAACACATAGCCGTCGCCCGAGACCACGGATGCGTCCAGCAGGCTGTCCTCGCCGCGAAAGTGCATTCCGATGACGCCGGAGGTGCTGCGTCCCATCGGGCGCAACGCCTCATCCGACGCCGTGAACCGGATCGACATTCCTTTTTTGGAGACGAGCAGCAGGTCGGAGTCGTTTTCGACCAGCAGGGCCGAGACAAGTTCGTCGCCCTCGCGCAGCTTGATCGCGATGATGCCGCCCGTGCGGTTCGTGTCGTATTCGCGCAGCTCGGTCTTCTTAATCAGGCCGTCGCGGGTCGCAAGCGTCAGGTACTGGGCCACGCCGTAGTCGCGAATGTCCAGGATCTGCGCGATCTCCTCACCCGGCTGCAGCGCGAGCAGGTTGGCGACGTGCTGGCCCTTCGCGTCCCGGCCGGATTCCTGCGCTTCGTAGGCCTTGGCCCGGTAGACGCGTCCGGTGTTCGTGAAGAACAGCAGCCAGTGGTGCGTGGTCGTGACGAAGAAGTGCTCGACCACGTCGTCCGCCCGCAGCTGGGCTCCCTTGACACCCCTGCCGCCGCGGTGCTGATTGCGGTAATTGTCACTGCGCGTGCGCTTGATGTAGCCGCCGCGGGTAACCGTGACCACCATCTCCTCTTCGGGGATGAGGTCCTCGATCGACATGTCACCGTCGAAGCCGAACATGATCTCGGTGCGCCGGTCGTCGCCGAACTTGTCGGTGATCTCGGTGAGCTCATCGCTGATGATGGTGCGCTGACGCTCCGGGCTGGCCAAGATTGACTGGAACTCCACGATCTGCAGTTCCAACTCGGCAGCCTGATCGATGATCTTCTGACGTTCCAGAGCAGCTAGTCGTCGCAGCTGCATGGTCAGGATCGCATCGGCCTGGAGCTTGTCCACGTCCAGCAGTTCCATCAGGCCGGTACGAGCGTCGTCGACGGTGGGGGAGCGACGGATGAGGGCGATCACCTCGTCGAGGGCGTCGAGGGCCTTGAGATAGCCGCGCAGGATGTGCGCATCCGCTTCGGCTTTCTTCAGGCGGAACTGGGTGCGCCGCACGATGACCTCTACCTGATGGGCGACCCACGCGTTAATGAAGCCGTCGAGGGACAGGGTGCGCGGCACCCCGTCGACGATGGCCAACATGTTCGCGCCGAAGTTCTCCTGCAGCTGGGTGTGCTTGTAGAGGTTGTTCAGCACGACCTTCGCCACCGCGTCGCGCTTGAGAACGATCACAAGGCGCTGGCCCGTACGGCCACTGGTTTCGTCACGGATGTCGGCGATGCCGCCGATCTTGCCGTCCTTGACCAGGTCGGCGATCTTGATCGCGAGGTTGTCCGGGTTGACCTGGTAGGGCAGCTCGGTGATCACCAGGCAGGTGCGACCCTGGAGCTCCTCGATGCTCACCACGGCACGCATGGTGATGGAACCACGGCCGGTGCGATAGGCATCCTGGATGCCCTTGATGCCGAGGATCTGAGCGCCGGTGGGGAAGTCGGGGCCCTTGATGCGCTGGATCAGCGCTTCGAGCAGTTCATCGCGGGTCGCGTCGGGGTTCTGCAGGTACCACAGGGCGCCGGCCGCCACCTCGCGCAGGTTGTGCGGCGGGATGTTTGTGGCCATACCCACGGCGATGCCGACCGAGCCGTTGACCAGCAGGTTAGGGAAGCGGGAGGGCAATACGGTGGGCTCGAGTGTGCGGCCGTCGTAGTTGTCCTGGAAGTCGACGGTGTCCTCGTCGATGTCGCGCACCATCTCGAGAGCGAGCGGGGCCATCTTCGTTTCGGTGTACCGTGGGGCTGCGGCGCCGTCGTTGCCGGGGGAGCCAAAGTTGCCTTGCCCGAGGGCCAGCGGATAACGAAGGCTCCAAGGCTGCACGAGGCGCACGAGCGCGTCGTAGATCGAGGAGTCACCGTGGGGGTGAAACTGCCCCATCACGTCGCCCACCACGCGAGCACACTTGGAGAACGCCTTGTCCGGACGGTAGCCGCCGTCGAACATGGCGTAGATGACGCGACGGTGCACGGGCTTCATGCCGTCGCGCACGTCGGGCAGCGCGCGCCCGACGATGACGCTCATCGCGTAGTCGAGGTAGGAGCGTTGCATTTCCAGCTGCAGGTCGACCTGATCGATCTTGCCGTGCTGCACGAGGTGCGCAGCCTTGGCCGCGGTGTCTGCTGCCACGGACGCGGCGTCCATGTCGGTCCCGTCGGGGCCCTCGCCCGAGGTGCCGCCGGTGTTGGAGTGGTCAGATGTCAAGGAAACGCACGTCCTTCGCGTTCTTCTGGATGAAGTTACGGCGGGACTCGACGTCTTCGCCCATCAAAGTGGAGAAGATTTCGTCGGCGGCGGCAGCATCGTCGAGGGTGACCTGCAGCAGAGTGCGGGACTCGGGTGCCATCGTGGTTTCCCACAGCTCCTTGTAGTCCATCTCGCCCAGACCCTTGTAGCGCTGGATCCCGTTGTCCTTCGGAATGCGCTTGCCGGCCGCGGCTCCGTCTTCGAGGAGCGCGTCGCGCTCTCGGTCGGAGTAGACGTACTCGTGTGCCGAGTTCGCCCATTTGAGGCGGTACAACGGCGGCTGGGCCAGGTAGACATATCCGAGATCGATAAGTGGCCGCATATACCGGAAGAGCAATGTGAGCAGCAGGGTCGTGATGTGCTGGCCGTCGACATCGGCGTCGGCCATCAAAACGATCTTGTGGTACCGCACCTTGTCGGGGTTGAACTCTTCGCCCATGCCGGCGCCGAAGGCCGTGATCATGGCCTGAACCTCGGCGTTGCCGAGGGCACGGTCGAGCCGGGCCTTCTCCACGTTCAGGATCTTGCCCCGCAGGGGCAGAATCGCCTGGAACTCGGGGTTGCGGCCCTGCACGGCGGATCCGCCGGCCGAGTCACCCTCCACGATGAAGATCTCGGAAAGCGATGGGTCCTTGCTCTGGCAGTCCTTAAGCTTGCCGGGCATGCCGCCACCCTCGAGGAGTCCCTTGCGCCGGGCGGTCTCTCGCGCTTTGCGGGCGGCCATCCGTGCGTTCGAAGCTTGAAGCGCCTTGCGGATAATTTCCCGCGCCGGGTTGGGGTTGCGGTTGAACCAGTCGGATAGCTGGTCGTTGGCGACCTTCTGCACGAAGGACTTCGCCTCGGTGTTGCCCAGCTTGGTCTTCGTCTGTCCCTCGAACTGCGGTTCGGCGAGCTTGATCGAGACCACGGCGGTCAGGCCCTCGCGCACGTCGTCACCAGTGAGGTTGTCGTCTTTTTCCTTCAGGATGCCCTTTTCCCGGGCGTATTTGTTGACGAGGGTGGTGAGCGCGGCGCGGAAGCCCTCCTCGTGGGTGCCTCCCTCGTGGGTGTTGATCGTGTTCGCGTAGGTGTGCACGCTCTCGGTGTAGGCGGTGGTCCACTGCATGGCCACTTCAAGCGCCATCTTGCGTTCGTGATCTTCCCACTCGAACGAGATGATCTCGTCGTTGACCAGGTCGGCTTTCTTGGCCCGGTTGAGATATTCGACGTAGTCGACAAGGCCGTTCTCGTAGAGGAAGGTCCTGGTGACCGGCGTGCCCTCGTCGTCGAGGTTCTGCGGGCGCTCGTCGGTGAGCGTGAGGCTGAGTCCCTTATTCAGGAAGCCCATCTGCTGGAAGCGGGCTCGCAGAGTCTCGAAGTCGAAGTCCGTGGTCTCAAAGGTCTCCGAACTTGGCCAGAACGTGATGGTGGTGCCGGTTGCATCCGACGGCTCGTCCATGGTGAGGGGAGCGTTGGGCACGCCGTCGTGGAAGCTCTGGCGCCAGACGTGACCCTGACGGCGTACCTCCACCTCGAGGCGGCTGGACAGCGCGTTGACAACCGAGCTGCCCACGCCGTGCAGACCGCCGGACACCGCGTACCCTCCGCCGCCGAACTTGCCTCCGGCGTGCAGCACGGTGAGCACGACCTCGACGGTCGAGCGGCCCTCCGCCTTGTGAATGTCGACCGGAATTCCTCGGCCGTTGTCGGCGACGCGAACCGCGCCATCCGACAGGATCTTAATGTCGATGGTGTCGCAATAACCGGCGAGGGCCTCGTCGACTGAGTTGTCCACGATCTCGTAGACGAGGTGATGCAGACCGCGAGGTCCGGTGGACCCGATATACATTCCGGGTCGTTTACGAACGGCTTCAAGTCCCTCGAGAACTTGGATATCGTCTGCGCCGTATCCGTGCTCCGGCTCGATCTGTGGGTCAACTGACATCTGTAATGGGGCTCCTGACCGTCGCGCGGGCGACCCTTTAGCCTACCAAAGACGCCAAGCACTGCGGGCCAAATCGGGCATCTGCGGCGTTTAATGCACCGTGTTGACCTGTTTTGTCCAGTTACCCATAGGTATCGCGTGGACCGCGCCCTGGAATTGATCTGGGACCCTTTTTCCAAGAGGGGGCGTTAGGTCCTTGAAAACGGATCGACTCGATGCCTGCGTCCGGATACTTCACGGCGATATGCGTCATTATCTCCACCCGCATCATGCGCAGCTGCGTCGCCCAGGCCGTCGACTCGCACTGCACCGTCAAAACGCCCTCGTCGATTCCGACCGGGGTCGAGTGTTTCGACGTCTCCTCGCCGGCCAGCAGGGCCCAGGAAGCAAGCAGCTCCGATTGGGCCAGTGGTGAATTCCAACCCAGCTGCAGCGTGAGCGATTTGATCGTATCGCTCAGTCCCCGAGGATCCCGGCCCGCACCGAACGGAACGCTCGAGCCGATTTCGGCTCCAGGACGCCGTCGGGCGCGGCTGCGCTTGGCGTTTGGGTCACCGAATACATCCTTGAAGCGCAGGTAGACCCGGGAGGCCTCGCTCGGCTCAGCCATCGACGACCGCCCCGGCATGGATGTGGATGGTGTGCTCGGTGAGTTCTTCCGGCACGTCTTCGAGCACCGCCGCGGTGATCAGGACCTGTTCGAAACCGGTGACGGCGGCGGCCAGACGTCTCCGGCGGCTCAGATCCAGTTCGGCGAAGACGTCGTCGAGGATCAGGACCGGGTCGCCCGTCGTCGAGTCCCGGCGCAGCAGCTCCGCCGAGGCGAGTTTCAGGGCGAGGGCGAACGACCACGACTCACCATGGCTGGCATAGCCCTTGGCGGGCAGTGCATTGAGCGCGAAGACCAGGTCGTCCCGATGCGGTCCGACCAGGGTCATACCCCGGTCGAGCTCCTTGCGACGAAGGGCGGCCAGTGCCGTGCGAAACGAGTCCCCGGTGGTCGATCCTGTCGAAACCGAGGCTGACGAAACCGAACCGGTGGGAACCGAGCCCGTCGAGGCCATCGCCTCCATCGCTGCATCCTCGTCTGCACCCAGGATGCTGAGCGATGGAACCAGCATCGGCCCATGGTCTTCCCCCGCGACCGCCCGGTACGCAGCACCCAGGGGTGGCCCGAGCAGGCGAACGAGTTCGGCCCGCTCGTCGATGATCTCGGAGCCGAAAGCAACGAGGCGATCGTCCCAGATCTCGAGTGTTCCAAGCTGGGTGGTGCGCACCCCCGAGGCCCGCGCCGACTTCAGCAGCGTATTCCGCTGGCGCAGCACCCGGTCGTAGTCGGCCAGAACCCCGCTAAGCCGGGGGGTGCGCAGCACGAGCAATTGGTCGAGGAATCGCCGGCGCCCGGACGGGTCACCCCGAACCAGTGCCAGGTCTTCAGGGGCGAAGAGCACGCTGGAGAAAAAACGTGGGAGTTCTCGAGTCTTGATCACCGACCGGTTGACTTGGGCCCGGTTCAAGCCCGAGCGGTTGATCTGCACCTCGGTCAGGATCTCGCGGCCGTTGAACTCGAGCTTGGCCCGGATGATGCCGGCGTCGCGACCGGCCCTGATCATGGCGGACGTGTTGGAGACCCGGTGCGAACTGAGGGTACTGAGGAATCCCAGGGCCTCGACGAGATTGGTCTTTCCCTGCCCATTCCGGCCCACGATCAGATTGGGTCCCGGCGCGAACGGCACCTCGACCTGCGCATAGTTGCGAAAGTCGGTCAGCGAAAGGTGTTGGACCCGCACTCGGGTCAGTCGGTTGTTTTGACGGCGTGGCCGCCGAACTGATTGCGCAGGGCCGCGACCGCCTTCATCGCGGGGGAGTCGTCCTGCCGGGACACGAACCGCGCGAAGATGGCCGCGCTGATCGTCGGTACGGGTACCGCGTTATTGATGGCCTCTTCGATGGCCCAGCGGCCCTCACCGGAATCCTCGACGAAACCCTCGATGTTCTGAAGTTCCGGGTCGTCGTCCAGGGCTCGCACGAGAAGTTCAAGCAGCCAGGACCGCACCACGGTGCCGCGCTGCCAGGCCTTGAACACGCCGGGAACGTCGGCGATCAGGTCACTGCGCTTCTCCAGCAGTTCATAGCCCTCGGCGTATGACTGCATGAGGGCATATTCGATTCCGTTGTGCACCATCTTCGCGTAATGCCCGGCGCCGACCGCTCCGGCATGCACGAAACTCTCGTCGCGTGGGCCCTCGGGACGCAGAGCGTCGAAGACGGGCATGGCGCGCTCGACCTGCTCGGCGGCGCCACCGACCATCACCCCGAATCCATTGGTCAGCCCCCACACGCCCCCGGAAACCCCGGCGTCGACGTAATGCACGCCCGATGCCGCCAGAAGGGCGGCATGGGCGAAGTCATCGGTGAAGCGCGAGTTTCCACCGTCGATGACAAGGTCGCCGGCGCTAAGCTCATTGGCCAATTCGGCGATCACGGCATCCGTCGCGGCACCGGCCGGGACCATTACCCAAACAAGCCGCGGAGCCGGCAGCGCGGCAATCAGCTCAGCGGTGCCGGCAACGTCCGAAATCTCGGGGTTCCGGTCGAAACCAGTGACCTCGACGCCATTGGCCCGCAGACGGTCGCGCATGTTCGCGCCCATTTTCCCCAGGCCGATGATGCCGATGTGCATGGCTGTTCCTTCCGAGATTGGTCTAGCGCAACAGCAGGTTGGGCTGGAGCAGGTACTTGTAGCTGTCGGCGCCCGGCTGATCCCGAGAGGTCTGGCTGGTGATCAGAACCGGGCCCGGCTTGTTGGGATTCTCGGTCTTCGTGAAAGAGATTCGCACAAATTCCGAGTGCACCGCGCCCAGGCCGTCGAGCAAAAACTGAGGTTTCAACGAAACGATCGTGTCCGTACCGGACAGGATCGCGTCGATCGTCTCCGATGCCTGGGCCTGCTCCGATCCGACCGCCTCGAGGGTGAGACCGTCGGCGGTGAAGGTGAACCTCAGGGCTGCTTCGCGCTCGAGGACGAGCTGCACTCGACGGGTCGCCTCGATCAGGTCCGCCGTGTTCATGACCGCGTAGTTGTCCACGTTATCGGGGAACAGGCGCCGCACGGGTGGATAGTTTCCCTTGATCAGAAGGGAGGTGACGGTTTTCTTATCGGCGGTGAAGGCGATGAGCTCGCGGTCGTCGGTGTGGGTGATCGCGATAGAAATCGTGCCGCTGTGACCGAACGTCTTGCCGACCTCCTGCAGAGTGCGGGCCGGAACCAGGGCCGTGATGGTGTCGGTGGTCGTGGTGCTGCCTTTATCCCAATCGATCTCGCGCACGGCAACACGGTACCGGTCTGTGGCCACGAGGCTGAGGCTGTTTTCCGTGACTTGCAGCTGTACGCCGGTGATCACGGGGGTGACATCGTCACGGGAGGCAGCCACGGCCACCTGGGCGACAGCGGCCGAGAACTCTTCGGCGGGCACGAGACCGGACTGCGCGCTGACCTGCGGGATGCTCGGGTATTCCTCAACCGGCATGGAGAGCAACGTGAAACTCGCACTGCCACAACTGACCGTGATCCGGGATTCGTTGGTCGAGAACCGCACCGGTGCGTTGGGCATCCGACTGGCGATGTCGGCGAGGAGTCGTCCCGAGACGAGAACTTTGCCGACTTCTTCGACGTCGGCGGCGATCTCGGTTTGCGCGGAGACCTCGTAGTCGAACGAGGAGAGGATCAGCCCGGTTGCCGTCGCCTCAATCAGCACACCGCTCAAAATCGGCAGCGTCGTCCGCTGGGGAAGGAGCTTGACAGCGAAAGAGACGGCTTCACTGAAGACGTCCCGGTTGGCCTGAAATCTCACGAAGTCACTCCTGTTCGGTTAGAGACCTGGATACGGCCTCAATGGTAGCCGTGTTTCACGGAGCAAATTTTTGCAACCGTCGAGCACTCAAGGTTGTCGGATGGAGAGAAAGAGAAGTTAATTGTTAATCTTCTTAACCGGTGTGGAAACTGTGGATAACTTGTGGGATGCCGCCACGCGACTGGGAACTACAAACTTGTAACTTGTTGGCAGCCTGTGAGTGCCCAGCACACTTCGGTGTCGTGCCGGTTTGGCAAGGAGGGGAGTTTGCACAACCACGTGCTGAGTTTCTACAGGTTGTGCCCAGTTGTGTAAACAATTTCCACAGGGTTATCCACAGGTGTGAAAACTGAAGGAATACCGCTATTTGTAACGGTGGTTCTGCTTGATGCGGTTCGTGAGCTCGGTCACCTGGTTGTAGATCGACCGGCGTTCCTTCATCAGCTCGCTGATCTTTTTATTCGCGTACATCACCGTGGTGTGGTCGCGGTTGCCGAACAATTGGCCGATCTTGGGCAAGGAGAGGTTGGTCAGCTCACGGCACAGGTACATCGCGATCTGGCGCGCCGTGGCGATCGCCTGCGACCGGGATGACCCGTAGAGGTCATCCACGGAGAGCTTGAAGTAGTCGGCGGTGTTGGTGATGATATCGACCGGAGCGATCACGTTGTCCTCATCGAGGGTGATCAGGTCCTTCAACACCGTCTGGACCAGGTCCATGTCGACCGGGGTGCGGTTGAGGCTCGCGAAGGCCGTCACCCGGATTAGGGTTCCCTCGAGTTCACGGATGTTCGAGGAGACCTTCGAGGCCATGAACTCGAGAATATCGTGCGGGACCTGCAGTTTCTCGCTCTGTGCCTTCTTGCGTAGGATCGCAATTCGCGTTTCCAGGTCGGGTGCCTGGACATCCGTGATCAGGCCCCACTCGAAGCGTGACCGCATTCGGTCCTCAAAACCGGTGAGGTGCTTGGGCGGGAGGTCGCTCGTGATGACCACCTGCTTGTTGTGATCGTGCAGGGTGTTGAAGGTGTGGAAGAAGGCTTCTTGCGTTTCCGCCTTGCCCTGCAGAAATTGGATGTCGTCGATCATCAGGATGTCGATATTGCGGTAACGCGACTGGAATGCGGAACCACGGTTGTTGGCGATCGAGTTGATGAAGTCGTTGGTGAATTCCTCTGAGCTGACATAACGCACCCGGATGCCGGGGTACAGGCTCATCGCGTAGTGGCCGATGGCGTGCAGAAGGTGGGTTTTACCGAGGCCGGACGACCCATAGACGAAGAGAGGGTTGTAGGCCTTCGCCGGCGCCTCCGCTACCGCGACCGCCGCGGCGTGTGCAAAGCGGTTGGACTGGCCGATCACGAAGTTGTCGAAGCTGTACTTCGAGTTCAACCGGGTGTCATGGGGCCGCTCGGGCGAGCTGCTCTCGAACACCGATTGCGGTGCGGCTGGGGTTTCCACATCGGGGGGAGAACTCGATTCGTGCACCGGCCGGATGGATTCCTTCTCCAGCTCGGGATTGACGACCACATAGAAGGTGGACACCGCGGACGCCTCATCCAAGTGGCCCATCGCCGTCAGGAGCGGCACTCGCATGCGCTGATTGAGCATGCTGGCCGTGAACTCGTTGGGGACCTCGAGGTAGAACGTGCCGGCGGCGATACCCTTGGGTTCGACCAGGTTGAGAAAGCCGTACAGCATGGGCGTGATGCTGTCGTCGGATTCCAGGCTGGTCAGGACAGACCGCCAGGTCTCCGTGATGGGCTGTTCTTCGGTGGCCATGGTTTCTCCGCTTTTCTCTCATTGTTGCCTTCTACAACGACGGAGATCGAGGATTGGGCTCGTCTCTGAACGCATAATCCAGCCAAAGCATCCACAAGGTTATCCACCGCCTGTGGGCAAATAAGCCCCAATTCACAGGGTTTGTTGAAAACCTGTGGATAACTTGTCCTCACGGTAGTCAATCACCGCCAGTCCGGCCAAATTCGTTCGCATTTCGTGCGCGTGTCGATGCTCGAAATGGGTGCGATTGTGTGTACAACCGATGATTTCGGGAGGTCGAGTTTGACCATCACCGGCCAAAGCCGTAGTTTTAATCAGTTGACCCCAGCCCGAGGGCTACCTCACTCTTTCCCGGCCGCTCAGTTTGGCCTACGGAGATTTAACACGTGGAGACAAAACAATGAGCAAGAGAACGTTCCAGCCGAACAATCGCCGTCGCGCCAAGGTGCACGGCTTCCGCCTTCGCATGAAGACCCGTGCCGGCCGCGCGATTCTGGGTGCTCGCCGTCGCAAGGGTCGCATCGAACTCTCCGCTTAAGTACTCTCGTGCTCGCGGGGGCCAATCGCATCACCGCCGGTGACGACTACAAGTCGGTCGTGCGCCGGGGTGCGCGCATCGTCGGCCCGCACCTGGTGACGTATCTGCGCCGGAATCCGGAGGAGGCTCCGGCACGGTTCGGTTTCATTGTGGCGAAAAACGTGGGTGACGCCGTGCGGCGCAATCGGGTCCGACGTCGTTTGAAGGCGGCGAGCTACGCTGTGCTGATCTCTGCGCGGCCCGGCACGGATGTCGTCATCCGCGCTCTGCCGTCAGCAGCGGATGCGCCGTGGTCGACCCTGCATGCGGAACTGTCCGTGGCGCTGGAGAAGTTTCAGCGCATTTCGGTTACATCCGTTGCCGGTAAGGCCCCGGCAGCGATCCGATCGGATCGCTGACTGATGAACAGGTTCTTGACTACGCTCGTACTCCTCCCACGCAATGCGGGGGTTCTCGTACTGCGTGCGTACAGAGCCGTGATTTCCCCGCTCTACGGCGATGTTTGCCGGTACTACCCCTCCTGTTCGGCGTATGCACTCGGCACCGTTCAGGAATACGGACTCGTCGTGGGATCAGCCCGAGCCGCGCTGCGGCTGGGCCGATGCCATCCGTGGGCCGAAGGCGGGATCGATGACGTTCCCCTCAGGCGGAAGCGTCGCGTCATCGTGACGTCGTTTGGTTTTGTTATCGCAGCGAGCCACGGAAAGGGCTGACGCAAAGATGGACCTCCTAGGTACGATTCTCTGGCCGCTGAAATGGGTCGTCGAGGCTCTACTCGTCGCATTCCACTCCCTCTTCTCCGTCATGGGGATGAACTACGACGACGGCCTCACATGGGTGCTCTCGATCGTCGGACTCGTGATTGTCGTCAGGGCCGCCCTGATTCCCATCTTCGTGCGGCAGATCAAGAGCCAGCGCAAGATGCTGGAGGTCGCGCCGCAACTCAAGAAGATTCAGGACAAGTACAAGGGCAAGAAAGACCAGTTTTCGCGCGAGGCCATGTCCCGCGAGACCATGGAGCTCTACAAGCGCACAGGCACCAACCCGCTGAGCTCCTGCCTGCCTCTGTTGCTGCAGATGCCGATCTTCTTCGCCCTGTTCTCCGTATTGAATGACGCGCAACGCAGTCAGGCTGGAGTCGGCCCACTCAACGACGATCTCGCGAAGAGCTTCGGAAACGCCACCCTCTTCGGCGACGCGCCGCTGCATGACTCGTTCGCGTCTCAGTGGACGAAAATGGTCGCTGGTCAGGACTTCAATGCCGTCGTTATGTGGATCGCGGCCATCATGGTGGTCCTGATGACCGCCTCACAGTTCATCACCCAGCTACAGATCGTCTCCAAGAACATGTCGCCGGAAACCAAGGCAAGCCCCATGTTCAAGCAGCAGCGCATCATGCTCTACCTGCTTCCCCTCGTCTTTGCCTTCTCCGGTGTTGCCTTCCCTCTCGGCGTCATGTTCTACTGGCTCACCTCGAACATCTGGACCATGATCCAGCAGTTCCTGGTCATCCGGAATATGCCCACGCCCGGCAGTGAGGCCGCCAAGGCGCGTGAAGAGCGACTGGCCCGAAAGGGTAAACTCATCGCCACGGATGGTGACGTGATTGTGGTCGAAGAACCCAAGAAGCCTCAGCGTCAGCAGCCGGTCGCAAAGAATCGTGCCAAAAAGCAATCCGGCCCTAAAAAATAAGAAGAGACCCAACGTGACTGAGAACACTGACGTGATCGCCGCACCTGGACCGGCGGACGATTCCCCCACGCTCGGCCAGCTCGAGCAGGAGGGGGACATCGCCGCGGACTACATCGAGGAATTCCTCGATATCTGCGACCTCGACGGGGACATCGACATTGACGCGCGTAATGGGCGGGCATACCTGTCCGTCAATTCCTCGGATGTCGCAAACCTGCGTTTGCTCTCCAAGCCGGAAACCGTCAATGCCTTGCAGGAATTGACGCGACTGGCCGTGCAGAACAAGACCGGGGCTTTCTCGCGGTTGATCCTGGATATCGGCGGCTCGCGCGACGCCCGGCAGGCCGAGTTAGCCTCGCTGGTGTCCCGCGCCGTGGAACGCATCCAGGCAGGTGCCGCCGAGGCATCACTGCCGCCGATGTCCTCCTACGAGCGCAAGCTCGTGCATGACCTGGTGTCGGAAGCGGGTTTCGTCTCTGAGTCCAAGGGCGAGGGCCGGGACCGTCACACGGTCATCTCCGCCGCGTAGTACATCGAAATATTGTGACTCACACTCTCGAGGTGGAGCCAGCCGTTGCCGCGGATCTCTTCGGTGGCCAGATCGACGGTGCCCGCGCCTTCGTGGCCAGTCTGGCTGCGCAGGGCGAGGAACTGGGCCTGATCGGCCCGGTGGAAGTACCACGGCTATGGAGTCGACATATCCTCAACTGTGCGATCGTGGCGCCGCTGCTCCGACCCGGACTCGTCGGCGATGTCGGTTCCGGGGCCGGGTTACCCGGCTTGGTGCTGGCGATCGCCCGGCCGGACGTGACGTTCGTACTCATCGAGCCCATGGAGCGCCGGGTCGCGTGGTTGACCGGCCAAGTGGCCGCGCTCGGCCTGACCAATGCGACCGTACTCCGGGCTCGGGCGGAAGACGTTCGGCTGCCCGGGCGGCTTGACCAGGTGACCGCCCGTGCGGTCAGTGCCTTCCGCACCCTGATCCCTCTCACGGCCCCCCTTCTGAATCCCGGCGGTGAGTTGGTGCTGATGAAGGGCACGGGCGCCGCGGCGGAGGTCGAAGCCGCGGCGAAGGCCATCCGTAAGTTCCGGCTCAGCAATGTCGAGGTGATCACCCTCGGCGAGGGCGTGCTGCAGGATGTGACTCGAGTCATAAGGGCTACAGTGGATTAGTCCCTGGTGTCTGCTCTTATCAGTGCTGAGGTACAACCGGAGTCCCTGTGGGGGTGGCTCATCAATCGTCGATCGCGAAGGTTTCACGTGAAACAACCTGGTGGAGACCAGCAATCAAGCAAGGCGGCCGCGGTGTTTGACGATACGACCCCGCTTGCGCGTGAGATTTCTGACCTGACGCGGCGCCGACAGCGGATTGCCTCCGAGACGCTGCCGAGGCCGGCGAAGACGCGCGTCATCACCATCTCGAACCAGAAGGGTGGCGTCGGCAAGACCACGACCGCGGTCAACTTGTCGGCCGCTCTGGCCCGTCAGGGCGCTCGCGTTCTGGTGATCGACTTGGACCCCCAGGGCAACGCGTCTACAGCCTTGGGCGTCGAACATCGCGCGGAAACACCCAGCGTCTACGATGTCATCGTCAACGACGAGGAAATGGCTGCGGTCGTTCAGACCAGCCCGGAGTTCGGCTCGCTGTTCTGTGTGCCGGCCACCATCCACCTCGCGGGTGCAGAAATAGAGCTCGTCTCCTTGGTCGCCCGTGAGCAGCGTCTCAACCGTGCCCTCGAATCGCACCTGAAAACGATGGATGACCCCTACGATTACGTTTTCATCGACTGCCCCCCATCTCTGGGACTCTTGACGATCAACGCGTTTGTCGCGGCCCGCGAGGTGCTGATTCCGATTCAGTGTGAGTACTACGCGCTCGAAGGTCTCAGCCAGCTGCTTAAGAATATCGAATTGATCGAGAAGCACTTGAACCCGGATCTCGGGGTGTCCACGATTCTGCTCACGATGTACGACAGCCGCACCAACCTGGCGAACCACGTGGCCCAGGATGTGCGTGAACACTTCCCCAAGCAGGTTCTGAACACCCTTATACCGCGTTCCGTGCGTGTCTCTGAGGCGCCGAGCTACGGTCAGAGCGTTATCAGTTACGACCTCAACTCTGCCGGATCACTCTCATACCTCGAAGCAGCAGCAGAGATCGCCCATCGGGGCGCCCCCAAGACAGGAGTCGCGCTCTAATGGCTAAAAGGACTGGGCTTGGCCGGGGGATCGGTGCACTCATCCCCATTCAGGACGACCCGACTCAGGCGCGTCCAGTCGATGTGTTCTTCCCCTACACCAATGCGGTGCGCTCGGACGAGACCGAGGGACTTCTCCCGGTTCCGGGTGCGCGGCTCGCGCACCTCAATCCCAGCGACATCGTGCCGAACCACGTCCAGCCGCGGAGCACCTTCGATGAGTCCGACCTGGCCGAGCTGGTACACAGCATCCAGGAAGTCGGCGTGCTGCAGCCCATCGTGGTTCGTTCCATCGTGGAGCAGCCCGGCAAATACGAACTAGTGATGGGGGAGCGTCGGCTTCGTGCCACGAAGGTGGCCGGACTGACCACCATTCCGGCGATCATCCGTGAAACGGCGGATGCCGACATGTTGCGTGACGCGCTGCTGGAGAACCTGCATCGCGCACAGCTGAACCCGCTCGAGGAGGCGTCCGCCTACCAGCAGTTGCTGGCCGATTTCGGCATCACCCAGGAGGAGCTCGCACAGAAGATCGGTCGGTCGCGGCCGCAGATCACCAACACCATCCGTTTGTTGAAGCTCCCCGAGGCCGTGCAGATGCGCGTTGCCGCCGGTGTTCTGTCCGCCGGGCACGCGCGCGCGATCCTCTCCGTCGGGGATCCGGCGGGCATGGTCAAGCTGGCCGATAAAATCGTCAACGAGGATCTCTCCGTGCGGGCAGCAGAGGCCGCGGCCGCGATGCAGCCACGTGTCGATTCCGCCAAGCCAACGGGCGGACGTCGTCAGGGACACCTCGACGAGATCGCGGAACGCCTCGGTGACCGACTCGACACCCGCGTAAAGATCCATTTAGGCGCAAGAAAAGGCCAGATCATGGTCGATTTTGCCACGATCGGTGATCTCAATCGCATTCTCGACGTCCTCGGTGAACCCGGTTTCGGAGCCAGCTAGCCTCACCCGAGTGTCGAGCGCCCCGCTGATCGACCGCTCGGTGGTCGACCGGCCGGTGACCGATCACCCCGTGGTCGAGTGGGTCGACACCCGCCCACCCCATTAGTGTTTCACGTGAAACATGAGCATCGGCCCTCACCCGTGCGTCGAACCGGGCCGCGGTGTTCGAGCCTGTCCAGACTTCTGTCCCCTCACCTTTTCCGGTGGTGGAGCCTGTCGAGACCCGCGACCCGAGACCCGCGACCCGACATCTTGGTCGCACGTCCATCCAGATACGCTGGTCCTCCCGCGCATGCGGGCCTGCGATTCGTCAAACCGACCTCCGGTCATCGCCAGCTGAGTCTCCGGGGCGATCAAATCAGCCATGAACTGCACATTAGACGTCATCAGGAAGCAACCTAAGCATTCAGGTGGCAGAACAGAAATCCGCGTTACGGCCCTTATGAGGCCTAAATTCTGCGTTTCAGAGATCGTGCACTCAAGAAGCGCACTGACCAGCCCACCCTGGATTCACGGCTTGAGTCACGGCGCTCATTTCGAGTGAGCAGGCGGCATCCGCGGTCAGATTCTTGCCTGCAGAGAATGGAGCGATCCAGTGTGCACAGGTTGCGACAGGCTCGACGACCGTCGCCCCCCGTCCCGTTCCGGTGGTCAAGCGTGGCGGGACTGGTTCTCGTCGATCCGCTTCGGTGGTCGGGTTCGTCACGTGCCGGGCTCCTCGGGTCCTTCCGCGTGACCGAGCATGACGCGGGTCAACCTGGTAAATCATGAGTGTTGCGCGGGTGAGGTCAATCACTGGAGCGACCCTCGGCCCCCGTCAACTGATGACTTGTTCCCCACGGCTCGTGGGTTTGGTCCTGCCGTTTGTGCAACACGACGGGGAGTCGCCTGCCCCGTGCGCTGCGCAAACCCAGCAGGACCTGGGTGAGGCAGTATCGGCATCCCCTCGTCCCTGATCGATATTGCCGAAATCCAACCGCGTCGAGCGCAAGAACCCCGACAGGCAGACCCGAAGACACGACGTCCAGATCGGGCGGGTCGCCATGCGAACGGGTTCCGGGGCACTGCGTGGGCGAAGAATATCGTTTCCCCGTCCCGACATGGTCATGTTTCACGTGAAACACATGCCGGGTTCGGATCTGGTCTCTAAAAGTTCGACCCTGGAGCAGTTCCGCAGCGTCGACACCTCCGCGCACCTGCGCCGGTTCCCATTCCGGTCTTGACAGGATCGACCGCCGAAATGAGTGTGTTCGTGAGATCGGGGATCGTCAGCGGATGCATCCGCCCACGGCATGGCATCTGTCACAGTCGCGAGTTCGATCCGCCACCTAGGCCGATATGGTCGCGATGTTGCCTGTCTGGATTGCGCCTAATCCCGGGCACACGGTGCGGCGGAACGGTGAGAATGTCCTGCCTTGCGCGCGGAGTGCCGACTCCCTGGAGGCACGGCGGTTCGTCTGCGGTCTGGTCTCATTCCGTTAGCTTGCGTCACATCCGTCGAATCCGCGAAGGCGCCACACTGCCAAAGGGGAGGGGTAGGGGAGAGGGCCAGTCAGTCCGAGCTTGCTCACCCGTGGTTGTTCTCGGGCCGGTTCGTACGTGGAGACTCGGTGGTTTAGCGTCTACTGCGGTCAGCGAGTGGATGTGTCGTGAGCGTTTCACGTGAAACGTTGGATCCCGCGGATGACGGTCGGTGAGCGGACGGTGGCAAGTGTGGCCGGGGCTGTCCCTCGCGAGAGCATCGTCGATCAAGTAGTGTTCATCGACGCAGAGGAGCGACACCGAGCGTCGGGTGCGTGTGTACTCGTCACCATCTCCGACGGTGTAATGAAAGAGTCTGCGACCTAACTTCCAGGTGCAGCCAACGACGTCGGTGCCGTCCGGGCATTCGGGCAGGTACGGGGGGCAAGGCGTCCATGCCGGCAGGGCGGGCGGTGTGGGAGCGGGGTGGGTGCTCGATAGCCTTCACCAGCGTGAGGGGGGGGCTGGTCGGCGTGATCTCGATGAGTTCGTCCACCGACGGGCTCGAGTGGCGACAGAACCATGTTTCACGTGAAACACGGCCCACGGCGCGGACTACGAGCCGGCGATGGCGGCTCGGGCGAGGGCGTCGTAGACGGCGCCGAGAGACTGACCGGAAGCCTCGATGCACTGGGGCACCAGGGATGTCTCGGTCAGACCCGGAAGCACGTTCGCTTCCAGGAACCAGGGAACGCCATCCGAGTCCACGATCAGGTCGATGCGGGAGATGTGGCGCAGGCCGAGCAGTTCATGGATGGCGACCGCGGTTTGTGCCACCAGTTCCGCAATCTCCGCGTGGATCCGGGCCGGTGTGTAGAACAGCGTCTCTCCCGCGTTGTAGCGGGCCTCGAAGCTGTAGACGCCGTCAATGGGTACGATCTCCACGGCGGGCAGTGCAATGGGGCCGTCTCCGATGTCGATGACCGTGACCGCGAGTTCGCAACCCTCGACCTTCTCCTCCACCAGGGCGACCGTGGCGTAGGTGTAGGCGTCGACCATGGCACGCGGCAGTCCGGCGGGGGAGTCGATGATGTTGACCCCCTGGGCCGAGCCACCCTCGGCCGGTTTCACCACGAGCGGCGTGGGCATGGCCGTCAGGAGGTGCTCGAGGACGCTGGCGGCACCGAGATCGCGGAACGTTTCGGTGGACAGAGCGATTGCGTCGGGGGTGGCGTAGCCGGCCCGGCGCACGAGCTCCTTGGCGATCGGCTTCGACCAGGCCAGACGGGCCGGTCCAGCTAGCGAGCCCACGTGGGGTATCCCGGTGGTCTCCAGCAGGGCCAGGAGTGCACCGTCCTCACCGGTGGCGCCGTGCACGACCGGCCAGATCACATCGGGTTTCCGGATGGTCAGATCGGCGAGCAGGCCGGCCTGCGGGTCCAGAACGGTGACGGTATGGCCCAAGCTCGTCAGTGCATCCGCGACCCGGCGACCCGAGCGCAGTGAGATGTCCCGCTCGTGCGAGATCCCGCCCGCGAGAACAACGATGTCAAGTGCCAAAAAATCGCTCATGGTCAGGGTTTTTCCTTGCTTTGGCTGGTGTGGATACCGACGGAGACGAACTACGAAATGTCGGGGGGTGGGGAGTTGAAGCGGCCTTCTGCGCGCAACGGGTTCAGGGAACCGGTGCCGGCGAAGGTCTCGAGCAGGTCGAGCTCATCACGGAGGACGGATGCGAGGCGACGGATTCCGACCCGGATGTGATCCGGCGTCGGGTAGCAGAACGAGAGGCGCATGTTGCGCCGCCCGTCGCCGTCGGCGAAGAAGGCGGTGCCGGGCGTGTACGCCACGAGTTCCTTGACCGCCCGCGGCAGCATGGCCTTGGAGTCCAGTCCCTCTGGAAGAGTGACCCAGACGTAGAACCCTCCGTTCGGATTGGTCCAGGTGAGGCCGGGCAGGTACTCTTCCAGGGCGTCCAGCAGTGCGTTCTTTCGCTCGTGGTAGACCCCGCGGAAGGTGTTGATCTGGCCCTTCCAATCGGACGTCGCCAGGTACTCGGAAATCACCAGCTGGCTGAACGAGCTGGGGGAGAGCACCGCGGCCTCGTTGGCAAGCACCAGTTTCTCCCGGATGGCGTGCGGGGCCAGCGCCCAACCGACCCGGAAGCCCGGGGCGAGGGTCTTGGAAAACGTGCCTAGGTAGACGACTCCGTCCTCTTCGAGCGAGCGCATCGCATCCGGTGCCGGCTGGTCGAAGTAGAGCAGTCCGTAGGGGTTATCTTCCAACACCAGGATGTCGTTCGCCCGGGCGATCTCGAGGATCTCGAGGCGACGGGCCCAGCTCAGGGTCACTCCGGCCGGGTTGTGGAAGTTCGGGATCGTATACAGGAACTTGATGGTCTTGCCGGCGGCCTTGAGGCGCTGGATGTGCTGGCGGAGCGCTTCAGGGATCAGGCCGTGCTCGTCCATGGGCACGTGTTCTACCTCGGCCTGATACGACTTGAAGATGACCATGGCCGTGACGTAGCTGGGGCCCTCCGAGAGCACCACGTCACCCGGGTCGAGAAAAAGTTTACTGACCAATTCGAGGGCATGTTGCGACCCCGTTGTCACGACGACATCGTCGGCGTGCGCACGGATGCCTTCAAGCCCCATCACCTCGAGTATCTGCTCCCTCAGAACGGGAACGCCCTGACCAGAGCCGTATTGGAGAGCGACGGGGCCCTGCTGGCGCATGACCCGGTCCATGGCGTTGATAACCAGGTCGGGCGGTAGGGCGGCCACGTAGGGCATACCGCCGGCCAGTGAGACGACTTCGGGGCGGGAGGCCACCGCGAAGAGAGCCCTGACCTCGGAGGCGCGCAACCCCGCGGCTCGCTCGGCGTAGTGGTGGTACCACGGGTCGAGGTTGTTGCCGGTCTGGGGGGAGCGCTTCGCTGTCACGTCACTTCCGATCTGGTGAGGTTTCAATCGTATGCGGTCGGTACCATCCGGCCCGAATCCCGAAAAACCCGCCCGGCGTGAGCCGGACGGGTCAGTGCCTCGGTAGAGGCAGGGACGGTTAGGCCAGGTAGGCGGCCAAATCTTTCTCAAGGGCGACCTTCGGCTTGGCGCCGATGACGGTCTTGACGACCTCGCCCTTCTGGAACACCTTCATCGCCGGGATGGAGGTGATCTGGTACTTGGCGGCCAGCGCCGGGAAGTCGTCGACGTTCAGCTTGACGATGTCGAGCTTGTCAGCGTTCTCGCTGGCAATCTGGTCGAGGATCGGGCTGACGGCGCGACACGGGCCACACCATTCCGCCCAGAAGTCCACCAGAACGGTTTTTTCGTTGTTGATGACTTCCTGGTCGAAGGTGACGTCGGTGACGGCGCGTGCAGACATGTGGTTACTCCTTGATTGAGGGTTATGTGACTTCGGTGAGGGGTTACGCGAGTGCGGGTTCGCCGGCGCTGGCCAGCAGGTTCTCGGGAAGCGAGGCCAGGTAGTGCTCCGCGTCGAGTGCGGCGACGGTTCCGGATGCCGCTGCGGTCACCGCCTGGCGATAGGTCGGGTCGATCACGTCCCCGGCGGCGAAAACACCGGTCTGGCTGGTTTTCGAGCTGCGACCGGCGACGGCGATGGTGCCCTCCGGGGTCAAATCGAGCTTGGTGTGCACGAGGTGCGTGCGCGGGTCGTTGCCGATGGCCACGAAGATTCCGCCGAGGGGGAGCAAGGTTTCATCACCCGACACGGTGTTGCGCAGGACCAAGCCGTCGACGGCATCCGTGCCGGTGATGCCGACGACCTGGGAATTCCAGAGGAATTCAATCTTGGGGTTGGCGAACGCACGCTCCTGCATGATTTTGGAGGCCCGCAGGGTGTCCTTGCGGTGCACGACGTAGACCTTGCTGGCGAAGCGGGTGAGGAAGGTGGCCTCTTCCATTGCGGAGTCGCCGCCTCCGATCACGGCGATCGTCTTCTCCTTGAAGAAGAAGCCGTCGCAGGTGGCGCACCAGGACACGCCGCGGCCGGACAGGCGCTCTTCGTCGTCCAGGCCCAGCTTGCGGTAGGCGGAACCCGTGGCAAAAATCACGGAGAGGGCTTCGTGCTTCTCGCCGCTGCCCAGCGTGATGGTCTTGGTGTCGCCGGAAAGCTCGAGCTCGGTGACGTCGTCATAGACGACCTCGGTGCCGAACCGCTCGGCCTGCTCCTGCATCTTGGACATCAGTTCCGGTCCCTGGATGCCGTCGGGGAAGCCCGGGTAGTTCTCCACCTCGGTTGTGTTCATCAGTTCGCCGCCGGCCTCGACCGAACTGGCGATCAGAAGCGGCTTCAGGTTCGCCCGGGCGGCATAGATCGCGGCCGTGAAACCGGCCGGTCCGGAGCCTATGATGATGATCTGACGCACGCGTAGACTCCTTCAGATTGTGGGGGCAGCGATCTCGATTGCCTCGCTTCCGGATACAACACATCCTAATCGGATGCTATTCCACGCCGGCTGGGGACCGGTCAACGACGACGGATGCGGTCGATCACCGGGTCGATGAAGCCGCGCAGCTCAGCGGTGCGCATGAGCAGCAGCAGGCCGAAGTAGACGCCTGACATGGCGAGGCCGATGACGATCATGGTGAGAACGGCCTGGAGCTTCCCGGACAGGGCGAATCCAGCCTCCTGGGTGCCACCAAACACGAGCAGGAGGAGAACGCCGGCCGTGATCGCGGGCACGGCGGCGACTAGGTACTTCACGAGGCTGCGCAGGATGCGCCGCCCGTCGATGCCGCCGAGGCGCCCACGGAGCAGCCCTGCCGCCAGCAGGGCCTGCGCAATGCCGGACACGGTGACCGTGAGCGCGACGCCCGCGGCGATCCAGGCGCTGGGCAGGAGCGAGCAGGCAAGGACGCCGATGATGACCAGCGTCACCTGGAACAGGGTGAAGTAGAACGGCGTACGGGTGTCACCGAGCGCGTAGAAGGTGCGTTGTACGACGAACAGGACGCAGAACGCAACGAGGCCGAGCACGTAGGCGACGATGACGTTGCCGATGCTCTGCACCTGTTCGTAGGGGGCGACGAAGACCCGGGCGAACGGGTAGGCGCAGACCGCGATGACGGCGGAGGCGAGCACGATGATCAGGGTGGTGCCGCGGATGGCGGAGGAGGCATCCGTTCTGACCAGGGCCAGCTTGCCCACCGAGGCGTGCTCGCTCATCCGGGTGAAGTAGGCGGTGGTGACTGAGACGGTGATCACCGAATGCGGGAGCATGAAGATGAGCCAGGCCGTGTTGAGTGCGGCGACCGAGGCGTCGGAGTCGCCGGCGAGGGTGACCACCCGGGTTTCGACGACGCCGGCCAGGGTGGTCAGCAGGAGCATCCCGAAGGTCCAGCTCGCCATCCGGCCGGCCACGCCGAGCCCGACGCCGCGGAAGCGGAAGTCGGGGCGGAAGCGCAGACCGATGCGGTGCCAGAAATAGAACAGCACGACGGCCTGCAGCACGACGCCGAGCGTGGCGCTCCCGGCGAGGACGGCGATCATCGCGGGCGTGAACTCGGTGGCCAGCCGGGTCCCGTTCGGGTCGGCTCCGTAGAACGCCGAGAAGGTGAGTAGGCCCGCGATGGCCACGACGTTGTTGAGCACGGGAACCCAGGTGAACGGGCCGAAGGACTTGCGGGCGTTCAGAACCTCTCCGAGAACCGTATACAGGCCGTAGAAAAAGATTTGTGGCAGGCACCAGAAGGCGAACGCCGTGGCGAGGGCCAGCGATTCCGGCTTCATGTTGGACCCGTAGAGCAGGGTCAACAGCGGAGCAAGCGCGGTCGCTGCGATGGTGGTCGCGGCGAGGATGACCAGGGCCAGCGTGAGGAGTTTGTTGATGTACGCCGTGCCACCGTCGGCGTGCAGGCTGGCGCGCACGATCTGCGGCACCAGGACGGCCGTCAGCACCCCACCGGCCACGATGACGTAGACCGTGTTCGGAAGCTGATTCGCCACGGCGAAGGCGTTGGTGCTCTGACCGACCTGGCCGATCACCCCCGCCAGCACAATCAGCTTCACGAAGCCGAGGATGCGAGAAGCAATGGTTCCGGAGGCGAGGAACGCGCTCGCCCGGCCGATGCTGTCGGTCTTAGGCACGGGGCTCCGTCGGGGCATCGGCCGCGCTGGCGGGGGTCAGCGGGCCGGGCGCAGCGCCGGCGCCCCCGGATTCGGGATCTTCTTCTGGGGGTGCTTCGGCTTCAGGGACTGTGGCCGGTTCTGCCTCTGGCTCGGGGGCGTCCGCAGTCTCAGTTTCGGCACGTTCCCGTCGGCGTCGCAGAATGTTGCGCCACACCCCGAACCCGAAGAACAGCACCACGAACGCGGCGAACAGGAGGGATCCGAGGCCTTCCCAGTCTGCGCGCACGTTGATCGGGATGAGGGCGGGCTGCGAGATGACCGTTCCCGCCGGAGTGAGCAGGGTCACGCGCAGGGTGACGGCGCCGTTTCCCACTGCGGCCGTCACCGGGATGGTCACGGTGCGGGCGGATTGGGCTTCGATGGTGGACTCCACCGCCTCGCCGACCAGGAGGCGCCCGTTGGAGGGAACGACCTGCACCATCACCGTCACGGCCTGGCTCAGGGCGTTGTCCAGGGTCACCGGAATGTCGACCTGGCTGCCGACCACGTTGATGGGGCCCTTGGTCGCGACCGTGATGGAGCCCACAAGCGCCGAGGAGTTCGCGAGGCTGGTGCCGACGGCATCCGCCCAACTGGCCTCCTGGGATGCCCAGGAATTGGATAGCAGAGCCATCAGGTCCAGGCGCTGCGTGCCTGTGACGATCGTCGGGTCGGACAGTACGGAGGAAAAGTCGGTGATTGTCTTCTCGGCCTCGAAGAGCTCGGCGGCCAGGGCCACGCGATCCTCCGGCTCGGCCTGGCTGTCAAACTCGACCTCTTCGGCTGGAACGGATGCCCGCACCTCCGGCAGGGTGGACGGCGCGTACCACCGCAACCCGGCCAGCGCGTCGATGGTCTCGGTGAGTCGGTCCGCGTTGGGCGGCCACCCGCGGTCGAAAGTGGCCAGGAGGGTGCGCGCGGTTCCGGGGCGCTCGGCCGAGACGACCGCCAGCTGCGAGCTGACCTGGGACATGGCTTCGCGCCACGCGTCATCCGTTGTCGCGGCCGCGGCGGTGCGCAGGGCGGCGGCCAACGAATCATCGACGACCAGACCCAAACCGTGGCCGGTGCCGAGATCAAGGGATGCATTCGGGGTGAAGTCGCCGGCGGCCCCGGATGCGTTCGATCCGCCCAAAATGGTTGTGTTGAGGCCACTGGCCGCGAATACGTCCAGGTCTGCACTCGCAACGTCACCCTCGGCCGGCCAGCCGATGTCAGTGGCGCTATATTCCCAAGCAAGCAACTCTTCCGTGGTGGGTGGTCTGCCATCGCTGGGGGGTGCGGGCTGGTCCGTTGACGGCGCCGGTGTCTCGGTGCCAGGCGGGAGGGCAGGGTCGGAGTTCGGCGTCGCGGACTGGTCCGTCGCGGCGAACAAGGCAGGGTCGATCGCCTGGCCGAACGTGGTGGGCGTCAGCAGCGGCCCGGCGCCGGCTTGAGCCTGCAGGGCAAGGTCGGCATCGGCATAGCTGAGCGGGAATATATCGTTCGGAGCCTCGTCCAGCCGGTTCAGCCACGCGATTGCGCTGGGCGGTGCCGCCGAACCGAGGATTCGGATGGAAACAATGATCAGCGGGTCGATGGCAATGGTGACCGGGCGGCCGACGACGCCGTCGAGCTGGCGGCTCAGAACACCGGTCGGCGCCGTAAACGTTTCCAGTGCCTTTGACGTAATCAGGCCCGTCGACTGCGCGGGGACGGTGATCGGCATGATCACCGACATGTTGACGGGGGTGACCTCTTCGTCGGAATACCAGACGAAGGTGCCTCTGCCCTCTGCCCGCACCATGTCGTCTGTACTCAGGGTGGCGGCAATGCCGCGGGCACCCCACGCGTTGCCGCTGGTGAGGCCCACGGAGCCGGCCGGCACGGTCAAGGTGAAGATCTCGGTGCTGTCCGGCTGAATGGACGCCATCGTGGGCTCGCTCAGCATGAGATCGCCGGGTTTGCTGTTCTTCTCCGGATCCAGCCAGCTGTTGAGGGCGTTGCGGTTGATCAGTGCCCGTTCCGCGAGGAAGAGGTTGATGGTGCCCGGTGAGATGGTGTCAAGGGTCGCGTTCTCGACGGTGACAGTGACCGTGAGGTCCTGGCCAGCCTGGAGGGGCGCCAGTGTCGCGGGCGACACGCGCAGGTTCACCGCATTGGCCGTTACGGCGGCGATGGTCTTCGCTGTCGGGGCCGCTGGGGCAGATGCAGATGTGATTTCAGACGCGGTTGCGGATGCGGGCAGACCGGCGGAGGCGACCGGCAGAACCCCGGCCAGTAGGCCGATCAGAACGGCGCCGATCGGCCTCTTCGTGCGTGACCAGAGGCCGCGCATCGCTCCGGGGAGCGCGGGCCGACGCTTGAGAACAGACTCGGCCACCATGTAGGGGATTCTACGGCTTCGACGCGGGGGTAACGCCGCACCGGGGCAGCCGGCGTAGCTCCAGCAACTAACATGGGGTCATGCAAAGCGTTGCGACAGCCCTCAAGCGGCTGGGCGACCTGGCTGCCACCCCGACCGTTTCCCGATTGGCGACCGCGTTCCAGACGGCTGGACACGAACTGGCCCTCGTCGGCGGACCGGTCCGCGACGCCTTCCTCGACCGGCCGTTCAACGACCTCGATTTCACGACGGATGCCACGCCGGACCAAATCCTGCACCTCGTGAAGCCAATCTCGGATGCCCACTGGGATATCGGCCGCGCCTTCGGAACAATCGGCGCCCAAATCGCCGGCGAAAAGGTGGAGATCACGACTTACCGGTCGGAGAGCTACGACGGCCAGACGCGCAAGCCCGAGGTGGTTTTCGGCCACCGCCTGGAGGATGACCTGCTACGCCGCGATTTCACGGTGAACGCACTGGCTCTGCGCCTTCCGGGGCTGACTCTGGTCGACCCCGCGAACGGCATCGACGACCTCCTGGCCGGCGTTCTGCGCACGCCGATTTCCCCGGAGATCTCGTTCGGCGACGACCCGCTGCGCATGATGCGGGCGGCCCGGTTCGCCGCCCAGCTCGGATTCGCCCTCCACGCCGACACCGCGGAAGCGATGGAAGCGATGGCGGACCGCATTCGTAATATCTCGGCCGAACGCATCGGCGACGAGCTCTCGAAGCTGCTGTGTGCGGACAACCCGCATGCCGGGCTCGAGCTGCTGGTGGACTCCGGGCTCTGCAGCCGGGTGCTGCCGGAGATCCCCGCCCTGCGCCTCGAAGTCGACGAGCACCACCACCACAAGGATGTCTACCAGCACACCCTGACGGTGCTGGACCAGGCCATCGGCTACGAGAAGTCCCGCGGCAGCTTCGACGGCCCCGACCTGATTGTGCGCCTGGCGGCGCTGCTGCACGACATCGGCAAGCCCGCGACTCGCAAGCTCGAGCCGGGCGGCGTGGTCAGTTTCCACCACCACGACCTGGTCGGCGCGAAGCTGGCGAAGAAGCGGCTACGAGCCCTCCGTTTCGACAACGACACGACCGCCGCCGTGGCACGCCTGATCGAACTGCACCTGCGTTTTTTCGGCTACACCGAGGGTGCCTGGACGGACTCCGCGGTGCGGCGCTACGTGCGGGACGCGGGGGACCAGCTCGAACGACTGCACATCTTGACTCGTGCGGACGTCACCACCCGTAACCGCCGCAAGGCGGACCGGCTCGGCTTCGCCTACGACGACCTGGAACAGCGCATCGAGGAGCTGAACGAACAGGAAGAGATGGCGGCGGTGCGCCCCGATCTCGACGGTGAGCAGATCATGGCCGTCCTCGGAGTGGGTCCGGGCCGTGACGTCGGCGAGGCCTACCGGTACCTGCTCGAGCAGCGGCTGGATGATGGGCCGCTCGGCGAAGACGAGGCCACCCGCCGCCTTATCGCCTGGTGGGCCGAGCGCGCACAGTAGGCCCTCCCGGCGCCTTCCGGCCCCTCTATTCGCCGAGGCTCGCCGTTTGTGCCGAGAGTCGCCGCACGGGTGACGACTCTCGGCACAAACGGCGAGCGTCGAGACCCGGTGGCACTTCGCGAGCGGATGTGTCACCATCCCTCTCACAGGACCTCCGCCGCCGATCTTGGCCACAGGAGCCGCCCTTGCGATCGGAGCCAGTAGGCCGCACCACCAGCATGGCGCTATGAATCTCAACTCCCCGCATGACTGGCGGCCTTTGTATCTCGGTCGTGACGCTCGGTTTCTCGGCAGCGATGGGCGTCCTGTTCAACGGCTGGTCGGATCCGGTCAAGCCGTTCGCCTACGACGTGGCGTTGCCGTTGACGCGACCGGCTGGGACACCATCAGCGATCGTGATCGGTACTTCTTGCGTATGCGCGCCGTGGAGGCCACCAGAAAGTCCCAGCCCGTCTACTCTTATGAATCGGCTGCTGTTTTGTGGGGACTGCCCATCGTCGGCAGATGGCCCGACGAGGTCCACCTCATGGCTGCCGGTAAAACCGGCGTGCATTCGAAGAACGGGGTCACCTGGCATCACGACCGATTGCCCGACGAACACGTCGTGGAGATCGAAGGGATGCTGGTCACGGGTCTGCTGCGTACGCTGATCGATGTTGCACGAACGGCAGGATTCCTGTCGGCAGTCGCCACGCTCGATTACGGAACGAAACCTAAATTCATCCTGCCGAACGGCATGGCTGCGCTCGGGATCGACCGCGACATTCTGCTTGATCGACTCGACTCCGACGGACCAACCCGTGGGGCACGAGCCGCTCGGATCGCCATTGTCTTCTGCGACAGTCGATCCGGTTCGGTGGGCGAGTCCCTCAGCCGAGGACAGATTCACCTGTGCGGATTCCCGCCCCCCGAATTGAAGGTGTCCTTCGTGCACGAGGACGGGCAGGAAGACTTCACGGACTTCCGGTGGGTTCAGAAACAGGGGAACCGCACACTTCGCCTCCTCGGCGAATTCGACGGAAAAGTCAAGTACACGCGGGACGCCTTCATGAATGGGCGTACCAGTGAAGAAGCCGTGTGGTCAGAAAAACTTCGCGGGGACCGGCTTCGCGGGACGGGGCACGGAATGGCGCGCTGGATCTGGGCCGTAGCGCTGCGCCGGGAGAGCCTGAAACGGCTCCTGCTCGCCGCCGGACTGCGTCCCGAACCAGGGAAATGCCCCAACAGGTGAAGCGACCGTCGCCGTTCGTGCCCAGAATCTCCGATAGAACGGCGATGGTCGGCACAGTTGGCGATACTCGCGACAGCGTTGACGGACTCGGCGGCGACGAGGGCGCCAAACGGGTGAACGGGCGGAGGCGGTGGCGGAGGGCCGCCGTTTCCGGTAGCCTTGGCAGGCTGTCTGTGCGCCGGATTCCCGGCCTCCGCTTACAACACATGCACAACCCTCCTGCTGCAGAGATTCTGCAGCCGTTTAGTCCGAAGGAGGTGGGTTAGTCATGCATCAGTACGAGTTGATGGTTATCCTCGATCCCGAGATCGATGAGCGCACCGTAGCTCCCAGCCTTGACAAGTTCCTCAACGTTGTTCGCAACGATGGTGGAACCATTGACAAGGTTGACGTTTGGGGTCGCCGCCGTCTCGCTTACGAGATCAACAAGAAGTCCGAAGGCATCTACGCCGTTGTCGACTTCACCGCCAACGCTTCTGCCACGGCCGAGCTCGACCGCCAGCTGAAGCTGTCGGAAGCCGTCATGCGCACCAAAGTGCTTCGCGCAGAAGAAGGCATTGCCCAGGTCGCCGTCGCGAGCAAGCTCGCCGCCGAGAAGGCCGCCCGCAAGGCAGCCAACCCGAAGGTAATCGCTGCGAAGGCTGAAGCCGCTGCTGCCGCCCCGACCGCCAAGGTCGCCGCGTCCGTGAAGCCCGCATCGGCAGCTGCTGCCGCCGCGGTCAAGGCTGCTCCGGCTAAGGTCGAAGCCCCGGTTGTCAACGCTCCTGCCACGGCAGAAGCTGTTGCTCCCGCGCCGGCCGCGTCCGCCGACAAGGCAAGCGACAAGTAGCCCGTGGCCGGCGAGACCGTAATTACCGTGGTGGGCAACCTGACCAGCGACCCGGAGCTGCGGTACACGCAGAACGGGCTGGCGGTTGCCAACTTCACCATCGCATCCACTCCGCGCAATTTCGATCGCGCGACCAGTGAGTGGAAAGATGGCGAGTCGCTCTTCCTGCGCGCGAGCGTTTGGCGTGAATTCGCCGAGCACGTAGCTGGTTCACTGACCAAGGGTACCCGTGTCATCGCTTCCGGGCGTCTCAAGCAGCGTTCGTATGAGACGAAGGAAGGCGAGAAGCGAACGAGCATGGAGCTCGAGATCGATGAAATCGGTCCTTCGCTGAAATACGCCACCGCTCAGCTCACTCGCGCGCAGTCATCGTCTTCTCCTCGAGGCGGTGGCTCACCTGCCGTTGCCTCGAACGACGAGCCCTGGGCTGCCAGCGCCCCCGCCGCGAACACCGGTGGAGATGTCTGGAACACTCCGGGAAACTTCAGCGACGAGACACCCTTCTAAGCCGAGCCTTACAGGCTGTTGGCTGAAAAACACTTCTTTGAGAAAGTAAGGAAATCATGGCTGGAAAGTCGAGCGGCGACCGCCGCAAGCCGCTCCGCGGTGCTAAGGGTGGCAAGAATGCCGCTCCCGCGAAGTCGATCCGGGTTGGTGTCATCGATTACAAAGATGTCCCCACCCTCCGCAAGTTCATCTCCGAGCGTGGAAAGATCCGCGCCCGTCGTATCACCGGTGTTTCCGTTCAGGAGCAGCGTCTTATCGCCCGCGCCGTCAAGAACGCTCGCGAAATGGCGCTGCTGCCCTACGCCGGTTCAGGCAGGTAGGACACCTCATGTCAAAAATCATTCTGACGCACGAGGTCTCCGGCCTCGGTGCACCCGGTGACATCGTCGAGGTCAAGAACGGGTACGCCCGCAACTACCTCTACCCGCAGGGATTTGCTGTTTCCTGGACTCGCGGTGGCGAGAAGCAGATTCAGCAGATCAAGGCCGCTCGCGTAGCCCGCGAGCACGCCACCCTCGAAGAGGCGCAGGCTCTCAAGGCTGCACTCGAGAACGCCAAGGTCAAGCTGGTCGTCAAGGCCGGCGAAGGCGGACGCCTTTTCGGCTCCGTCAAGACCACGGATGTTGCGGATGCAGTTGCCGCAGCGGGTCTCGGTGCCCTCGACAGGCGCAAAATCGAGCTCAGCCCGATCAAGATGACGGGTGAACACCAGGCAACGGTTCGTCTTCGTGACGAACTGAGTGCGACCATCACACTGCTGGTGGTAGCTGCCAAGTAGGCTCTACAGCTTTACACCCGTGTGGCGGTGGGTTCCGAAAGGAACCCACCGCCACACCTGTTTAAGCGATGTCACACACCCAATCGGGGGTGATTTTAGTCCCAGAACATGAGGCGCTGTACACAGGTTTTCCCACACCTCGACAAGATTCAACACGTACTTTAGATAGGTTTTCCACACCACATTGTGAATAGAATTAATACCCGATCAAGCTGCATTTATGTGATAAAAAACTTAAGTTGTCCACAGTTGATTCCACAGCTTGTGCACAAGACACGCGGCGTTTCGCCCAGATTCTCCACAGGCTTATCCACAGGGCAGTTTGTTCTCTGCCGAGCCGGGTCCGTATGGTGGGCACGCGGCCGCAATCGAGGTGTGCACAGTGCCCGGCAGCGATGTCGGTGGGCCCTGATAGAACTGCACCACGAGTAAAGGAGGCACGAGTGTCGATCTCTCACTTGGGTCTGGCGGACAAGCGCGGGGCAGACTCACGCGGCGGACTGGAAGCCCGGCACACCGAGCGCACGCTCCCGCACGACCTCCTGGCCGAGCAGAGCGCGCTCGGCGGCATGATGCTGAGCAAGGATGCCGTCGCCGACGTCGTCGAGACCGTGCGCGCCGCAGACTTTTACATCCCCAAGCACGAGATCATCTTCGACGCGATCCTGTCGCTCTACGCGCAGGGCGAGCCGACCGACGTTATCGCCGTCACCGACGAGCTCACCAAGCTCGGCGAGCTGTCCCGGGCCGGCGGCGCGGACTACCTGCACACGCTCACGAGCCTCGTGCCGACCGCGGCCAACGCCGGTTTCTACTCTTCGATCGTCGCCGAACGCGCTCTCCTCCGGCGCCTCGTCGAGGTCGGCACCCGCATCGCCCAGATGGGTTACTCCGGTGAGGGCGAGGTGCTGGATCTGGTCAATACCGCCCAGGCCGAGGTCTATGCCGTCACGGGTGGCAGCGAAACCGAAGACTATGTGCCGCTGACCGACGCGGTCACAGCCGCGATCGAGGAGATCGAGGCTGCCAAGCTCAAAGACGGTCAGATGACCGGTGTTCCCACCGGCTTCGCCGATATGGACGAGCTCACCAACGGCTTCCATCCCGGCCAGCTGATCATCGTGGCGGCGCGTCCGGCGCTGGGTAAGTCCACGCTCGCCCTCGACTTCGCCCGGGCAGCCTCCATCAAGCACGACATGCCCAGCATTTTCTTCTCCCTGGAAATGGGCCGCAGCGAAATCGCGATGCGTCTGCTCGCGGCCGAAGCATCCGTGCCCTTGCAGAGCATGCGCAAGGGCGCCGTCGACGCGCGCGACTGGACCACCATTGCCGCCACCCGCGGTCGCATCAACGACGCCCCGCTCTACATCGACGACAGCCCCAACATGACCCTGGTCGAGATCCGGGCCAAGTGCCGCCGGCTGAAGCAACGGGTCGGCCTCAAGATGGTCATCATCGACTACCTGCAGCTGATGACGTCGGGCAAGAAGGTCGAGTCGCGCCAGCAGGAGGTCAGTGAATTCTCCCGCGCGCTCAAGTTGATGGCCAAGGAGCTACAGGTTCCCGTCATCGCCCTCTCCCAGCTCAACCGTGGTCCCGAACAGCGCGCGGACAAGATGCCGGCCATCTCAGACCTGCGCGAGTCCGGTTCGCTCGAGCAGGACGCCGACATGGTCATCCTGCTGCACCGCGAGAGCGCGTACGAGAAGGACAATCCGCGCGCCGGCGAGGCGGACCTGATCGTCGCCAAGCACCGTAACGGCCCCACGCGCACCGTCACGGTCGCGTTCCACGGCCACTACTCCCGCTTCGCCGATATGGTGCCGGGCGCCTGACACCCTGTAGGTTCCTGATCTACATGTCATAATCCTGATCTTGCTGTCCATCGCTTGTCAGTGATGACAACTAGCAATCCTCGAAAGTCGAAACAGCTTGGCGTGACTCGCCCACCGCGTCAGTCAGTAGCGGCCCTGTGGATGGACTGGAGCGCCGCACGGCTCCAACCTTCACTCGCGGGAATCGCCAGGGCCCGCCGGCGTCGGGGCAGCCTTTCGCGAGGCCAGCCTTCTCCCGCTGGCCTGCGCCGGTGGACCATCGGCGTGCGCGGGGCACAACAATCAGCTAGCATCACCGCATGAAGCGCATAACATATATCGGCGGCTCCATTGTCACGAGCAACAGCATCACATCAACGCTTCTCGACTACGTCACCTCAGTGGCCGAAAGCGACAATAGTGTGGCTGTGGATGTCACCGTGCTCGACGAGAACGACGAGACATCCGTGCACACGCTAATTCTCAGCCCAACCAGTCAATTCGACGTCGTCGATGTCGACGTCGAAGGGATGACGGAGGAAGATGAGGCGACGCGTTTCCCGTTACCTGAAATGCCGATGATCGGTATTACCGGCACCGTCGAAACCACAGGCGACGCTGGTCGGACGGCCAAAGACTTTAACCTTGTCGCTAACGAAATCGACAACGGACTTGGGAGCATTCATGGGTAAATTTATCTACGGGACTCCGTCGATCACCGTCGATTTCGACGACCGGGTGCTCGCTCACCTCAAGATCGTCATTTTGTCCAAGGTACGCCGAGGGGAAAGTTTCACGTTTTCGTGGGAATACTCGGCGGCATCAGGACACGGTCACAGCACCATTTGGATCCACCCAACGATTCCGCTTCAATTCGATTTTTTCGGCAATAGGGAACCTCTCCTAAACCGTGCTTGGGTCGAGGAATTGGTGCGTCTGTCAAACACACCAGGCGGCCTGCGGGTAACGCCGGAACCGGCCGAGTTGGAGACGCCCGCACGCGATCGATAATCGCCTGACTACTCCACCCTGGCCCCTGGCGTGAAGCCTGCCGGCGGGGTCAGGGCCAATGGATGCGCGACGTCGTGTCGATGGCCCGGATTGCGACGGACGCACTCGCCCTCAGGGGCTCCATCCGGTCAAAGGGCTAAGGCAGGCACCCACTTTCGGGGCAGTGATAAACTTAGCTAAACTTATGAACTTGGGCTGTGGTGTCCGCGGAAGTTCCGGTCGGCCTCGCCCCGGAAGGACGGCTTAGCCATGTCCCAACCTCTCTTCGAAGCGAGCACGGTGCCACCGAGACTCTTGATTCTCGGGATCACCGCCTGCCCCACGGGCATAGCGCACACCTACATGGCGGCCGAGAAGCTCGAGAGCGCAGCGGCTGAGTTGGGCTACGAGATGAAGGTCGAGACGCACGGCTCGGTCGGCGTCGAAGGCACCTTCAGCCAGGACGACATCGACCGTTCGGACGCAATCGTGATCGCGGCCGACACCAAGATCGATGCCTCGCGCTTCGTGGGCAAGCGGATCGTCTCCGTCGGGGTCGCCGACGGCATTCACCGCCCCGCCGCCCTGATCCGGGAAGCCCTCGCCGCCGAGCCGTCCACCGTCGGCGACAGTTCCAGCCGGGACGCCACGCCCTCGAGCAGCGGCAAGGCCGACTTCGGAAGCACCCTGTACCGCGCACTGATGAACGGCGTGTCGTACATGATCCCGTTCGTTGTGGTCGGCGGGCTCCTGATCGCCATCTCGCTCTCCTTCGGCGGCGAGGCGACCCCGAATGGGCTCGTCATCCCGGAGGGCAGTTTCTGGCTGACGCTCAACCAGATCGGCGGACTCGGTTTCACCCTGATGGTGCCGATCCTCTCTGGCTTCATCGCCTACGCCATCGCCGACCGACCCGGGCTCGCACCGGGCATGATCTGTGGCTGGATCGCCACGACCGGGGCCTTCTACAATTCCGAATCAGGCGCCGGCTTTATTGGCGGCATCATCACCGGTTTCCTGGTCGGCTTCGTCGCCCTCGGCATCAAGAAAATTCCCGTGCACCGCTTTATCAAGCCGATCATGCCGATCCTCGTGATCCCCGTGCTCACCACCGTGATCGTCGGCGGCGCCTTCGTGCTCGCCCTCGGCCAGCCGATCAGCTGGGTCTTCTCCAGCATGACCACGTTCCTCACCGGCCTGCAGGGTGGCAGCGCGATCGTGCTTGGCCTGATTCTCGGCGCCATGGTCGCCTTCGACATGGGCGGCCCGATCAACAAGACCGCATTCCTCTTTGGTGGAGCATTGATCGCGGAGGGGAACTCAGCCCCGATGGGCATGGTCGCCGCCGCGATCGCCGTCCCGCCGCTCGGGATGGGCTTGGCCACCCTGATCCGCGGCCGCTACTTTTCCAAACCAGAGCGTGAAGCCGGCATCGCCGCACTGTTCCTGGGATTCTTCGGCATCACCGAGGGCGCGATTCCGCTCGCCGCGGCCAAGCCGCTGCAGGTCATCCCGGCGAACATGATCGGTGGCGCCATGGCCGGAGGCATTGCCGCCCTGTTCGGGGTCACCAACTCCGTACCGCACGGTGGCCCAATCGTCGCCGTCTTCGGTGCGGTCTCCGGGGTGCCGATGTACTTCGCGGCCTTGCTCACCGGCGCCGTCGTCACCGCCCTCGTTTCGGTGCTGCTGCTCGGCATTTCCGGGCGCAAGTCGACCCGCCACGCTGCAGCGACGGGTGCGGCCACGGGCACCGCCGCCGGGGCTTCCGGTCCTGTCCCCGCGCCCACGGGCCCATCGGACGCGGATGCCGGCACGATCGGCTCGGTCGCGTCCGAGTCCGAATCGTCGCCTATGCCCCCGGCGAAGAAGACGGTGCTCGACTATATCGACGAACGCACGATCGTGCTCGACGTCGAAGAGACCGACCGGGATGCGATGATCAGCACCCTCGCCGGCCTGATGAGCAAGACCGGCCGCGTCACCGACGAGACCCTGGTGACCCAGGCCGCCCTCGCCCGCGAGAAGCACGGCACGACGGGCATCGGCGACGGCATCGCGATCCCCCACGCAAAGTCGGACGGTGTAACCGCCCCGGTACTCGCCTTCGCCCGCAGCACGCAAGGCATCGACTGGAACTCAGCCGACGGCTCCAAGGCCACGCTGATCTTCATGATCGCCGTCCCGGAGGCGGAGGCCGGAACCGAGCACCTGAAGGTACTCGCCCAGCTATCCCGCGCCCTGATAAAGCCCACCTTCCGCGACGCCCTCCAGGCCGCCACGACCCCCGCGCACGTACTCGAGGCGCTGGCCCTGCAAGTCGGCGCGAAGACGGTCGCACCCGACGCGTTCTAGGAGCCTGCCGATGGTACGCATCGGCAAACCCGAGCGCTTAGTCTCCAGCAGACCAGAAACGCCGCGGCTTCGGGTCGAAAACTCAACGATTTCGGCCTGCCAGGTTGGGTGTCACGAAGGAACGTCTAGCGGGGCACTGGCTGATGTTTTCGTTTACCGAATTTGTTGTCGGGAACCGCGACTGATTCAGGTCGCTGCGGTCGGTCAGGCGATGCTCGTATAGCGGGAGCAGGCATCGAGCACCTTGTTGGCATCATGAGTTCCTGCGCGATTGATGCCTTGCGGACCGAAAATCGGAAACGGTAGATCTAGCCGGCGCCCATCGACAGTCTGAAAAATGCGGAGGGCCAGAACCGCGACGCTGATATTTCCTATTTCGACCATGTGTCGGCCGGGATGGGCGTAATCAATGTCGTTCCAGGGCAGGGCCATTCGAGGGACATCGGTTCGTCCGCGGCCCCAAAGCTCGATTCCTTTCGGTCCGAGCGTGACCACGAAGTGCTGGCGCAGTCGCGGTCGGTCGGTCCCAATCGTCTTCAGGGCGTCGATGAGTGCCGGGGTGCGCTGCGTCATGAAGACAAAGGCGTCGGGTCGAAGCGCCTTTGCCGCTCGCAACTTGGCGCGCTGGAATACGGCGGTGCCCAAGAAAATCAGGGCGACAAGCACTCCAAGCCCCACCAGCCCGATCCGGCCTGTTTGTTGGAACGACATTCGATCGGCGAACTGGCCATCTGCGCCAACCAACAGGTCGCTGAGGACCACGGCGATGAACCCGATCGCGATGATTGCAAGGCCCCAGATCCCGATCTTCATTGGCAGCGAGGTGGGCACGTCGACGAACCGCACGGCATTGCCGAGCGACGACGTGTTGACTACCGCTCCAGAGGTCATGAGCCGAGCCTACCCATGGGGTGACCCGGAGCGGTAGCAACAACAGGGGTCGGAAATCACACGCCGTTAGGGCTGGTGATGCGGTCATGACGCGGCAGCATTGCTGCTCACCAAGGTGATGAGGGCAGCGGTGAGATTGCGTCCGGCAACCCTTGAGACACTAGGCACCGCCCAATTCGCCAAATGCAGTCAGATTCATGTGTGGGGTGTCTCGTAACCTCGGTGTGTCGAAACACATGAGATGTAAGACGACTCGAAGCCCGATAATGCGACATCGAGCTTCACAGGGCGCCGCCATTTATCTCCAAACTCCACAGAAACCCTGCCAGATAGGGTTCAAGCTCGATCTTCTTGGCACTGACACGCAAGGGTCTCAGACCCTGCTCATTAAAGGATTCGTCACCCCTCCGCCCGGCGTGAGCGCTCCTTGGATAGTTCGAGGCCGTGTTTGGCAATTACGGCCTCCGCTTGCTCTTTGTAATCAACCCGCATGAAGCGCCTCGAGAAGGCCCATTTGATCCACGGCTCCTGACTGTCGTGAAAACTCGCGTGTGCCGCGAACTCGCGTCGAACTCGCTGATGTCACTGCCAGCTGCGCGGAGGTGATCGCCGTTGGGCTGTTCAGACTCCAGCTCTGACCAAACTAAGCCAGCAAAGTAGGCCACGAAGAAGCTCGCCGCGCCCACCTGCCAGGAATGTCTGGCTATGAATTGCGAGGGCAACCGCGCTGTCGCGTCGAAAAGCGCTTCGACCGCTGGCGCGAGCCTTTCAATTTGTGTTAACGCCAACTGAAAACAGGGCCAGAAACGCCAACTGAAAATAGGGCCACCAACCATCATGGAAGGTGATCAAATTGG